>DATAWM010000064.1:0-71571 GCA_036267195.1 Steroidobacteraceae bacterium
AGGGTATCTCGATGCTCAGGTCATAGAGCTTCTGCCCATCCACCAGTGCAACCCGCAGCTCTTCGGGCTGGGTTGCGTTGACTAACATTCTTTTCATTTGCCTCTGCCGAAATTGGATGAGAGGCCGCGGTTACCGGAACGCGCGCTTGGGGGGGCGCGTTCACGGAGCCGCCGCGAGCAGCAGGGTTCCTGATATTCGATCGGCGAGTCTGATGTGTCATCTTGTCCGTATACCGACTCGTGGCGCGCCCGTATCAGGGCGAGCCTGGAAGACCTGGAAATCTACTGACCGGCGGCGCGCTGGTGGGCTCAAACTTGCGTCGGGAGCTGACAGACGAGCGCGGACCGGATCGGCCGACTCATGCACGATGGCCTCGATTCCGAGGACCAACTACCATGCGGCTACTAGCCGCTCTTGCTGCCGCGGCGGTCCGACCCGGGTCCTTGACGAGTTGGGTGGTCCGCGCGCGCGGCAACGTATTGATTATAACTGCGAACGGTACTGGAAACAAACACTTGAGACACACGATCCGCGACCTGGGTCCGGACGCACTCGCCGCGGTACCGGCACGCTCGGCGGTGCGTCATGTGCAGGTGAGCGCCGAGGAGCAGGGCCAGCGGCTCGATCGCGTCCTCGGGCGGCTGCTGCCGGGAGTGCCGCGCACCCGCATTTTCCGGTTGATCCGGCGCGGCGAGGTGCGTGTCAATGGCCGCCGCGCCAGCCCCGAACAGCGCCTGGTGGCCGGGGATGCCGTCCGGGTGCCGCCGGTGCGGGAGGCGGCGGCGGACGCGCCGCGCACGGCGCCGGCGGCGATGATCCAGGCGCTCGAGCGCGCCGTGATCCACGAGGACGAGCGGCTGCTGGTGCTGGACAAGCCGGCCGGCATCGCCGTCCACGGCGGCAGCGGCCTGTCGTTCGGTGTCATCGAGGCGTTGCGCGCCTCGCGGCCGCACGAGGAGCTGGAGCTGGCGCACCGCCTGGATCGGGAGACCAGCGGAGTATTGCTGGTCGCCAGGCGCCGCTCGGCTCTGCGTACGCTGCACGCGCTGTTGCGGGAAGGGGCGGTGCAGAAGAGCTACCTGGCGCTGGTCGCCGGGCGCTGGCAGCTCGGCCACCGCCGCATCGATGCGCCGCTGCGCACCGACGCACGCGTCAGCGGTGAGCGCACCGTGCGGGTCGATGCGCGTGCCGGCAAGCAGGCGCTGACTGAGTTTCGGCTGGTCGAGCACTGCGGGTCCGGTGCGTCCCTCATCGAGGCGACGCTGCACACCGGGCGCACGCACCAGATCCGTGTGCATGCGGCGCACTGCGGCCACCCGATCGCGGGCGATCCGAAATACGGTGACGCGGCCTTCAACGCCGCGCTGGCGGCGCTCGGGTTGAAGCGCATGTTCCTGCACGCACACAGCTGCTCGTTCACCTGGCCCGAGAGCGGCGCGGAGCAGAGCTTCAACGCGCCGCTGCCCGCGCCGCTGAAGGCGGTGCTGGAGCAGCTGGCCGCGCCGCGCCGGGGGGGACGCGAACGCAAGCGCTAAGCGCTGCGCGCGGCGGCTGCCGCGCGCAGCTATTGCACGTTGGTGAAGCCGATCCAGCGGCCGAAAGCGACGATGCCGATCCACAGCGTCAGCGAGATTCCCGCCGCGAGCCGCGCTTGCCAGGGTATCGGATGATCCTGACTCCAGCGCGCAGCGTGGCGGCCGGTGAACAGGTGAAACACCAGCATGTTGATCCCCGCGAGCGCGAGCAGCAGCATCTTCATCCGGAACTGAAAGTTCTGCGCATAGCCGACCGCATGCGAGGTGAACAGGGTGCCGCCGCTCAACAGCGCCACGATGAAGGCCGTCCAGGTGAACGGCAGCACCTCGGCCATCAGCTGCGCGGCGCTGCGGTCGCGCGATGCGATGCCCAGCAGCCGCAGGTCCACGATCGAGATCGATCCGACCACCAGCGTGAGCGCAAGCACGTGGATGCTCTCGATCCAGGGGAACAGGTAACTGCTCTCGCGTATCGTCTCAGCCAGAGCGGTGGCATGCAGCCACGCGAACATAGGGGACACGGGCGGGCCGGTCAGGCTGAGGTGTCGGTCATGTAGGCGATCCAGCGTCCTGCGAACAGGATGCCCACCCACAGCAGCAACGAGACCACGGCGATGAGGCGGGCGCTGGCGCGCCGGCCGGCCGAGCTGTCCCAGAACAATGCGTCGCGGCGCAGGCCCCGCTGGAAGAACAACGTCAGCAGCACGACCGCGATCAGCATCGACATCTTCGCGAGGAAGGCGGGATTCTGCAGCGATCGGCCGGGCTCGCCAATGATCAGCGTGGTGCCCGACAGCAGCAGCACCACCAGCGTGCACCAGATCCACGGCAAAAAGCGCCGCGCGACCGCGGCCAGCGGCTGGCCACGCCCCATCGGGCCGATGATCCGCAGATGCAGCATGAACACCGAGGACATGACGATCGCAATCGACAGGATGTGGATGGTCTGGACCGTCGGAATGATCCAGGAGACGTTCTGGATCAGCAGGCTGAGCGGTGTGTTCGACAGCCACACAGCGAACGCGTGCACCGACTGCGCCATATCCATCAACCTCACTTGCCGCCGTTTGCCCGCGCGCTCGCGCTTGCCGGCGCAGCCGCGGCCGCCGGTCCCGCGGCGTGCTGCCCGGCTGCCTCGGCCGCCTTGTCGCCCTCACGCGTACCGGGCAGGTTCTGGTTGAGATTCGGCAGGCACTCGACCTCCGGGACGTCGCTGTAGTCCTCGCGCATCCAGCGCTTGGTACTGCGCCACTCCCCCTTCCACATGTCGGGATCGGTCATGATGTACTCGATCTGCAGCGTCTTGCCCGCATCCAGCAGCTGCATGCGTTCGACCATGTGGAACTGGTCGCTGATCGGTATGCCGATGTCGATATAGTGCTGGTTCGGCTCGAAGTACTTGGTATCGACCACCAGGGTCTTGCCTTCCCAATGGCCGATGGATTCGCCGTTGTAGGTCGAAATGGCGATATCCGGGTCGGTGTGTGCTCGTCCATCCAGGTAGATGAGCCGCAGGCTGTTGGTGAAGCCGAACACCATCTCGACCACGGTCGGCAGCTGGATGATATTGATCGGCCACACCCGCGTCATGATCAGCGGCATGCCGGCCGGATAGCATTCGGCGATGCTGTCGCGGTATGGCTGATGGGCCTTGGCGGCTGCGGCCGCCCCCTTCATCGCGGCCTGGCCGGCCGCGTAGAACTGCGGATACGGCGGCCCGAACCTGTAGTCGCTAAACGAACGGCGCAGGTCGATGAACCACGTGCCGGTCATGTTGAATGGCGCTTTGGGTCGGGGTTTCGCCAGGTTCTGCGGTGCCAGTGCACCGTAGAAACCGTCGTGCTTGTGCGAGAGCTCGTCGATCTTGTCCTGGCTGAGTCCGCCGCGCGGGACCTGTGCGTCGGCGTTCGCAGCGGCCAACGCCAGCAGGCCCATCGCCGCCCAGCAGCCGAAGCGGCGTCCGAGCGAAGCCGTCGATGCATTCATACTGTCTCCCACTCGCACCTCAGTGTGCCGACGCGCTTGCGGGTGCCGGCGCGGCCTGGGCCTGCGGCTTGCCGAGCGTCTTGCCGTCGGCCAACACGATGCCCAGGTACGAGCCGCCCGGGCTGCCGTCGCGCAGCGGCGTTACCGTGACGGTCACCTGGTCGCCCGGCTTGAGCGTGGTGCGCTTCCAGCCTTCGCGAATGAGATTGTTCGGGCTACCCATTTCCACCGCCCAGATCTCGGGGGCGCCTGCGGCGGTGGTGGCGCTCACCTTGAAGCTGGCGTGCGGGTTGGTCCAGTGAAACTCGGTGATGGTGCCGCTGACGCTTATCTTGCGGGTGGGGTCGAACATGGCATAGGAGTGATGCACCCAGGCCGGCGCCGAGAACAGCATGAGCGTGAGCGCGCCTAACACGATCGAGCCGCTTTTCATCGCACCGCTCCTTGCGCGCAGGGAACGCATCACCGGTAACCGCACGCTACTTGACCGAAGGAACATTGATCGGGGCATTGCCGCGGCGGGTGGGGTCGCCGAGCACCGTCCCGTTGGCAAGCGTGGCACTGACGAACAATCCGCCTTTCCTGCCGTCGCGCAGCGGGTTGATCACCACCGTGACCTGGTCGCCCGGCTTCATGGCATCGGACCGCCAGCCCTGGCGCTTCAGGTTGTTCGGGCTGTTCAGCTCGACCTGCCACGAATGGCTGGCGCCGCCCGGCCCGGGCACGTCCAGGTAGATCCAGGAATGGGGGTTGGTCCATTGAAACTGCCGCACGGTGCCGTGCAGCGCCACGCGCTGCGTCTGATCGAACATCGCAAACGAATGGTGCGCCAGCGCCGCGCCGCTGAATCCGAGCAGTCCCGCTGCCCACCAGAGCGTCCATCCTCGCTTCATGCCGGCGCCTCTTGGAATCATCATTGAATGGCGGAATCGGAGCCGCCGCTGTTGAGATCGTTCTCTTCGCAGACGAACTCGAGCAGCTGTTCGTCGCGGCTGCGCTTATAGCTCAGCGTCGTGGACCAGGGCTGCTGCAGTGCCAGCGGGTCGTACAGTGTCATCTCGTCCAGCAGCGTGTCCGGATCGTTCCGGGCCAGATGGATACGCTCCACGATGCGCAGCCGGTCGCTGTGCTCCATGCCGTTGGCGATCTGCACCACCGGCTTGAGGCCGACGGTTTCCACCACCAGGGTATCGCCCTGCCAGTTGCCGACCGAGTCGCCATTGAAGGTCGGGTCCAGATCCGGCGGGTGGCCGCGGCCATCGGTGAAGATCACCCGCCGTTGCATCCACGCCTCGCTGTTGATGGTCACCCGTCCGGGCGTGAACAGGAATTCGATCGGATACTGATGAACCATCATGATGGTGGGCATCCCCGGCGGCCGGCAATACGAGCCGCTGTGCGGCGCCTCACCATGGTGGGCTTTGACGAAGCTGCTCCACTGCTGATAGTGCTGCAGGTATTTTCCCTTGAGCAGCGGACCCGGCGGCGGCCGGGCGAAGCCCAGTGTCCATACACCGCCCCAATCGGGCAGCGAGTCGAGCTGCGCGTAGTGCCCCTTGGGGAAGGATGCGGCATGGGATGTTTGCGCCCCGGCGGCGGCACCGGTATTCGCGGCACCGGCAATGACGAGCGGGCCGGCCGCCAGCAGGATCGCGCCGCCAACAATCGATCGCCATGCGCTCGTTCGAGCTGCCGACGATATCATCCGTGTGTTCACCGCAGTTAGCGCTCCCGACGCCCGGCCAGACCGACCAACCCCGGCCCCACCCACATCGATGGCGCCGCATAGTAGGGGCTCTGATGCCCGGCGCGCAACAACCGGGGCGAGCAGCTAGAATGGCCGCAGCGGCACTGAGCCGGGACGGCATGCCAATGGCCGCTCCGGGCAGGCGTGTCGGAAGATGGGGGCTCAATTGGCTACTCGACGGGAGTTTCTATCCATTGCCGCGGGGCTGTCCGGGTTGGCTGCGTGGCCGGCCGCCGGCCGGCTGCACGAGCGCCGCCGGTCCGCGCGCAGCGGCGCGCTGTTGCAGCTGGTGGCCGATGAGCGCATTGCGGCCGGCGGGGCGTTCACGGCGCAATTGAACCGGCATGGGGCGCGGCCGTACGTCATCGCCGGTGATGTCACGCAGCTGTGGTACGCGACCCTGCAGCCGCGTTGGAAGGAGCAGCCGGCCGCCGTGGGCGGCCTGACCGAAGCCGACGCGCTGTTCTGTCTGGAGAGCCTCGCCTGGGACCATGCGATGCGGGTGGTTTACCGCGGCGAGCACCGAGCGCTCTCGGACGGCACGATGCTGCACCGGCTCGCCGGTCCGCGGGCGCTGATCAGCCGGATCGAGCCCGGGGCAACCCGTCCGGGTGGCTGGCCGGCGGTCCTTGCCCGGGCCATGCTCACATTTGCGGCAGCTACGCGCGCGCAGGACCCGATCGCCTCGGTCAGCTTTCGCACCGCGGCATTGCCGGATACGCGGCCGGGGCTGGCGTACTCATGGATCATCTCACCCGTGCAGCGCGGCAACCAGCGGCCACAGCGCGGCGGGTCGTCCCAGGTGTCGCGCCATGGGGGTGCGGTGACCGTCCGAAGCTGAGGAAATCTATCTGTGAAAGTGCCACCAGGGGTCGATGCAGGCCAGTTCGCGCAGGCGATCGCGCAATTCAAGCAGATCGTGGGTGAGGAGTGGGTCTTCACGGAGGACGCCGACGTCGCGCTGTACCGCGATGCGTATTCGATCCTGTGGGGAACGCCCGAGGAGAGATTGGCGTCGGCTGCCGTGTGCCCGCAGAGCACCGAGGAGGTCCAGCGGGTCGTGCGCATCGCCAACACCTACCGGATCCCAATCTATCCGATCTCCTGCGGCCGCAACCTCGGCTACGGCGGGTCCGCGCCGAATTACTCCGGCAGCGTGGTGCTCGACCTCAAGCGCATGAACCGCATCCTTTCGGTCGATGAGGCGCGCGCCCACGTGCTGGTGGAGCCGGGCGTCAGCTATTTCGACCTGTACCGCCACTTTCAGGAACACAACGTCCGGCTGGTCATCGACACGCCGGATCCGGGCTGGGGCAGCCTCATCGGCAACGCGCTGGATCACGGCGGCGGCTACCTGCAGGCGCCCTATCGCAACCACTTCGATTCGCATTGCGGGATGGAGGTGGTACTGCCCAACGGCGAACTGCTGCGCACCGGCATGGGTGCCTTGCCGGGCGCACAGAGCTGGCAGGACTACAAGTTCGGCGTCGGCCCCTGGATCGACGGCATCTTCAGCCAGTCCAATTTCGGCGTCGTGACCAAGATGGGGTTCTGGGTGATGCCGATGCCGGACGCCTTCTTCTCCGGCACGGTGTTCGCCTACCGGCGCGATGACCTCTCGGCGATGGTCGAGGAAATGAACTACGCGCAGTACTCGGATATCAGCAACGGCATGCCGTTCCTGGCCAGCCCGCTCTACGGCGGCTCGACGCTGGTGCCGCGCGACCAGAGAGTGGTCGACTATCTGGCCACGCAGCCAGGCGGGGACGTATCGGACGAGCAGCTGCAGGCCTTCGGCAAGGCCAACCGCATCCCCTACTGGAGCGTGATCCTGAAGTTCTACGGCGCCGAGCGGGCGCTGCGCGAGAGCTGGGAATACTGCAAGCAGAAGTTCGCCGCCAAGGTCCCGGGTGTCACGTTCCAGGACGGCACGATGTGGAAGTTCCCGCTGCGCGAGCAGGATATCCCGCACATCCACAAGCCCGAGTTCGGCGTTCCCAGCCTCGACATGTTCGTGCGCGGCGCGCGCACACCGGCGCATCCGCAGCCGGACTGGGGGCACATCTGGTTTTCACCGATCATTCCGCGCACCGGCGAGGCCATCTTCGAGGCGAACCGGGTGATCACCCAGATACTCACCGACTACGACCTGACCGACAGTTACCGGCGGGTGAAATTCAGCGTACCGAGCGCCTATTGGAGCCATTCGTTCGTCCTCATCTACGGATTTGCGGTGACGCGCGTGCCGGAGAAGGACCGCAAGACCGTCGAGGGAATCAAGATGCTGATCAGCGAGTGCGCCAAGCACGGCTGGGGCGAGTATCGCGCGGCCCCGGCGCTGCAGGAGACGGTGGTCAACGCCTACTCGTTCAACAACCACGCGCTGCTGCATTTCAACGAGACGCTCAAGGATGCGATCGATCCCAACGGCATCCTGTCCGCGGGCCGCTACGGCATCTGGCCGAAGCATCTGCGGAACAAGACCTAACGGAGTTGCGAACAATGAGCCTGAGGTCACTGGCCTATCTGGCGGCGGCATTGAGCCTGGGTGCATCGGTGTGCGCGTTCGGGGCCGATGAGGCGGCCCGCGGGCACACGGTATTCGAGCAGTGGTGCGTGGCCTGCCATGGCGAGGGGCCCGGCCATCCGGGTACCGGAGCGCTCGCGGTCAAGTACCATGGCACCAAGCCGGCGCTGCTCGAGCAGCGCACCGATCTGACCCCCGCGATCATCAAATTCTACGTGCGCAACGGCTACAGCATCATGACGCCGTTCCGCAAGACCGAGATCACGGACGCGCAGTTGGATGCGCTGGCCGCCTATCTGTCCAATGCGGGACGGGCCGCGGGGCGGGGCGGGGCGGCGCGGGCCGCCGCCAAGGGGCAGGGCAGCGGCTGAGGCGCCGGCCGGTCCGCGTCACGGCACCTCGTAGCCGAGCTGCCGCAGCGCGCGCGCCACCGCGATCAGCGGCAGGCCGATCAGAGCCGTCGGATCCTCGCTGACCACGCGCGCGAACAGGGCGATGCCCAGCCCCTCGCTGCGAAAGCCGCCGGCGCAGTCGAAGGGTTGCTCCGCGGCGATGTAGCGCTCGATTTCCGGTTCGCTCAGGGCGCGGAAGTAGACGGTGGTGGTGTCGACGAACTGCAACGTCTGGCCGCGTCCGGACAGCAGCACCGCCACGGCGGTGTGGAAGGTGGCGGCCGCGGCCGACAGCCAGCGCAGCTGCTCTCGGCAGCGCTCGGCGTTGCCGGGCTTCTCCAGCAACTCGCCCTTGCAGACGGCCACCTGATCGCTGCCGATCACGGTCGTGTCCGGACGGGTGGCGGCCACGGCCGTCGCCTTCTCGAGCGCGAGACGCTGGGCATGCTCGAGCGGGGTCTGGTGGGGAGTCGGCGACTCGTCGACGCCCGGGGCGGCGGTGCTGAACGGCACCCGCAGCCGCATCAGCAGCTCACGCCGATAGGTTGAGGTCGAGGCGAGGACCAGGGCAGCGGGGGGCATGCGCCGTTATAGCACGGCGAAAAATACGGCGCCCAATCAACAGCTTGCTACATCAGTGGTTTTTGACTTGCCGCGAGGCTGAACCTATCATACGCGCGCTCATGGCTGCCCCGAAGCTACGCGACGTCAGAAAACTGGCCGACTCGCGGGCGGTTTTCGAACTCGACATTCCGTTGGCGCAGCTGCCGGATTTTCCGGCAGAATTCTTAGCCGACGGCGGGCAGGTGCGCGCGCAATTGTCGTTCGGCCGCGAACAGGGCTTCCCCGTCGCGCAGGTCGGGCTGCAGGCGAGCCTGCCGGCCACCTGTCAGCGGTGCCTCGAGCCGATGACGCTGCGCGTGGATAGCCGCTCGCCGGTGCTGATCGTCGAGTCGGAGCAGGAAGCGGATAGCGCGCCGGCCGGCTGGGAGACGTTCCTCGCCCCGGAAGGGCGGCTGGATTTTGCGGCGCTGGCGGCCGAGGAGTTGTCGCTGGCGCTGCCGATCGTGCCGCTGCACGAGGATGCCGCGCAGTGCCGGCCGCTGGCACGGGACGCGGACGCCGCCGCACCCGGCGCGGCGGATGCGGCCGAGGCCCACGGCACCGTGCCGCAGGCGAGCGAGCAGGTGACGGCGCGGCCGTTCGCCGAGCTGCGGGCGTTGTTGGAACGCGGCGCGAAGACGAGCAAGTAATGGTAATTGTGTGAGGATCTTAAATCATGGCCGTACAGAAAAGCCGCAAGACACCGTCCAAGCGCGGCATGCATCGATCGCACGACGGGCTTGCAACGCCGGCGCTGTCGGCCGATCCGCAATCCGGTGAGCAGCATCTGCGTCACTGCATCACGCCGGACGGCTTCTATCGCGGGCGGCGCATCATCGAGCAACCGGCCGAGGCGGACAGTCAGGAATAGCCCGCGCCTGCGGCATTCGGGCGCGTGCCCGTGTATTCGCGGATCATCGGCACCGGCAGCTATCTGCCGGAGAGGGTGCTGACGAATTTCGATCTGGAGAAGCTCATGGACACCAGCGACGCCTGGATCCGTGAGCGCACCGGCATCGAGCGCCGCCACATCATCGGCGACGGTGAATCCAACACCGACATGGCCGCGCACGCCGCGCGCGCGGCGATTGCCGCGGCCGGGATCCGCGCGGCCGACATCGATCTGATCGCGGTGGGCACCACCACTCCGGACCTGGTCTTTCCCAACTCCGGCACGCTGCTGCAGGCGCGGCTGGACTGCCGCGGGGCCCCGGCGTTCAGCCTGGAGGCGGCCTGCAGCGGCTTTCTCTATGCGCTGGCGATCGCCGACAAGTTCGTACGCGCCGGGGATGCCAAGCGCGCGCTGGTGGTCGGTTCCGAGGTGCTGTCACGGATCACCGATTACAGTGATCGCAGTACCGCCATCCTGTTCGGCGACGGCGCCGGTGCCGTGGTGCTGGCTCCTTCCGAAGAGCCGGGCATCCTCTCCACGCACCTGCATGCCGACGGCAGCTACCAGCATCTGCTGTACTGTACCGGCGGGCCGGCACGCGGCCCGGCCCCGGGCAACCTGGCGCCCGGTGACTACGTGCGCATGTCCGGCAGCGAGGTGTTCAAGCTGGCGGTCACACTGCTGGGCCGCATCGTCGATGAGACCCTGGCCGCCAACCACCTGGACCGGCTCGCGATCGACTGGCTGGTGCCGCATCAGGCCAACTTCCGCATCATCCAGGCGACCGCCAAGAAGCTCGGGCTGCCGATGGAGCGCGTCATCGTCACGGTGCAGGACCATGGCAATACCTCCACCGCCTCGGTACCTCTGGCGCTCGACATCGGCACGCGCGACGGCCGCATCAAGCGCGGCGATCTGCTGCTGCTCGAGGCGCTCGGTGGCGGTGTGACCTGGGGCTCGGCGCTGCTGCGCTATTGACGCAGCTGCGTGGCGGGGCGGGTGCCGCCGCGCCGTTGATAGTCCGGGACGCAATAAAGAAGCCAATAAAGAAAACGCCGCGCGGAGCGCGGCGTTGTTCTGCCGTCCTATCGAGACGGATTACTTCGAGACCGACTTGCGGAACATCCGATTGATCTTCTCGTTGGTCGCGTCGATCGAGGACTGCGCTGCCTGTGCGGCGGTCAGCGCCTGGTTGGCGGTGTTCTGAGCGCCGCTGGCAGCCTGCGCCGCCTGGTTCGCTGCACTCTGCGCGGCGTCGGCGGCACGAGCAGCGTTGTCAGCGGAGGTCTTCGCTGACTGTACGTCGCCCTGCAGCGCGGTTACCTGAGTTTTCAGGCTGTCGATCTGGGCCTGCAGTGGTTTGAGGTCGGTGCAGCCGGCGAGCGCGACCACCATGGCGGCGGACGCCAGCTTCACGACGAGTATCTTGTTCATTCGGATCCCCTTTGCTTGAACCAGTTGAAACCGCCTCGCACCGCCTTCCTGCGGCGGAAACGATAGTGCGAGGCTATAACTTGACCAAATTTGACCTGCAATTGCAATAGCGCGTTGGCATTGGGCCTGTCAGATACCCCCGACAGCATATCCGCTGGTGTGGGAATGGACCAACGGTCCGGACGCTACCTTAACGAATCCTTAACGAAGAGCGTCGCGCGAACCAATCTTTCAGGATTCGGCGCGCAGCATTGTGCCCCGGCAGGCCGGTGACGCCGCCGCCGGGATGCGCACCGGCTCCGCACAGGTACAGCCCCGACACCGGCGAGCGATAGTCGCCATAGCCGAGCACGGGCCGGGCCGCCCACATCTGGTCCAATCCGAGCGCGCCGTGAAAGATGTCACCGCCGATCAATCCGAAGCGCTGCTCGAGGTCGGCCGGCGACAGTGCGCTGTGTGCGATCACGGCGCGGCTGAAGTTCGGCGCGTAGAGCGTCACGGTGTCGATGATCAGGCGGGACATCTGCTCACGCGCCGACTCCCAGCTGCGCCCGTGCGGCAGCTGCGGCGCGAAGTGCTGGCAAAACAGGCTTGCGACGTGCGCGCCGCGCGGGGCGAGCGAGTCGTCCACGGTGCTGGGGATCAGCATCTCGATGATCGGTGCACTGGAATGGCCCTGCAGCCGCGCCTGCGCGAATGCGCGGTCCATGTACGCCAGCGACGGCGCGAGGATGATGCCCGAGCGCAGGTGATCGCCGGGGGCGCCCGCGTCCGCCGCCGGCGTCGCATCGAAGCGCGGCAGCTCGGACAGCGCGACGTTCATGCGGAATGTGGCCGAGCCGCAACGGTAGCGCTGCATGGCCGCGATGAAGTCGGGCGGCAGGTGCTGCGGCTCGATCAGCTGCAGGTAGAGCAGCTTGGGGTTGACGTTGGCGGCGACGATGCGCGCGCGGATGCGCCGTCCGTCGGCGAGCTCCACGCCGCGGGCACCAGCGCCGTCGATCCACACGCGCTCGACGCCCGCGCCGGTCTCGATCAGCGCGCCGCGCGCGCGCGCCTCGGCCGCCATCGCCTGCGTGATCGCGCCCATGCCGCCGATTGCATGTCCCCATACGCCGCGGCGGCCGTTGACCTCGCCGATCGCATGATGCAGCAGCACGTAGGCGCTGCCCGGCGTGTATGGGCTGGCGTAGTTGCCGACCACCGCATCGAATCCGTACAGCGCCTTGAGCGCGTCGCTCTGGAACCAGCCGTCGAGCAGGTCGCCGGCGCTGCGGGTGAACAGCTCGTGCAGCGCGCGCTGCCGGGCTGCCGGCAGGGCGCGCAGGTCGCGCCCGCACTTGAACAACTCCCACAGGTCCGGCCAGCGCGACAGATCCGCGGGCGGGGTGCGCAGCATCAGCGCACGCAGCAGCTCGGCGGCCTCGGCGATGAGGGCCTGCCACTGCGGCAGCCGGTCCGCATCGGCGGCGCAGTGGCGCGCCACCTGCGCGGCCAGCGCGTCGGGCGCGGCCGGGGCGCACAGCGAATCCCCGTCCGGAAGCGGCAGGAAGTTCTGCATCGGCCGGGGCACGATGGTCAACCCATGCCGGGCCAGCTCCAGCTCGCGGATGATCTTCGGATGCAGCAGGCTGACGGTGTAGCTGGCGGTGGAGTTGCGGAAGCCCGGCGCGAACTCCTCGGTGACGGCCGCACCGCCGACCACCGAGCGCCGTTCGAACAGCTTCACCGACAGTCCGGCCGCGGCCAGGTACGCGGCGGCCACCAGGCCGTTGTGACCGGCGCCAATGATCGCCACGTCGAGCGGGGCATCGGCGCCGGGCGCCGTCGGGTTGCGTGTCATCAGCGCTACTGTATATAATTACACATGCCCGACTTGACCCCCAACCAGAGCCGCGTGCTGCGCTTCCTGCAGCGCGCGATCCGCGAGAGCGGCATGCCGCCCACGCGGGCCGAGATCGCCGCGCAGCTCGGATTCCGTTCGCCCAATGCGGCCGAGGAGCACCTGCGCGCGCTGGCGCGCAAGGGCGTCATCCAGCTGCTGCCGGGCACCTCGCGCGGCATACGTCTGGGCGACACGGCCCGCGAGCCGCTCGGATTGCCGCTGGTAGGCCGTGTGGCCGCGGGCCGGCCGATCCTGGCGGAAGAGAACGTCGTCGAGCACCTGCAGGTCGATCCGTCGGTGTTCCAGCCCCGCCCGCATTATCTGCTCAAAGTCGTCGGCATGAGCATGAAGGACGCCGGCATCCTCGATGGCGACCTGGTCGCCGTTCACCGCACCAGCGAGATCCGCAACCGCCAGATCATCGTTGCGCGGCTGGAGGACGAGGTGACCGTCAAGCGCTATCGCCAGGAGGGCAGCATCGTGTGGCTGCTGCCGGAGAACGCGCAGTTCGAGCCGATCCGGGTCGACCTCACGCAGCAGTCGCTGCTCATCGAAGGCGTGGTGGTCGGCGTGCTGCGCCGGGGAGCCGGGGGCGCGGCCGCACCGCTGGCAGCGGCCGCGCCGGCTGGCGCCGGCAGGCTCCCGGCCACGGGCTAGCGCTCAGCGCCGGGGAGGCGATTTGCGCTCGCCGGTCTCGCCGATGTCGTAGTCCTCGAAATCGCTGATCTGCTCGGCCGTGCGTCGCTGGTCGAGCCGCTGCTCGAGCCGCCGCCAGGCGGGTTCTCCGACCCGGTTGGCGCGGCGCTTGGCAATATCCATGTCCTTGATGGCCCGCGCGAGATCGATCTCCTCTTCCTCAGGTGCGACCTCGCCCGCGTCATCTTCGTCGAATTCGTCGGAATCCGGATTGGCGCCCATGTTGTTTCGGTGTGCCGTGCCCGCAATGGCTGTGACGGCGCGAAAATAATGCGATTCAAATGCGGATGCAACGACCGGATGGGGCGATTGTGTGCGCTCGGCGACGGTTTGAAGCAATTTTCCCGCGGCCGGGGTGCCGACGGCGGCCGGGACGCCCCGGTGGACCCGGGACCTCAGTGGATCAGGGAGTTGATCTCGAAGATCGGCAGCAACATGGCAAAAACGATGCCCATGACGAACAGGCCCATCGCCACGATCAGCAACGGGCCGAGCAGGCCCATCAGCGCGGCCAGCAGCCCTTCGAGCTCGTGCTCCTGGTTGGCGGCGGCGCGCTCGAGCATGGCCTGCAGCTGGCCGCTGGATTCGCCGCTGGAGATCAGGTGCACCGTCATCGCCGGGAACAGGCGGCTGGCGGCCAGCGAGCGGGCGATCGGCGCGCCCTCGCGCACGCGCGCGGTGGCCGCCGTGACGGCGTCGCGCATCGGCAGGTTGGTAATGACCTCCCCGGAGATGCGCAGCGCATCGAGCACCGGCACGGCGCTGGCGGTCAGGATGCTCAGCGTGCGTGTGAAGCGCGCGGTGTTGAAGCCGCGCAGCACGCGGCCGAAGACCGGCAGGGCCAGCAGCCCATGGTGGAAGCGCCGCCGGTTGGCGGGCGACTTCAGCGCGCGCGCGCCGATGACGATGGCCAGCGCGATGCCCGCCAGCAGCCACAGGCCGTTGCTGCGCATGAAGCCGCTGACCCCCACCAGCACGCGCGTGGCCAGCGGCAGCTGCGCGTTCTGCGACTGAAACACCTCGACGACCTTGGGTACCACGTAGGTCAGCAGGATCGAGACGATGATGAAGCACATGACGGTGAGCACGATCGGGTAGAGCAGCGCCCCCATGACCTTCTGGTGCAGCTGCTCGCGGCTCTCGGTGTATTCGGCCAGCCGCTCGAGCACCGTGTCGAGGTGCCCGGACTGCTCGCCGGCTGACACCGTGGCGCGGTAGATTTCCGGGAATACGCGCGGAAAATCCCCCAGCCCCGCCGCCAGCGCGTGGCCCTCCACGACCTTGGCGCGCACGCCGAGCACGATGCTCTGCACGCGCGGCTTCTCGGTCTGCTGCGAGACCGCCAGCAGCGCCTCCTCGAGCGGCAGCCCGGCACGCACCAGCGTGGCGAGCTGGCGGGTCAGCAGCGACAGATCGGCCGCCGAGAGGCCGCGCCCGAAGCGCAGGCCCGGACGCAGCTGGCGGCGCGATTCCTGTGCCGCGACTTCCTCGATCGTGACCGGCAGCAGTTGCCGCTCGCGCAGCAGGCTGCGCACATGGCGGGCGGTGTCACCCTCGATGAGGCCCTTGCGAGAGCGGCCGCCCGCATCCAGCGCCGTATATTCGAATGCCCCCACGCAGGTGCGCTCGTGCGCCTAGTCCTCGCGCGTCACGCGCAGGACTTCCTCGATCGTGGTTTCGCCCTTGAGCACGCGCGCCAGGCCGTCCTCGCGGATCGAGGGGGTGAACTTGCGGGCGTAGCGCTCGATATCGTGCTCGCCGACGCCGTCGTGAATCATCGTGCGCAGCGTATCGTCGATCACGATCAGCTCGTAGATGCCGGTGCGGCCGTGGTAGCCGCCGCCGGCGTCACGTCCGGGCCGATACATCGTCGGAGAGGGCTGGTCGGGTGTCATCCCGAGCAGCCGCCGCTCGTATTCGCCGGCCGTGAAGGCCGTCCGCGTGGCCGGATTGAGCACCCGCACCAGCCGCTGGGCCAGCACGCCGATCAGGCTCGAGGACAGCAGGAACGGTTCGATGCCCATGTCGCGCAGGCGGGTCAGCGCGCCTGCCGCGGTGTTGGTATGCAGGGTCGAGAGCACCAGGTGGCCGGTCAGGCTCGCCTGCACCGCGATCTGCGCGGTCTCGAGGTCACGGATCTCCCCGACCAGCACTACGTCCGGATCCTGGCGCAGGATCGCGCGCAGGCCGCGCGCGAAGGTCATCTCGACCTTGGTGTTGACCTGGGTCTGGCCGATGCCGTCGATGTAGTACTCGATCGGATCCTCGACCGTCATGATATTGCTGGTGTTGTCGTTGAGCCGCTCGAGCGCGGCATACAGCGTGGTGGTCTTGCCCGAGCCGGTCGGGCCGGTGACCAGCAGGATGCCGTGCGGCTTGTGGATCAGCTCGTCGAGCAGCCGCTGCGTGTCGGCCGCCATGCCGAGGGAGTCCAGGTCCAGCCGTCCGGCCTGCTTGTCCAGCAGCCGCAGCACCACGCGCTCGCCGTGGCCGGAGGGGATGGTGGAGACGCGCACGTCGACCGCCCGGCCGGCGATGCGCAGGCTGATGCGCCCGTCCTGCGGCAGGCGCTTCTCGGCGATGTCCAGCTTGGACATGACCTTGATGCGCGACACCACCAGCGGCGCCACCCCGCGCTTGGACTGCAGCACCTCGCGCAGGATGCCATCGACGCGGAAACGCACCACCAGGCGGTTCTCGAACGGCTCCACGTGGATGTCGGAGGCATTCTCGCGGATGGCCTGCGTGAGCAGCGCATTGATCAGGCGGATGATCGGCGCATCGTCGTCGCTCTCGAGCAGGTCGGCCTGCTCGGGCAGGTCCTGTGCCAGGTGGGCGAGGTCGACGCCCTCCTCCAGACCGCCCAGCTGCATCGACTCGGTATTGCCGCCCTCGTAGGTCCGGCGCAGCAGATCGTCGAACACCTCCGGCTCGGCCGCAGTGAGCCGCAGCGGCAGCCGCAGGTAGCGGCGCGCCTCCGCCAGCGCCATCGGTGAGCACGGCAGGCGGTAGACACAGTCGGCGACGCCGTTTTCCACGCCACGCACCAGCACCCCGTGGCGTCGCGCGAACGCGAACGGCAGGCGCGTATCGGCCGCGGTGGCGCCCCCGTCCGCCGCGGCCGCAGGTGCCGGCCCGCGGGCGGCCGCGGCGGCGTCGGAGGCCGCTGCGGCCCGGGAGGCGGCGGCCTGGGAGGCGGCGGCCTCGCGCAGCGCCACCCCGACGCGGGCGGCTCGCCGTTCGGCAATCTCGTTCAAGGCGCTCCTCCCGCAGTACCGGCAGCGGGGCTGCTGGTGGCGTCGTTGCCGGGCGCGCCGCTGGTCTTGGCACCGCCGGCGGCGCCCGCAGCTGCGGGCCCGGCGGGGCTTGCGGAGCTGCCCGCCGCCGCAGGGGCGCCCAGGTTGGGCGACGGGCTGAACATGCCACCGATGTTGCCGTTGATCAGCGGCGGCAGCGGGTCGGCCGGCTCGTACGGCGCCAGCGGCAGGATGGCCTTGTCGTGCCCGACCTGGCGCTGCTCGTTGCGCATGTAGCTGTACTTGGAGTCGGTCTCGATCGTGGCCTGCTCATCGTCGCGCAGGATGCGCGGCTGCAGGAAGATCAGGAAGTCGCTCTTGGTCTTCTCGTTGTTACGGGTGCGGAACAGCTCGCCGAGCAGCGGAATGTTGCCGAGCAGCGGCACCGACTGCTGGGTGTTGGTGACGGTGTCCTGGATCAGGCCCCCGAGCACCAGCGTGCCGCCGTCCTTGATCAGTACGCTGGTGGTGATGGTGTTCTTGTTGGTGATCGGATCGCCGGCCACGCCGGAGGCGCTGGAGGACAGGCTGGAGCTCTCCACGTCGAGCTTCAGCAGCACCACGTCGCCGGCGCTGATGGTCGGCGTCACGGTCAGCAGCGTGCCCACGTCCTCCTGCTGGATGGTCTGGAAGGCGCTGCCGGTGCCGTTGGTGGTGCTGTACTGGCCGGTCAGGAACGGCACTTCCTCGGCGACTTCCATCTTGGCTTCCTGGTTGTCGCGCGTGACCACGGAGGGAGTGGCGATGATGTTGGTGCGCGAGTCGCCCTGCAGCGCGCGCAGCATCAGCGCGAAGTTGGTACCGGCGGCCGACAGCTTGCCGATGCCGAGGGTGGTGCCGGTCGGCGGGTTGCTGGTCAGCGCCGTGGATGGGTTGGTCACGTCGTTGTACAGGTCGATGATCGAGGAGCCGGCGACCGGGGAGATGAAGCCGCCGATGCCGAGCTTGGTAGCACTGCCGTCCACCGCCCAGTTGATGCCGAGGTCCTCGGTCTTGTCGACAGCCACGTCGGCGATGATGGCCTGGACCAGCACCTGCGGGCGGCGGATGTCGAGCTTGTCGATCACCGCGTTGAGCGCCCGCATGGTGTGCGCGTCGGCCGTCATGACCAGCGAGTTGGTGTCCTTGTCCGCCCAGATCGTGGCCTGGCCGCCGGCCAGCGAGATGGTGGCGGGGCCGGCCTGCGTGTCCGCTCCCGTCTGTCTGCCGCCCGCAGGCGTGGTGGTGCCCTGCGCGTTCGGCAGCGGCTGCACGTTGAACTGGCGCGCGCCGGTTCCACCCGCCCCGGTGCGATTGCTGGACATCTGCTCCTTCAGGCGCGTGGACAGATCCTCGGCGTCGGCGTAGCGCAGGTAGCGCACCTGCGTCGCGGTGCCGGTCTCCACCGGCGTATCCAGCTGCGCGATCAGCGCCTTGACGCGCAGGCGCGTGGCCGCATCGCCGCTGACGATGATGCTGTTGGAGCGGTCGTCGGCCACGATCTTGACGTTGGCTCCGCCCGAGCTCTGCGACATCAGCGAATTGAGCACGCGCGCGGTGTCGTCCGCGGTGGCGCTCTGCAGCGTCATGACGTCGAAGTCGGGGTTTCCGACCTGATCGATGCGGTCGATGATGCGCATCATCCGGCTCACGTTGTTGGCGTGGTCGGAGATGATCAGGATGTTGGCGCCGGTCACGGCCGAGAGCTGCGCGTTCTGCGGCATCAGCGGCCGCAGCACCGGCACCAGCTGCGCGGCGCTGACGTTCTTGATCGCCAGCACCTGAGTGACCAGCTCATCGGAGGTCGAGCTGACGTGCTCGGGCAGGTCCACCGACGGATACTGGCGCATGTTGGCGTCGGGAATGATCTTGACCACGTCGCCGTCGGGAATCGCGACGAAGCCGTGCACCTGCAGGATCGCGAGAAACGCCTGGTAGAACTCGGCCGGAGTCATCGGCGTGGACGACAGCATCGTGACCTGCGCGCGCACGCGCGGGTCGATGATGAAGTTCTTGCCGGTCGCCATGCTGACCGCCTGGATGATCTGCGTGATGTCGACGTTGGTGAAGTTCGGCGTGATGCGCTGCGTGCTGTTCTGCGCAGACGCCGGCATCCCGGCTGCCAACAGGGCGAGCGTGCCGGTGAGCAGCAGCGCCGCGGCGAGCGCGCTGCGGCGCCGCGGGGCGCGCGCCCGGGCGGCCGTCGATCTATCGGGCATCAGTGTTCCTGTGTTCTGGTGGTGGTTCCGTCAAGACGGGCACGCTTTATCCGTGGTTCGATCGCTATCGTTCGAGCGCGCCGGCCTGCGGCGCGGCCTGCCCGGGGAGGCTGCCGGCGGTGGTGCCGAGGGCATTCGGCGCCGGCAGTATCATGGGCCGCCGGATCGCGGGTCCGGGAGACGGGGCGGACGGATCGGCTCCCTGGGCGCCGCTATATTGCTCGTCGCCGCTCAAGTTGGCGAGATTCAAGTTGACCTCCTGGGCCGCGCCGTTGCGCATCACCGTGATCGTGGCACTGCCCGAGGAGGACAGCGTCTGCAACACCTCCATCGCCCGCGCCGGGTCATCCAGGCTGGTGCCGTTGACCGCGAGGATCATGTCCCCGGCCACCAGCCCGAGCTGGCGGAACGTCGCCGGACCGTTCTTGCCGTTTGGAAAGATGCGATAGCCGGACAGCTTTCCCTGGCTGAAGACCGGCTGCACACGCACCAGCCCGGCCAGCACCGCCGGGTTGGCCCGCATCGTCGTGCCGGTCGGCGCCGACTGCGCCGGCGCCAGGCCCGAGGCACCCGGCAGGGGTGTGCGCGGCAGCATCAGCGTCTCGAGGCCGCCGTTGTGCTCCAGCAGCACGCGGTCGGCATACACCGCATGCAGCCGTACGCCCCCGCTGATCATGGCGCCGACCGAATACAGCTTGGCCGCGGCCGCGTTGGGGCCGATGATCGCCTGGCCGTGGGCCGGGTTCTTCTCGGCGATCACGCCGGCCAGAATCAGCGCCATGTTGGTCGGAGGCGCATTCGGGCCGGTGGCCACGGCGGCGGTGCCAAACAGGTGGGCGTTGACGATGGTCGCCAGCGCCAGCTGCGGGTTGAGGCCGTGCCGCATGATCAGCGCGGCCCCAGCAGCCGGCGGCTGCGCGCCGAGCGGGTTCAGCGCGCGGGTGAGGATCAGCGCGCTGTCCAGACCCAGGGCGATGATCAGCACGACCACGGCGAGCTGGGCACCCCGCTCGGCCAATAGCCGCGTAAGTGCCCGCACGGACATGATCTCGCCGGTGCCGGCTGCTGAGCTCACTGCTGCATCCCCCTCGGGGAGCTTATCGAACGTGACATGATAAGGCGCGCTTGTTGGCGCTCTCAAGCGTTTGTTTCGGCAGTGTTCTTTTGGTTCAAAACGTCGCTCATTGCAGACAATCGTGCCGCCGGTGCCGCTGTAGGGCGAGCGAGGATGCAACAACGCATCGCAGTGGATTAGACTTTGAAGGCACCAGTACTGCAGCGGTGCAGCGGACTTGTAACGGGGCGGTTATCTGGTGAAGGACCAAGGGCAGACAAATCGCCCCGATACCGGCGTCATCGTCGAGGAAGCGCCACCTGAGACGGCCGAGCCGCCGCTCTACCGCGTGATCCTGCTCAACGACGACTACACGCCGATGGAGTTCGTGGTGGAGGTCCTGGAGCGGTTCTTCGCCATGGATCGGCAGATGGCCACGCGCGTCATGCTGGAGGTGCATACGCGCGGCAAAGGGGTCTGTGGAGTCTTTACATACGAAATCGCAGAGACCAAAGTGTCGCAGGTGACCAGCTTCTCGCGCGAGCATCAGCATCCGCTGCTGTGCACGCTCGAGGAAGCTTAGAAGCACCCGCTGGAGTGACGGAGCAGTGTTGTCGAGCGAGCTCGAGTTTTGCCTGAACCAGGCGTTCCACCAGGCGCGCAGCGCGCGCCACGAATTCCTGACGGTCGAGCATCTGCTGCTCGCGATCCTGGATGCGCCCAAGGTGCGCGAGGTGCTGGAGGGCTGCGGCGCAGACCTCGAGCGGCTCAGCACCGACCTGAAGCATCACGTGGAGACCAATACCCCGCGCCTCTCGCCCAGCGAGGAGCGCGAGGTGCAGCCGACGCTGGGCTTCCAGCGGGTGCTGCAGCGCGCGGTGTTTCACGTGCAGTCCAGCGGCAAGAAGGAAGTCGGCGTCGTCAACGTGCTGGTGGCGATTTTCAGCGAGAAGCAGAGCCACGCGGTCTTCCTGCTGGCGCGCGCGCAGGTCACGCGGCTGGACGTGGTCAACTACATCTCCCACGGGCTCAGCCGCACCGGGGAGTCCAAGGTCGACAAGGACCGCGACGACAGCGGCGTGGAAGCCGAGCGCGACAACGAGTCGGGCAGCGCACTGGAGAAGTATGCGATCAACCTGAACGTGCAGGCGCAGGAGGGCCGGATCGACCCGCTGATCGGCCGCAAGCTCGAGGTCGAGCGCACCATCGAGATTCTGTGCCGCCGCCGCAAGAACAACCCGCTGTACGTCGGTGAGGCCGGCGTGGGCAAGACCGCGATCGCGGAGGGGCTGGCGCGCCTGATCGTCGAGGGCCGCGTGCCCGAGGTACTGGCCGACTGCACCATCTATGCGCTGGACATGGGCGCGCTGATCGCCGGCACCAAGTACCGCGGTGACTTCGAGAAGCGGTTGAAGGCGGTGGTCACGGAGCTGAAGAAACAGCCCGGCGCGGTACTGTTCATCGACGAGATCCACACCGTGATCGGCGCCGGCGCGGCCTCCGGCGGCGTCATGGACGCCTCCAACCTGATCAAGCCGGTGCTGGCCAACGGCGAGATCCGCTGTATCGGCTCCACTACCTACCAGGAATATCGCGGCATCTTCGAGAAGGATCACGCGCTCGCGCGCCGCTTCCAGAAGATCGACGTGGTCGAGCCCTCGGTGGCCGAGACGGTCGAGATCCTGATGGGGCTGAAACCGAAATTCGAGGAGCACCACGGCGTCGAGTACGCGCCCGAGGCGCTGCGCGCCGCGGCCGAGCTGGCCGACCGGCACATCAACGACCGCCACCTGCCCGACAAGGCGATCGACGTGGTGGACGAGGCCGGCGCGCGTCTGCGCCTGAAGCCCGCGGGCGAGCGCCCCGCGCGCGTGGAGGTCGAGCAGGTGGAGGACGTGGTGGCGCGCATCGCGCGTATCCCGCCGAAGAACGTATCGTCCTCGGACCGCGAGCTGCTGAAGAACCTGGAGCGCAACCTCAAGCTGGTGATCTTCGGCCAAGATCAGGCCATCGGCACGCTGGCGGCCGCGATCAAGCTGGCGCGCTCGGGGCTGGGCGATCAGCGCAAGCCGGTCGGGAGCCTGCTGTTCGCCGGCCCGACCGGTGTCGGCAAGACCGAGGTCACGCGCCAGCTGGCACTGGCGCTGGGCATCGAGTTCGTGCGCTTCGACATGTCCGAGTACATGGAGCGCCACACCGTCTCGCGCCTGATCGGCGCGCCGCCCGGCTACGTCGGCTTCGATCAGGGGGGCCTGCTGACCGAGTCGATCACCAAGCACCCGCACTGTGTGCTGCTGCTCGATGAGATCGAGAAGGCGCACCCGGACGTGTTCAACCTGCTGTTGCAGGTCATGGACCATGGCACGCTGACCGACAACAACGGCCGCAAGGCGGATTTCCGCCATGTGATCATCGTGATGACGACCAACGCCGGCGCGCATGAGATGAGCCGGCCGTCGATCGGCTTCACTCAGGCGGACAACGCCAGCGATGGCATGGAAGCCATCCGGCGGCTATTTTCACCGGAATTCCGCAATCGGCTCGATGCGGTGATCCAGTTCGCGACGCTGGATGAGGCCACGATCGAGCGCGTGGTCGACAAGCTGCTGATCGAAGTCGAGGCACAGCTCGAGCCCAAGGGCGTGATGCTGACCCTCGATGAGCCCGCGCGGCGCTGGATCGCGCAGAAGGGCTACGACCCGAAGATGGGCGCGCGGCCGATGGCGCGGCTGATCCAGGAGCACATCAAGCGCCCGCTGGCCGAGGAGCTGCTGTTCGGCAAGCTGGTCGGCGGCGGCCACGTGAGCGTCTCGGTCAACGCCGACCAGAGTGCGCTGACCCTCGAATGCGTGCCGGCGGCGCAGCCCGAGGTGACCGCGTAGCACCGCACCGGGGCGACGAACCCCGGGTACCGGCGAGAGATTGAGCGGACGCACCCGGCGCTTCGCATCTGATGCAAAGCGCCGGGTGCGTCCGCTCAACCTTATCAGGGGTTCCCGCGGATCATCGGCCGCGGTAGACGATGCGGCCCTTGGACAGGTCGTAGGGGGTCATCTCGACCGTGACCTGGTCACCGGTCAGGATGCGGATGTAGTTCTTGCGCATCTTGCCCGAGATATGTGCGGTCACGACGTGGCCATTCTTGAGTTTGACACGGAAGGTGGTGTTGGGCAGGGTCTCCATGACCTCACCCTCCATTTGAATGGCGTCTTCTTTCGGCATGCTGCGTTGCGTTGGCCTCCCAGGCGGGGCGCGAATTGCAGCACAAAGCCACCCAGCAATGCAATGCGAGGACGCAGCCGCTACAGATCCTCGGCGCATCCTAATTCTGTGCTGCGACGCACAACTGGCTGTTTCGAGCATTTTTACCGGCTAATCTGCGCAGCGGGCGCCCTGCTATGCTCCGGGTCGGCGCAGGGGTCTGGACGGGGAGGTTGCGGGGGATGCACCTCGCGCAGCGCTACTACGACTACACGCACGGCTGGCACGGCCTGGTGCTCGGCTATATCCTGGTCGGCGCGTTCGTCGTGTTCGGGCTGACGCGCGCTCGTGCCCCGGCGGGTCACTACATCGCTGTGCCGATCGTCACCGTGCCCGCGCTCATCGTCGCCGGCCTGGCATCCGAGGTGGTGCAGTGGGTGCTGGCGGGTCTCGCGCACCGGCCGCGGGGCGCGGTCGGCCTGGCGGTGACGGCGCTGGTGCTCATGGCGGTGGGCTATCTGGGCGGGCGCTACTGGGCAACGCGCGGTTCGGCCAGGGCAGTGCGATACGGCCGTGGCGCGGTGGTACACGAGGCCGCGCCGGCGGCCCGGCGTTCGATCTCGCCGCGGGAGGCGCAATCGCTGCGCCTCGCCGGCGTTGCGGTGCCGCCCGAGGACGAGTCCAAGCACTTCAAACTGATCGGTGCGACCGGCACCGGCAAATCCACCGCGCTGCGCGAGCTGCTGCACGGCGCGCTGCTGCGCGGTGATCGCGCCGTGATCGCCGATCCGGACGGCGGCTACCTGGCGCGCTTCTACGATCCGTCGCGCGCCGATGTGATCCTCAATCCGTTCGACGCGCGCTCGGCCAGGTGGGACCTGTTCGCCGAGCTGCGCAGCGCCTACGACGTGCAGCAGCTCGCCCGGGCGCTGATTCCGGAGCGGGGCGGGGACCCCCAGTGGCCGGGGTTCGCGCGCACGTTCTTCGAGGCGGTCACGCAGCGGGCGCACGCCTGCGGCATCACGGACATCGGCGAGCTCTACCGACTGCTGACGAACGCGCCGCAGGAGGAGATCCGGCTGCTGATCGCCGGCACGCCGGCGGCGCCGTTCGCGGAAACGGAAAACCTGAAGATGTTTCTGGGCATACGCTCGACCGCCAGCGAGCACGTCAAGAGCTTCGATTACATGCGCGCGCAGCAGGGCGCGGCGTTTTCCGTCAAGGATTGGATCAGAAGCGGCCGGGGCGTGCTGTTCCTGCCGTACCAGGCCGACCAGATCGCGGCCGTGCGCTCGGTGATCTCGACCTGGATGCGCCTGGCGATCTTCCAGACCATGAGCCTGGGGGAGGGGGACCACCGTATCTGGTTCGTGGTCGACGAGCTCGACGCTCTGGGCGCGATCGACGGCTTGCCGGACGCGCTCGCGCGGCTGCGCAAGTTCGGTGGGCGCTGCGCGCTGGGGTTGCAGTCGATCGGTCAGGTGAGCACCACCTACGGCAGCGGGCCCGCTCAGGCGATGGTCGAGAACTGCGGCAGCACGCTTGTCCTGCGCTGCTCGGCCAGCGAGCGGGGCGGCACGGCGCGCTTCGCCTCGCAGCTGATCGGCGAGCGCGAGGTGGTGCGCATCGCCGGCTCGCACAGCCGCAGCACCGCGGCCTTCTTCAGCCGTAGTAGCGGCAGCCACGAAACGGTGGGAGAGAGCGAGCACCACGCCACCGAGGCGGCCGTGATGGCCGCTGAGATCGAGCAGCTGCCGGATCGCGCGGGATTTCTGAAGTTCGCCTCGCGGCCGGCGTGGACGAAGGTGCAGTTCCCGATCTATGAGCTGCCGAAGGTTGCCGAGCCGTTCATTCCGCAGTGAGCAGCCATACCGGAGGCAGTCGAGCCTGGCGGGCAAAGCTCAGCTGGTCAGTCACCATGCCAGTCGTACGTAAGACTCCAGCGGCGGCTCTTACTATAGATTCACGGCCGCCGGCGTGTTCCATGCGCCGCCCCGCAGCCTGCAAGGACAAATGGGCCTGTCCTGGCAGATCACCCCACGCGTACTGCTGGAAGCAACGACGGATTCTGATCGTGCGGCCGCGAAGCGCGCGTTCGAGGCGATGATGAGAATGAAAAAGATCGACATCGCCACGATCGAGGCAGCACGACGCGGACCGGTTCGTGCCCAGAGCGCAGGCTGATCACAGCGCCGGTAGGAAGGCGAGGAAGTCGCAGCGGCGCATCGGCTGGCTGCCGAGGCTGCGCAGGTGGCCGGAGGCGAGCTGGCAGTCGATCAGCTCGATGTGCTGCGCGCTGCTGTAGTCGACCAGGCCGGCGAGCGCGGCCTTGGAGGCGTCGGGCTCGCGGCTGAACATCGATTCGCCGAAGAACACGCGGCCGAGCTGTACGCCGTAGAGGCCGCCGACCAGGCGGCCGGCGCACCAGGTTTCGTAGCTATGGGCGCAGCCGCGCTCGTGCAGGCGGCAGTAGGCGGCCTGCATCTCGGGGGTGATCCAGGTGCCGGGGCTGGCATCGCGCGGGGCGGCGCAGGCGGCCACGACCGCGGCGAAGTCGCGGTCCTGGTGCAGCGTGAAGCCGCGGGTGCGCATCGCACGCGCGAGGCTTCTGGAGCGGTGGAAGTGCTGCGGCAGCAGCACCTCGCGCGGATCGGGTGACCACCACAGCACCGGCTGGCCGGGCGAATACCACGGGAAGATGCCGCGTGCGTAGGCGGCGAGCAGCCGCTCGGGCCGCAGGTCCCCGCCGGCGGCCAGCAGGCCGGGCGGATCGCTCAGCGCCGCCTCGTGCGGCGGAAAGCGCTCGGGCGGGTCGTCGGGCGAGAGCCAGGTGATCATAGCCGGCGGCGGTTGGCGGTTCGGCGGCGCACTGCCGGGCTCACGGTGCGGCTCACGGCCCGGGCGCGGCCTTGAAGGGCACGTGCTCGCCGGCTTCGCTGGCGTAGGCCTGGATGGCCTGCGCTTCGCGCGACAGGTAGGTGCCGATCGCACGGCGCAGCGGCGCATCCGCGATCCAGTGGGCCGACCAGGTGACGGTGGGCTCGAAGCCGCGCGCGAGCTTGTGTTCGCCCTGGGTGCCGGGCTCGAAGTGCGAGAGGCCCTGCTCGATGCAATAGTCGATGCCCTGGTAGTAGCAGGTCTCGAAGTGCAGGCTGTGGTAGTCGTCTTCGGCGCCCCAGTAGCGGCCGTAGAGCGTATCGGCGGAGCGGAAGAACACCGCGGCGGCGATCGGCACGCCCTCGCGCAACGCCAGCTTGACCATCAGCCGCGACCCGAGGGCGCGTGCGATCTCGCGGAAGCAGGCGCGGTTGAGATAGGGCGTGTGGCCGTGGCGCACGAAGGTCAGTGCGTGAAAGGTGTACACGCGCTCGAGCGTCGGGGGGTCGAGCTCGTGGCCGTGCAGCGTGGTGAATGCGATGCCCTGTTCGGCCACGCGGCGCCGCTCGCGCTTGGTCTTCTTGCGCTTGTCGGCCGAGAAGCGCTGCAGGTAGTCGTCGAAGTCGCGGTAGTCGCGGTTGTGCCACTGGAAGTGGCAGTCGCGCCGCAGGAGCCAGCCGGCCTGCTCGCAGGCGACGCGCGAGGGCTCGTCCAGGAACAGCCCGTGGGCCGAGGACACGGGCCCGGAGGGGCCGGCCGAGCCGCCGGGGCCGCCAGGGCCAGCGGGACAGCCAGGGCCGCCAGCGCCGTCCGCCTGCGCGCGCATCCACCCGAGCAGCGCGGCGCGCAGCGGGGCGGCCGGCAGGTCGGGCCGGCACAGCAGCCGCGGACCGGTGGCGGGTGTGAACGGCACGGCGCAGACGAGCTTGGGGTAGTAGGACAGGCCGCGCTGTTCGGCGGCGCGCGCCCAGGCGAAGTCGAACACGAACTCGCCCCAGGAGTGCTCCTTGCGGTAGACCGGCGCGGCGGCGGCCAGTCCCTGTGCATCGAACAGCGCCACGTGCTGCGGCGTCCAGCCGGTGCGCGCGCTGGCGCAGCCGCTGTGCTCGAGCGCCGCGAGGAATTCGTGCCGCAGGAACGGGTAGTCCCCGACCATCGCATTCCAGTCCTCGGGCGCGACCTGGCTGATGCGGTCGAGCACACGCAGCTGCAGCGGCAGGGAGGCTGCTGGCGCAGCTGCGGAGCCGGGCGGCCGGGGAGTTGCCGTGGGGCTCGACGGGGCCGACGGCGCTGTCACAGGCTTAGGGCCAACCGCTCACGCGGGCTGCGCGCTGCGCGACTGCGCGGTCAGGGCGGCGTCGAACTGCTCGAGGTAGCGATCGGCGTCGAGCGCGGCCATGCAGCCGCTGCCGGCGGAGGTGACGGCCTGCCGGTAGACGTGGTCGGCGACGTCGCCGGCCGCGAACACGCCCGGCACGCTGGTGGCGGTGGCATCGCCGTCGCCGCCGCCGCGGACCACGAGGTAGCCGCCGCGCATCGAGAGCTGCTCGTGGAACAGCGTGGTGTTGGGGGTGTGGCCGATCGCTATGAACACACCGCTCACGGCGATGTCCTGCGCCGCCTCGGTCAGGGTCGAGCGCACACGGACGGCGTTGACGCCGGCCGCATCACCCAGAATTTCCTCGACGCGGTGATGCCACAGCAAGGTGACCTTGCCTTCGCGCTCGCGCTCGTGCAGCCGGTCCTGCAGGATCTTCTCGGCGCGCAGGCGCTCGCGGCGGTGGATCAAGGTCACGTGCGAGGCCAGGTGCGACAGGTACAGCGCTTCCTCGACTGCGGTGTTGCCGCCGCCGACCACGGCGACGCGCTGGCCGCGGAAAAAGAAGCCGTCGCAGGTGGCGCAGGCCGATACGCCGCGGCCGCGGTGCTGCTCCTCGGACGGCAGCCCGAGGTAGCGCGCCGAGGCGCCGGTGGCGATGATGAGCGCGTCGCAGCTGTAGCGGCCGCTGTCACCGGTGAGCGCGAACGGACGGCGCGACAGGTCCGCGGCGCTGATGTGATCGAGCACGATCTCGGTGCCGAAGCGCTCGGCGTGGTGGCGCATGCGCTGCATCAGCGCCGGTCCCTGCAGCCCCTCGACGTCGCCGGGCCAGTTGTCCACCTCGGTGGTGGTCATCAGCTGGCCACCCTGCTCGAGGCCGGTGATCAGCATCGGCCGGCGGTTGGCGCGTGCGGCGTAGACCGCGGCGGTGTAGCCGGCCGGCCCGGAGCCGAGGATGATCAGGCGGCGATGCGCGGCGTCAGTCATGTACAATTTCTCACCACAGGCGGTCTCCGTGCGGCAGTGCCGGCGCGCCGGCACTGCGGTGCGCTGTCAGCATGGTAAGTATGCCCGGCGTCCAGGCCAAGTCATATATTCATTAGATATTTCATCAACGCGATCAGCAACTTGATCAGCGAGGGACGTCTTCGTGGTTGAAACCACCGCCCCGGGTCGAGCGCCGCCGCGCATCTCCGCGGCGCTCTCGCGTGGGCTGCGCGAGAGCGCCGCGATCGCGCTGGCGGTGGTCGCTCTGGTGCTGGTGGTCGCGCTGCTGAGCTTCAACGCGCGCGATCCGGGCTTCTACCGCGGCGTGGATGCCGCCAGCGCCGTGGTGCACAACCGCGTCGGCCCGGTGGGCGCATGGTTTGCCTCGGCGCTGTACTCGCTGTTCGGACGACCGGCCTACCTGCTGCCGGTGATGCTGGTGTTCTGGGGCACGCGGCTGTTGCGCGCCAATGCCGGCGCGCGCGCCGGGCGCGAGCCGCCGTCCTCACGCCTGAACTCGGCGCTGCGCACCTCGGGCTTCCTGGTACTGATGATTGCCAGCTGCGCGCTGGCCGCTCTGCACTGGCAACCGGGCGCCCTGCCCGAGGGCGCCGGCGGCATCCTCGGGCAGGCGGTTGGGCGCGGGCTCGACTCGGGCCTGAACCTGCTGGGCGCGACGTTGCTGCTGCTGGCCGCGTGGATGGTCGGGGCGGCGCTGGCCTTCAATGTCTCGTGGTTCACGGTCATGGACCGGCTCGGGCAGCTGGCGTGGGGCGCGGTGCGCTGGCTGCGCGAGCGCAGCGTGCTGGCGCGCGCGCGTGACGCCGGCCGTACCGCCAAGCTCGAGCGCAGCGTCGCCGTGCAGGCCTCGCGTACGCGCGCGGCGACCCGGACCGCGCCCCGGATCGAACCGCCGGCGCCTGTGCCGGCCAAGAGCGAGCGCGCCGAGCGCGAACGGCAGGTACCGCTGTTCGATCCGCCGGAACGCGCGGAGCTGCCGCCGCTGACGCTGCTGGACGATCCCGCCAACCGTGAGCCGTCCTACTCGCCCGAGGCGCTGGAGGCGATGTCGCGGCTGGTGGAGCTGAAGCTGCGCGACTTCGGCGTGGAAGTGGAGGTGGTCGCGGTGCACCCCGGCCCGGTGGTCACGCGCTTCGAGATGCGGCCGGCGCCGGGCGTGAAGGCCAGCCAGATCACCGCGCTGTCGAAGGACCTGGCGCGGGCGCTGTCCACCATCAGCGTGCGCGTGGTAGAGGTGATCCCCGGCAAGTCGGTCATGGGGCTGGAGATCCCCAACGAGAAGCGCGAGCTGGTGACGCTGGGGGAGATCATCAAATCGAAGGCATACGACGAGGTGGCCTCGCCGCTGGCGCTGGCGCTCGGCAAGGACATCGGCGGGCTGCCGATGGTCGCGGACCTGGGGCGCATGCCGCACCTGCTGATCGCCGGCACCACCGGCTCGGGCAAGTCGGTCGCGATCAACGCGATGATCCTGAGCCTGCTGTACAAGGCGACCGCCGAGCATGTGCGGCTGATCATGATCGACCCGAAGATGCTGGAGCTGTCGGTGTACGAGGGCATCCCGCACCTGCTCGCCCCGGTGGTGACCGACATGAAGCAGGCCGCCAACGCGCTGCGCTGGTGCGTGGCCGAGATGGAGCGGCGCTACCAGCTGATGTCGGCGCTGGGCGTGCGCAACATCGCCGGCTACAACCGCCGCGTCAAGGATGCCAACGCCGCCGGCAAGCCCATCCCCGATCCGGTGCTGATGCAGCGGGCCGCCAACGATCCCGGCATCGACCAGAGCGCGATTCCGAATCTCGAACCGCTGCCGTTCGTGGTGGTGGTGATCGACGAGCTGGCCGACCTGATGATGATCGTCGGCAAGAAGGTCGAGGAGCTGATCGCGCGGCTGGCGCAGAAGGCGCGCGCCTCGGGCATCCACCTGGTGCTGGCGACGCAGCGGCCGTCGGTCGACGTGATCACCGGCCTGATCAAGGCCAACATCCCGGTGCGCATCGCCTTCCAGGTGTCGGCCAAGGTCGATTCGCGCACCATCCTCGATCAGATGGGCGCCGAGTCGCTGCTCGGCCACGGTGACATGCTGTACCTGCCGCCGGGCACCTCCATGCCCACACGCATCCACGGCGCGTTCGTCTCGGATCAGGAGGTGCACCGGGTGGTTCAGGCGCTGAAGAAGACCTCTGCGCCCAGTTACATCGAGGATGTGCTCAAGGGCCCGTCGGCGCCGATCCCGGGGCTGTCCGGCGAGGACGAGGAGGGCGAGGGGATCGGCGCGGGCGATCCCGAGCAGGATCCGCTGTACGACGAGGCGGTCGGGATCGTCACGCGCGACCGCAAGCCGTCGATCTCGTACGTGCAGCGGCGGCTGAAGATCGGTTACAACCGCGCGGCACGGATGCTGGAGGCGATGGAGCTGGCGGGTATCGTCGGCCCGCTGCAGTCCAACGGCGCGCGCGAGGTGCTGGCGCCGCCGCCGGCAGGGGAATGAGGGTGCGACGGGGTTACGGTGCACCGGCGCTGCTGTGTCTGTGCGGGCTGGCGTACGGTGCTGTGGCGGCTGGGGCTGCGGGGGCCGCCACTGAGCTGGACCGTTATCTCGATGGACTGATGAGCCTGCGCACCGATTTCACGCAGACCGTCACCGATGCGCAGGGCGCCCAGATCGAGTCCGGCAGCGGCAGCCTCGTGGTCCAGCGTCCCGATCGGTTTCGTTGGGACTACGAACCCGGTGCCGCCGGCAGTGGGGCCGCGGCGGCGGGGAATGCCGACCAGGGCGGGCAGCTGCTGGTCGCGGACGGCAGCAACCTGTGGTTCTACGACCGGGAGCTTGCGCAGGTGACCGTCAAGCCGATCGATGCGGCGCTGTCGTCCACGCCCATCATGCTGCTGTCGGGCTCGGCGGCCACGCTGCGCGCGAGCTTCGACATCCGCGCCGCCGGCTCGCACGACGGACTGCAGTGGGTCGACGTCAAGCCGCGCAGCGAGCAGGCCGATTTCAATGATGCGCAGCTGGGCTTCAAGGCAGGACAGCTCGCGCGCATGGTGTTCCACAACGCGCTCGGGCAGAACGTGCAGCTGGACTTCGCCCACAGCGAGCGCAACGGCCGCATCGATGCGGCGGCATTCGCGTTCAAGGCGCCGGCGGGAGTGGACGTGATCGGGACGCCGCAGCACTGACGACGGGGCCGCAGCACCGATACGTCGAACCATGGGATACGTCGAACCATGGGATGTGCGTAGCCTCCTCAGGCGTCCCATTGCCCGGCGGTTCGGCGCGGTGTGCTATCGTCGGTGCGACCATGGCACGTCGCACCAGCTCAATGCAGCCGTCGCTGCCGCTGGCCGGCGCCGGGGCCGGCCACGACTGGCGGCCGCTGGCCGACCGGATGCGGCCGCGCACGCTCGAGCAGTTCGTCGGGCAGACACACCTGCTGGCGCCGGGCAAGCCGTTGTACGAGGCGATCAGCTCCGGGCAGATGCACTCGCTGATCCTGTGGGGCCCTCCGGGCACCGGCAAGACCACGCTGGCGCGGCTGATCGCGGCACGCTCGAGTGCGCGCTTCATCGCGCTGTCGGCGGTGCAGGCCGGCATCAAGGACATCCGCGAGGCGGTCGGGCAGGCGCAGCAGACCGCGGCCGAGGGCCATCCGACGGTGCTGTTCCTGGACGAGGTGCACCGCTTCAACAAGGCGCAGCAGGATGCGTTTCTGCCGCACGTGGAGGACGGCACACTCACCTTCATCGGCGCCACCACCGAGAATCCCTCGTTCGAGATCATCGGCGCGCTGCTGTCACGGGCGCGGGTGTACGTGCTCAAGGCGCTGTCGGTCGAGGATCTGCGCCGCCTGCTCGAGAGCGCGCTGGCCGATCGCGAGCGCGGCTTGGGCGAGGCGGGCCTCACGATCGAGCCGGAGGCGCTCGAGCTGCTCTCGCACGCCGGCGACGGCGATGCGCGCCGCGCGCTCGGGATGCTCGAGCTGGCCGCCGGGCTGGCGGCGGCCGGCGGCGAGCCGCGCATCAGCGTGGCGCAGGCCCAGGAGGTCGCCGGCGGCGGGCGGCGGCGCTTCGACAAGGGCGGGGAGCAGTTCTACGACCAGATCTCAGCGCTGCACAAGGCGGTGCGCGGCTCCGATCCGGACGCCTCGTTGTACTGGTTCGCGCGCATGCTCGACGGGGGCTGTGATCCGTACTATTTGGCGCGGCGGATCACGCGCATGGCGACCGAGGACATCGGGCTGGCCGATCCGCGCGCCTTGCAGCTCACGCTCGAGGCCTGGCAGACCTACGAGCGGCTCGGCAGTCCCGAGGGCGAGCTCGCGCTGGCGCAGGCGGTGGTGTACCTGGCGATCGCCGCCAAGAGCAATGCGGTCTATACCGCCTTCGGCGAGGCACGCGCCGACGTCGAGCACTACGGCTCGCTCGAGGTGCCGCTGCGCCTGCGCAATGCGCCGACGGGGCTGATGAAGGACCTGGGCTACGGCAGCGGCTACCGCTATGCACACGATGAGCCCGAGGCGTACGCGGCCGGCGAGCGCTACTTCCCCGACGACATGCCCGACCGGCGCTACTACCATCCGACGCCGCGCGGCCTGGAGCAGCGCATCGGCGAGGCGATGCAGCGCCGGCGCGGCAAAAACGACGATAATGACGGCGGCGCCGACGCCGGCGCCGCGAAGAAGACCGATAAAGACCCATCATGATCGATCCGAAATTGCTGCGCGCACAGCCCGAGGAGGTCGCGCGCAACCTGGCGCGCCGCGGCTACCGCTTCGACGTGCCGGCCTTCCAGGCGCTCGAGCAGCAGCGCCGCCACTGGCAGATCGAGACCGACCGGCTGCGCGCGGCACGTAATGCGCACGCCAAGGCCGTGGGCCAGGCGCGCGGCCGCGGCGAGGATATCGCGCCGCTGGTGGCGCAGGGCGAGGCGCTGACGCAGGAGCTCGCGCGCGCCGATCAGCAGCTCGCCGGCGTGCAGGCCGCGCTCGACGGCCAGCAGCTCGAGCTGCCTAACCTGCTGCACGAGTCGGTGCCGGCCGGCACCGACGAGAGCGCCAACGTCGAGGTGGCGCGCGCAGGGGAGCCGCGCGCGTTCGATTTCAAGCCGCGCGATCACGTCGAGCTCGGCGAGCGGCTCGGCGGGCTGGATTTCGAGGCGGCCGGCCGCATCGCCGGCGCGCGCTTCGTGGTCATGCGCGGTGCACTGGCGCGGCTGCAGCGCGCGCTCGGGCAGTTCATGCTCGATCTGCACACGCGCGAGCACGGCTATCTCGAGATCTATCCGCCGCTGCTGGTGTCGGCGCACGCACTGGTCGGTACCGGACAGCTGCCCAAGTTCGAGCAGGACCTGTTTGCGGTCCGCGCCGACCCGCCGCTGTACCTGATTCCGACCGCCGAGGTATCGCTGACCAACCTGGTGCGCGAGCAGATCATCGCCGCCGAGGCGCTGCCGCTGAAATTCGTCGCGCAGACGCCGTGCTTCCGCTCGGAGGCCGGCGCCGCCGGCCGCGACACGCGCGGCATGATCCGCCAGCACCAGTTCGAGAAGGTCGAGCTGGTGCAGATCGTGCGGCCGCAAGACTCGTACGCGGCGCTCGAGGCGCTGCGCGGACATGCCGAGGCGGTGCTGCAGCGGCTGCAGTTGCCGTACCGAGTGATCGCGCTGTGCGCAGGTGATGTCGGTCCCGCCAGCGCCAAGACCTACGACCTGGAGGTGTGGCTGCCCTCGCAGCAGCGCTACCGCGAGATTTCCTCCTGCAGCAACTGCGAGGCATATCAGGCGCGGCGCATGCAGGCGCGCTGGCGCAATCCCGACGGCGGCAAGCCCGAGCCGCTGCACACGCTCAACGGCTCGGGGGTGGCGGTGGGACGGGCGTTCGTCGCGGTACTGGAGAACTACCAGAACGAGGACGGCAGCATCACGGTGCCCGAGGCGCTGCGGCCCTACCTGGGCGGACTGGAACGCATCGGCTGATAGCTGCCGGGTACCGAGCGCAGCGCGATACAGAGGCGGTTCCAGGCGTTGATGTTCGTGAGCGCCAGCGTCAGGTTCATCAGCTGCGCCTCGCTGAATTGCGCACGCACCGTCTCATAGATCGAGTCCGGAACGTGGCCGTCGGCGATGCGCATCATCGCCTCGGTCCACTCCAGTGCGGCGCGCTCGCGCTCGCTGTAGAACGGGGTCTCGCGCCGGACTTTGCCAGATCAGCGGCTGTGAGGCGGCTGGACAGCAGGAAGGCCAGACCCAGGCCGATCGGCGCCAGGCCCCACCACATGGGTGGTGCGGCCCGGGGTGACGGTGCGCTGAGGAGCGGGCATCCGTGTCCCGCGCATACCTGGAGCGTCTTTACCAGGCCCGGCAAGCCGGGCCATCCCGGTCCGACCCAGTCCGGCGCGTTTAGCCGCCTTCGCTAGCGATGGCAGTTCGGATCGTCGCCGTGGTGGCCGCACCAGCCCACGTCGTGATGGCCAAAGCGGTCGATCCGGTCACCGTGGTTGTAGGTGTAGGGTCCGCGCACGACGCAGCCCCACAGGCTCAGCAATACGGTCATGGCGCCCAATAGGGTCATCCGGTTCAACATCTTCATGACGCGTTCTCCCAATTTTTCTTCCCAAGTTCTTCCCAAGCATGCTAAGCGCCACCGTAGCCTGTCGAGTTTGCGGCGACGCAAGCGCGCGTAGGCGGCGTCGGACTCGAGCTCACGCAGCTGCTGCCGACTCGTCTGTCCTCGTCAATGCTCGTGCCAGGGTGCGCCCGGGAAGCTCGCGCCGGCCGCCTGCATGATGGGCTGATCCCTACCTGCAATGAGCGATCGATATGGCGTGGTGCACGATCAATGCCGCGCGTCTGGATCCGGTCGTTCTCATTCTCGCAAGCCACTGCAGCCTGGGCGGTAGCTGCGAGTAGCATCGCAATGCCTCGGATTCGGGCAACGTGTGGATTCGCTCGATCAGCGCGTCGGCTGCAGCATCGCTCGTGGGACGCTGCGGAGACCCGTCTGGAGACATCGACATAGGACTGCCTGGGAGTGTGGAATGTCGATGTATGTATCGCGGCGGGGCCCCGGCTGCTGTGCGGCGGTCCTCATTTTCCCATCGATGCGCAGCGGCGCCGGCCTCTGTTGTTCGGCTATGGGTTGTTCTTGAATCTGGCACCGCTGGAGTTCAGCCGGGTGATCGGGCTCTACATCGCGACTCTGTTCGTGGTCTGGCAGGCGATCAATTTCATCGTTTTCCGATCGGCACCGACCCTTTTGGAGGCCGGCCTGACGGGCTCTGGATGTCGTCATGTGACCGCTGCGCATGCGGGCTGCTTCCAGCGCACCTGCAGTGATTGGCCGCGCCGCAGTATCGCATTCAGGCCCGTGACGATGATCGTGTTCTGGCCGAAGATGACGCCGTGCAGCCGTGCATCGTAACGGTAGGTCTTCAGTGTGCGCAGCGGCTCCTCGCCGTCCAGCTCGGCGGTAGCCTGATCGGTGGTCGTGATGCGGCAGCGCGTGCAGGGCTTTACGACCTTCAGGCATACCCCCTCACCGTACAGCTCGTCGATGCGATCCTCCTCGTAGGGTCCAATACCGTCCAGCACGATATTGGGCCGGAATCGGTTCATCGGCAGAGGGTGTTCCAGGCGCGAATTGAGCTCCTCGAGAGAGGCGCGGCCGATCACCAGCAGCGGATAGCCGTCCGAGAAGCGGTTGGCGGCTTCGACGTCACCGGTCCAGGCGCTTGGGCTCAGGCGCCTGTGGCGCGCATCAAAACCCACCAGCCGGCACTCGCGTGACAGTGCCTCCCGCAGCCATCGCGCCGCGATATCGCCCAGGTCGAGCCCCGGACATTCATCCTTCCAGATGTGTACCGGTATCCGCCGGCCGTGCTGATGCAGCGGAATGCACAGCTCGCTGCGCCCCGGGGCCTGCAATATCAGCTCCTGCGCCAGGATGCGAGGCTTGATGAGCGCCAATTGTGGCAGCTCCCGCTGTGTCAAGAAGCGGCCCTCGGGTGTCACCACCATCCAGCGTCGATCGTACTCGATACCGGCCGGTGTCAGCTGCGCCTGCTCGAGCTCGATGCCGCCGGCCGATTTGAGCGGATAACTGTGCAATGACGCGATGCATGCCTTCATCGGACGGCGATTACCTCATACGGGGGCGGGCGGGCGCCGCGCCCCGGGGCGCGGCCCCCGCCCGCCGACTTTGCAATCCACTGCGCATTGTGACGCACTCAGTGCGCCACCTGCTCTCCTACCAGGGCGTCCGGCGTCACGAGGCGCTCCTGGTAGCGGCTGTGCGCGCGCTCCAGATCCCCGCGGATCATGTTGCCGGCCGCGGGCTTGCGCCGGTAGAAGGCCAAGATCCAGATTATGCCGGCGGCCAGGTAGCACAGGAATACATAGGGCAAATACATCACGGGGGCCGCGGGCACCGGATAGACGCTGCCAACCGCGGGCACGATCAGCAGCGCGACCGAAGCGACGCAACCCATCAGGTCGCGCGCCCGCAGCTCGCCGAGGTGCTTCAGGTAGACCGGCGCCGCCAGCGTGATGAGGAAATACGCCACCACGAAACCGAAGGCAGCACAGGTGCCGACGTCGCCGAACAGGTCAAGCGTCGCCACATGGTTCAGCGTCGCAATGGCGGGCACCAGGAACGCCACGATCGCCATCAGCGTCACCGCCACATGGGGCGTCTCATTGGTCGGATGCGGCCGGGCCGTGGCCGCGTGAAACAGACCATGCCGGCCCATCGCGTAGATGACGCGGGCCCCGGCATTCAGGCACGACAGACACAAGGCGAAGAAGCTCACCATCGCGCCGAGCGACAGCGGCACCTGCAACAACGGCACGTGCGAGAGCTGTGCCAGCGTATTGAGCGGCGCATCCAGCTTGTCGAGCGTCGTCGGGTAACCGCGCGTGCCCATGACCATCACGTACGTCACGAACATGAAGAACACGCCGGAGATGATCAGGCTCATGTTGACCGCACGTGGGATCGACTTGAGCGGATTTCTGGCCTCGTCGCCGAACGCCGTGGCGCATTCGAAACCAACCAGGCTGAAGATTGCCACCACCACTCCGAGGCCGATGTTCGACCAGGGCACCGTGTGGACGTTGAATTGTGCGGTGTCGACGGCCAGATGGTGCTGGAACAGCACGATGAAGCACAGAATGGCGATCAGGGTCACCGACAGTCCCTCGAGCACCAGCATCAGAATCGCCGACAGCTGCACGTTCTTCCAGGCACACAGCCAGCTGGCGCCGACGCATAGCGCGAACAGCGCAATCGGCGGCGCGCCGATGCCGAGCATTCCCAGCAGCTTGCCGGCGAAGATCGTGAAGCCCGTGACTCCGGCCATCGCGATGCCCAGATAAGCCCAGATCAGCGACCAGCCGCCTATGGCGCCGGCCTTGAGACCCAGGCCGCGGCAGATGTAGGCGTACATGGAGCCTGCCATGGTCGAGCGGCGCGCAAACTGATTGAGATTGTAGGCGACGAACAGCAACATCAGGGTGCCAAGGGCATAGGATGCCCAGCTCCAGTTGCCGGTATTGGAGAACATCACCGGGATGATCAGCGCCGCGGTCATCGTGGGCGAGATCAGGGCCACGGCTTGCGCCAACAGCTCGGCGTAGCTCAGGCAGTTGGGTTTCAGTTGCGACATGACGGGATACTCCTTAGGCGGGGCAGGCAGACCCATTGCCCGGGAGATGCAAGTGTTGGCCCAGCGGACCCGGCCAGTTTGTTAATATTGTCTGGGCCAGTGCCGGTCTGAAATTACCGGGGAAAACACGCGGATGTGATGCGGCGCAGTGCCAGCGGCCCTCGTGCAGGCGGCTAATGAGGCGCCAGGTAGCCGTGCCTCGGCCCCGCAATGGCGCACAGACGGCATCAAATCAGCGCAGCTTCGTCAGCGCGAGCCGCAGCCGCTGGACGGCTCGGTGCAGCTCGGCGGCATCCAGGCTGGCAAACCCCAGGCGCGCTCCCTGCACGGGTTGCGCGCTGATCGAAAAGGCGCTGCCCGGCAGGAAGTGAAGCCGTTCGTGACGAGCCAGCTCCGCGAGACGCACCAGGTCGACCCCGGGCCTGAACCGTGCCCACACCGCCAGTCCCCCGTCTGGCAAATCGAATTCGATATGCCCGTCCAGCTCTTCGCGCAGCAGCCGATCCATCAGCGCTCGACGCTCGGCATAGACCTTGAGCACCCGGCGCGTGTGGCGATGCACCTCGCCGATCGCGATCAGCTCGGCCACTGCCGCCTCGGTGGCCCGATCGCCCTGACGGTCGATCATCATGATCTCGGCGGCCGCGCGGTCGATGAAGGCCGTGGGTGCCGCAATGTAGCCGAGCCGCAGGCTCGGGCTCAGCAGCTTCGACATCGAGCCGACATATACCACCCGTCCGCCGGGATCGGCGCTCGCAAGCGGCAGCATCGGACGGTGCGAGAAATGGAATTCGTGGTCGTAGTCGTCCTCGACGATCGCAAATCCGAACTGTGCCGCCAGCGCGAACAGCCGCAGCCGCCGGTCCGGCGGCAGCAGTACCGTCGTGGGGAATTGATGGTGCGGCGTGATGTAGACGGCGCGCACCCGCTTGCGGCGGCAGATCCTCTCCAGCTCGTCGATACGCATTCCCTGCGCGTCCAGCCCCACCGCGGCGACTTCGGCCCCAGCGCAGCGGAACGACTCGCGCGCCGGCGGATAGCTGAGCTCCTCCATGACGACGGTATCGTTGCGGGTTGCGAGGATACGGGCCGTGAGGTAGAGCGCCATCTGGCTGCCGCGAGTCAGGCAGATGTGTTCCGGCATGGTCGACAGCCCGCGATCCAAATTCAGCATGGACGACACGGCGGAGCGTAATTCGACGGAGCCGCGCGGATCAGAGTAGGACAGTGCATTGCGCCGTGACAGCTGCGTCAGCGCGCGTCGATAAGCCCGCCCCAGCGCGTTGACGGGCACGTGACGGGAATCGGGGGCGCCATCATCGAACAGCAGGGCGTTGGGCTGCGGCAACTGCAGCGGAATCACGGGTGCGGAACCGAGCAGGCGGAAATCGGGTGCATCAGGCATGTGGCCGGCCGGCCTTCTGATGCGCTCCACGGCGGGCAAGTGCGAGGATATGAAGGTGCCGCGCGTCAGTTCGCTTTGCACCCAGCCTTGTGCCTCGAGCTCCCGGTAGGCCTGCACGACCGTTTTGCGATTGACTTCGAGGCTCTCCGCCAGCTCCCGGGTCCCGGGTAGCGCCGTGCCCGAACTGAGGCGTCCGCGCAGGATCTCGTCGATCAGCGCGTGCACGATCTGTAGATACACCGGCGTCTGCGAGCGGCGACGGACGATGATCCTCAGATTCCAGGGGCGGAGCACGGGACTGACGGCCTGGGGTCTACAAGGCGAAGCCCTAGCATACCGCGCCGCCGCGGCAGGCGCTCTCGCCCGCACCGCGGTTCGCCGTCATAATTGGTGACGCCGCGCCCGGAGAGGTGGCAGAGCGGTTGAATGCACCGGTCTTGAAAACCGGCAGCCCTTCACGGGGCTCGTGGGTTCGAATCCCACCCTCTCCGCCACAGACTCTGGGCTGCGTTTTGATCGACCGAGGCTTGAAAATTGATGCCTGGATCCTTACTCTTACATGTAAGAGTAAGGAGTCAACCTTGCGCATCACATCCAAAGGCCAGGTGACCATTCCGGCGGAAATCCGCGAGCGGGCGGGCCTGCTGCCGCAGACGGAAGTCGAATTCGAGTTCGATGGCAAGGTGGTGCGTATCGTTCGCGCTAAGGCCCGTAAGAACGATGGTCGCGGCAGCCGGCTGGTCGCTCATTTGCGAGGGCGCGGCGATGTCGCGATGAGCACGGATGCGATCATGGCGCTGACCCGCGCTGACCCGCGCTGAGTGAATGACAGCGGTACTGATCGACGCCAACGTTGTGCTGAGGTCTCGATTCGGTATTCGCGAATCGAGGAACTCGATGCCGCGCTTCCGAAAACCATGTTCGACCGTGAAGCCATTCCATATGAAGCTGCCTTTCTCGCAGGTAAATCGTTCCTGACCTATCGACGGCGGGGTGGAACAAGGCCGTCGCCGCTTCCGGATTTTTTCATCGGCTCCCATGCGGCCGTTGCTGGATATTTCCTGATGACGCGGGATGCGGCGCGCTACCGCACTTATTTCTCCAAACTATCCTTGATCGCTCCGGACTGAGCTAACCGAGCCACGACCCATCAGCTCAGGTTTTTCTTCCGTTTGGGCATTGACAGTCAGAGCCAGCTGCGTCGCCACGGGGCAGCTCGCCGCGGTAGAGCAAGGCTTCGAGAACGGTGCCTGATTTTGGCGGCAGGCGATTGAGGCGAACTTCCTCTTTCGCCCACAGCAGGATGCGCGCGCGCAGCTGGCCGGGCTGCATGAGGCTTTCCATGAATTTTACCTGGTCGATGCAGGTCGCCAGGAAGAAGCGCGTGAATCCCGCCAGCGCCTCGTCGCTGAGATTGCCGCGATCGTCGAGGTCGTTGCAACGGGTCTGATCGCAGGACGCAAGATGGTCTTTGTAGTCTGCAACGCTGCGTGCCAGGGCGCGGGCGACAGACCACACGGCACCGGTGTCGAGCGCGTCGAGCAGTGTTGAATGCGAAATCAGGCACGCGACGCGGCCGTTGCCATCCAGGAACGGGTGTATCCACGCCAGCCGATGATGGTTGGCTGCCGCGGCGAGGATTGTTTCGGCCTTTCCGAGGTTGCTGTAAACCGCGTCGAAGCGCTCCAGGAAGCGCGGCACGGCTCCGGGGCTGATGGCGATGTGGCCGGTACAGAAGCGATGATGAGTCTCGCGGATGCCGTCTATGGTGAACGCGCGGCCTTTGAGGCCGCCTTCATCAATCCGTTGCTGGACGGCGATATGCGCTGTTGCCTCGAGCTGCAGAGCGCGCTTCTTGGCGTCATGGCTATAGTCGCCTTGTAGCGCGCGCTCGATATCGACCGGGTGCGTGTCATGTCCTTCCGCATGCAAGTGCACATGCGGGATTTGCCCCGATATTAGACCTGAACTCTCTGCGCCACCGGTTTTTGCAGAGGGCAGGTCAGTAGGTCTGGCCTAAATATCTCGCCCGGCTGGAGCGTCCTTGGTCCCACGTGCTCCAGCCCGAGTTCATTCCGTACTGGACGTGGTTCATGATGGCCATGATCTGGTGGATCTTCCCGTACTCGATCTGGAAGGTCTCGGCGAGCTCCCAGGTCCAGGGCTGGACCGGGCCGGCGGTCACGGTGCGGCCGTCGGGCGTCTGGAACGTTCGTGTGTTTCCGGCCGAGTGATCGAAGAAGACGAAGCTGAATACGAGCCCTCGTTCCGGATCGACCGCGACGAACCTGCGGTCGCGAATGCGAGTCACGAAGTGCAGCAGGCCGGACTTGAACTGCTCCATGCAGCTCCACTGGGCGGAGTACATGTTGGCGCTCTGGGGGTCGGGGCGGGTGTGGCCGGGCGGGGTCGGCACGTTGGTGGTGAACGTGCCGTTCTCGATGCGGTTGCAGTCCTTGGCGAAGGGATAGACGCCCTTGCCGTCATTCTGCTGCATACCGGAAAAATACATGTTTGCAATGCGCACGAGATCGGTGCGCGACATCCGCTCGCCCGGCGCAATCGTGGATGTCCATGGGTAGCCGAGCTTCTCGAAGCCCAGCGCCGACTTGTCGCTGCGCTGCACGAGCGTCTCGATCTGCACAATGCGGTGGTTGCGCACGGCGAGGTGCAGCGCCAGCATCGCCGGGGTGCCGGCCTCGCGGATGGAGCCGAGGAATGCGACGCGGCCCGCCGCGGTATCGGCGATGAGCATGCGGTACGTGCCCTTGCCGGTCATCGTCCGCCACAGTCCATCCCCCAGCTCGAGCCGCTGGCCGTTCTCGGTGAATTTCACATCCTTCGTGACCGGCAGGCGTGCCGGGTCGTGCGCGAGGAGCGCATCCAGATATTGGTCGACGAAGCCTTCAAGGCAGGCCCGATCGCAGCTCGCCGCCGATGCGGCGTTTGCCTGCCGCGGCACGATTCCGGTCACGCAGAGCGCAAGCGCCGCAAACGCCGTGGCCACTCCCGCGGAAACCAGATGGATGCGCATCGCTGTACTCCCTAAAAGCTGCGCGTGACCTGGCGCAGGCTAATCCTGAGTACTCGCCCGCGGGCGGTCAAGCGGCCGGCGCGAGTGCGTACCGCGGCGCAAACCCTGCGCGCCTCAGGTGTCAGAACTGCGCATCTGTTCGAGATCGGCAATCAATCCCGGCCCGGCCGGCTGCCATCCGAGCTTTTTGCGCGTTTGCTCGCTGGAGGCTGGGACGTCGTGCCTCGCAAACGATGCGAGCCAGCCAAAATAGGTTTCAGTCTCTTCCGGGGCGATGGATTTCACCGGTACCTTCAGGTGTCGACCAATGACCTGCGCGATATCCCGCAGTGGCACGCCTTCTTCCGCAACCGCGTGATATTTGGCGCCCGGTTGCGCCTTTTCGAACGCCAGCCTATAAAGGCGGGCTGTGTCGAGAACATGCGCCGCAGGCCAGCGGTTGTGTCCGTCGCCGACGTATGCGCACAGGCGCTTTTCACGAGCGATCGCGATCAGATAGGTGATGAGACCCTGCCTGAGCGTGTCGTGAACCTGCGGCAGGCGCACCACCGACACGTTGACCCCATCCGCGGCGACAGAGGCGGCGGCCTCTTCCGAGGCCGCGCGCGCAATCACCTCGGAGCTGATGACCGCGCCATTTTCCGTGGCCGGCTGACCGGGCACGGTATTGGCCATCCCGGTCCCGGAGGTCACGATCAGTGGCCGGTCGGAGCCGGCGAGAACCGAACCGAGAGCCTTGATGACACGCCGATCATCCTCGCAATTGGCCACAAATTTCGAGAAGTCGTGGTTGAAGGCCAGGTGGATGACGCCGTCCGAGCGCGCGACGCCCGCCTTGAGGCTGTCCAGGTCCTCGAGCGATCCGCGATGAACCGCGGCGCCGGCGGCTGCCAAGGCCGCCGCCTTTTGGTCCGACCGACACAGGCCGAGCACCTGATGGCCCGCCGCGATCAATTCCTTGACGACGGCTGAGCCGATGAATCCGGTAGCACCAGTGACAAACACACGCATGAGCAAAGTCTCCAAGTTTCGTGGGAGACGAATCTGTACTCTCGGTGTATCCTAGTAAAGTAGTGACATTATCCCGGTATAATGGCTAATAGGATGGATGAGCACGTCACCCGCGAGAACCTGCTCGGGACCTACCTGAAGGACCGCCGCGCCAAGCTCGATCCGGCAGCTTTCGGCTTTTCCCTGCAACGTCGCCGCACCCCCGGCCTGCGCCGCGAGGAAGTGGCGCAGCGCGCCAATGTCAGCCCGACCTGGTACACCTGGCTCGAGCAGGGGCGTGGCGGCGCGCCCTCGGCGGATGTGCTTGATCGGATTGCGCGCGCCTTGATGCTGACGGATCTCGAGCGCGAGCACCTCTTCCTGCTCGGCCTGGGACGGCCCCCCGAGGTGCATTACCGAAAGGATGAAGGCCCCACGCCACGTCTGCAACGCGTGCTCGATGCGCTGGAGCCGAGCCCCGCTTTGATCAGGACCGCCACATGGGACGTGGTCGCCTGGAACCGTGCGGCGACCGTGATACTGAGCGACTATGGATCGCTGCCGCCGGAGCAGCGCAATGTCCTGCGCTTCATCTTCCTTGATCCTCGCGTTCGCGCTGCCCAGTACGACTGGGAAGGCGTGGCGCGGTTCGTGGTGGGCGCGTTCCGGGTGGACGCGGCGCGCGCGGGGGCGGCGGCGCAGGTGGAACCCCTGGTCGATGAACTCTGCCGGCTCAGTCCCGAGTTCAAGGCAATGTGGCGCGACCACGACGTTAGTACCCACGGCGAGGGCGTTAAGCACCTAAAGCACCCGATTCTCGGCCCGATCGCGTTTGAATATTCAGCCTTTGCGGTCGATGGCCGCCCCGACCTTGGTATGGTGGTCTACAACCCGGTGACACAGGCGGACGCCGATAGGATCAGGTCGCTCATGAAGGAGCAAAAACCCGCCTCGGTGTGATCGGCGTACGATACCTGGCCGCACGAGCGCCAAGTCCTGAAGCGAAGCTGAGCAACGAGGATGTCTATGTCCGAAATGTGCGCGATGGTTGTGACCCGACCGGGGGCCGGGCTGCAATTGCAGCGGCGCGCTGTGCCGCAGCCGGCCAGCCAGGAGGTGCGACTTCGGGTGCATGCCTGCGGTGTCTGTCACAGTGATTCGCTCACGGTTGAAGGGCACATGCCGGGGCTGGTGTATCCGCGCGTTCCCGGACATGAAGTCATTGGAACTGTCGATGCCATCGGGCCGGACGTCCACGGCTGGCAGGTCGGTGAACGCGTCGGCGTCGGTTGGTTTCCCGGGGCCTGCGGGTATTGCGGACATTGTCGTCACGGCGACGCCTTCGCCTGCGAGAACATCCAGGGAGCCACCGGCGTCTCACGCGACGGCGGCTATGCGACCCACATGCTGGCGCTGGCGTCCGCACTGGCTCGTGTGCCCAAGGAGCTCGACCCGGTGGAATCGGCGCCGTTGCTGTGCGCCGGCATCACGACGTTCAACGCGCTGAGGCACTGCGGCGCCAGGCCCGGCGAGCTGGTTGCGGTTCACGGCGTCGGCGGGCTGGGACATCTGGCCATTCAGTTCGCTGCGCGGCAGGGTTTTCGGACCGTGGCGATCAATCGCGGTCGTGACAAAGAATCATTGGCCCGCTCGCTGGGGGCGCTGGATTACATCGACAGCGAGCGTGAGGACCCGGCGGCGGCGCTGCAGGCGCTGGGCGGGGCCAAGGCGATCATTGCGACCGTCACCAGCGCCGAAGCCATGCAGGCGGTGATCGGTGGCCTGGGAGCAAATGGGACGATGATGGTTATCGGCGCGGTTGGCGCCTTGACCGTGAATTCTCTGCAACTGCTGCAAAAACGCGCAGCGCTGAAAGGCTGGTATTCGGGGACCGCCGTGGATTCAGAGGACACGCTCCTGTTCAGCCACCGCCACCAGATTGCCTCGATGAATGAGATTTACCCGCTCGAGCAAGCGCAGGCGGCGTACGATCGAATGATGGCCGGTAAAGCGCGCTTCCGGGTCGTGCTCAAGATCTCTGGATGATGGGCCGAGCTTTCCAGTTGTCCGCAAAACTGTCACGATACGCCGTCGCCTCCTTTAGATTAACAATGCAGCTGCGAGCTCGCCCGATACCGGAGTAGCGTCATGAAACGTATCCTGCTTGGTTGTGTGGTTCTCAGTTTGTTCACCCTGCCGGCCATTGCCGCCCTGAAGGCTGGTGATGCGGCACCGGTATTTACTGCGAAGGCTTCCCTGGGCGGAAAGGCCTTCAATTACTCGTTGAAGAGAGCCCTGACGAAGGGCCCGGTCGTGGTTTACTTCTTTCCCTCGGCGTACACCGGCGGGTGCAACATCGAGGCGCATACCTTCGCCGTCAATGTGGGTAAATTTGCCGCCGCCGGCGCTTCCATCATCGGCGTATCGCTCGACAGCATCGGGCGGCTCAACGATTTTTCCAAGGATCCGAATTACTGCGCCGGCAAGTTTCCCACCGCCTCGGATCCCGACGGCAAGATCGCCAAGTCTTTCGATCTGGCCGTGCACGACGCGCTGCCTGGTATGAAGGATACGCGCGGGATCGAAATCAATCACGGGTTCGCCGAGCGCACGACTTTCATCGTGAACCCGGACGGCACCATCGCCGCCACCGTCGGCGGAGTGGCTCCGGCCGACAACGTGGAAAAGGCGCTCGCAGCCGTCCAGTCGCTCAACGCAAAGAAGTAGCAGCGATCGCGGCCCCCGGCACCGCTGCAAGCGGCACGGGGGGCAGCACGCATGGGGCAAGCCGTCATCGCAGCGCAGATCACTCGGCTGACCGGCGCGGCCGGCATGACGGCCGAGGTCAACGCGAACGGCTCGCTGCGCCGCTTCGACTGCGGACAGATGTCGCTGCTGCTGTTCCCGGGCAGCGAGGTGGAAGGGGGGCTGACAAATCTGTATCTGCGCCGTCATGGCGACGCGATGCAATGGACAGCGTTGCTGGGACCGCACAGCCGCACCGCGTTCTATGCGGACGCGGCGCGCAGCCGGCTGGTGGGATTCGGAACGTGGCTCGGCATCGAGTATTGCCTGTCGCTGCGGCTCGCGCGCGACACCCCGGCATGGTTCTGGCACGTGCGCCTGCACAACGCCACGGCGACGGCGCAGCGGCTGGATCTGACCTACACGCAGGACCTGGCGCTGGCTCCCTACGGCGCGGCGCGGATGAACGAGTACTACGTCAGTCAATACGTCGATCACACGCCGCTGCGCCACGCGGTGCGCGGAGCGGTGGTCGCCTCCCGTCAGAACCAGGCGGTCGACGCTCGCTACCCGTGGTGCCTGATCGGCTCGCTGCGCACGGGGGTCTCGTTCGCGACCGATGCCTTGCAGTTCTTCGGCCTGTCGGGGCGCAGCGGTGCGGCGCCGCCCGGACTGAGCGGCGAGCTGCCGGGGCGTCGCCTGCAGCATGAGCACTCGCTGGTGGTCATCCGTGACGAGCCGCTGCAGCTGGCCGCCGGCGAGGCCGTCGTCGGCGGCTTCTTCGGCTGGTACGCGGCGGATCATTCGCAGGCGAGCTCGAACGCCGACCTCGTGCGCGTGGAGCAGGCGCTGCAGCTGCCGGAGGCCGTGCCGGATGTCCCGGATGCGCCGGATGCACTGGGGGCACCGGCGGCAGCACCTGCCGCTTCCGCCGCGCCCGCCGTGACGGCGCCGTCCCCGGCCACACTGTTCAGTTCGGCGCCGCGGCTGCAGGCACTGGACCTGGACGCCCCGGCCCTGCGTGAGCTGTTTCCGGGGCCGTGGCGCCACGAGGAGCTCGACGAGCGCGGCCTACATCTGTCGTTTTTTCATGGCGACGGCCGACATGTGGTGCTGCGTGCCAAGGAGCTGTGCGTGCAGCGCCCGCACGGTCACCTGCTGCGCACGGGGCGCCAGATGACGCCGGCGGAGGCGGCGCTGTGCTCGACGGTGTGGATGGGCGGCACCTTCGCCTCGTTGCTCTCCCAGGGGCACGTCAGCATCAACCGCTTCCTGTCCACCGTCCGCGGCTATCTGGGCCTGTTCCGGGCGCATGGGCAGCGGGTGTTCGTGGAGCTGGCCGGCGCATGGCGGTTGCTGGATGTGCCTTCCGCGTTTGAGATGTCGAGCGACGCTTGTCGTTGGATCTACCGGCACGCCGGCGGCGTGATCGAGGTGAGCAGTGCGGCACGCAGCGAGCCGCACGCGCTGACACTGTCCATTCGCGTGAGCGCCGGTGAGCCGGCGCGCCTGCTGATCTGCCATCATGTCGCGCTCAACGGTGACGATGGCGCCGCGGCAGGCCCGGTCTGCTGGCGGCGCGACGGCGACGCCATCGTCGTGGTGCCGGTCTCCGGCAGCGATCTGGCGCGGCGCTTCCCCGCAGGCGCCTTCCGGCTCGTGCCGCTCGAGGGGACCGGCATCGAGCGCGTCGGCGGCGATGAGCTGTTGTTCGTGGACGGCGCCTCGCGCGCACAACCCTACCTGTGTGTCGTGACCTCGCCGGCGGTGGCGGCGGGACTGGCCATCCATGGCGAGCTGATCGGCGCGGAGACGCAGTCCCCGCTCATCCTGCCGGACGCCGAGGCCCTCATTCCCTCGCTGCGCCTGACGGCTGCCGCGGACAGCCCGCTGGCGCAGCGCCTCGCGCAGCTTGCCGAGATCGCACCCTGGTTCACGCACGACGCGATGGTGCACTACCTCTCGCCGCACGGCCTCGAGCAGTACTCCGGCGGCGGCTGGGGGACGCGCGACGTATGCCAGGGTCCGGTGGAGATGCTGCTGGCGCTCGGGCGCATGCAGGCGCTGCGCGATGTGCTGTGTCGCGTGATGGCCGCGCAGAACGCTGATGGGGACTGGCCGCAGTGGTTCATGTTCTTCGAGCGCGAGCGCGCCATCCGCGCGGGCGATTCACACGGGGACATCGTGCTGTGGCCGCTGGTGGCGCTGGCGCAGTACCTGACCGCCTCGGGCGACGCCGCGGTGCTCCAGGAGCGCGTGCCCTTCTTTGACGCACGCGGTCCCGGTGCGGGCGAGCGCGCCAGTATCTGGGAGCACGTGCAGCGCGCACTGGCGATCATCGACCGGCGAGTGATCGCCGGCACCGCACTGGCGGCCTACGGCCACGGGGACTGGAACGATTCGCTGCAGCCGGTGGATCCGCGGCTGCGCGAGAGGCTGTGCAGCGCCTGGACCGTGACGCTGCAGGTGCAGGCGCTGCAGCAGCTGGCCCGCGCGCTGCGCGGCGTGGGCCGTGCGCAGGACGCGCCAGCCCTGGAAGCGCGGGCAGACGCGGCGCGGCGTGACTTTCAGCGCCTGCTCATCGCGGATGGCGTGCTCGCGGGTTACGCGCTGTTCGAGCAGGGCGCTGAGGTGCGCCGGCTGCTGCATCCGAGCGATGACACGAGCGGCGTGCATTACAGCGCCCTGGCGATGATCCACGCGATCATCGAGGATCTGTTCACCCCGCAGCAGGCGCGCGAGCACCTGCGGCTGATCGGGGCGCACCTGACCGGGCCGGATGGATTGCGTCTGTTCGATCGGCCGCTGCCCTATCACGGCGGCCCGCAGCGCATGTTCCAGCGCGCCGAGAGCGCGGCGTTTTTTGGCCGCGAGATCGGCCTGATGTACACCCACGCACATCTGCGCTATGCACAGGCACTGGCGCACGTTGGCGAGGCGGAGAAGTTCTTCCAGGCGCTTTGCCAGGCCAATCCGATCGGCATCGGCGGGGTCGTGCCGGGGGCGACGCGCCGGCAGGCGAACTGCTACTACTCCAGTTCGGATGCAGCCTTCGAGGATCGCTACCAGGCCAACAGCGAGTATCAGCGCGTGACGCAGGCTGCGATCGCCTTCGACGGCGGATGGCGCGTGTACTCCAGCGGTGCGGGTATCGCACTGGGTCTGATCGTCCGTCGCCTGCTCGGCGTGGACGAGCAGGCGCGCTCGCTGCGTATCGACCCGGTGATGCCGGCGGCATTGGACGGGCTGCGGGCGCAGATATCGCTGTGCGGGCGGCCGGCCGAGGTGCGCTATCGGGTCGGAGCCGCGGGCTGCGGCGTGCGCGCGGTCGCCTTGAACGGCGCGGCGCTGGCATTCACCCGCGATCCGAATCCGCATCGGCCGGGGGCCGCGCTGATCGCGCGCGCGGCGCTACAGGGCAGATTGCTCGATGGACCGGCGGCGCTGAACACGCTGGAGATACAGCTCGGGTGAGCGGCTACGCATTGCGGCGGGCTGTCTCATTCACGCGGTGTTCTCAAGTACCTCTCTGACCGTGCAGACTTCGCCGGGACGATTTGCCGTGTAGCCCGCCAGGGTGGAGATTGCTTCGCGGAAAGTCTCTGCGCGCATCACTGCAAGCAGCCGCTTCATGGAATCGGCCTCCAGCGTCGATCGATGGCAGACGAAGAAGTAGTCCTCGGTCACCAGGCGCACGAAATCGAGCTCGAACTGCCGGGCCACCGTCTCCACGCCGAGGCAGACGTCCGCCATGCCGCTGCCGACGTATGCGGCCACGGCGGCGTGCGTGAACTCCATTGTCCTGCACGGCGATGAAGTGCATCTCGTTCCTGGCGATATGGGCGGTAACGTGATTGTCGAACGGCAACTGGCCGCTGCCCCAATCCTCGTGCGTGATGTTGAACTTCAGGGTGTTGCCCTGGATGCTGAAGTCATCCAACGCCGCCATGGTGTACGGATTGTCGCAGCGTCCGCAGACCATGCCGAGCAGTCGGTTCCCGACCTTGCGGATGATGAAGTACTGCTTGTTGATTCCCGCCCCCATGAACCAGACCCCGACTACTTTTGCCGGCGTGAGCTGCTCCCACGGACCGGGCTGCTCATAGGGCGGCATTGGCGGCATCTTGAATCCCTTCGGCGGACCCGCGGCCGGCCCGCGCGGATCCTTGCGCAGGGTCCAGGTGAAGGTGCCGCCGTTCGGGCCCCCGCTGCGCCCGCTCACCACGAGCTGGCCCTTCTCGAGCTTGCCGGTCAGGTGGTCCCGATAAGCGGTGCTGCCATCGTCTCTGACATGCGTCACGACGAAGGAGATGCCGTCCGCTGCGAGCTTGCCGTTGATGAAGGCCGGTGTCTCGGCATTGCGGCAATCGGTGCAATAGATGCCCGTGACCTGATCGGCGCGGATCACGAACTCGTAGACGCGCTGCGCGCCGTCGACCTGCGTTTCCCATCCGCCCTGCACGTCACTGGCCTGCAGTGCCGATGCGGTCTGTGCCAGCCAGTATCCCCAGGAGCACGATCAGCTGCACCCATCGTGGGCGGATCATACAGCGACGCTGCGAGGAACGGGCACCGCGAGGGTGTGAAGAAACCCCCGCTCTGGAGACTTCCGTACCAACGCGTCCGAGCACACCGGCATCGCGACACGCGGCTGGCGCACGCTGCCGCAGCGTGTTGACCTACAGATCCAGGCCGGGTTGATGGCCGACCATAGGGCTCAATGGTGTACAACTGCCCAATCGGCCGTGTCGCCACGGTGCTGTTCGCCAACGTGCTCGTATTTGGAACGGTCGGGGCACTGGCACACACTGCGCCGGCGCACACCCCGTACCCGCGCACCGAGGCCGCGCGCGTGAGACCGTCACGCACGCCGGTGAAGCCATCGCACGCGCTCCGGCCCGCAATAATCAGGCTCCGGCCCGCAACCGTGTTGCGGCCGGATTTTTCGGGCCGCAGACGCGTCGGCATCGCCTCGTACTATGCCGATTGGTTCGCAGGCAGAAAGATGGCCGACGGCGCCAGAATGAATCCGCGCAGCAATAACGCGGCCAGCCGGACGCTGCCGCTGGGCACCATTGCGAAGGTGACCAACCTTGCGACTCACAAGAGCGCGGTGGTCACGATTCAGGACCGCGGACCGTACGTGCAGGGCAGGATCGTCGATCTTTCGCCCTCCACGGCACGGAAGATCGGCATCACACGCAAGCTCGGCATCGCCAAAGTGCGCGTGACCCCGATTGCCGTTCCGCTGCCGGATGGGCACGTCCGCCTGGCGTTCGTGCCGTCGAAGGCCAGACCGCAACGCTCTCTGGCGCTACGCTGACGGGTCCCCTCGGCAGCTCCCATCCGCAATGCTACGCGGCCGCAGGCGACCGGCATATCCAATATCCGCGCGGGACAGACGTCATACAGGCGACGGGTACTGACGTACCGGTACTATCGGCGTTATCGGCGCCCGCGGGCCGCAGGAGGGTATCGACATGACCGGAGCCATGGCCGCCAAACGCAATGACTGTCAGCAGGAACCGGGCCTTTACCGCCCCGTCATTGACCGCAACCGCTGCGAGGGCAAGGCGGACTGCGTCGAGGTCTGTCCCTACGAGGTGTTTACAGTGGGCACGCTACCGCCGCAGCAGCGCACCGGGATAAGATTTGCCGGCAAGCTCAAGGGCTATGTGCACCATTGGCAACAGGCCTTCACGCCCAACAGCGAGGCCTGCCACGCCTGCGGGCTGTGTGTCGCAGCCTGCCCGGAAAAGGCCATCCGCCTTGCGCGGGTTTGAGATGATCGGCGGCGCGCAGCCGCCGGTGTCGGTGAGGCGTTCTACGGTTGCCAGCCCCCGCCGAGGGCGTCGTAGAGTTGCACCAGCGCGAGCCGCTCGTTGAGCTGCGCCTGCGCGAGATTGAGCTCGGCGCTGAAGTCGTTGGTCTCGCTGGTCAGCACCTGCAGGTAGCTGACGCCGCCATGCTGGTAGAGCAGCTTCGAGAGGCGGTCGGTGTCGCCTGCCGCGGCGGTCAGCAGTTCCTGCTGTTGCCGAAACTCATGATCCTTCTGGTAGGCGACGAGGGCGTCGGATACCTGCCGGAAAGCGTTCATGACCGTCTGCCGGTAGGTCAGCAGCAGCTGCTGCTCCTGCGAGCGGGCGAGCCGTACGCCCGAGCGCAGCCCTCCGGCCTCGAACACCGGCTGTGTCAGCGAGCCGACGGCGTTCCAGATGCCGGCCGGTCCGGTAAACAGCTTGTCGAGCACATTGCTTTCGAACCCGGCCGTTCCGGTGAGCGATATGTCCGGGAAATAGGCGGCCTTGGCCACGCCGATCTGCGCGTTCGCGGCGATGAGATTTTCCTCGGCCTGCCGGATGTCGGGGCGGCGCTCCAGCAGCTCGGACGGCAGTCCTGCCGGGACCGTGGGCGGGTTGGGCTGCTCGGTGAGCGCGCGTCCCCGGCCAATGGCACCGGGATTGTTGCCGAGCAGAACGCTGAGGGCATTCTCCTGCTGGGCGATCTGGCGCTCGATGTCGGGAATCGTCTCTGCCGCCGTGTAGACCAGCTGTTGCGACTGGCGCACGTCCAGCATCGATGCCGAGCCGTTGCGGGCCAGCACATTGGTGAGCTGCAGCGACATCTGCCGCGAGGACAGGGTGCTCCTGGACAGCTGCAGCGCCAGGTCGAGCTCACGCAGCTGAAAGTAGGCAGCGGCGACGCTGGAGACCACCGACGTCAGCACCGCGCGCCGGCCCCACTGTGAAGCGAGCAGCTCGGCCCGCGCCGCTTCGGTCTCGCGCCGGTACTTGCCCCAGAAATCGAGATTCCAGATGACCGACAGGTCCACCTCGCCCGCATTGGCCTGGTAGGACGGGACGGTATTGGAGATGCGCGGGTCGCGTTCGGTGAACGCCTCGGCTCCGGCCCCGACCATTGGAAACTGGTTGGCGCGGGTGATGCCGAGCTCGGCCTGCGCCTGCAGCACGCGCGCGGCGGCGATGCGGACATCGTAGTTCTGCCGCAGGGCGGCGCGGATCAGCTCCTGCAAGACCGGATCCTGGAACACTTCCCACCATCTCTCGTCGCCCAGGGAGCGCGCGGCGGCAGCCTGGCCGGCGGGTGCGTCGCGGTAGGCGGCGGGAGTGTCGATGGCGGGCCGCCTGTAGGTCGGCCCGACGGTGCAGGCGGCCAGCAGCGCCGCCAGTGACGCCAATGCAAGTCGCCTCATCTTGGGTCATGCTCCTGGTGCACGGCGGTCGCCGTGACCGCGCCCGCGGACGACGGGGACTCATGTCGCTGCGCGCTCGATAGCTTCATCACCACGTAGAAGATGGCAGGCACGAAGAAGATGGCGATGGCGCTGGTGGCAAGCACCCCGCCGATAACCGTGGTGCCCATGACCTTGCGGGCGATCGACCCGGCCCCGGAGGCGAACCATAGCGGGGCGCACCCGACTATGAATGCGAGCGAGGTCATCAAGATGGGCCGCAGGCGCAGCCGCGCCCCTGCCAGCGTCGCCTCGATCAACGGCCTGCCCTTCTCGTACTCCTCCTTGGCGAATGCGACGATCAGGATCGCGTCCTTGGCCGCCAGGCCGATCAGCATCACCAGTCCGATCTGCGAGTACACGTCGTTCTCGATCTCGATCATGTACGCCGGAAAGAACGCCTGCTCGAATGCACGCCGCAGGAACAGCACGGCGAAAGCGCCGAACACGGCCACGGGCGCGCTCAACAACACGCTGAAGGGCAGCGACCAGCTCTCATACAAGGCGGCGAGGATCAGGAACACGAACAGCACGGAGATCGCGAAGATCGTCCCGGAGGACACACCCTGCTCGGCCACCTTCTGCTGGAATGACATGCCCATGAAGTCGTAACCCATGTCATGCGGCATTGTCTGCGCGAACACTTGCTCCAGCGCGGCGGTGGCCTGATCGGAGCTGTACCCCGGCGCGGCATTGCCGTTGATCTGTGCGGACGGATATTCGTTGTAATGCATCACGTATTCCGGTCCGAAGCGCCGCTCGAATTTCGTCAGGGCGGACAGCGGGACCATCGAGCCGCTGCCGTTGCGGACGTAGAACTGGCCGGCGTCCTGGGCGCTGGTGCGGTAGCTGCCTGCCGCCTCGACGTACACCTGCCATTGCCGCCCGAATCGGTTGAAGTAGTTCACGAACAGGCCGCCCATATACGCCTGCAGGGTCGTGTAGACGTCGGCGATCGGCACGCGCTGCTTGAGCACCTTGTCCCGATCCACGTCGACATACTGCTGCGGAACGTTCGGCAGCAGCGAGGAGTTGATGCCGGAGATCTCCGGCCGCTTTCTCGCGGCCGCGAGGAAGCGGTCGACGTTGGCGGCCAGATAAGGGATGTCATGCCCGCCGCGATCCTCCAGCACGAAGGTGAAACCGCCGGAGGTGCCCACGCCCGGAATCGCCGGGGGCGAGAAGCTGAAGGCGCTTCCCTGTGGCAGCCGCGCGAGCTCCTGGTTCAAGCGCGCCTTGATGGTCTGGTATTGCTCGTCGCGCTGCGTGCGGTTCGCCCAGGGTTTCAACGTGACGAAGAAGAAGGCGTTGTAGCTGGTCTGGACGTAGCTGAGCAGGCTGAAGCCGATGACGCTGGTGGTGTACTGCACGCCGGGCATCTTGGCGAGGATATCCTCGACACGTCGGGCGGCCTGGTCGGTACGCTGCAGCGAAGAGGCGACCGGAAGCTGAAGGTTGACATAGACGTAGCCCTGGTCTTCATCGGGCAGGAAGCCGGACGGTAGCAGCCTGGCAAAGACGATCGCGAGAACCCCGAACGCCAGCAGGGCGGCCACCGCCACGCCGCTCTTGCGGATCAGCGCCGCGCTGACGCGGATGTAGCCGTTGGTGGCGCGACCGAAGCTGCGGTTGAACCAATCGAAGAACCGCTGCAGCGGGCCGTGGCCGGGCCTCTTGGGCCGCAGCAGCAGCGCCGCCAGGGCCGGGCTGAGGCTCAGGGCGTTGAATGCCGAGATGATCACCGAGATCGCGATGGTGACGGCGAACTGCTGGTACAGCCGCCCGGTGATGCCGGGGATGAATGCCGTCGGCACGAATACCGCCGAGAGCACCAGCGCGATGCCGACCACGGGGCCGGAGATCTCCTGCATGGCCTTCAGTGCCGCGGCTTTGGGCGCAGAGCCTTCCTCGATGTGCCGCTCGATCGCCTCGACCACCACGATCGCATCGTCCACCACCAGGCCGATGGCGAGCACCAGGCCGAACATCGAGATCGTGTTGATGGAGAAACCGAACAGCGGAAAGAACGCGAAGGTGCCGACCAGCGACACGGGAACGGCCAGCAACGGAATCAATGCGGCCCGCCAGCCCTGCAGGAATATGTAGACGACGACGATCACCAGCAGCAGCGCGATCGCCAGCGTGATCAGGATCTCGCGGATGCCCCCGGTGACGGCCTTGGTCTGGTCCAGCGCCACCGCATAGGTCATGTCCGACGGAAAGCGGCTCTTCACCTGCGCCATCAGGTCACGGACCGCCTGCGCGTCATTGACCGCATTGGAGCCGGGCAGCTGGTAGACGGAAATGATCGCACTCGGCTTGCCGTTCAGGCGGCCCATCAGCGTGTAGCTCTGGGCGCCGAGCTCGACGGTGGCGACGTCCTTCACCCGCACGGCGCCGCCGTCCGGTTTCTCGCGCACGATGATGTCGCCGAACTGCTCCGGTGTGACCAGGCGGCCCTGCGCCCGCACCGCATAGGTGAATTCCTGGCCGGCTGGAACCGGCTCGCCGCCGACCTGGCCTGCCGGATTGACGGTATTTTGTGCCTGTACGGCGTTGACGACGTCGGCGGCGGTGACGCCGAGCTTGCTGAGCAGGTCGGGCTTGAGCCAGATCCGCATCGCATACTGGCCGGCGCCGAATACCTGCACGCTGGCGATGCCGGGAATGCGTGTGATCGGGTCGTTCAGATTGATGTAGGCATAATTCGCCAGGAACTGCGCGTCATAGGTACCGTGCGGGGAGTACAGCGCGATCAGCATCAGCGGCGCGGAGGTGGACTTCTGTACCGTGACGCCGTACTGGGCGACGGTCGGTGGAAGCTGCGCGGCCGCCTGGGTTTCCCGGATCTGGGACAGGATCAGGTCGGTGTTGGGATTGGTCTGAACGCCGAAGTCCACGATCATGGTCATCTGGCCGTTGGCCGTGGCGTTGACGGAATACATGTAGTTCATGTTGTCCACGCCGCTCATCTGCTCCTCGATGGGCGTGGCAACCGACTGCGCCAGGGTCTGCGCATCCGCGCCGACGAAGGTCGCCTGCAGCTTGGTTTCCGGCGGAACGATATCCGGGAATTGCGATACCGGCAGCCGCAGGATGGTGATGGCGCCGACGATGACCGTCAGAATCGCGATCACCATCGCGACGATCGGGCGATTGATGAAGAACCGCGACACGGCTCAGCCGCCCCCGGCGGCCGGGCTGAACGGCACCGGCGTGACGAGGGTGCCGTCGTGGACGTCCTGGGCGCCCTCGGCCACGACACGATCGCCCGGGTGCAGGCCGCTGTCTATGATCCACATCGTGCCGACGCGCTCGCCGGCCTGGACGGTGCGGATGCTGACCTTGTCGTCCCGGCCCACCACGGCCACTTCCTCCGCCCCCTGCAGCTCCGTGACGGCGCGCTGCGGAATGAGCAGGGCCGCCTTTCTGATCTCGGTGACGGCGCGCACCTTGCCGTACTGCCCCGGGCGCAGGATGTTGCCGGGATTCGGAAACGCCGCCGCGATGCGGATCGTGCCGGTCTGCTGATCCACCTGGCGGTCGGCGAACAGGATGGTGCCGCTGTGGCCGAAGGTGCTGCCGTTGGACAGTATCAGCTGCAGCGGGATCGGCGCGGTGTGCGACAGCAGGTCCACCGTGCCGGGAACGATCCGGTCGGCGATGCGCAGGTATTCATCGCCGCTGATCGGAAAGTAGGCCTTGATCGGATCGACCTGGGAGACCGCGGCGAGCGCGGTCGCGGGCGTGACCAGATTGCCGACTTGTACTTGGGCGATCCCCGCGATTCCGCTGATCAGCGAGCGCACCTTGGTGAAGCCCAGGTTGAGCGCGGCCTGTTCGACCGCGGCCTGCGCCCCGGCCACGGCCGCTTTGGCTGCCAGCTGCGTCTGCGTATCGCTGTCGAGCTGGCTGCGCGGGATCGCGTTTGCCTGCGCTTCCGGAATGTCGCGCTTCACGTTCAGGCCGGCGTTACCGAGCTGCGCCTGTGCCTGTGCGAGCTGCGCCTTTGCCAGATCCAGTGCCGCCTGGAACGGCCGGGGATCGATCTCGAACAGCACGTCGTTCTTGTGAACCAGCGAGCCCTCGCGATAGTCCTGCTTGACCAGGTAGCCGGTGACCTGCGGCTGGATTTGCGCATTCACGTAGCCGTCGAGCGTGGCCACCCATTCGCTGGAGAGGCGCACGTCCTGCTGCACCACGGTGGCGACTTCGACGCTCGGCGGGCGGTTCGATTGCGCCGATTGCCCGTGGCCGCATCCGGCGCACGACAACAGGGCGACCGCGCCGGACAGGACGATGCTGCGCCTCGGAAGGCAAGGTCGCGTGCTCTTCAAGCCGTTCTCCCGTCGCCCGCGTTGCGGGCCGTGCTGTGGTCGTTCGACGCTGCGCTCTGTGCGGGCCGCGGTATGGCCCAGATGCGCAATTTCGGCACCAGGTATCCGATCAACACCGCCTCGAACTCTTCGATCATGGCGCTCTTGCCCTCGGCGTCGCTGCGCGCGTAGAGCCGCAACAGTCCCCGGCTGATCTGCTGCACGACCGCTGCGACCCGCGCAGCGGCGATCTTCGGAATGCGCGGGGCATGCGCGAGCAGCACAATGACAATGCGAGCACGAATCAGCTCGCGCCGCGTCGGCGTGTGCGCCGTCGGCGGGACTTCCAGCAACTCCAGCAAGCCGGGATGGCTGGTGACGATCTGCACCTGCAGGCTCACCAGCCGGCAGGCGAGCTGCTCGGTGCTCAGATCTGTCGCCTGGCGGCCCAGCGCCGCCCACGACTGTTCGATGTCGGCGATGTAGCGCGCACGCAGCGCTTCGGCCACCGCCGGCTTGTTGGGGAAGAACTGATACAGCGAGCCGATGCACGACCGAGCCCGTTCGGCGATGGCGCTCATGGTCGCCTGCGCGTAGCCCTTTTCGGTGATCACGGCCGCGGCCGCGTCCAGGAAGGCGGCCACGCGGCGCTGTCCGCGCTTCTGCTGGGGGACGCGCCGCGGCGCCGTGGCCAAACGTGAGGGCATGCTCACATTGTAGCAGTCGTGTGGGCAGCAGCGACAGCATGGGCGGTGCGTGCCGCGCTCACGAGCGCTGATCAGACGGAGGCAGGCGGCTAGTGTTGGGCCGGCGCACCCGGCTGGCGCAGCGGCAACGCCCGGGCGAACTCATCGCGCGCCAGACAGTTCTCGACGATGCGGCTGATCGTCGGCAGGTCGGAGAAGTCCACCTTGAAGCCACGCGCTCCCATGGCCTGGCTGATCAGGCAAAGGTCGGCGATCGAGGGCGTATCGGCGTGGCAGTGGCGGCCGGTGCGCGCATCGCCGGCGAGGCGCTGCTCCCCGACCGCCAGTCCCTCACGGAACCAGTGTCGGATCCAGGCGGTGCGGGCCGGCTCGTCCTGCGCGAGCGTATCGGCCAGGTAGCCGCGCACGCGCGGCACGATCAGCGGATGATGATCTGCGGCCCATATGAGCGCCAGGGAGCGCACCCGCGCGCGGCCGTAGCGGTCGGCGGGCAGCAGCGGCGGCTGCGGGTAGGCTTCCTCCAGGTATTCCAGGATCGCGAGCGACTGGGTCAACGCCGTTCCATCGTCGAGGATCAGCGTGGGGACGGCCGCCTGAGGATTGAGCGCCCGATAGGAAGGGGCGTGCTGCTCGCCCGCATCCAGGTCGATCATCTGCTCCTGGAACGGCAGTTTCTTCAGATTCAGCGCAATGCGCACGCGCAAGGCGGCCGCAGAGCGCCAGAAGCCGTACATCTTGATCAACGTTCATCTCCCGCGTGGTCGGCCCTACGGCATTATGGCCATGATCCGGGACGGTCGCGACGCGGATTTGCGACTTCACGATAATCTCCATTCTGCGCTTCGGTCTATGATCGCTCGCCATGGTATTTCGCTCCAAGATCGATGGCAGCCTCAAGGCGATCGGGGTTGCGATGCCATGCGTGGCGCTGGTTGCCATCGTCACGAGCCAGCGGATCGCAACCGGGGTACTGTGGCTGCCTGCCATCCTGATGACGCTGGTGGCGGTGGTCATCGTGTGGGTGAACCTGTCCACCTATTATGAATTCGAGGGTGAAGCGTTCGTGGCTCACTCCGGCCCCTTCCGCTGGCGAATACCCTTGCAGGAAATCCGCGCTGTGAGCGAATCGGACAGCGCGCGCTCGGGCCCGGCACTGTCGATGGATCGCCTCGAGGTCGCCTACGGCAACGGCCGGGTGTTGCTGATCTCGCCTCGGGACAAAGCGGGCTTTCTCGCGGCGCTGCGCCGGCGGGTGCCGCGACTGAGCCAGTAGCGCCGCGAGCGAGCGATCAATCGGCCACCCCGCAGGGCCGCAAGCTCAATGACTTAAGCAGTGCACGCCGGCGGCCACTCATCGCGGCGCGGCGCCTGCCTGCTCGGCCGTCCGGGCCGGGGCTGGGTGCACGGAGACGCTCGCGGTGGCGGATGGTGCCGCAGGTGCCGCCGGCGAACTCGTTCCCAGCAGATCCGGCAGGTCGAGCTTCGGCACCCCGAATCGGCCTTGTAACTGCGCGAGCTTCGCCAGGTCGATCGGGCCGACGATATTGACGATGGTCAGCTTGCGCGGCTCTGCGGCGATGATCGCCACGCCCTCGGTGCGCTGGCCGCTGCGGCGTACGAAGATGTCGACGTCGCTCGCCTGCTCGCGGTCATGGGTCGACACCAGGGGTACCCACCCCGGCGCCAGCAGCTGCGCGCGCACCGCATCGACGTCGGCTCTCGAATAGGCGCCGGCGTGATCGAACGTGTAACTGCGAACGTATACGCCCTGCAGTCCCGTGATCAAATCCTTGACCGCGGCGTCGTTGGGGTTGGGATCGGCGCTGAGGATTCCGCCGGCAAGCCGCAGCAACGAGGGGTCCAGCGAAATGTTGACCGACTGGCTCGCCTTCTTCGTCAGCGCCGAGAAGTCCGGCAGCGCCAGCTTTCCCGCCTGCGCCGCCGCGATCAACGGGGTCAGCGTCAGCAGCCCGGACAGCAGGATGATGGATCGAAATCGCATGACACTCTCCTTCATTAACCGATGGACTGCCACGGTGAATCGCCGCCGATGACTCGCGGTGCGCCGCGGCGCGCACTCAAGGCAGCGGTTGCTCTTCGTCGATCACGGCGGCACGTACGGCATTAACGTTGGCGCTGGCGATGCGCAGCGCCTGCAGCAGCTGTGCCCGCGCCTGCAGGCCGCGCTGCCGCTGCAACGCCTCGTGCCGCCAGTGTCCCAGCCCCACCGCCGCGATCGCGCAGGCGGCCAGCGCCATTGGTAACCAGCGGGCCGCAGAGCGGCCCCGGCTTTGGCGCACGACCGGCATCGCGGCTGGCGCCGCCTGTGCCGCGGACGCATCGAGCCGTGCCACCACGCGGTCGGCAAAGTCTTCGCCCGGATCGGCCGGGCGCAGCGCCCGCCGCAGCGCCTGCTCCAGCTCTCGTTGCCGCTCCTGCTCGCTCACGTGTCCACCTTTGCGCTATCCGCCGGATTCAATTCGCCGCCGTGCCTGCGCAACAGCGCAAGCGACCGCCTCAGATGACTCTTGACGGTGTTCAGCGGCAGCTCGAGGGCACGCGCGATCTGCAGCGGATCCATGTCCTCCTGGTAGCGCAGCAGCAGCACCGCGCGCGGCATCGCCGGTAGCTGCGCCACCAGTTGCCGCAGGCGTCGCTCAAGCAGCAGATCGCCGTCCAGGGCCGGCGCCTCGATTTCAGCCGCCGCGTCGAGCGGCAGGGCCACGAGCCGCGATCGCCTCTGCCGCAGCCGGTCGATCGCGCGGTGGCAGGCGGTGCGGCGCAGCCAGAAACGCAGATGCGGCACCGAGACGATGGCGGGCAGGTGCCGGTGCAGCAATAGGAAGACGTCCTGCGAGAGCTCCTGCGCGTCCTCGCGCACGCCCAGCAGCCGCAACGCCAGGCTGTAGACGGCGCCCTGATGAGCGCGCACCAGCTGCCGGAAAGCTTCGAGCTCGCCCGCCTGCGCGCGCGCCAGGCTCAGCTGCTCCAGGCCGCCCGCGGCCGCCATGTGCCGCTCACCGGTCGGTGCACACGGCATCGCGAAGCTGCTCGCCGGCGGGACACTCAAGAGATCGGCCTCCATATCCCTTTATACGAGTATCGAGCGACTCCGGGGTGCAGCCGCGTGGGGGGGCGGGCTGCGCGCGCCTGCCTGACCGTAACCTGCGCGGACCTGACGAGAGCCCGTCAGTCCAGATCGGTGCTGCGCCGGCCGGGGCCGCGATATCCGCCACGCCGGCGGCGCTTGCGCAGGTTCCAGAGACGCACGGCCAGGTTGAGCGCCAGCCAGGCGGCCAGCGCCCCTACCGGCCAGCCGATCCACGCCGGCCACAGCACGGCGACGACCGCCACGGCGGCGAGCGTCAGCGTGGCAGTGAGCAGCGGAGCACTGGAGACGTCGCCGAGCACGCGGCGGTTGGTCAGCGCCGCGCCGACGCTGTTGGCGATCCTCAGCGCCCCGACCGCGGCGCGGCTGGAGCTGCCGCCGGCCCGGTGCACCGGAGGGGGCCGGGCGGTGCGGACGATTTTTTCACTGCGGCGGCGGCGGCGCGGGGCCAGCACCACCTCGGTGGCGTTCTGCAGGTCGCGTTCGTACTGATCGGCGAGCAGGCCGCCGAAGCCGGCATCGTCCACGGCCACGTCGATCTCGCGATTACCCAGCCAGCTGGCGACGTTGAGATTGGAGGAGCCCACGCGCGCCCACTGGCGGTCGGCCACCGCGGTCTTGGCGTGCAGCATCGAGCCATTCCATTCGAACACGCGGATGCCCGCCCGCAGCAACGGCCGATACCCCGTGCGCGACAGGCCGGCGACCAGCGGAATATCGCTGCCGCCCGGCACCAGCATGCGCACATCGACCCCGTCGCGCGCCGCAGCCACCAGCGCCTGGACATAGGGGGCGATACCGACGAAGTAGGCGTCAGTGAGCCACAGCGTCCTGCGCGCCATCGAGGCGATCAGCTGATCGAAGCGGTACAGCCCGGATCGGACCGGCTCGCTGGCGATCACACGCACCGCCACCGAGCCGGCGGGTTCGGCCGGTGTCACCGGCGTGAGCGCTTCCAGCGGCGCCCCGATGCTGTTCCAGGTATCTGCAAAGGCGCTCTCCAGCTCCGCGACCGCCGGCCCGCGCAGCGCCACCCCGGTATCACGCCACGCCGGCACGTTGCGCGCCGGATCGCCCAGCCACTTGGCGCTGAGGCACACGCCGGACAAAAAGCCCTGCGCACCGTCGATCACCAGCAACTTGCGGTGATCGCGGCTGATCCAGCCGAACGGCTCGCCCAGTCGCGGCGGATTGAATACCCGCACCTGACCGCCGGCGGCGCGCAGCGGCGCCCAGAAAGAGCCGCGCGACTGACCCAGGCAACCGAGCCAGTCGATGACCACCGCGATCAGCACGCCGGCCTGGGCGCGCTCCACCAGCGCATCGCGGAAGGCGCGGCCGACCTCATCATCGCGGATCAGGTAGTTCTCCAGCAGCACCCGGTGCTGGGCGCCGCGGATCGCCCGCAGCCACGCTTCGAAGTGTGCGGCGGCATCGAGCAGCAGCTCTACCGCGTTGCCGGTCAACAGCGGCGCGCCGGCCGTGCGGCTGAATGCCCGCTCGGCCAGTAGCCGCTCAGCCGTTGCCGGGCGGGGCGCTTCCACGCTCACAGTGATGCGATCTCCCGCGGCGAGAGCATCCGCCACTGCCCCTTGGGCAGCTCGCCGAGCTCGAGCGCACCGATCGCTACCCGCACCAGCCGCACGACCGCCACCTCGAAGTTCGAGAGCAATCGGCGTATCTGCCGGTTGCGCCCTTCGTCCAGTACGATCTCGAGCCAGGCGCGCGTGCGCCCGGCGCGCAGGCAGCGCACGCTCGCGGCCGCCAAGCGCTTCCCACCCAGCACTACGCCGCGCTCGAGGTCGCCGAGCAGCCGCTCGCTTGGCAATCGATCGATCTGCACATGGTAGGTCTTGCGCGGCCCGCACCCCGGATCGGTGATACCGGCAGCCCAGACCGGATCGTTGCTGAACAGCAGCAGGCCCTCGCTATCCTTGTCGAGGCGTCCGACCGGCGCGACCCAGGGCAGATCGGCGCCGGCCAGGCAGCTGTAGACGGTCGCGCGGCCCCGCTCATCGCTGGTCGTCGTGACCAGGCCGCGGGGTTTGTTCAACATCAGCACCAGCGGCCGGGTGGCCCGGGACTCGCGCCCGTCGACCTCGATGCGATCCACGCCCTGGCGCACCGGCAGCTCGCTGTCGCGCACGATCCGGCCGTTGACCCGTACCCGCCCGTCACGTACCCACTGCGCGGCCTGGGTACGTGAACCCATCCCCAGCTTGGAGATGACCCGCGCAACACCGTGGCGGGGTGGCGTCGCGCGGGCCACGGGCTTGGTCGGCATCGGCCAAGCATGTCTGAACAGGCCGCCGCTGGCTATCGGCGTTGCCGTTGGCGGCGATCAACCGGACAGTCAGGTCTTGACGGTGTAATCGGTCCACTCGGCAATCTTGCCGTCCCTGAGGAAGAACACACCCGCCACCTCGAACGAGCGCGATCCACGCGCGGAGACGAAGCTGTCGCGCCGTCGATTCAGCACGATGGGACCGGCGGCATAGGTTTCGAAGGCATGGAATTCCACCTTTTGCGCCTGCTGCACGAACATGCTCAGCAGCTTGACGATCGCCGGCTTGCCGACCGTGGGCTTGGCTGTCTCGATGACGCGATAGACGGCATCGTCGGCGAAGAATGCGCTGATCTTGTCGATGTCGCGCGTCGACCAGGCGGCGCAGAAGTCCTTGACCGTGTGCATGTTGGCCCGTTCCGCATCGGTGAATGCGGCGGCCTGGGCCTTCCCGGACGCAAGGCCGGCGAAGGCGGCGCCCAATCCGGCCATCGCCAGCAGGTCGCGGCGTCGAAGTTGCTCCGAGCTTGCCATTACAGTGCCTCCTATTGCTTTGATTGATCGTGCTGGTTCGCGGCCGAATCTAAAACCGGGCCTCGAGGGTGTCAACGCGGTCAAAATGCAACCTGATAGTTGCATATGTGTTTTCTGTCTGCGATGCTACGCGCAACCAGGAGGTTGCATTTATGGCAGATCGTATCGAGAAGACCATCGAGCTGAAGGCGCCGATCGAGCGGGTCTGGCGCGCGCTGACCGATTACGAGGAATTCGGGCAATGGTTCCGGGTAAAGCTGCAAGGCCCGTTCGCACCGGGCGCGCTCTCGAGCGGCCACATCACTCATCCGGGCTACGAGCACGTCAGGTGGGAGGCACGAATCCGGCAGATGCAGGCGCCGCGGCTGTTCTCGTTCAGCTGGCATCCCTATGCGGTCGATCCTGAGGTCGATTACTCGCAAGAAGCTGCGACGCTGGTGGAGTTCAGGCTCGAGCCCACGCCGCAGGGGACGCGCCTGACCATTACCGAATCGGGTTTCGAGGCATTGCCGCCGCATCGGCAGCCGGATGCTCTGCGCATGAACGAGGGCGGGTGGGAGCAGCAGACCAGCAACATCCGTGCCCATGTCGAACGCTAGTGTCCGCGCCGCCAGTTCCGGCCCGGCGCCGGTGTTCGCAGCGCTCGGCGATCGCACCCGGCTCGCATTGCTGGCGAAGCTCAGCGACGGGCGGCTGCGCTCGATCACGGCGCTGTCGGCCGACGTCCGGCTGACGCGCCAGGCCGTCACCAAACACCTGCACGTGCTGCGGGCTGCGGGGCTGGTGAGCAGCGTGCGCATCGGGCGTGAGAGCCGCTTTACCTATCGGGACGGCCCGATTGCGCAGGCCCGGGCTTATCTGGATACGGTTGCGGCGCAGTGGGACGATGCGCTGTCGCGCCTGCGCACGCTGGTGGAGGGCTGAGACCGCGTTGAAAATCGCCCCCACTGCGCCATACTTCGCGTCCCGATCCAACAGCGATGGGAGTCCCCATGAAGGTCCAGCACGCACGTTTCGGTCACCTGCGGGTGATGTTCCGGCGCACGCGCATGCTCTGTCATGCCGCCGTGGTGGCTGCTGCCGCCCTGGTGGCCTTCGGGCTGCCGACACCGTCGGTCGCGGCGGATGGCGCCGTCGCGGATGGCTCGGCGGCCAATGGTCCGACGACCGGAGCGATGCGCATCGGCATCATCGGCGCCGGCAAGATGGGCGGCACGCTGGCCGGCCTGTGGGCCGAGGCCGGCTACGACGTCATGATTTCCTCGCGTAATCCGAACGAGCTGCAGTCGCTGGCCGCCTCGATCGGCCATGGCGTGCAGGTGGGGGCGCCGGAGAGCGCGGTCGGCTTCGGCGATGTGGTCGTGATCGCCGTGCCGTACGGGGCCGAGCCGAAGCTCGGACAGCAGATCGCGCCGCGGCTGGGCGGCAGGGTCGTGATCGATCTGGGCAATCCCTATCCGGAGCGCGACGGCCCAATGGCGGTGCAAGCTCGCCGCGAAGGCACCGGGGTTGCCTCGGCGAAGTTCTTCCCGGGCGTGCGCCTGGTACGCGCCTTCAATGCCATCAGCTACGTCGACCTGCGCAAGAATGCGCACCGGGCGGGCGACCTGGAGGCCATTCCGATCGCTTCCAACGATCGCAACGCGATCGCGGTCGCCGCGCGCCTGGTGCGGGCGGCTGGCTTCGCCCCGGTCGTGGTCGGGCCGCTCTCCACCGCCAAGCGCTTCGACGTTGGCACCCCGGTGTACGTGAAGGATCTGACGGCCAGCCAGCTGCGCGCCAAGCTGGGACTGCCGGCCCGATAGGGACGGGCGCGCGGGTTTGCGGCTAGACGCGCGCGGGGCGCTACCTGCGCGCGGCGCGCTCGCTGTCCAGGTGCGCCATCTGTGCCGCAGGGTAGCGCTCGCCGGCGGCGGCGTCGCGCGGCACGGCGTGCTCGATCGCCGCCAGGTCCTGCGCTGACAGCGACAGTTCGAGTGCGCCGAGTGCCTCGTGCAGGTGCGCGCGGGTACGGGCGCCGATCAGCGGCACGATGTCGTTACCCTGGGCCGCCGCCCAGGCGATGGCGATCTGCGCGACGCTGGCGCCGCGCCGTTCGGCCAGCGTGCGCAGCGCCTCGACCAGCGCGAGATTGTGCTCGAGGTTGCCGGGCTGAAAGCGCGGACTCATCGGCCGGAAGTCCCCCGGCTTGATCTCGCCGGCCCGCCAGTGGCCGCTGATCAGGCCGCGCGAGAGCACGCCGTAGGCGGTGATGCCGATGCCGAGCTCGCGGCACACCGGCAGGATCTGCGCCTCGATGCCGCGCGAGATCAGCGAGTACTCGATCTGCAGATCGCAGATAGGATGCACGGCGGCGGCGCGGCGCACGGTATCGGCGCCGACTTCCGACAGCCCGATGTAACGCACGTAGCCGGCCGCGACCATGTCGGCGATCGCACCGATCGTGTCCTCGATCGGCACCTGCGGATCCACGCGCGCGGGTCGATAGATATCGATGTAGTCGACCCGCAGCCGCCGCAGCGAATAGACCAGGAAGTTCTTCACCGCTGCCGGACGCGCGTCGTAGCCGATCCAATCCCCGGCCGGGCCGCGCAGCGCGCCGAACTTGACGCTGATCAGCACCCGCTCGCGCGAGCGCCCCGCGAGCGCCTCGCCGATCAGCATCTCGTTGTGGCCCATGCCGTAGAAATCACCGGTATCGAGCAGGTTGATGCCCGCGTCCAGCGCCGCGCCGATGGTGGCAAGGCTCTCGGTGCGGTCGGCGGGCCCGTACATGCCGGACATGCCCATGCAGCCCAGGCCAACGGCGGATACCGGCAGCCCGGAGGCGCCGAGAGGACGAGACTGCATCGTGGCGGCTTTCCGATGATGGCGTTGTGTGGATGGCGTCGTCAGCCGGGCGGGCGCTTGGGCGCCGGGCTCGGCCGCCTGTCAGTGCCGTCCGGCCCGTACCAGGAAGAACGCACCGACCAGGATCAGCGCCACGCTGGCGGTGTAGTGGATCGCCCGCATCGGCAGCCTGTCGGCGAACAGTTTGCCGATGAACACCACCGGCGCATTGACCAGCACCATCCCGCAGGTCGCGCCCGCCACCACCGCCGGCAGGTTATGGTAGCCGGCGGCGAGCGCGAGCGTTGCCAGCTGCGTCTTGTCACCGAGCTCGGCCACGGAGAAGGTGATCAGCGTGGTCAGGAACACCCCGCGCTGCGCGGCGATGTCCTCCTGCCCATCCACCTTGTCCGGCTTGAGCATCCATAGCGCCATGAGGATCATGCCGGCACCGACCGCCGCGTCGAGCACGGTCGGACTGAGGCGGCTGCCGATCCACACGCCGATCAAGGCGGCCACGATGTGGTTGGCCACTGCCGCGCACAGGATGGCCGCGAGGATCGGCCAGGGGCGGCGGAAGCGGGTCGCCAGCAACAGCGCCAGCAGCTGCGTGCGGTCGCCCATTTCTGCCAACGCTACGGTCGAGATCGAGATCAGGAACGCTTCCATCAACCGCTTCCGTACCGCAGCCTCGCATCGCCGCCGCGGCGGCTGCAGGCGCGGATCGGATTGACAGCATGCACCCTGACTGCGACCATCCAGGTAGAGGTCGGCCCCATGGTCATGTCTCGGAGCATTATCCGGTTCATGATACTCGCTGCGGTCCTGAGCACGAGCGGCGCTGCCTTTGCCGTGCACGGGGCCAGCGTGCACGCGGCCGCCGGCCGGCAGGGGGCGCATTCTGCGCGGGCCGCTGCCGCGAGTGCCGATCCGCGCACCGCCGGCTCGGACAAATTCTTTCGCAATACCCGGGTCTATACCTTCGAGCTGACCATCGATCCGGCGGACTTCGCGCGCATGCCGCCGAAGAACGGCGGCGGGGGCAGGGGCATGGGCGGCTTCGGGGGCGCTGTGGCCGGCACGGGCGGCTCGGGCTATGCCAAGGTGCCGGCGCGGCTGCGCTTCGAGGGCCAGGACTGGGGCGCGATCGCGATCCGCTACAAGGGCAATTCCAGCTACCGCGGCGCGCGCAGTGACTTGAAGCGCTCTGTGAAGCTCGATTTCAACGTGGCGGGACAGCGCCGGCGATTCTTCGGCATGTCCAGGCTCAATCTGAACAACAACGCCTTCGATGCGAGCCAGATGCGCGAGACGCTGGCGTACGACGTGTTCCACCGCGCCGGCGTGCCGGCGCCCAGGACCGCGTACGCGCGCGTGTTCATCACCGTGCCGGGGCAGTATCAGCGCGAGTACGCGGGGCTGTTCACGGTCGTGGAACAGATCGATCAGGACTTCTTCATCGCGCGCTGGAACCACAAGGTGGGGCTGCTGCTGAAGCCCGAAGGACTCAGCGGCCTGCCCGATCTCGGCAAGGACTGGAACAGCTACGCCGAGTCGTACTCTTCCAAGATCCCGGCCAAGGCCGCCGACGCGCAGCGCTTCATCGCGTTCGTGCAATTCGTCAACCATTCCTCCGACCAGGATTTCGCCGCGCACATCGGCGATTACCTGGACGTGGACGAATTCCTGCGCTTCCTGGCCGGGGAGGTGGTCACGGTGAACTCCGACAGTCCGCTGGCGATGAACCACAACTACTACCTGACGGTGCGGCCGGATACGGGCAAGGTCGTGTGGGTGCCGTGGGACATGAACATGGCCTTCGGCGGGTTTCGCCGCGGCGAGGTGGACCTGAGTCTCTATCATGCGTCGGCGCCGGGGATGTTCCCGCTGGCCGATCGCGTGCTCTCGGTGCCGTGGCTGCAGGAGCGCTACCGCAAGATCGTGCTCGAGATGATCGAGACCAACTTCTCCCGTGCGCGCATGGACGGGGAGATGGGCCGCCTGGACGCGTCGATCCTCGGCGCCGTCGCACTGGATCCCACCACCAGTACCGCCCAGCTGCAGGCGAACCTGGCGGCTGACCCGCCGCTGCCCCGCAGCCCCGGTCCCGGTTCCGGCGGCCCCGGCTTCGGCTTCCGTGACCACAACGGACCACCCCTGCGGCGCTTCATCGACGACCGGGTCGACTCGGTGCGCAAGCAGCTGGACGGCAAGAGTGCCGGCGTGCCGGGACGTGCCGGTTTCGGCTTTGGTCCGGGCTGAGGCGCCCCGCCGGCGCTGAGGTGCGTCGGCGCCGACAGGGTGCGTGTGCCGCAAAAAGTGCAGCGGCGCGCGCGGGCGCATGCGCGCAGCGTCGATGTTGGTTTGCGGCGCGCAGCGCCGCACTGGTCTTGCTTGTTAAGCTCCACAGGCAACATACTGATAGGGTGTTTGGTTGCGGGCGCTTGGACGGCACGCGCGTCGTGCCGAAGCGCCCGGCAATGCTCGGCTGCTCTTTAACGTATCTTCCGGTTACCGGATGCGTAGCGATCCGTGAACCATACAGCGCTCCCATCGCACTCACGCCTGACGCGCGCGCTGGCGGCGGCGCGGGTCATCGTCTGGGAATACGACCTGCAGACCCGACAGGTGACGCAGGCGGTGCCGCAGCACATGTTCGGACCCTCGCAGGCCGGCGACCCGTCCGTGCCGCTCAGGCGCATCATGCGATTGGTGCACGCACAGGATCGGCGCGAGGTGCTCAGACGGGCGCGCTGCGCCGTCGAGCATCGAACCCCCTACGTGCAGCACTTCCGCATCTGCCCCGGCGGTGGTGCCGCGCCGATCTGGGTGGAGCATCACGGCTCGGTGGTGTGCGACGCGGCCGGTCGCGTGATTCGCCTGGAAGGCGCCATGATCGACATCACGGCGCACAAGCAGGCGCTGGACGTGCTGGCCGTGGCCGACCGGCGCAAGGACGAGTTCCTGGCGACGCTGGCGCACGAGCTGCGCAATCCGCTCACCGCCATCGGGGCGGCGGCGCAGCTGCTGCAGACGGTGGCGCTCGATACCACGCAGGTACACAACTTTGTCGACATGATCCGCCGCCAGGCCGGCCAGCTGTGCCGCCTGGTCGACGATTTGCTGGATCTGAGCCACGTGATCCGCGACCGCCTCGAGCTCAAGCTCGAACGCACCGATCTGCGCGAGGCGATCACGACCGCGGTCGAGGCGACCAGCGAGTTGCTCAAGGCGCATCGGCACCGGCTGCAGCTGCAATTGCCGGCGCAGCCGATCGATCTGTATGCGGATCACGTGCGACTGAGCCAGCTGTTCGGCAACCTGCTGACCAACGCGGTCAAGTACACCTCCGAAGAGGGCCATATAGAGCTGACTGCCGAGCGCAACGGCCAGTGGGCCATCGTGCGGGTGCGCGACTGCGGCATGGGTATCGCCGCCGAGGACCTGCCGCATCTGTTCGAGCCGTTCTACCAGGCCGAAAGCTCGCTGGTGCACGCGCACGGTGGTCTGGGCATCGGCCTGGCGCTGGTGCGGCGAATCGCCCAGCTGCACGGCGGCTCGGTCAGCGCACACAGCGCCGGCCCCGGTCAGGGCAGTGAGTTCGTGGTGCGCCTGCCGCTCGTTGCCGATGAGCGCGCGGTGCCGCGGCGCGACCCGGCCGCAATCCCCACCCCGGGGCGGGCCGAGCATCCGCTGCGCATCCTGGTTGCCGACGACAATGCGGATGTCGCCGAGGCGCTGTCGTTGTCGCTGCGGATGTGCGGCCACGAGGTCCGGGTCGCGCTCGACGGGGAGGAAGCGCTGCGGCTGGCGGAGCAATTTCGCCCGCACGCCGCGCTGCTGGACCTGGCCATGCCCAAGCGCGCCGGCCACGAGGTAGCGCGCGAGATCCGCTCGCGGCCGTGGGCGGCGCAGAACCGCATCCTGCTGGTGGCGCTGACGGGTTGGAACGCCCGCGACCAGCAGGGCAGGTTCGATCTGAGCGCGTTCGATTCACAGCTGCTCAAGCCGCCCGATATCGACGCGATCAGGCGCCTGCTCGAGACCACGGGT
>DATAWM010000065.1:0-31756 GCA_036267195.1 Steroidobacteraceae bacterium
CAGCGACGACAGCGCCGATGAGGATGCCTTCGAGGTCGTCAACGCCCTCAGCGGCCATACGATCCGGGTGGGCTCCCCGGAACCCTCGACGGAGCAATCGGCCGCCCGCTACCGCTTTGCCAGCGTCGCCGGAGTAGTGGCCTGGCTGCGCGAGCGCAATACCCACCCGATGCGCCCGCGCCGCTGAGCCGTTCCTGCCGGCGCACTCAGCGGTCGCGCCAGGCGCGCCAGTAACCGCCCAGCCGCCGCGTCAGCGCCCGCGGCCGCGAGCGGTACAGCCGCCGCCCCGAGGCCAGTGCGCGCGTCGCGAGCCGCGCTCGCCGCCGCTCGAGGTCAGCCAGCAAGGTAGCGGCGCTCTCGCCCTCGCGGCTGTCCCGCCCCTCCCGTTGGTCTCGGCCATCGTGCCCGCCCTGCCCCTCGCGCCCGCCGAGCGAGCGCGCCTGCTGCGCCAGCAGCGACAGGTCGTGAACCTCCCCGAGCTGCTCGGATAGGCGGTGTGCCTGCCGCACCATGCTGTCCAGCGCCCGCGGGTGCATGGGCTGGAGCATCTGCAGCGCATGGCGCAGGTACTTCACCTGCTTGCGCCAGCCATGTAGCGCCGGGTCATCGGCCGCATCACGCACCGCGCGCAGCCGCCGTCGGCCGACCCGGTAGACGTGCTCGAAGGCGGGGCCGAGTACCGACCAGCCGTGCTTGCCGGCGCGCCAGCGGCTTGTCCGGCGGCCGAGCTGCCGCAGTGCGCGGCGCAGCGCGGCGAGGGAGCGGGCGTCGCGCAGCTGGCGCTGTGCCGTGCGCCGCCGTGCGTGTAACCGGTGCGACAGCCGTGCCGCGGCGGCGTCGCGCGCCACCGCCGGATCGGCTCGCCGCAGCGAGTCCAATGCCTGCACCAGCACGTTGGCATCGCGCGCGGGGTTGAGCGCGTGGGCGGCCGCGCGCAGCCGCGCGTCCTCGCCGCGGTAGCGGCGCTCACCCAGCGCCGGACGCAACAGGCGCAGCGCCGCGCGCGAGCGCTGCAGCGCCTTGCGGGCAGCATGCACGGCCGCATCGGGCAGGTCCGCCGCCGCCAGGCCCTGCCGGGCCTTGCGGGCGAAATGACGCGCCGCACAATACACCGCCCGCGTGCCCGAGCGTCCCGGCTCGATGCGCTTGGTCGTCACCTTCGACCTCATCCGCGTCCGTCTGCGTGGCCTTAAGTTTGGCACGAGCGCGCAGCCGCTGCCGCGCAGCGGCGGCCCACCCCTTGACCGGCGGCCGCCCGGGTGCCGATGATCCGTGACGCACCGATGGCCGACGTGCTCGCGGGCGCAGCGGGGCTTGCCCTGCGCGCAAGCCGCGCCGATCATCGGCTTTCAAGGGGACGCGCACGAGATCGGGGACGCGAACCAGACGAGTGGGGAGGCGCTGTTGGGGCCGCTGGCGCGCGGCCGCGAGCGCCGCAGGAGTTGCTGGAGCCGGGGGATGCCCGCATGAACATTCCGGACGAGCTGTTGGCCGCCTATGTCGATGGAGAGCTCGAAGGGGCCGAGCGCGCGCGAATCGAACAGGCCATCCTGCACGACGCGCGCATCGCGCAGCGCGTGGCGCACTATCGGGCGCTGCGCGCGCGCATGCGCACCCGCTTCGACGGAGCGCTGCACGAGCCGATGTCGCAGCGGCTGCTGCATACCGCCCGCTCGAGTGCGCCGACCGCCACGGCCCAGATCATCGACCTGGCGCGCGTGCGCGCCGAGCGCAAGCGCCGCGCCGAGCGCCATCGCTTCCTGCAGTCGCACCGTATCGCGATCGCCGCCAGCCTGATCGGCGGGTTGCTGATGGGCATGCTGGCCGAGCGATTGATCACCACCGACGCATTGACCCAATACCATGATGGCGCGCTGCTCGCGCGCGGCGTGCTCGCGCAGGCGCTCGACAACCAGCTCGCCGGCAGCCCCGTACCCGGCAGCCAGGTCCGCGTGGGGCTGAGCTTCAAGGCCAAGAGTGGTGACTACTGCCGCACCTTCTCGGTCACCGACGACCACGGCCTCGCCGGTCTTGCCTGCCATGCCCAGGATCAGTGGCGCGTGCTGGCGCTGGTCGGCACCGGGGCCGCGAGCGGCACTGACGCCGCCGCAGGTGTGCGCATGGCGGCGTCCGCTTCCCAGCCGGTGCTGATGCAGGCCGTGCGCCAGCGCATCAGCGGCGCGCCGCTGGATGCGCAGGCCGAGCAGCGCGCGCGCGGCAGCGATTGGCGCTGAGCACGCCTGCCGGCCGCCAGCGGCGTGCCAGTGCGCGTGCGCCGCGCCCCAGCGCCGCGCGCCTTCAGTTGACCGCGCGCACCGCCTCGGTCGGCCGCGACGAGGGACCGGAGCCGAGCTCGCCGCCGCGCGCGCTCTCGTAGCGCTTGCCGAGCAGCCAGGCGATCGGGAACCACACCGCCGATATCAGTGCGCCGAACACGGCCAGCGCGCCCACCCCGTGCGGCAGGATGGCGGAGCTGATCCACACGGCGCTGACATCGCCGAAGCGGTAGACCACCGTATCGATGACATTCTTGGCCTTGTAGCGGCTTTCCTGGTCCACCACCGTGAACAGCATCTCGCGTGAGGGCTTGGCCACGGCGTACTCGGCCGCGCGGCGCACGATCTGGATGCCGCCGAGCACCAGCAGCACCGGGGAGAAGGCCACGGCGAGGAACGCGATGACCATGATGACCGGATTGAGCATCAGGCCGGTGGTGACGCCGAAGCGGTTGATGAGGCGGCCGGTGCCGAACAGCTGCACGAACACCACGATGCTGTTGACCGTCAGGTCGATCAGCGCATAGGCCTGCGTGCGCGCGGCTGGATTCCTGAAAGAGTGCTGGATCAGATCACTGAGCTGTACGTACACCACCGTGGAGATCCAGCTCATCAGCAGCAGGAACAGCGCCAGCAGCAGCAGGTAGCGCGAGCGCAGCAGCAGCGAGAAGCCCGCGAACGGATTGGCGCTGCCGAGCCGGTGCGCAAGGCTGGTGTGCTGCGCCTCCACGCCGGCGGCGAGCATGCGCTCCTTTTCGCGCACCAGCAGGCGCACCACCCCGGCGGTGAGCACGAAGCCCACCGCCGAGATCAGCATCAGGTTGTAGTTGCCGAGGGCCTTCGCCAGGAGGGTGGCGATCGCGGGCCCAATGATGCCGCCGATGGTGATGCCCGCGGCGACGAAACCGAACAGCCGCTTGGCCTGCGCGCGTGAGAAGGTGTCGGCCATGAAGGTCCAGAACACCGAGATGATGAGCATATTGAAGACGCTCACCCACACGTAGAACACCGCGGCGATCCAGCGGTCGGACACGCGGCCGCTCTCGAACACCGCGTAGAAGGCCAGGATCGAGGCGCCGATGGCCACGTACACCCACGGCAGGAAGGTCGAGAGCTTCACGCGCGCGGCCAGCGCCGAGTACAGCGGTGCCACCAGCAGGCAGCCGATCAGCGTGCCGGTGAACAGGTCCTGCAGATGTCTGACACCCCAGACCGTGCCCATGGTGTCGCGCACCGGCTTGACCACCGAGTAGCTGCCGAACAGCAACAGGCCGAACAGCATGCTCAGGATCACCGCGCGCGTCTCGGAAGGCTCCACCGTGGCGACCGACTTGCACAGTCGCGCAAGCGGCGACGCGGCGCTCGGCTCTCGCGGCTGGGAAGGGTTCATGAGCGCTCCTGAACTGCCATCGCGCAAGATACGCCAACGTCCGGGGGAAACAAACGCCCGCCGGCATTCCAGTCAACCGAGCGCGTCGCTCAGGGCGGCGCCGCGGCGCAGCTTCTCGTAGCGCTGCCCGAGATAACCGGCAGCGGCGCCCCACAGCGCCGCCGCCCCCAGCCCCACGGCGATACCGCCGCCCAGCCCGAAGCCCGCCAGCCGCAGCCCCGTTTGCATCCAGGCCGAGCTCAGGTCGCCGAAGCGGTAGACCACCGTGTCGATGACGTTCTTGGTCTTGTAGCGGCCGCTCTGCGGCATGACGGTAAAGCAGATCTCCCGGCTCGGGCGGGCGATGGCGTACTGCGCCACGCGCCGCACCACCTGCACGCCCTGGATCATCAGCAGCGAGGGGGCGAGCGCAAGGCCGAGGAAGGCCAGCAGCATCAGCAGCGGGTTGAGCACCAGGCCGCCGGTCACGCCGAAGCGGCGCAGCAGGCGGTTCAGGCCGAAGATCAGGATGACCGCGGTGCAGATGTTGACCGCCAGATCGATGTCGGCGATCGCCTGCGCGCGCGCGGCGATCGCGCCAAAGGCGCGCGCGACCAGGTCGGTCTGGAAGTAGTAGGCCACGGTGCTGACCCAGCTCATCAACAGCACGAAGGCCGCCTGGCTGAGCGCATAGGGGGAGCGCAGCAGCTCGGTGAAGCCCTCGAACGGATTGCCGCGCAGCCCATGGTCCAGGGTCGAGACCTGCTCGGCCTCGCCCAGGGCCTGCAACCGTCGCTTCTCGCCGATCAGCAGCCGCACCAGCACGATCACCAGCACGAATCCGGCCGCGGCGAGCAGCAGCATCCCCGACAGGCCGATCCTCGCCACCAGCACGCGCGTGAGAATCGGCCCGGCGATCGCGCCGAGCTCCCCGCCGGCGGCGATCAGCGCGAACAGCCGCGTCGCCTGCGCCGCGGAGAACAGGTCCACCATCAGGCTCCAGAACACCGAGACCATGAACAGGTTGGTCACACTGAACCAGATGTAGTACGCGCCGGAGACAACGCGGTTGGACGGGGACAGCCGGAACAGCGCCGCGAACAGCAGCACGTTGAGCAGCCAGAACCAGAACACGCCCGGCAGCAGCCGCGAGAGCCGCAGGCGCGAGGCGAGCGCGGTGTAGATCGGCGAGGCTATCAGCGTGCCGATGAAGGTTCCGGTGAACAGCGTCTGCAGCTGATCGACCCCGACGATGGTGGCCGCGGTGTCGCGCAGCGGCCGCAGGATGTAGTAGCTGCCGAACAGCAGGAAATTGCAGGCGAACGCCAGCGCCACGACGCGGCGCTCGGCGGGGGTCACGTCGGCCGCGAAGCGCAACAGCCGCGGCATGCTAGCGGATGCGCCAGATCAGGATCACGGCGGCGAGCGTCAGCAGTCCGGTCGGCACCCACGCGAGCAGCAGCGGGTCCACGCGGTAGACCTGCGCGCCGCTCTCGACCAGCCGCTGCATGAAGAAGTAGACCACGCCGAGCGTCAGGCCCATCGTGGTGCGGCCGCTAAGGGTGGCCGAGCGCATCGAGCCGAAGCCGAACGGCAGCGCAAACAGCAGCGCGGCCAGAATGCCGGCCATGCGCGCGATGCGCCCCCAGAACGCGATCAGGTAGGCCTCGTCGGTCAGGCCATTGCCGCGCAGATAGACGATCGCCTGATAGAGCGTGTGCAGCGCCAGCTCCGCGGGGCGGGCGACCGCAAAGCGCAGCAGGTCGCTGCCCGCGGAGGTCATCAGCTCCTGCAGCGGCAGGTGGCGGCTGGTGATCGAGTCGTGCGCGATGCTCGACTCGGCGTAGTCGAGCAGCCGCCAGGAGGTCGGCCCGAGCGGGGTGGCGCGCGCGGCCAGCGCCACCGAGGCGAGGCGGTTGTCCGGCGTGAGCTGGAACACCATCATGCCGGCGAACTCGGCCGCGCTCGAGAGCCCGTGCACCTCCAGGATGGTGTCGCCGCTGCGGATCCAGGCGCCGCCGCCGCCGGCAAAGCTCACGTCGGCATAGCGCGCGAATGCCTTCTGCTGATCGGCCAGCTGCCCGAGCGGCGGCGCGAGGAATTCCCCGATCACCATCGCCACCGCGATGATGATCGCGGCGCTGAACAGCACCGCGACGCTCAGGCGCAGCTTCGACATCCCCGACACACGCATCACGGTGAGCTCGTGGCTGCGCGCGAGGATGCCGATACCGAGCAGGGCACCGATCAGGGCGCCGGCCGGGAACGCCTCGAGCGCGAATTGCGGCAGCGTCATCGCCGAGTAGCTCAGCGCCTCGACCATGCCGTAATGGCCGGTGCCGACGCTGGACTGCTCGCCGATGAAGGTGAACAGGAAGCCGAGGATCACCAGCACCGCCATCGTCAGCCCCACGGCCGAGAGCAGGGTGCGCGCGATATAGCGGTCGAGCATGTTCATCGCGACCGCCCGTTCATCGCGTGCCCCGCGCGCGCCGCGCGCGCCAGGCGCGCGCCACCCGGGGCTGCAGCAGCGCCCCGACGCTCAGGCACAGGAAGATGGCATGCACCCACCACAGCCCCAGTGCCATCGGGGTATCGCCGTGCTCGATCCAGCTGCGGCCGGCCTGCGCCAGCACCGCATAGAACGCGAATGCGAGGATCGCGAGCCAGACGTGGGCATAGCGGCCCTGACGCGGCCGCAGCCGGCCGAGCGGCACGGCCAGCGCGCCGAATATCAGCGTCATCACCGGCAACCCGACGCGCCACTGCAGCTCGGCCTGCAGCCTTCGATCGCGGCTGCCGAACAGCTGCGCGGTGCTCATCTCATCCACCCGCGAGCGCGGCCCGCCGGTATTGGGGGCATTGAACGGGATCAGCTGGCGCTGAAAACGCATGATGCGATAGTGGTTGGTGCCCGGAGTACCCTCGACGCGCTCGCCGTCGAACAGCGTGATGGTCTCGCCCTGGGCGGTGATGGCGTAGTGCGCGCGGCGTGCGACCGTGGTGTCGATGATCGGGCCCTCGGTACGCTCGACGAACACATCGTTCAGGTCGCCGTCGGGGGCGGTGGTGCGCGCGTATACCACCACGCGGCCGTCGAAAGTGCGAAAGCGCCCGGACTCGAGCGGAGCGAGGATGCCGGCGCGCAGCGCCTTGGCGCGCAGGTTTTCCTCGGCCATCGCGGCGCGCGGGCCCAGATAGAAGTTGAGCCACACGCCCAGCACCGCCACCGGCACCGCCAGCAGCCACACTGCCGCGGACACGCGGCCCATGCCGACCCCGCTGGCCTGCGCGGCCGCCATTTCGCTGTCGTGGTACAGGCGCCCGAAGGCCAGCACCAGGCCGAGCAGCAGGCCCACCGGCAGTAGCAGCGCGACGTTCTGCGCCGCGCTCAGGCCGATCAGCTCCATCACGAAGGTCTTCTGATACTGCAGCTCGGCGGCGCGCGCCAGCACCTCCCCGATGGTGTTGACCAGCATGACCGCGGCCGCGACCACGGTCACCCCGAGGAAGTCGAGGGTCATCTCCCTGAGCAGATAGCGTTGCAGAATCCGCAATCGGTCCTCTTCCGTTCGTCGCCTTGGGCTACACTTCCATGCACATCCGGGTGCCCCGATGCACATCCGGGTGCCGCGCGCAACCCGGACAAGCGGTCAATATGACCCAAAACGGTGGTAGGCGTGGCAGCGACCGCTACGTTATACGAACAGTTCGCGAGCAAACAAGGATCGATAGCATGCGATTCGAAGCATTTAGCCGCCGACCGGTCCAGCAGCGCGGCGATTGTCTGGTCATCGGCGCATTCGAGCGCGGTGAGCTCGGGCCGATCGGCACCACCGTCAATACGGCACTGCGCGGCCGCATCAGCACCCTGCTCTCGCGCGGCGATTTTTCCGGCCGCGCGCACGAGACGCTGCTGCTGCCCGAATGCGCCGGGCTCACGGCGGGCCGGCTGCTGCTGATCGGGCTCGGACCCAAGGCGCAGTTCAACCGCCGCGTGTGGCGCAAGGCGCTGCACGCGGCGATCGGTGCGCTCGCGCGCACCCGCGTCGCCTCGCCGGTGCTGGCGCTGGAGCGACCCGCCCGCGCCGAGCTGGACGACCACTACTTCGGCCGCGCCACCGCCGAGATCACCGGCAGTGCGCTCTACCGCGTCAACGACCTGAAGAGCACGCGCCGGCAGCGCCCGCCGCCACTGGCCCGCATCCGGGTCGGCCCGGTCGAGGAGAGCGCGCTGGCCGCGGTGCGGCGCGGCCTGGCGGCCGGCGAGGCAGTGGCCGAAAGCGGCGCGCTGCTGCGCGACCTGGGCAACCTGCCGGCCAACGTGTGCACACCTCGCTACCTCGCCAACCAGGCGCGCGAGCTCGCCCGCCGCCATCGCCAGCGGGTGCGGGTGCGCATTCTCGATGAGGCGGCCATCCGCCGGGCGCGTATGGGCTGCCTGCTGGCGGTCACGCGCGGCAGCGAGGAGCCACCGCGCTTCATCGTGCTCGAGTACCGCGGCGCGCGCCGCAGCCGCGCACCGATCGCGCTGGTGGGCAAGGGTGTGACGTTCGACACCGGCGGCATCTCGCTGAAGGACCCGCCGGCGATGGACGAGATGAAGTACGACATGTGCGGCGCGGCCACGGTGCTGGCGGCGATCGATTTCGCCGCGCGCGCGCAGCTGCGACTGAACCTGGTGGGGCTGGTGCCGGCCTGCGAGAACATGCCCGACGGGCGCGCGGTCAAGCCTGGCGACATCATCACCAGCGCCTCGGGACAGACGGTGGAGGTGCTCAACACCGACGCCGAGGGCCGCCTGATCCTGTGCGACGCGCTGAACTACGCGCGCCGCTACCGCCCCGAGGCGGTGGTCGATTTCGCGACCCTCACCGGCGCCTGCGTGATCGCGCTCGGCCACCATCACAGCGGCGTGATGGCCAACGATCAGGAATTGGCAAGCGAGCTGGTGGAAGCCGGCGCGCGCACCGAGGACTGGGCCTGGCAGCTGCCCCTGAGCGAGGATTATGCCGAGCAGCTGCGCAGCAACTTCGCCGACATGGCCAATGTGGCCGGCCGCGACGGCGGCGCCATCACGGCCGCGGCATTCCTGGCCAGGTTCACCACCGGGCTGCGCTGGGCGCACATGGACATCGCCGGCACCGCCTGGACGAGCGGCAAGGACAAGGGCGCGACCGGGCGGCCGCTGTCGCTGGTGGCCGATTTCCTCAGCCGCCGCGCCGCGGCTTGAGCCCACCGTCGTGGCCGAGAGCGCGGGCGCGGCCCCGCCGCAGCCGGATGCCGCGGCGGGGGCCGGCCAGCGGGTGGACTTCTACGTGCTGCCCGGGTCGGATGCGCGTGCGCGGCTCAAGCTGGCCTGCCGCCTGGCCGAGAAGGCCTATCTGGCGCAGCAGCGCGTGCTGGTATGGTCGGACGACCCCGAGGAGCTGTCGAGCTTCGATGAGCTGCTGTGGACGTTCACCGACCGCAGCTTCGTGCCGCACGAGCGTTACACCGATGCGGCGCAGTGGCGCGAGACCGCGGTGCTGCTCGCCTGCCCGCCACAGGCGGTGGCGGCGCCGGACGTGCTGCTGAACCTCGGCAGCGCCGTGCCGCAAGCGGTGGCGCAGGCCGCTCGGGTCCTGGAGATCATCGATGCAGAGCCGGTGCGGCTGCAGGCCGGGCGCGAGCGCTTTCGGCACTATCGCGACCGGGGGCTCGCGCCCCAGACCCATCGCCTGTCGGCGGATGAGCCGCCTCCTTAAGAGCTCGCGGCCGGCCATCTGGCCCTATAATCAATGGTTTATAGGCCCCGGCGGCCGACAGCATCACCCACTCGCTGCGCAATGATGGAAAAAGTCTACTCGCCCGTGGAGATCGAGCCTCGCCTGTACCGGCGGTGGGAGGCGGCCGGCTACTTTGCTGCCGGCGCCGGCGCCGGCCCCGAGGCGAGAGGCTACTGCATCGTGATCCCGCCGCCGAACGTGACCGGCACGCTGCACCTCGGCCATGCGTTCCAGCACACGATCATGGACGCGCTCACGCGCGCGCACCGCATGCGCGGGGATGCGACGCTGTGGCAGCCGGGCATCGACCACGCCGGCATCGCCACGCAGATGGTGGTCGAGCGCGCGCTCAATGCCGAGGGCGCTGCGCGCACCGACCTGTCGCGCGAGGCCTTCCTGCAGCGGGTGTGGGCCTGGAAGGAGCAGTCCGGCGGCACGATCGGCCGGCAGATGCGCCGGCTGGGCGTCTCGGTGGACTGGACACGCGAGCGCTTCACGATGGACGCCGGGCTGTCGCACGCGGTGCTCGAGGCGTTCGTGCGCCTGCACGAGGAAGGGCTGATCTACCGCGGCCAGCGCCTGGTCAACTGGGACCCATCGCTGCGTACCGCGCTGTCGGACCTGGAGGTGCTCTCGTCCGAAGAGGACGGCCACCTGTGGCATCTGCGCTATCCGCTGGCCGACGGACCTGCGCCCGACGGCACCACACACCTGGTGGTCGCAACCACGCGCCCCGAGACCATGCTGGGGGACACCGCGGTGGCGGTCCACCCGGGCGACGAGCGCTACCGGCACCTGGTGGGCCGGCGGGTGCAGCTGCCGCTGACCGGACGGCAGATCCCGATCATCGCCGACGACTACGTCGATGCGAGCTTCGGTACCGGCTGCGTGAAGATCACCCCGGCGCACGACTTCAACGACTACGCCATCGGCATGCGTCACGGCCTGCCGCTGATCAACATCTTCACGCCGGACGCGCGCCTGAACGAGCAGGCCCCGGCGCACCTGGTCGGGCTGGATCGCTTCGAGGCGCGCACCCGCATCGAGGCCGAGCTCGGCGCGGCCGGCCTGATCGAGCGCATCGAGCCGCACAAGCTGATGATCCCACGCGGCGATCGCAGCGGCGTGGTGATCGAGCCGTACCTGACCGATCAGTGGTACGTGCGTATCGCGCCGCTGGCGCAGCCGGCGATCGCCGCCGTGCAGGACGCTCGCGTGCGCTTCGTGCCGGAGGGCTGGGACAAAACCTATTTTCAATGGATGAACAACATCCAGGATTGGTGCATCAGCCGTCAGCTGTGGTGGGGGCATCGCATTCCGGCCTGGTACGACGAGTCCGGCCAGGTGTACGTCGCCCGCAGCGAGGCCGAGGCACTCGCGCAGGCGCGCGCGCGCCACGGCCGCGACGTGCCACTGCGTCAGGACGAGGACGTTCTGGACACCTGGTTCTCCTCGGCGCTGTGGCCGTTCTCGACGCTCGGCTGGCCCGAGCGCACCGCGGAGCTCTCGCGCTTCTATCCGACCGACGTGCTGGTCACCGGCTTCGACATCATCTTCTTCTGGGTCGCGCGCATGCTGATGTTCGGCCTGAAGTTTACCGGCGAGGTGCCGTTCCGGCAGATCTACATCACTGGATTGATCCGCGACGAGCATGGCCAGAAGATGTCCAAGTCCAAGGGCAACATCCTCGACCCCCTCGACATCGTCGACGGCATCGAGCTGCCGGCGCTGATCGCCAAGCGCACCGCAGGGCTGATGCAGCCGCATCTGGCCGCGGCCATCGAGAAGGCCACGCGCAAGCAGTTCCCCAACGGCATCGCCGCCCACGGCACCGATGCGCTGCGCTTCACGCTGGCGTCGATCGCGACCCAGAGCCGCGACATCAGCTTCGAGCTGGGACGTGTGGCCGGCAATCGCAATTTCTGCAACAAGCTGTGGAACGCCGCCCGCTTCGTGCTGGGCGCGCTGCAGGGACGCAGCGGGAGCGAGGGCGCGGGTGAAGGTGAGGGCGAGGCTTCCCAGGCCGGCGCCGCGGCGGACAGTGACCCGGCGGACGGTATCCCGGCGGGGGACGCCGCGCTGTCGGCCGCCGACCGCTGGATCCGCTCGCGCCTGGGGGTGGCCCTCGCGGCGGTCGATGAGGCCTGGCGCGAGTATCGCTTCGATTTCGCGGCCGGGGCACTGTACGAGTTCACCTGGCACGAGTTCTGCGACTGGTATCTAGAGATCGTGAAGCCGGTGCTGAACAGTGACGCCGATCCGGGTGCGCGACAGGCCGCGCGCGCTACGCTGGCCACTGTGCTGGAAACCCTGCTGCGCGCCCTGCACCCCCTGATGCCATTCATCACCGAGGAAATCTGGTTGCGGATAGCCCCGTGGGCGGGCGTGCGCGGCGACACCATCATGCTCGCCCCCTGGCCGCAGGCGGCGCAGTTCCCGCGCGATCCGGGCGCCGAGGCGGAGCTGGGCTGGCTCATGCAGGCGGTGCTGGGCATCCGCCAGATTCGCGGCGAGATGGACATCGCCCCGTCCCGGCGGCTGCCGCTGCTGCTGCAACAGCCCGACGCGCAGGACCTGGCGCTGCTGGGGCGCCACCAGGGGCTGCTCACGCACCTGGCCGGGCTCGGCTCGGTGCGAGTGCTCGCCGGCGGGGAGGCCGCGCCACCGGCGGCCGCGGCGCTGGCCGGGCAGCTCACGCTGCTGGTGCCGATGGCGGGACTGATCGAGCCGGCCAGCGAGCTCTCGCGGCTGGAAAAGCGCCTGCACAAACTCGCGCAGGAGATTGCCCGCGCGCGCGGCAAGCTCGCCAATGACGAGTTCGTGCAGCACGCCCCGCCCGAGGTCGTGACCCAGGAGCGCGAGCGGCTGGCCGAGTTCGAGCGCGCGCGCGCGCGATTGGAGCGGCAGCTCGAGCAGGTGCGCAAGCTGGGCGGGAGCGGCGCATGAGCACGGCCGGCAACCCCACTACGGCCGCCAGCGCGGGCGCCGCCGCGAACACCGCCGGCACCCTCAGCAGCGCCGCGACCCAGAGCCGGCTGCGCGCCGCCCTGGCGGCGGTCGAGCGCGTGATTCTGGGCAAGAGCGCGCAGGTGCAGCTGTGCCTGGCGTGTCTGCTGGCACGCGGCCACCTGCTGATCGAGGACGTTCCGGGCGTCGGCAAGACCACGCTGGCGCACACGCTGGCGCGCGTGCTCGGGCTGGACTGGACGCGGCTGCAGTTCACCAGCGACCTGTTGCCGGCGGACATCATCGGGGTGTCGATCTTTGACCGCACCACGCAGAAATTTCAATTCCGGCGCGGCCCGGTGTTCACCCAGCTGCTGCTGGCCGACGAGATCAACCGCGCCAGTCCCAAGGCGCAGAGCGCGCTGCTGGAGGCGATGGAGGAGCGGCAGGTCAGCGTCGAGGGCGTGAGCTACGCGCTGCCCGAGCCGTTCTTCGTGGTCGCGACGCAGAACCCGCACGAGCAGCTCGGCACCTACAGCCTGCCCGAGTCGCAGCTGGACCGCTTCCTGATGCGGGTGAGCCTGGGCTATCCGGACGCCGTCTCCGAGCGGCAGGTGCTGCTGCAGGGCGAGCGGCGCGACATGATGAACGAGACGCCCGCGGTGCTCTCGCCGGCCGAGGTGCAGGCACTGCAGGCGCAGGCGCGGCAGATCTACGTCTCCGACACTCTGCTCGATTATGTGCAGGCGCTGGTGGCGCGCACACGCGCCGACCTGTCGCTGGGCCTCTCTCCGCGCGCGGCACAGGGCTTGCTGCATGCTGCGCAGGCCTGGGCGTTGACCTGCGGGGACAGCGCGGTGCTGCCCGAGCACGTCCAGGCTGTGTTTCCAGCCATCGCCGCCCATCGTCTCGAGCCGCGGGAGAGCGAAGGGGCCGCGAACGGCAGCGAGATCGCCGGTGCTGTCATCAAAACCGTTCCGATTCCTATCTGAGCCGCGCACAGCGGGTGCCCGCGCGGTAGGCGCGTGGGCGCGCGCACGCCAGGGCGAGGATGCGCTGCCGCTGACGCTGCGGCCGCGTCGCGTCTACATCCTGCCCACGCGCACCGGGATCGGCGCGGCCGTGCTGCTGTTCCTGATGCTGCTGGCCGGGCTCAACTACAACAACAGCATGGCGCTGATGCTGTGCTTCCTGCTCGCGGGCGTGTCGCTGGTGAGCATGTACGAATGCCACCGCACGCTGGCTGGCCTCAAGCTGCATGCCGCGGCCGCCGAGTCGGCCTTCGCCGGCACCAGCGGACACATCACGCTGCATTTCGACAACGAGGACCGGCGCACGCGCGCGCTGCTGGCGGTCGGCTGCGCGCAGGCGGCACCGAGCCTGTTCGACCTGCCGCCGGCGGCGATGCGGCCGGTGCGGCTGCTGTACCAGGCCGGCACGCGCGGGCGGCAGCGCATCAATCGGCTGGAGCTGGCGACCGCCGCGCCGTTGGGGCTGTTTCGGGCCTGGTGCTGGCTGCATCTGCCGCTCGAGGCGGTGATCTACCCGGCCCCGCACGGCAAGCGGCCGCTGCCGCCGCCACGCGGCGAGCCGCTGGAGGGACACCGGCGCGCGCACGAGAGCAGCGATGAGGACTGGGCGTGGCTGCGTCCGTTCCGCGAGGGCGATGCGCCGCGCAGCGTCGCCTGGAAGGCCTACGCGCACGGCGGCCCGCTGCTGGTGGCGCACTACGAGGCACCGGCCGGAGCGCACCGGCTGCTCGACTTCGCGCTGGTGCAGGATCTGCCGCTGGAACAGCGCCTCTCGCAGCTGACGCAATGGGTGCTCGACTGCGAGCATCGCGGCGAGAGCTATGCACTGTCACTGCCCGGCACGCGCCTGCCGGCGCTGCACGGTCCGGCGCAGCGGCGCGCCTGCCTCGAAGCTCTGGCGCTGTACGGGCTGTGAGCACACGCACCTGGCTGCAGGTGTTGACCGTGGGCCGCAGCCGCGCGCGCGCCGGGCCCGAGGCGCGCGGCAGCACCCCGGCGGGGGTACCGGTGCAGGCCATCGGCTGGGTATTGGCCGGCTTCCTCGGCGCGGTGGCGCTGAACCTGCATCACACCGCGCTGTGGTGCGCGCCGCTGGCGCTGGGGACCGCTGCGTGGCGTGCGCGCGCCTGGCGGCGCCGGCCGCAGCCGCCGGGCGGGCTGCTGTACACCGCCGTCGTGGTGGTACTGGCGCTTGCAGCGCTGCTGGATTTCCGAACCGGGGGGAGCCTGGGAGCCGCCGCCAGCCTGCTGGTGGTGATGGGCGCGCTGAAGCTGTCGGAAACCACGCAGCGGCGCGACTGGCTGATCGTGATGAGCACGGCGTTGTTCCTGCTGTTGGCGGCCTGCCTGGACGCGCAGGCGCTGTGGCGGCTGCCGCTGTACGGGGCCGAGTTATGGCTGCTGTGCACCGCGCTGTACGCGCTGGGCGCCGGTACCGGCAGCGGTGCCGCAAGCAGCGGGAGCACCGCGGGCGCCGGCACACAGACGGGCGCCCAGGCAGCCCGGGCCACCGTGCTGCTCACCGCCTCGGCACGCAGTCTCGCGGCGGCGCTGCCGCTGGCGGTGCTGCTGTTCCTGTTCTTCCCGCGCCTGCCGGGCGCCTTCTGGGCGCTGCCGCAAGGTGACCAGGCCCTCACCGGCCTGGGCAACGAGATGAGCCCCGGCAGTATCGCCCACCTGTACGAGTCCGATGCCGCGGCGCTGCGCGTGCGCTTCGACGGACCGCTGCCGCCGCCGGCGCAGCGCTACTGGCGCGGCCCGGTGCTGCATGACTTCGACGGCTATAGCTGGAGCCGCCATCCGCTGGCCCTGGGAGCACCGCCGCCGCTGCAGTACGGCGGGCTGCCCTACCGCTACGAGGTCACGCTCGAGCCCAACCAGCACAATGTGCTGATCGCGCTCGAGATGCCGCAGGGTACGCCGGGCACGCTGCCGTCGTTCGATACCTTCGATTACCAGCTGATCACGCCGCGGCCGGCGCTGCGGGCGATCAGCTATCGGCTGGTGTCCTATCCTGAGTATCACAGCACCGAGCCGCTGCCGCAGATCGTGCGGCAGATGGATCTGTGGTATCCGCCGCGGCGCAACCCGCGCAGCGCGAAGCTGGCAAAGCAGCTGCGCGCCGGTGCGCGCGACGACGCCGCGTTCGTCACCGCGGCGCTCGATTACCTGCGTCACGGCGGCTTCAAGTACACGCTCGAGCCGCCACGGCTGGGTCTGAACTCGGTCGATGACCTGCTGTTCGGCACCCGCCAGGGCTTCTGCGAGCACTACGCCTCCGCCTTTGCGATGCTGATGCGCGCCGGCGGCGTGCCGGCCCGGGTGGTGACCGGCTACCTCGGCGGCGAATGGAATCGCTTCGGCAACTACCTGTTGATCCGTCAGTCCGATGCGCACGCCTGGGACGAAGTGTGGCTGCAGGGGCAAGGCTGGGTGCGGGTGGACCCAACCTCGGTGGTCTCGCCCGCCAGCCTGGCCGAGCAGCTCGACGGGCTGCAACCGGCCCTCGCCGGTCCGACTTCGCGGCTGCGCTCCGCGTCCTGGATACTGACCTCGGTGCAGGCCTTGCAGGCGGTCAACGCCTGGTGGCAGGACCAGGTGATCGGCTTCAACTTCAACCGGCAGCTGGACCTGATCGGCAAACTCGGCCTCGGCCACCAGCAGTGGCAGGCGCTGGTGTGGCTGCTGGCGGTTGGTGGAGCGCTGTGGCTGGCGCTGGTGGCCTGGAGCCTGCGCCCGCGCGTATGGGCCCGTCCCGATCCGCTCGCGCGCGCCTGGCATCGCCTGGAACACAAGCTCGGCCGCGGCGTAACAGCGCGCGCGCCGCACGAGGGTCCGATCGCCTATGCCGAGCGGGTCGGAGCGCTGCACCCGGAGTTCGCGCGCAGCCTGCACGCACTGGCGCGCCGCTACGCGCGGCTGCGCTACGGACCGGCCGCCGGCCCCGCCGAAGTCGAGCGCTTCCGCCGCGCCGTACAGCTGTGGCGGCCGCGGCTGCGCAGGGGGCAGTCCCCGGCGTCGCGCGGCGGGCCGAGCGGCTGATAGAATCCGCCTCCCCCACCCCCGCATCCGGTCCCCACGATGCCGCCGACACACCGCCGTCCGCTCCCGTTCCGTGCCGCGTTGCTGGCCGGCCTCGCCGCCGCAACGCTGCTGCCGGCGCTCGCGTCAGCCTCCAGCGCCACGGCCGGCTCCGGCCAGACCGTGGTGGCCGGGCCCCATGGCCCTGTGCCCGAGGCGCTGCAGATCGAGCAGGCCTGGATCCGCTGGCTGCCGGCGAACCTGCCTGCCGGCGGCTACCTCACCGTGACCAACCGCAGCGATCAGCCGGTGGTACTGGTGGGCGCGAGCAGCCCCGACTATGCCAGCGTCGAGCTGCATCGCAGCGTGACCGAGGGCGGGGTCAGCCGGATGGATCCGGTGGCGCGGATCGTCATCCCGCCGCACTCCATGCTGGACTTCGGTACCACCGGCTACCACCTGATGCTGATGATGCCGACACGGCCCGTGGCGCCCGGCGACCGCGTGCCGATCACTCTGCACTTTGTCGACGGCCGCGTGCTGGTGGCGAACTTCGAGGTGCGCAAGCCCGACGCGAGCGCTCCGGGCACGACGCCGGCCATGCCCGCGATGCCGGGAATGCCGGCAATGCCCGGCATGCCTGCCAAGCCGGCCAGCCCGCACTGAGCCGCGCTGGCGCGCACGGATCCACGCGCCGGCGCATCACCGCAGTGTCACCGCGGGGCGACTGCTTTGTCATACGGCGGCTCCTAGACTCCCCTCCCATGCCCATGTGGAGTGGGCCCGCAGCAGGAGCATTCCATGGCGACACTGTGCCTGGCCGACGACAGCCGCAACGATGATCCCCGCGTTCCCGAGCTGACCTGGGCGGCGTCAGGGCTGCGCGAGTGGCTCGACGGGGACTGGGGCCTGCTGTTCTCGCATCCGGAGGATTTTCAGGACCGCGGCTTCGAATGCGACCGCTGGCTGGCGGTGATGCGGGCCGAGTTCCAGGCCCGCGGCGTGCGACCGCTCGCCTGCGCGGTCAACCAGCGCGTTCGCGACGGCAGCTGGGCCAGCGCGCTGACCGACGATTGGCGGCTCATCAAACTGCACGCCGCAAAACCTCGGACTACCGTTGCGGGCGCCAGGCGCCCGCCGGCCGCCGCGGCGGACGACGTGGTGGATCTGGCCGCCCGAGTGCTGCGCGCCGACATCTGCGAGCTGCGCGCACGCTTCGTGATGATCGTGGACCCGGCGCTGCGCCGGCGCGGCGTGCTGCGCTATGGCGCCGGCGGCACCCGCGTCTCGCCGCTGGACCTGCTGGCATCGATTGGCGCGATGCGCCGCGCCGCCTGCGAGCTGCAGCGGCCGCAGCCGCGCGCGGCCTAGCGCGCCGCGCCCGCCGCCGCGACCGGTGAGTGCCGGTCGTGCGCGGGCTGCTCGCGCACGCGCGCAAGCAGCCATCCGCCGAGCAGGAAGAACACGATCAGCACCAGGATCGACAGGCGTTGGTTGCCGGTCGCGAGCGCGACGATGCCCATGGCCAGCGGCCCGAGCACCGCGGCGAACTTGGCCAGCATGTTGTAGAAGCCGAAGTATTCGCCCGAGCGCTCGCGCGGGATCAGCCGCATGAAATACGAGCGCGACAGTGCCTGCACGCCTCCCTGTACGGTGCCGACGATCATGGCCAGCACGTAGAACTGCAGCTCGGTGCGCATGAAATAGCCGTACACCGTCACCCCGACGAACACCGCCAGTCCCAGGTAGATCGCGCGCTTGGCGCCGATACGATCGCCCAGCCGGCCGAACAGCAGCGCGCACGGGAAGGCGACGAACTGCACCAGCAGCAACGCCTGGATCAGCGCGCTGGTGGAGAAGCCGAGCTTGGTGCCGAAGTCCACCGCCATGAACTGCAGCGTATTGATCCCATCGATGTACAGCCAGTAGGCCAGCAGGAAATGCAGCACCGGCCGGTCGCGCAGCACGGTGCGCAGCGTCGCGGCGAGCTCGCGCAGCCCGGTGTGGGCGGCGGTCGGGCCCGCCTCGGGCACGAAGCGGAACAGCGGCAGCGAGAACAGCAGCCACCACGCCGCCACGTCCAGGAACGCAAGGCGCATGGCGGCGGTCGCCCCGCGCAGACCGAACCAGGCCGGATGCAGCACCAGCAGCACGTTGACCAGGAACAGCAGGCCACCGCCGAGGTAGCCGAGCGCAAACCCGAACGCGGAGATGCGGTTGCTCTCGCGCGGCTCGGCGACCTGCGTGATCAGCGCGTCCTGGAACGAGTAGCCGCCCCAGAAACCCAGCGAGCCCAGCCCGTACATCAGCAGCGCGAACACCCACTGGTTCCTGCCGGCGAGCGAGAGCAGTACGGTAGCGAGCACGCCCAGGAGCGTGAAGATTGCGAACCAGAGCTTCTTGTGTCCGCGTCGGTCGGCCAGCGCCCCGAGCGTCGGCGCAAGCAGCATGATGGCGAAGCTGGCGCTGGAGTTGGTCAGCCCGAGATAGAAGGTCGAGGTGGTCCCGGATACCGTCGCGGCCCAGTACTTGTCGAAGAAAATCGGGAACAGGCCGACGACCACGGTGGTCAGAAAGCCGTGATTGGCCCATGCGGTGAGCGCCCAGGCCCATTGGGCCCCACGTTTCGAGCTCACGAACATCCCTCCCGTCGCACCCACCCGCCTTCACGCCCCCGCGCCCGCAGGGTGAGAAGCTAGCCTGCCACCTGCTCGCGCGTCTGGTGAAAGCGGATATCCGGCCAGCGCTCCAGCGTGAGCTGCAGGTTCACCCGCGAGGGTGCCAGATAGACCAGCGCCCCGCCATGGTCCAGCGCCAGGTGATCGTGCGCCTTGGTGCGCAACTCCTCGAGCTTGCGCTGATCCGCGGCGCTGACCCAGCGGACGGTGTGGATCGCCACGCTCTCGAACACGCACTGTACGCCATATTCGTCCTGCAGCCGGAACGCCACCACGTCGAACTGCAGCTGCCCGACCGCGCCCAGGACAAGCTCGTTGTTGCGCAGCGGCCGAAACAGCTGCGTCGCACCCTCCTCGCACAGCTGATCGAGCCCCTTGCTGAGCGCCTTGGCGCGCAACGGATCCTTGAGTACCGCGCGGCGGAAGATCTCGGGGGCGAAATTGGGGATGCCGGTGAAGTGCAGTGCCTCCCCCTCGCTGAAGCTGTCACCGATGTTGATGGTGCCGTGGTTGTGCAGGCCGATGATGTCGCCCGCGTAGGCTTCCTCGGTCTGGGAGCGATCCGCCGCCATGAACGTGAGCGCGTCGGCGATCTTCATCTCCTTGTCCAGCCGCACGTGCGTGAGGCGCATGCCGCGCTGGTAACGGCCGGAGCACAGGCGCACGAAGGCGATGCGATCGCGGTGGCCGGGATCCATGTTCGCCTGGATCTTGAACACGAAACCGCTGAGCTGCGGCTCATCGGCCGCGACGCTGCGCTCGCGGCTCGCGCGCGGCAGCGGCGCCGGAGCGTGGCGCACGAACGAGCGCAGCAGCTCCTCGATGCCGAAGTTGTTGACGGCCGAGCCGAAGAACACCGGCGTCTGCCGCGCGGCCAGATAGGCGGCGGGCTCGAAGGCCGCGCTGGCACCGCGCACCAGCTCGATCTCCTCGACGAAGCGCGCATGCTCGCCGCCCAGCAGCGCGTGCGCGGCGGCGCCGTGCAGCGAGTCGATGATGCGGTTGCCGCCGATGCGGCCGCGCTCGCCGGCCTCGTACACATAGATGCGGTCTTCCGCCAGGTGATAGATCCCCTTGAGCTCGCGGCCCATGCCGATCGGCCAGGTCACCGGCGCGGTCTGGATCTTCAGCACACGTTCGATCTCGTCGAGCAGATCGAGCGGGGAGCGGCCGTCACGGTCGAGCTTGTTGACGAAGGTCATGATCGGCGTATCACGCAGCCGGCACACCTCCATCAGCTTGATGGTGCGTTCTTCCACGCCCTTGGCGCAGTCGATCACCATCAGCGCCGAGTCGACCGCGGTCAGCGTGCGGTAAGTGTCCTCCGAGAAATCCTCGTGGCCCGGGGTATCGAGCAGGTTGATCACCGACTCGCCGTAGGGAAACTGCATCACCGAGCTGGTCACGGAGATGCCGCGCTGCTGCTCGAGCCGCATCCAGTCCGAGGTGGCGTGGCGCGCGGCCTTGCGGCCCTTGACCGCCCCGGCCATGCTGATCGCCCCGCCGAACAGCAACAGCTTCTCGGTCAACGTGGTCTTGCCGGCGTCGGGGTGCGAGATGATCGCGAAGGTGCGCCGCCGCGCAACTTGCTGTTCGAGCGTGGTCATTGGGATCGATGGATCGACGTGAATCGACTTGAGTGGAGCGGGTGATGCTGCGGCGGGGACGCGCAGGTCCAAAAACGCGCAGGTCCAAAAAGCGCGCGATTCTACTCGATGCGGCGCTTGAGCACGATCGCGTCCTCGCGGCCGCCCACGGCCTGATAGTAGCCGCGACGCAGCCCGATCTGGGCGAAGCCGAGCGCGTGGTACAGGCGCAGCGCCGCCGAGTTGGACGGCCGCGTCTCGAGCAGCACGTCCTGGGCGCCGTGATGGATGGCGACCTGCAGCAGGTGGGTGAGCAGCCGGCGGCCGATGCCGCGGCAGCGGTACGCGGCGGCAATGCAGATATTGAGGACGTGCCCCTCCCCGGCCCCGACGCTGATGATGCCGTAGCCCACCACGGTCGCGCCGACCTCGACCACGCGGCAGGCATAGTTGACCCGCAGGCAGTCGCGAAAGATCCCCTCGGTCCATGGGAACGCATATGAGGCATGCTCGATGCGCACCACGTCCTTCAGGTCCGACTCCTGCATGCTGCGGATCGTGGGCTGCGGCATCCCGACGGCATCTTGCTTGGCAACGGCCATGGCGGCGCTACGTCCCGGCCTCTCCCAGGGCAGTGCGAGCCAGCTTCAGATCCGACCAGGCGCGGCGCTTCTCGAGCGGGCTGCGCAGCAGATACGCTGGATGGTAGGTCACGATCAACGGCGTTCCCGATGCTCCAAGGCGGTGCATACGACCTCGCAGCCGCCCGACCGCCTCGCTGGTCCCCAGCAGGTTCTGGGCCGCGATGCGGCCGACCACCAGGATCACGCGCGGTGCCAGCAGCTCGATCTGCTGCTGCAGGTACGGCAGACAGGAGGCTACCTCAGTGGGCGAGGGATCGCGATTGCCTGGCGGCCGACACTTGAGTACGTTGGCGATGTACACCGTATCGCGTGGTTGGCCCACGGCGCGCAGCATCGAATTGAGCAGCTGTCCGGCCCGGCCGACGAACGGCTCGCCCTGGCGGTCCTCTTCGGCCCCCGGCGCCTCCCCGATCACCAGCAGCCCGGCGCGGCGGTTGCCGACCCCGAAGACGGTCTGGGTGCGCGACTGGCACAGCCCACAGCGTGTGCACACCCTCACCTGCTCGCGCAGCGTCTCCCACGCGGCCGCGTCGGGCGCGGCGTCCCGGGGAGCTGCGGCCTGCCCGCGTGTAGCCGGGCCGCGCAGCGTCCACACCTCCACTCCCAGCGCCGCGAGGTACTGCTCGCGCCGGCTCACGGCCTGCGCTCCGGCTCCCCGGTGGCAGTACCGTGCTGCTGATCCGCGTCATGCTCCGGGGCCGCATCCGGCTCCGGAACCGCATCCTGCCCCTCGGGCATCGGGTACTGCGCGGCAGCAGCCTGCTCCCCGCCCGCCGCGTCGCGCTGCCGGGCCGCGCGGCGCCCGTGGGCGGCACTGTGCTCGAGGCGCTTGGAACGGCGCAGCCGCCGCCACACCCACAGCAACGGCGCCCACAGCGCATAGCTGCCGAAGAGGATCAGCAGCACGATGGCGGGATCCTCGGCGATGACGACGAACACCAGTGCCACCATCACCAGCCAGATGAAGCGCACCGGGCGGGCCAGGTCGAAGGCCTTGAAGCTCGGGTAGGAGAAGCGGCTCACCATCAGCGCGCCGGCGGCCGCGGTGATCAGGAAGGCCAGGATCAGGCCCGACAGCCCGGGCTCGCGCCACTCGCTCGACATCCACAGGAACGCGGCCACGACTGCGGCGGCCGAGGGGCTGGGCAGGCCCTCGAAGTAGCGCTTGTCCTGAACCCGCGAATTGAACTTGGCCAGGCGCAGCGCCGCGGCGGCAGCATAGAAGAAGGCCGCCAGCCAGCCGAAGCGGTACCAGGCCTTGCCGTACTCGGCGATGCGGGCCACGCCCCACTGGTAGGTGACGATCGCCGGGGCGAGCCCGAAAGCGACCATGTCGGCGAGGCTGTCGTATTCCTTGCCGAAGGCGGTTTCGGTGCTGGTCAGGCGCGCAACGCGGCCGTCCAGGCCGTCGAAGATCATCGCGATGAACACCGCCATGCCGGCGCGCTCGAAGTTGCCGTCGATCGCGGCGATGATGGCGTAGAAACCGGAGAACAGGCAGCCGGTGGTCAGCAGGTTGGGCAGCAGGTAGATGCCGCGCGGCTGCGAGCGCACGGGCGGGCTGTCGGAATCCATGAGGATTGCATCATAGGGTGAGCCGCGCCCCAATACCAACACGCCGCGCCGGCCCCGCGGCGCCGGTGCCATGCCGCCGCCGCCAGCGCCGCCAGCGCCGTCGCCACGACCCTTCTGCTAGGATGGATTTTTTTCAGCCCCCCGCCCCACCGCCCATGCTGCTGTCGCAATATCCGATCAATACCGTCAAGGAAACCCCCTCCGAGGCCGAGGTGGTCAGCCACCAGCTGATGCTGCGCGCCGGGCTGATCCGCCGGGTCGCGGCCGGCATCTACAGCTGGCTGCCGTTCGGCCTGCGCACGCTGCGCAAGGTCGAGGCCATCGTGCGCGAGGAGATGGACCGCGCCGGGGCGCTCGAGCTGCTGATGCCCGCGATCCAGCCGGCCGAGCTGTGGCACGAGTCGCGGCGCTGGAACGAGTACGGACCGGAGCTGCTGCGCCTGGCCGACCGACATCAGCGCGGCTTCGTGGTCGGGCCCACGCACGAGGAGGTCATCACCGACATCGCCCGGCGCGAGCTCAAGAGCTACCGGCAGCTGCCGGTGAACTTCTACCAGATCCAGCTGAAGTTCCGCGACGAGGTGCGGCCGCGCTTCGGAGTCATGCGCGCGCGCGAATTCATTATGAAGGACGCCTATTCGTTCCATGCGGACGAGCACTCGCTGGCCGAGGGCTATGCCGACATGCGCATCGCCTACACGCGCATGTTCCAGCGCATGGGGCTGGATTTTCGCGTGGTGCAGGCCGACACCGGCGCCATCGGCGGCACCGCCTCGGAGGAGTTCCAGGTGCTCGCCGGCTCCGGCGAGGATGCCATCGCGATCTCCGATGCCGACGAGTACGCCGCCAACGTCGAGCTCGCCCCGGCGCTGGCGCCGTCCGCGCCGCGCCCGGCGCCCTCCGCCCCGCTCGAGCGGGTCGCCACCCCGGGCGCTCGCACCATCGAGGAGGTCTGCGCCGCGCTCGGCGTGCCGCCCGCGCGCTGTCTGAAGACGCTGATCGTCGCCGGCGCGGCCGAGTCCGCCCCGCGTCCGCCGGCCAGCGCGCCCGCCTCGGCCGGCACGCCCGCCGAGGCGGCCAGACGCGCCCCGCCGGTGGCGCTGGTGCTGCGCGGCGATCATGAGCTCAATGCCGTCAAGGCGCAGAAGCTGCCGGGAGTGGCCAGCCCGCTGCGGCTGGCGAGCGCGGCCGAGATCGAAGCGGCCACCGGCGCGCCCCCGGGCTTCCTCGGGCCGTTGGGCCTCGCCGGTGTGGCCGTGTATGCGGACCACGCCGCGCTGGCGCTGGCCGATTTCGTTTGTGGTGCGAACGAACGCGATGCGCACCTGACCGGGGTCAACTGGGGCCGTGACCTGCCCGAGCCGCAGGCCGCCGATCTGCGCAACGTCGTGGCCGGGGATCCCAGCCCCTCGGGCCGCGGCCGGCTGCGCATCGTGCGCGGCATCGAGGTGGGGCATATATTTCAGCTCGGACGCAAGTACAGCGCCGCGATGAATGCCACGGTACTGGATGAGGCCGGCGCGCAGGTGGCGATGCTGATGGGTTGTTACGGCATCGGTGTGACGCGCATCGTGGCAGCGGCGATTGAACAGAATCATGATGAGCGCGGAATCATCTGGCCGGATCCGATCGCGCCGTTCCATGTGGTACTGGTACCGCTCAATCTGCAGAAATCCGCGCGCGTGCGCGCCGCGGCCGACGCGCTCTATTCCGAGCTCAGCGCGGCCGGCTTCGACGTGCTGTACGACGACCGCGACGCCCGCCCCGGCGTCAAGTTCGCCGACGCCGAACTGCTGGGCATTCCCCATCGTATCGTCATCTCCGAGCGCGGCCTCACCGCCGGGACGCTCGAATACCGCCACCGCCGGGCCGCCGACAGCGAGGATCTGCCGCAGGATGGCGCGCCGGCGTTCCTGCGCGATCGGCTGCAGCAGCTCTAGCGCCGCCAGCTCGCTGCGAGCCGTGCTGGCCGCAGTGGCCGCCGTGGCGGCGCTGGCGCTGTGCGGCGCGCCCCGCCTCGCCGCAGCCGCGCCGCTGCCCTCCCCGGTGCCCTCGGCGGTGCCCTCACCGTTGCCACAGCAGGACCCGCAGCTACGGGCGATCCTGCAGCAGGCCATCCGGCAGGCGCAGTGCTTCACCGACCGCTACGACTCCGCGGTGTGGTACACGCTGATGGGGCCGAAGCTGCAGCGCTTCGTCAGCGACGATGCCGAGCGGCTCCAGATCCTGCAAACCGTGTACTGCGAGACGCATCGCCCGGGCGCCTCGCCCCTGCCCCCCGGGCTGGTGATGGCGATGCTCGAGATTGAAAGCCGCTTCGATCGCTGGGCGGTCTCCAGCGCCGGCGCGGTCGGGCTGATGCAGGTGATGCCGTTCTGGCCCGAGCAGCTCGGCATGCGCCGCTACGAGCTGGTGCGGGTGGTGCCGAACATCCACATGGGCTGCGCGATCCTGCGTTTCTATCTGGACAGCGAGCACCACGATATCCGCCGTGCGCTCGAGCGCTACAACGGCAGCTACGGGCACCGCGATTACGCCGACCGTGTCATCGGCCGCTGGACCGGCTACTGGAACGGCGCCGATGACCTGGGCCGCGCAGCGCTGAAGGCGCCGTTGCAGACGGCGGCCGTGCCGCTCAAGCGGTACTGAAATCCAGCGGCAGCTCGTGCTCGGCGAGCTGCAGCTCCTGCACGCTCACCTCGGCCACCTTGGCGGCCGAGGGTCCCAGCCACAGCCACTCGATGAACGCGCGCACCGCGCGCTCCTCGCCGCAGGCCATGACCTCGACGCTCCCGTCCGGCAAGTTGCGCGCATAGCCGCGGATGCCGCCGGCGCGGGCGCGCTCGCGGGCGCTGGCGCGGTAGTACACCCCCTGCACGCGGCCGCGCACCAGGCAGCGGCGCGCGATCGGGCGCGCGGAAGGCAAGCCGGGGAATTCGGAGCGGGTCACGGCAGGATGTTTCGCCGCCGGCGGCGCGCCGTCAAGCCAGCGGCTACACTGCCGCCATGGTCGAAGTGCTGGTGATCTACTACTCGCGCGACGGCGCCACCGCGGAGCTGGCGCGGCAGGCCTGCCGCGGCATTGAATCGGTCCCCGGCGCCGGCGCGACGCTGCGTACCGTGCCCCCGGTCAGCGCGCGCGACGAAGGGCCGCCGCGGCCGGTTCCCGACCAGGGCCCGCCGTATGCGACGCTCGAGGAGCTGCGTCGCGCGGATGCGCTGATGCTGGGCAGTCCGACCCGTTTCGGCAACATGGCCGCGCCGCTCAAATACTTCCTCGATTCGACCGCGGCGCTGTGGCTCGAGGGCGCGCTCGCCGGCAAGCCCGCCGCGGTCTTCACCGCCACCCAGACCCTGCATGGCGGGCAGGAATCCACCCTGCTGTCGATGATGCTGCCGCTGCTGCATCATGGGATGTACCTGGTGGGCGTGCCCTATACCGAAGCGGCGCTCAGCACCACACGCAGCGGCGGCACGCCCTACGGCGCCTCGCACGTCGCCGGGCTGCAGCAGGCCCTCACCGCCGAGGAGACCACGCTGGCGCAGGCACTCGGCCGGCGCGTGGCCGCCCTGGCCGTCACTGTGCGTCGCGGGATGGCGGCCCCAGCGCCGCGCGGATGAACGGCACCGTGAGGCGGCGCTGCGCCTGCAGCGCCGCGCTGTCGATCGCATCGAGCAGACCGCACAGTGTCGGCAGGTCGCGGCGGAAGCGCCGCTGCAGGTAGAGCGCGGCATCGTCGGGCAACTCCAGTCCGCGCGCGCGCGCGCGCAGCTGTAGCGCGCGGCGCTGCGCGGACTCATCCAGTGGCCGCAGCGCCAGCAGCATCGCAGCGCCGAAGCGTGACGCCAGATCCGGCAGCGAGAACGGCAGCAACGCGGGCGGCGCGGGAGCGGCCGCGATGAGCGCCGCGCCGCGCTCCTCGACCGCCCGGTAGAGTGCGAACAGCGCCTGTTCCCACTCGCGCCGACCGGCCACCACCTGCAGCTCATCGAGCGCCACCACGGCGGCGGGCTCCCATTCCTCCAGCGCCAGGGCTCCGAGCTCGAGCAGCTGTGAGAGCGGCAGGTACAGCGCAGTAGCCCCGGTGCTGGCGGTGAGCGTGCAGGTGGCCTGCAGCAGGTGGCTCTTGCCGCTGCCGGGCGGCCCGCACAGCCAGTACATCCCGGCACGGCCACCGGCGGCGACGCCGGCAGCGGCGCCGCGCGCGCAGGCGCGCAGCTGTTCCACGGCGGTCTCGTTGGCACCGGCGACGAAGCTGTCGAAGTCGGCGCGCTCGCGCAGCCGCATCGCCAGCGGCAGCTGCCTCATCGCCGCGGCTCCCTCAGGCACGCGCGACCGCCAGTGCGCGTTGGGTGAATACCAGCGCATACAGATAGCCGCTGACCAGGACGGTCACAAGCATCATGATCGCCAGCACGTCGAGTACCCCGCCCGGCGGCAGCCCGAAGCCCGCATGGGCCACCACCGCGCACACGTACAGTACCTGCAGCAGCGTATTGATCTTGCTGGTGATCATCGGCCGCCCGTTGAGCGGGCCCCAGCCGAAGTGATAGACGATCGCGCCCAGCCCGATCATTACGTCGCGCGCCACGGCGATGCCGGTCAGCGCGTGCGGAATCAGGCCGTACCAGGTGGCCACCAGGAACACCGTGATCAGCAGCAGCTTGTCGGCCGCCGGATCGAGAATGCGGCCGAGGCTCGAGGTCCAGTGGAAACGCTTGGCCAGGTAGCCATCCAGCGCGTCGCTGACCGCGGCAACGAAGAACAGCAGCAGCGCGAGCGGATACTGCCCGCGGGTGATCGCGGCCACGACCGGCCACACCAGCGCGATGCGCAGCAGGCAGATCAGGTTGGGCAGGTGGCGCACGCGCGCACTCTAAGGTCCGGCGACGTAGCGGTACTGCAGCTCCCCGCCGGTGCCGGGACCGGCCGGTTGCAGGCGGCCGCTGGCCAGCATGCGCTCGAGCTGCGCACCGCTGCCGCGCGCATCCAGGTGCAGCGTCAGCTCATCGCCGTGCACGTCGCTGACCGCCACCTGGCTCACGCCGGGGCTGGCCTCCACGGCCGACAGCACGTTGACCAGGCTGGCCAGATCGTTCACGCCGGTGATGTGGCAGTCATACTGCGCGACCGGCGCCTGATCGAGCGTGCGCGTGGCACTGGCGAGCGCATCGGTCGCCTGGTCGATCGCCAGCTCCGGGCCGCCGCTCCACTGGCCGCTGGTGTTCGGCGCCGTCAACGTCCACTGCAGCATGCCCGGATCCGCGGGCGATCCCTGCGCCACCAGCACCGCACTGGCGCCGGCCCGCAGCGCCGTGTCGAGCGCCTGCTGGACGTTGACGGGTGCCGCCGGGGCCGCAGCGGCCGCCGCCGAGGCGGGAGCGGCCGCTGTCGCCACCGCCGGCGCGGCCTGGCCGGGAGCGACCTGGCCAGGCGCAATCTGCCCGGACGCGAGCGCCGTCACCACGGTGATCGGCAGACCACGGGCGTCGGCGGCGGCGGCGAGGCGCAAACGCAGCGCCTCGGCGCTGGCCGGAGCCTGCCGCGGCAGCACCACCCACAGCAGCGGCCGATCCGCGTCCCACACCGTGCGTCCGGCCGCGGCGAGCGCCGCGGTGAGCGCCGACTCGTTGAACAGCACCTGGATCTGCCCGGTCGTGGTGGCGCGCTCGAGCTGCACGTACTGGCGGACGTTGTCGATCAGGCTGGCAAGCGACGGATCGCTGGCCGCCGCGCGCGTGCCCGTGAGCTTCACCAGCTCCACGCGCATCGCTTCCTGCGCCGCCTGCGTCAGATCGGAGCCGGGAACGATCACGACGTACAGCGAAGGCATCGGTACGCCCCGTGCCACCGGCATGACCATCGCCAGGGTCGCCGCCAACAGCAGACCGGTGAGAAAAATACCGCGGGCTCGATGCATGCTTCAGGGGCTCCTCGGCTACTATAGCGTGCTCGCACGGCCGCCGCGCGTGCGGCAATGACACGTCTGAAATGAGCAAGCCGCACAGCAGCCACCGCTACACGTATCGTGACGCCGGGGTCGATATCGACGCCGGCGATGCCCTGGTCGAGCGCATCAAGCCGCTGGTGCAGCGCACCCGCCGGCCGGAAGTGCTCGCCGGCATCGGTGGCTTCGGTGCCATGGTCGAGCTGCCCGCGCGCTACCGGCACCCGGTGCTCGTGTCCGGCACCGATGGCGTGGGCACCAAGCTGCGCCTGGCGATCGACAGCGGACGGCACGACACCATCGGCATCGACCTGGTCGCGATGTGCGTCAACGACATCGTCGTGCAGGGCGCCGAGCCGCTGTTCTTCCTCGATTACTACGCCAGTGGCCATCTGGATGTCGACGTGGCCGCGGCCGTCGTCAGTGGCATCGTCGAGGGCTGTGCCCAGGCCGGTGCGGCGCTGGTCGGGGGCGAGACCGCCGAGATGCCCGGCCTCTATCACGGCGCGGACTACGATCTGGCCGGCTTCTGTGTCGGCGTGGTCGAGAAGGAGGCCATCATCGACGGCAGCCGCGTGCGCGCCGGGGATGCCGTCATCGGCCTGGCCTCCTCCGGTCCGCACTCCAACGGTTACTCGCTGATCCGCAAACTGCTGCAGGTGGCCGGCGCCACGGCGCACACGCAGCTGGCGGGCAGCGGGCTCGTCGAGCAGTTGCTCACGCCGACCCGTATCTATGTCAAGGCGCTGCTCGCGTTGATGGCCGAGCTGCCGGTGCATGCCTGCGCGCACATCACCGGCGGCGGCCTGTCGGACAATATTCCGCGTGTGCTGGGGCCGGGGCTCGAGGTGGTGTTGCAGCGAAGCCGCTGGCCGCGTGCGCCCGTGTTCGAGTGGCTGGCCCAGACCGGCGCGATCGAGCCGGCCGAGATGTATCGCACCTTCAACTGCGGCATCGGTATGGTGGTGATCGTCGAGGCCGCACGCGCCGAGCAGGCGGTACGCCGTCTGCAACAGTTGGGCGAGCAGGCAGCGCTGATCGGCGAGGTGCGCGCCGGCGACCGCGGCGTCGTCATCGACGCATGAGCGCACCCGCCGGCGCCGGCGGCAAGCTGAGGGTCGCGATCCTGATCTCTGGCCGGGGCAGCAACATGGCCGCGATCGCGCAGGCCTGCGCCGCGCAACGCATCGGCGCGACCGTGGTGCAGGTCATCGCCGACCGGGCCGGCGCCAATGGCATCGCGCTGGCCGCGAGCCTCGGATTGCCGGCACAGACCATCGCCGCGGCGCAGTTCCAGGACCGATCCGCGTTCGAGACCGCGCTGCAGGCGGCGCTGGAGCGCCACGGCGCCGAGCTGGTCGTGCTGGCGGGATTCATGCGGGTGCTGTCGGAGCGGTTCGTGCGGCGCTACGCCGGGCGGCTGTTGAACATTCATCCCTCGCTGCTGCCCAAACACAAGGGCCTGCAGACGCACCGCCGGGTGCTGGAGGCAGGCGAGCGTGAGCATGGAGTCAGCGTGCACTTCGTCACCGAAGAGCTGGATGGCGGCCCCGTGATCTGTCAGGCGCGGCTGCAGGTCACGCCCGACGACACCGAACACAGCCTCGCGGCGCGCGTGCAGCGCCTCGAGCACCGGATCTATCCCGAGGTCATCGGCCTGATCGCCTCCGGCCGCCTGCAGCTGCGCGGTGCCGGCGTCGTGCTCGATGGCCACCCGCTCACGGCACCGCTCCTGGAGGACGAACACGATGCCCATCCGCCCGCTCGCGCCTGAGTGCGCCGGCACCGGCCGGCCCCACGGCCTGCGCAGCGTCAGCAGCGCTGCCCCCGCAGCAGCGGACCGCCGGCCGCGATGGCTCGCCGCGCTGGTGATCGTGCTCACCGCGGCGCTGGCGGGGCGCGCGGCCGCCGCCGAGCTGCAGCCCTTCCAGGTCTCCTATGCCTGGGTGTGGCATGGCGCGCCGGTGGCCGTCTCGACCATCGAGCTGACGCATCGCCAGGGCGACATCTGGGCCTATACCTCCTCGACCAAGCCGCGCGGCATCGGCCGGCTCTATCCGATGCGCCCGCACCTGCAGAGCATCATGCGCATCAACGCCCAGGGCGTGCAGCCGCTGCATTTCGTGGCCACCGGCAGCGGCCGCAACCACGATGCCGACGTCGACTTCGACTGGGACAGCGGCCACATCACCGGCCTGTACGAAGGCGCGCACGTTGATCTTCCGATCCAGCCCGGGGTCCAGGATGACCTGTCGGTGCAGATCGCACTGCTGGTGCAGCTGCTCGGCGGCGGCACGCCCGACAAGGCGCTGGAGATCAACAAGGACGCGGTGCGCGAATACGATTACCGGCGCGAGGGCGAGCAGATGCTCAACACCGCGCTCGGGCCGATCGACACGATCGTGTACGAGATCCACCACGCCGGCTCGCCGCGCACCACGCGCTTCTGGTGCGCACCGTCCAAGGGCTTCATCCCGATGCAGGTACAGCAGAGGCGCCTCGACCGCGTCGAGTGGACGCTGCGCATCCGCTCGCTGGCGATCCACTGAGGCGTCACCAGATCAGAAGGTGACTGGCGCATAGGCTATCTATCCTTCGGTCACGCCTCGAGTGTGGGGACGTCTCGGTGGCGCGCCGCGCTACGCCTTGGGCAGCGTGACGCCGCGTTGGCCCTGGTACTTGCCGCCGCGATCGGCGTACGAGGTCTCGCACACCTCGTCGGACTCGAAGAACAACATCTGCGCCACGCCTTCGTTGGCGTAGATCTTCGCCGGCAGCGGCGTGGTGTTGGAGAACTCGAGCGTGACGTGCCCTTCCCACTCGGGTTCCAAGGGCGTTACATTCACTATTATGCCGCAACGTGCATAAGTGGAATTGTGCACGACGATACCGTTGGCGACGAAATTGTGCAGCC
>DATAWM010000066.1:0-5450 GCA_036267195.1 Steroidobacteraceae bacterium
AGCCTCACGACATTCCCATGGATTGGATTGTGACGGAGGCGGCAGCACCCATGCAGCGAGCTGCGCCGGCACAGCAAGCGGGGCGCTGAGCTGTCACTCCAATTCCGTGTCGGGGCCCTTTTCGCCGCCAGCTCCGCTGCGCACGATAACGCGACCACCGCTGAGCGGACGGATTTGTAGCCAGTTCAGCACTCGCTCCGACTTGTGTTCTTCGTTCACATCCCGCAGGCGCGCCTCCAGCACCTGATCCAGGGCCATCACGCCGACGACCTGCAGCGCGCTGCCGCGATCGACGATTGGGACACTCGAGACTTGACGCTCGGCCATCAGATTGGCCAGCTCACGAAGTGTCATATCAGGATACCCGACGATCACCCCGTTCATCATCAGCTCGTCGATGTTGGCGTGCGGCTTCGATGCAAATTGCAACGTCGCGCTGAGCAGCTGCTGGCGAGTCACGATCCCCACCAAGTGATCGGCCTCATCGAGAATGGGATATAGCCGTTGGATGAGGGCGAGGTTCTGCTTTTGACCCCCAGGCCACGTCGCCTGGGCCGATTGAAGCGCGGCGGCCATGCTCGTGCCGCGCCTGAAGCACAAAAAGCTGCTGGACATGATCTCCCCGACGAGGAAGACCTCCAGAGGATCCACGGAGTATTCGCGGGTCAGATGGGTGCCTTTGCGCACGACCTTTTCGGTCAACACTGAGCGCTTGAGCACCAGCGCCGACAACAGGAAGGCAACCGTGGAGGCAACCACCAGCGGCATGACGGCATCCCACTGATGCGTGAGCTCCATTGCGAACACCACACCGGTCAAGGGGCTGCGCATCACGCCTCCAACCACTGCCGCCAGGGACATCAGTGCCCAGAATCCGGGCGCCACCGGCGGGAACACGTGGGCGAGCAGCGAGCCCAGCGCGGCGCCGATCATGAACACCGGCGCCAGCACGCCGCCGGAAGTGCCGGAACCGAGTGATAGGCTCCAGATCAGCGTCTTGACGATCAGGATTCCGATGATCAATGCCAGCGTGGCGTGACCCGCAAGCAAGGTGCCGATCACGTCGTAGCCCACGCCGAGCGCGCGGGGTTCGAATAAGCCGCCCACGCCGATAATGAGACCCCCGATCGCCGGCCACCACATCCAGTGGATCGGTAGCTTGCGAAACGCGTCTTCAGACAGGTACACGAGTGAGGTCGCAAACCAGGCGATAAACCCGCCGATAATGCCCGCCGCGGCACACAAGGCAAGGTCGGTAGGCGTAAGCACCGGCAGAGCGCTGTGGCTGGGGAAGATTGGCGCGACGCCGAGCAGCGGCCAGCGCATCGCCGTCGCAACCACCACTGCGATCGATACCGGCACGAAGGAGCGCGGCCTGAATTCGAATAGGAGCAATTCGACGGCCAGCAGGATCGACGCCAAGGGTGCGTTGAAGGTCGCCGCCATGCCGGCTGCAGCACCCGAGACCAATAGGGTCTTGCGCTCATCGGCGGTCAACGAGAGCGTCTGCGCCATCAACGAGCCGAACGCGCCTCCGGTCATGATGATTGGACCCTCGGCGCCGAACGGACCTCCTGTCCCGATCGCGATCGCCGCCGACACGGGCTTCAGGAGGGCGACGCGGGGTTTGATTTTGCTGCCGCCCCGCAAGATAGCCTCGATCGCCTCGGGCATGCCGTGACCCCGGATCGCCTCGGAGCCGTACCGCGCCATGAGTCCAACGATGAGCCCGCCAACCACTGGCGCGGCAACAATCAGCCACCAATGATGCGCGCCGGCGCCCGGAGCCACCAGGCCGGTCGCGACACGCTGATAGAAAACCAGGTTGGTGATCAATCCGATCAGCTTCAGCAGCGCGTCGGCCACCACAGCCGCTACGGCACCGACCACGAGCGCGAGTGCACTGATCAGTACGACCCGCGGCCGGAGCGAGTAGTCGCCGAGGCGCGATGGCACTCGCGAGGGAGCAGGACGACTGTGGCGTTCCATGAAAGACCTCTAGAAAATCAATCCAGAATATCACGGCGTGATATTCTCGCGGAGTGCGTTCGGGGCTGCCGTACCATTCCCTCGACGCGCACGTTGCACGCCGCGGGAAATGAATCGGCCAATCCACGTTCGAGCTTTGACCAAGCAGGAGTTCGAGGCGATCTCGGAGTTGCGCTACCAGATCCGGCGCTTTCTGCGCTTCAGCGAACGAGCGGTTCGCCGAGCGGGATTCACGCCGCTGCAGTACCTACTGCTTTTGCACCTTCGCGGCTTTCCTGGCCGCGATTGGGCCACTATCGCCGAGCTCGCAGAACGGCTGCAGGCGCAGCATCATGGGGTGGTCGCTCTCGTCCTGCGCTGTGAAGCGCTTGGCTTTGTGGTCAAACGGCGGGGTCGCGCGGACCGCCGTCACGTGGAGGTGCGTCTCGCGCCCAATGGCGAGAAGCATCTGCATCGCTTGGCATTACTGCACCGCACTGAACTGCGGGCGCTGCGCCGCGCGATCGGAATCTCCCGGCTATCAGCCTTTAACGATGAGGGGATGCAGCGGCAAGAACTGCCACGGCCTCTTGGCAGTTGATGCTCATTTGCTGGCGGGCCTGCGCGTGTTGTCGCGCGCCTGGCCAAAACCGCGGCGTGCAGGTGAGCAGGTGGCGCCGCGTGACTACTGCGTGGCGGTGCGGCTGCGCTGAGGGGGGCCGCTGCGCGCGCGCACCGCGTGCGCGGTGCCGTGCCAGGCACCGAGGAAGACCATCCAGACGATCGCTCCCCACCCCCAGCGCAAACCCCCGCCCCCTGCAGCGTCAGAGTGAACCTGGGATGATAGATATGCCACGTGGCCGACAACAGCTGCGGGTCAGTATGCCGCGCGAGGTAGACGCACTGATGGATTAGATCCGTGTTCAACGCCTGCGCGGCGGCACGCAGCCGCGCCTGATGCGCCCCGCATAGATAGTTGGATGGGGCCATCCGGGAAACGAATCACTCCGTATACAAAAAAGATGCAGCCCATAGTTATCGCCAAAAGGGCTGTTAGTAGGCTTCTGGAGCGCGGCACCTGGGACTCCTAAACGCCGTCGGTTGCTCACTCGAGGCGCAGCGCCTAATTTGCACAGATATCATGACGTGATCCAGACGATTGCATCACGGAACGCCCGGTCGTAGCCGACGGCAGCCGCAAACCGTACGGATAGACCGGCGCCTAATAGCTCACTTTGAACGTCGGCGAGTCCTCGGGCCGGCTCTTGCGCCGATCATAGAGGCGGGTGGTGGCGATGTTCGCGTGCCCGAGCCATTCCTGCACCTTGGCGATATCCGCCTCGTGCTCGAGGGCGTTGGTGGCGGCGGTCGCGCGCAGCGCGTGCGCGCCGATCTCCACCCCGAGCTGCTTAGCGTAGCTGCGCACCAGCTTATAGATGCCATCGCCGGAGAGGGTGCCATCGAGCTTGCCGGTGCGGTTATTGCGCACCGGGCGAAAGAGGGGAGCGGACTTCTCCTGGGCGTGGCCGGAGGCCTCCAGATAGTCGGCGAGCAGTCCTTGGGTGGCCGGGTGCAGCGGAATGTTCCGCACCTTGGAACCCTTCCCGTGGACGCGCAGATGCGGCACGCCGCGGCGCAGCTGGATGTCGTGCACGGCGAGCGTGGAGAGCTCCTCGCGCCGCAGGCCGTGATGGAGCAGCAGGGAGAGCAGGGCACGGTCGCGACGCGCTTTCAGGTCATCCCCCGCGGGCAGCTTCAAGAGGTGCCGCGCCTGGGCATCCCCGAGTGCCGGCGTCTTGCCCTCGTAGCTCTCCACCTTCGGCCGTCGCACGCCTTTGACGGGGTTATGCGTCACTGCATTCGCATTCGACAGGTATTCAAACAGGGAGGAGAGGGCGGCGAGCTTGCGCCGGATGCTGCTGCCGGCGAGCTCGCGGCGCTCGAGGTCGGCTCGCCAGGCCAAAATATGGGCGCGCGTCACCAGCCGCAGTTCCGCCGGCGCCGAGATCCCGACGAAGGTCATGAATTCCTGCAGGTCGTTGCGATAGGCGCGGCGCGTGTTGGCGTTGTCGATGTTCGCAAACCACTCGGCCGCCGGCGGCACATCCTTGAGTTGGTGAAATTCCGGGGCGGTGAGGGTGCGCGAGCTCGTCGCCGGCGTCGGCGCCGAGCGCCGCACCGGAAGCGTCGCGCGCGTGCTGGAATCCGCGCTCACCCCTTCGCCCCCGCGCTTTTGCGGCGGTGGCTATCGAAAAGTAGATCCATCGCCTCGCGCAGCAGTTCATTCGGGTGCCGGTGCGTCTGCGTCAGGAGCTTGGCGAAGGCCTGCGCGTGCTCGTCATCGAGGGTTAGTCGCGGCTCGATTCGATAGTCGTCAATCCACTGCTGCAGTTCGCGAGCGCCCTCGGCGAGGTGATGGTGGACCTCGCGCTTGGCGAGCCGGTCGTAGTTCAGGTAATCCAGGCAGGCGTTGGCGAGCTCGGTGTCGAGCGCGCGCAGTTCCGTCAGGTCAAAAGAGAAGTCGTAGCCGCTGTAAATGGCGGCCAGGAAGCGCACCAGGCGCCCGGCCTGACCCGTGGTCGGGTGCTCGCGGATTGCGCGCTCGATGGTCTGCAGGCCGACGCGCGCGCGCTCCATGACGGCTTCGGTGCCGTGCTCGAGGGCCTCAGTGCGTGGCAGCTTCTGGCCCGTGACGATCTCTTGCCACGCGTGCCGCAGCTCCTGTGCCTGGGCCTCGTTCGCGACCTCGAGGGTGAGGGAGAGGGTATTGGCCGGCATGACGAGCTCCTCGGCGGATGCAGTCGGGTGCAGAGGGCTAGATTTTATTCCTGATAAAATATGTTATCAATATTGATAGCGACCACGACGACATGGGGAGTTGGAGTTAAAATTTTTGCTTATGAAGTGCCTCGTGATCGAAGACGAACCGGCGACCTCGCGCTACGTCTGCAACGGGCTGCAGGAGGCGGGCTACTCGGTGATGCTGTGCGCCAACGGGCTCGATGGTCTGCATCAGGCCATCAACGAGGTCTGGGACGTGCTCATCATCGATCGGCTGCTGCCGGGAGAAGTCGACGGGTTGTCAATCGTGCGCAACCTGCGCGATCTCGGCAAGCGCACGCCGGTGTTGATCGTCAGCGCCCTCACCAGCACTGATGAGCGCGTACGCGGCCTGCGCAGCGGTGGCGATGATTACATCTCCAAGCCGTTCGCGTTCTCGGAGCTGCTGGCGCGTGTCGAAGCTTTGCTCCGCCGGACCGCCGGTGGCCAGGAGAGCGCCCTGCTGCAGGTCGGGGACCTCAGCCTCGATACCCGCAGCTTTCGAGTCACGCGCGGCACCGCCGCCATCCTGCTGCAGCCGCGTGAGCTGCGCTTGCTCGCCTACCTGATGCGCAACCAGGGCCAGGTCGTCACCCGCACCATGCTGCTCGAGGCGGTATGGGACTGCCACTTCGATCCGCAGACCAATGTCATCGATGTGC
>DATAWM010000067.1:0-39094 GCA_036267195.1 Steroidobacteraceae bacterium
GCCACCTGCTCGAGGGTCTCCACGTGCTGGAACACCACGCCGTCGTACAGCCGGTTCCACACCCGCGTGAGCACGTGCGCTATCAGCGACACGAAGATCGGCGAGTAGTTGGCGGCGATCTCGTTGGCGTAGCGGCGCGCCTGCAGCAACGCCGCGCGGCGCGTGAGCTTGCCCTGCTCGCGCACCGCCTGGGCCACCGCGGCGCGCACCGCGCGGGTGCGCAGCATCTCGGTCACCAGCGTGCGCCGGTGCGACAGATCGGGGCCGATGCGGGCGGTGCGCAGGCGCGCAAATTGCGTGCGCAGCGCGCGCGCCACGCGCCGACCGGTCAGGGCGGTATCCGCCTCGGCCTCGAGCAGGCTGCGCAGCGACACCGGCTCGCCCAGCTGCACCGTGGTGTTGCGGGCATTGAACAGCACCGTGAAGAAGCGGCGCACGCGGCTGGCGATGACCCAATCCTCTGACAGCAGCAGCCGGATCAGCGAGCGCTCCTTGGACGGTGCGCGCCCCCAGTACACCGCGGCCGGTACCAGGCTCACGTCCAGGCTCGGATCGGCCCGCAATGCCTCGATCAGGGTACGCAGCAGCTCGGGGGGACGCCGGTCCAGGCGGCTGCGCCACAGGCCGACGCTGCGCGTCAGGGCGAAGGAGGAACGCGCGTTGCGCAGCTGCCGCGCCAGCAGGCGCCGCCCCGGCCGCGGCAGCCGCTCGCGCACGCACAGATCCTGCAGCACCGCCAGGTCGCTGCGGCTGCGGCGCTCGAGCACGTAGCAGGTGGGCAACGGGCGGCCGTTCAGCCGCGCCGCCGCGTCCTCCGGCCGCAGGGTCACGCGTACCCACAGCGCGAGAATTCTGCTCAGAACCCCCTGCATGGTGCTAGGTCGAGGAGCGCTCGGGGGACAGGTCCAGGCTGATCAGGAAGTACTCGAACAGGTATTTGATCAGGCGCAGCTGGCCGTGCAGCCGATGATCACCGTCCAGCAGGTGCAGCGCCGCATCGTACTCGCGCGCACAGCGGATGCTGTGATCGGCCGGCACGACCTCATCGCGCCAGCCGTGCACGATGGCTGCCGGGCAGTCCAGGCTGCGCTCGCGCAGCGGCGGCAATCCTTCCAGGTACAGCGCCGGCGCCATCAGGAACACGCCGCGCGCATGCAGCGGCGGGGCGGCGGCCACCGTGACATAGCCGCCGAGACTCGAACCGGCCAGCACCAGATCCCCGGGCAGCGCCTTACATACCTCGCTCAGCCGGTCGATCCGGCCGCGTACCGTATCGATGCCGCGGTAGTCGACCGACTCGACTTCGTAGCCCTCGCCGCGGGCCACGTCGGCCAGCGCCGTGATCTTCTTGCCCCATGGACTGCCGTCCTTGCCATGGGAGAACACGACATAGCGATTCGGCATGCTGCAATCTTCCTTCCAAGCGTTATCCGCCGCGCAAACTCACGCACAAACTCGACGCTGCGGATGATACTCCCGGACGCTTCAGGCGCACCGCCAGGTCGCATAAAGCCGACAGCGGGTGCTCGACCGGTAGGGTGGCGCTCAGGGCAGCGCGTAGCGATTGACGCTGACCGGCCGCACGCTGCTGCCGGTCGGCCGATGAGTCACCAGGCAGCTGTGAAAATCGCCGGGCTTGGACAGGGCGAAGCCGAACAGCAGCTGGAATCCTGCGGCCCCCGCACGCGCCGGGTCGTTGAGCCGCTGGTCGCAGATCGCGAAGTAATTCTCTTCGGCTCTGCCTCCGACGAACGCGCCTTCATCATCCAGTGCGGCGAAAAAATCCATGACCTGCTCGTGCACGCGCGCCCACAGCGCCTCGCCTGCCTGCTCGAACACCACCCAGCGCGTGCCGCTCTCGATGCTCCTCATCAGGAACAGCGCCAGGCGGCGGGCCGAGACGTAGCGCCATTCGTTGCGGGCGCTGCGCTCGGGCAGCAGCGTGCGCAGTCCGCGCCGCGGGCACGGCGCCGCGCGCGCCGGTTGCAGCACGTTCACCCCCGCGTGCGCGAGCAGCTGCCGGTCGACGTCGGTCACCGAGACCGCCGGGCGCGTACCGGCGCGAAGCGTGAGCTCCTCATCGGCCGCCGGCGACCACACCGGGCAGCGTTGCGTCAACTGGGCGATCAGGCCGGCGGCACCCGCGGCCGAACCGAACACCTCGTCGCGGCCGCGCAGCCGGTCGAACGCGCGGATGCGCGGGTAGAACATCAACGCGTCCTCGCTGAAGAACGGCCAGGCGCGCATCGTGGCGGTCGCGGCGGCGGCATCGGCCCACGCCGACGGCGGATCAAGCAGCAGCATCGCCTGGCGCTCGCGGCACAGCCGCAGTGCCACCAGCAGCGCCGGCAAGCCCACGTCGAGCTCGCGCGTCCGCGGCGGGATACAGATGAAATTGAATGCCTCGGCGCCCCGCAGCGCGAACAGCCCGGCGCCGCTGCTGGCATCGCCGATGATGTCGTAATCGGTCAGCTCCCCGCCGTCATCGCCATCGCCGTGGGAGTGGACATAGCCTACGACGGCGCTCGCCGCGCCACCCGAGCGCTCGGGACGCACGCGGGGCAGAGCTCCCTGCACGCGCGCCAGGCGCGAGTGCGCCAGGGCCGCCACGACGCTGCGGTCCGCGCCGGCCGCGATCGATACGCGCCGGAAGATCTCCTGCTCCTCGATCAGCTCGGAGCCGGGCGCACGGACGCGCTGCAGTACCAGGTTGAAGCGATCGGCCTGATCGGCCGGGATGCCGTCATAGTCGACCGAAGCGCGCAAAAACTCGCGCGTGCCGGGCGCCACGCCGCTCAACGTGAGCGCGGAGGCCCCCGCCGGCAGCCGCAGCGTCGGGGCGCGGGCACCGTTGCACACCCGCACGACCACGCACTCGCCGCCGCCGCTGTCGAAATATTGCTCGACCGCGTACGAGAGCATCGACGGCTGCCACAGGCCGCCGAAGATGCGCTGGTAGTCATCGAAGCTCTTGATCGGAACCGGCTGGTGCACCGGTCCCTTGAGGGCGCGGCCCACGAACGCGGTGACCGCAGCTTGTGCGCGTGCGATCTGCGCCTGCGGCCGAATGAGTTTTACGGTATCTGTGCCGGAAACGACCAGCTCGGCCACGCCCTGCCCTCGAAACCTTCGGCGCACTGTAGCACAGCGTGATGCTATGCGACCGACGCTCGCTTGCGCGGCTGGTTGCGTGCGTGCGGCCGCGCGCCTGGCGCATCGCTCGCGGCGCTGCCGCGGGCTGCACTGTCGTCGGCAATTGCACCGTCTTGCCCGGCGGTGGCACCTCGCCGGCGCGCGTCCTCCGCTTCGGCCGCGCGCGCTGCCTGCTGCCGGCTCGCGATCTCCGCGAGCATCAGCTGCAGCCATTCAGTGAGCTGCCCCATCGCCGTCAGGTGCCGTGCACCGGCGGGCTCTTCGCAGGCGCCGCGCGCACCGCGGTCGCGGCCGGGGAACCGGACTCCAGGTCACTCAAGACCGCGCCGGGGCTCTTGGCATCGGCGCCGCTGTCATCCTCGCCGTTCCAATCCGCACCGTCGGGGATGCGATTCTGCACGGTCGGCGCCGACGCCAGCACCGCATCGATGCCGGCACTCGTGCTGGTGCCGGTGACTGGCACCGGCACGCCGCGCGGCTCGGCGGCAATCGCCGCCACGCTGCGCCAGTCGATCTGACCCCCCGCCTGCTGCAGCCGCTGGCGCATCCACCGCGGCAGCATCTGCGTCAGCAGCTGCTTGCGGGCATGCTGCCAGTCGCGCCGATCATCCTTGAGCACGATGTAGGCCTGCAGGTACAGCTGGCCGTCGCGCCAGCCAAACACGAACGGCTGGTTCACGACCCGTACCGGTGTGCCGACCGGCACCATCCTGAACAACTTCTCGATGTCCTCGGGATACAGCCGCACGCAGCCATGGCTCGAGCGCAGCCCCACCCCGTACGGCTTGTCGGTACCGTGAATCAGGTAGCTCGGCCACCCGAGCCTGAATTCGAACTTGCCCAGCGGATTGTCCGGGCCCGGCGGCACCACCGCGGGCAGGGCTTCGCCGTTGTCCTTGAAGTGATCGCGCCGCAGCGCCATCGACGGACGCCAGGTGGGATTGGGCACGCGGGCGACGACTTTCGTGACCCCCTGGGGCGTATTCCACCCGGCCTTGCCGATGCCGATCGGATAGGTATAGACCAGCTGCGGCTCGCCGGGCTTGTGCTTGGGAAAATAGAACAGGCGCAGCGCCGCGACGTTGATGACGATGCCCTCGTGCGGCGCGTCCGGCAGCACGAACTGCGTCGGCACCACCACGTGCGTGCCCGCGCCGGGGATCCACGCGTCGACGCTCGGGTTGGCGTGCACGATCTCATCGAAGCCGACGTTGAAGCGCCGGGCGATATCCGACAGCGTATCGGGCTGCGCGGCAACGGTGACCTGCACGGTACCGACCACGTCGTCCTGCGGATGCGCCAGCACGAAGCGGTGATTGTCGATCGGCGCGGCCAGCTGCGGCTTGGGCGGGGCCGGCGGTGGCGCCGCCTGTACCAGCGGCGCGGGCTTGGGGATGGGATGCGAGCCGATCAGCGCGCAGCCCGCGAGCGCGCCCAGGCTCGCCGTGGTAAGCGCCAGGGCGGCGCGCCGCAGCCAGCGCCCGGTGTCCAGTTGGCTATTCATGTGCCCGATTCTAGAGGAGTACGGGCTGATTGGGCAGTTCATTGGCCTCGTTCGTATTCCCGGCCCCGGCCGGGAAGTGCCGGCCGAGCAGGTCGGCCACGGCCGCCACGGCGGCGCGCGCGCCGTCGCCAAAACGGCCCGCACGGAAGTGCCGCTCGACCTCCCGACAGATCGTCTCCCACTCGGCGCTCTGCACCGCTGCGCTGATGCCGCGATCGGCCACGATCTCCACGGCACGATCGGCGCGCAGCACGTAGATCAGCACGCCGTTGTTGTGGTGCGTGTCCCAGATGCGCAGGTGCGCGAACACCTGCAGAGCGCGCTCACGCGGCGACACCCCGTGCCACAACGCCGCCAGCGGCAGCGCGGTTTCGATGGCAAAGCGGATCTCCCCGCTGTGCCGGGCCTCGGATTGGGCGCAGGCACGCTCGATCTCGCCCAGCACGGCCGGAGGAAACAGCATGCGTGTGCGCAGCCGCGTGCTGCACAGGTGCCGCAGGAGCCGCGCCAACCCTCGCATGCGAGCGATCACCAGCTGCCGGAGGCCCCGCCGCCCCCAAAGCCGCCGCCCCCACCGCCGAATCCGCCCCCGCCGAATCCCCCGCCAAAACCGCCGCCACCGAAACCACCGAAGCCGCGCAGGCCGCCCAACAGGCCCAGAGCGCCGATACTCCCGAACGGGCCAAATGGGCCGCCTAGCCGCCCCCGCGGCGCGCCTGGCCCACCCGTGCCGCCCGGGCCGCCGGGCCCTCCACCGCGCCCGCCGCTGCTCCACCCGCCACCCGAGAACCCGAGCAGCAGCGCGGCGAGGAATGACAGCACCCCGGCCCCGACCGCGAACAGCAAGGCCTGCGAGAGCACGAATGCCACCAGCCCGGTGCCGGCGCCCGTCAGCGTCGCGCCGAGCGTGCGGCCGAACAGGGTGTGCAGCACGCTGGCGGTGACGAAGAACACGATGATCAGCGGCAGCACGAAGCCCCACGGATGGGCAGCCCCGGCCTGTCCCTGCCAGCTGTGATCCGGCGGCGGCAGCGGCTCGCCGTCGACCAGGTGCATCATCTGGTCGACCCCGGCGCTGATGGCGGCAAAATACTGTCCCTGGCGCAGCAGCGGCACCATCGTGTCCTGGATGATGTGGTTGCTGGCCACGTCGGTCAGCACCCCCTCGAGGCCATAGCCGTTCTCGATGCGCAGCGTGTGGTCGTTCTTCGCGATCAGCAGCAGCGCACCGTCATCAACGTTCTTGCGCCCGAGCTTCCAGGCATCCACGACGCGGATCGAGTACTGCTCGATCTGCTCCGGCGCCGTGGTCGGCACCAGCAGCACCGCGATCTGCGTGCCCTTGCGCGCCTCGAAATCGGCCAGCCGCTGCTCGAGCTCGCCCTGCTGGGCCGCGGTGAGCGTGCCGGTCAGATCGGTGACGCGCGCGGTCAGCGCCGGTATTGGCTGCAGCCCCTGGCTCGGCGGCGGGGCCGGGGCCGGCACCTGTGCCTGTGCCGGCCGCAGCGCCGCGGCCACCAGCGCGAGCGCGCCGGCTGCCGCCAACACCGCCATCGCGAACCAGACGCGCATCGCCGCTTACTGCGCCGTGGAGCCCGCGGGCGCTGCGGCACCAGCGGGGGCGGCCGTCCCGAAGTCCACCGTCGGCGGGCGGGCGATCTGGTTCTCGTCCTGGACCGCAAAGTTCTGCTTGAGCGAGTAGTTGAACATCTTGGCGGTCAGATTGTTCGGAAAGGTCCGCAGCAGCACGTTGTAGGCCTGCACCGCCTGGATATAGCGGTAACGGGCGACCGTGATGCGATTCTCGGTGCCCTCGAGCTGCGCCTGCAGGTCGCGGAAATTCTGATCCGACTTGAGCTGCGGATAATTCTCGGTAACCGCGATCAGGCTCTTGAGCGCCTGCGTGAGCTGGCCCTGCGCGGCCTGAAATTTGCGGAAGGCCTGCGGGTCATTGACCAGCTCGGGGGTGGCCTGGATCGAGCCGACGCGAGCGCGCGCCTCGGTCACCCCGATCAGGACCTTCTGCTCCTGCGCGGCGTAGCCCTTGACGGTATTGACCAGGTTCGGCACCAGATCGGCGCGGCGCTGGTACTGATTGACCACCTCGGACCAGGCCGCCTTGACCGCCTCATCCTGCTGCTGGATGCGGTTGTAGCCGCAGCTGCTGGCCACAAGGGCGCCGGCCAGCATGAGCCAGATCCTGAGCGTGCGCATGATGATTGCCTCCGCGGCATGCTGCCGCCGTCCCGGCCGCGCCCCGCGCGGGAGCGCCACCGCATCTGTCGTACCGGCCATTGTCGCCACCAGCCGCCGCCAGGCGCAAGCACTACCCGGCCGTACTAAAATGCCGCCATACCATGGGACGGTTCCGCATCCCCGAGCCACCCGGCTCCCGCTACATCACTCCCCGCGGCGCCGAGCGCCTGCGTGCCGAGCTCGACGAGCTGTGGCGGCGCGAGCGTCCGCAGGTCACCGCCGCCGTCGCGGCCGCCGCGGCCCAGGGCGACCGCTCGGAGAACGCCGAATACACCTACGGCAAGCGCCGGCTGCGCGAAATCGACCGGCGCGTGCGCTTCCTGCGCTCGCGCCTGGAAGGCATGGCGATCGTCACCCAGCCACCCGGCGACCGTGGCCGCGTGTTCTTCGGCGCCCGCGTCACGCTCGAGGACGACCGCGGCGAGCAGCGCCGCTATCGCATCGTCGGCCCCGACGAGCTCGACATGGGAAGCGACTACATCAGCATGGACGCGCCGCTCGGCCGCGCCCTGCTCGGGCGGCGACTCGACGAGGAAGTGGCCATCACTCTGGGCGCGGACACGCGGCGGTACACCATACTCGTGATCGAGTACCCTGACTTCGAGGGCTGACCCCCCCAACGGCTCAGGCGCAGGCTGGTACCGCGCTGTCAGGAGGAGGCGAAGAGCATGCTCTTCACCTGCTGCTCACGGCTCGGCACCGATTTGCGCTTAAGCGATTGGGGGCGGCGCTCGAGGTCAGGATACCCGTACGTTCTTGAACTGCCACGGGTCGCTCTTGTCCAGGTCCTCCGGGAACAGCCGCTCGCGCTCGGTGAGCGGGGTCCAGTCCGAGTACTGGCCGACGACCTGCCCCAGGTAGGGGGTGCAGATATCCAGGCAGCGGTGGAAGTCCACCTCATCCGGCTCCACCAGGCCCTCGTTCGGGTTCTCCATCGCCCACACCATGCCCGCGAGTACGGCCGCGGCGACCTGCAAGCTGGTGGCATTGTTGAACGGCGCCAGCGCACGCGCCTCCTGGACCGACAGCCGTGAGCCGTACCAGTAGGCATTGCGCTTGTGGCCCGCCAGCATCACTCCCAGCTCATCGATCCCGGCGCTGATGTCGTCCATCAGGATGCGCTTGCGGGCCTGCATCTGGTAGTTACGCCCGCAGAATTCGTGCACCGACAGCACGGTGGCATCGCTCGGGTGATAGGCATAGTGCACGGTCGGGCGGTAGGTCACCTGCGAGTCCTTGCGCGCGGTGTAGTAATCGGCGATCGAGATCGCCTCCGAGTGCGTGATCAGGAAGCCGTGGAACGGGCCGTTGAGCGGGGTCCAGCTGCGCGCCCGCGTGGCCACGCCCGGCTGCGACAGGTAGATCGCCGCGCCGGCGCCGAAGCCATAGCGCCGGCCGTCGCGCGGGAAGTTGCGCTCGTGCGTGCCCCAGCCCAGCTCCGCCGGCTGCGAGCCCTCGGAGACGAAACCGTCGACCGACCAGGTGTTGACGAATTCGTTCGGCTCCTTCGGTATCGTGGACACCTGGGTATCGCGCTCGGCGACGTGGATGACCTTTACGCCCAGGCGCTGTGCGAGCGCGGCCCAAGCGGCGCGGCTGGCGGGCTCGGCAGCCGCGGCGCCGGTATCCTGGGCAATGTTCAGCAGCGCCCGCTTGACCAGATGGGACACCAGTCCCGGGTTGGCGCCGTGCGTCACCACCGCGGTCGGGGCGCGCGCATTGTCGGCGCGCAGCGCCAACGCCTCCTCGCGCAGCGCGTAGTTGGTGCGGCGGTCGGCCGGGATGGTCGGATCGGTGTAGCCGCCCGGCCAGGGCTCGATGCAGGTATCCAGGTACATGGCCCCCCGCTCCCAGCAATAGCGGATCAGCGCGATGCTGGACACGTCGACCGAGACGTTCACCAGGAAGTCGCCGCGGCCGAGCAGCGGCTCGAGCGTGCGACGCAGCGTCTCGCGTGTGAGCGCCTGTTTGATGAATTTGACGTTATAACGCGCGGCCTCCTCCCGGCCGACATCATCGGCGCTGACGATCGCCAGTCTTTCAGCGGCGATGCCGATGTGCTGCAGGATCAGCGGCAGAACTCCCTGTCCGATGCTGCCGAAGCCGACCAGCACGATGCGACCCGGAAACTCGAGATAGATTGGCGTGGCTTGGCTCATGTCTGTTCCGCAACTTTGGAGCCGAAGCGTAGCAACCGTGGCCCGACGCCGCCAGCGCCGGATGCGCTCGCAGCACCGTGCGCCGTCAGCGCCAGTCCGCCGGCCAGCTGCGCGCGTGTCCCGGCAGCGCCGCGACCCGCTCGAGCCACCGGCCGATGGCGGGGTAATTGATCTGCAGCGGCAGGAAGCGCGCCGCCAGCTCGTGCCCTTCCGGCCGCTGCAACGCGTGCAGCAGCAGGCGGATGTCCGGATAGATCATCATGTCCGCGGCCGAGAAGCTCTCGCCGACCACCCAGTCGGAGTGCGCCAGGCGCTGCTCGATGGTGCGCGCCTCACCGGCGACCCGGTGCATCGCCTCGGCCAGCTGCTCGCCCACCCCGCGCTGGTGCTGCTCGAGCAGCGCCTGGGTGATCTGCTTGAGTGGCGGCTCGGCGTACGCCTGGTACTCGCAGATCACACGCATGATGACCCCGGCTTCCTGCGCATCGCGGCCGAAAATCGCCGGCTCCGGGTACTTGCGCTCGAGGTAGTACAGGATCGCAAGCGACTCGAATACCACGTAATCGCCGTCGCGCAGCACCGGCAGCCGGCCGCGGAAGTTCAGCGCCAGCAGCTGCGGCGATTTGTGCTCCTGCAGCTGCAGCTGCAGCAGGTGGCTGTGGTAGTCGAGCCCCTTGTACGCGAGCGCGAGCGCGACACGAGCGCAGCACGGACTGCCGCTGGACCAGTAGAAATCGATGCCCATCCTCGCTTGCCGCCGTGTGACCCGGGGACGATTGTAGCCAGTCGTGTCCGGCTCGGGAACGCGAAACGCGCCGCCGCGCCGCCACCGCAGCCCCGGGGGCGAGCGCCAAGGGCCCGTCCGGCAGGGCGGCAGCGCGCCCGTTTCCACACCGGCATTTACTTGTCGACTCGTTTTGCTATCGTGCGGCCCATTACCTGGCGGCAGCGCACAAGGCTGGAGGACCGTGGAAACGCAAGCGGCGCGCAACGCGCACTCCGCCACCGGTACGGCACAGGGCTGGAGCGTCGAGGATGCGCTCGAGCTCTACAACGTACCGGCCTGGGGCTCGGGGTACTTCTCGATCAACGCCGCCGGCCATGTGGTGGTGCGCCCCGATACCACCGCCGCGCGCGAGATCGACCTGCTCGAGGTGGTCCAGGGTCTGGCCGAGCGCGACCTGTCCGCACCGGTGGTGATCCGCTTCTCGGACATCCTGGCCCATCGGCTGCGCCACCTGCACGGCGCCTTCAGCCAGGCGATCGCCGAAAACGACTACCAGAACCGCTACACGGCGGTGTACCCCATCAAGGTAAACCAGCAGCGCCTGGTGGTCGAAGAGGTGTTCCGCTACGGCAAGGAGTTCGGCTTCGGCCTGGAGGTCGGCTCCAAGCCCGAGCTGCTGGCCGCCATGGCGATGACCGAGGCCTCGCAGGAGCGGCCGATCATCTGCAACGGCTTCAAGGATTCCAGCTACATCGAGGCCGTGATCCTCGCCGCCAAGCTTGGCCGCACGATCATTCCGGTGATCGAGAACTTCTCCGAGCTGGAGCTGGTGCTGCGGCACGCGGACGCCTACGGCGTGCGCCCGAAGCTCGGGGTGCGCGTGAAACTGGCCACCGAGGGCTCGGGACGATGGCGCGATTCGGCCGGCGAGAAGTCCAAGTTTGGGCTGTTCATCACCGAGATCCTGGAGCTGCACGCGACCCTCAAGGCGCGTGACATGCTCGACTGCCTCAAGCTCGTGCATTGCCACCCCGGCAGCCAGCTGCAGGACATCCGCCGCGTCAAGGAGGCGATCAACGAGCTGGCGCACGTGTATGCGGAGCTCAAGCTCATGGGGGCGGGCCTGGAGTACATCGACGTGGGCGGCGGCCTGGGGGTCGATTACGACGGCAGTGCCACCAACTACCCCTCCTCGATGAACTACACCCTCAACGAATACGCCAGCGACGTGGTGTACCGGATCGGCAGCGTGTGCAACGCGCGCCACATTCCTCATCCGGTGATCATCAGTGAATCCGGCCGCACCATCGCCGCGCACCATAGCGTGCTGATCTTCAACGTGCTCGGGCGCTCGGCGCTGGATCGCTTTCGCGTCGACGGCATCGAGTCGGGCGACGCCGGCGAGCGCGGCGCTCCCGCGCTGCCGCAGCCGGTACGCGACCTGCTGGACGCGTACCGCAACATCGAGGAACGGCGGCTGGTGGAGTGCTACCACGACGCGCTGACGGCGCGCGACCAGGCGCTGCAGATGTTCAACCTCGGACTGCTGTCGCTCGAGCATCGCGGCCTCACCGAGCGGCTGTACTGGGCCAGCTGCGCGCGCGTGCGCGACCTGTGCCGGCGGCTGCCGCACGTGCCCGAGGAGCTCGAGGACCTGGAAAACATCCTGTCCGACACCTACTTCTGCAATTTCTCGATCTTCCAGTCGCTGCCGGACAGCTGGGCGATCGATCAGCTGTTCCCGATCATGCCGATCCACCGGCTCGGCACCGTGCCGACGCGCAAGGCGGTGCTGGCCGACATCACCTGCGACTCCGACGGCAAGATCGACCGCTTCGTCGGCCCGCGCGACATCAAGCGCACGCTCGAGCTGCACGAGCCGGTGGCCGGCGAGGATTACTACCTCGGCGCCTTCCTGGTCGGCGCCTACCAGGAGACGCTCGGCGACCTGCACAACCTGTTCGGCGACACCCATGTCGTGCACATCCGGCTGCACGACGAGGGCGGCTGGTGGATCGAGGAAATCGTCAAGGGCGACACCGCCGTGCGGGTGCTCGAGTACATGGAGTACGACGTGGCGGCGCTGGCACCGGCGCTCGGGCGCGACTGCGAGCGTGCGGTACGCGAGGGGCGGCTGTCGGTCGCCGAGAGCCAGGCGCTCAAGCGCTTCTACGAGAACGAGCTCAACGGCTACGCGTATCTGGAACCGTAGCGCCTACCACATGTCCTTCAGGCGCGCGGCGACGTCCAGCGTCGCGGTACTCTGCGCGTCGAGCACCGGCGCCTCCGGCAGGCCGCCGCCCTGGAAGCCGATCTGCTCCATGCACTTGAGCACCTTGTCGGTGATGAAGCGGCTGCGGCCGCCGTAGACGTGGGCGTCGCCGGTGCGCGGCTGCTGGGTCAGAGGGAATTTCAGCGGCACGCACAGCTGCAGCTCGTTGCGGGCGCGGGTCATCGCAACGTACAGCAGTCGCCGCTCCTCCTCGATGAGCTCGGAGCGGGAAGTGGCGAACTCGGATGGGAAGCTGCCATCGATCACGTTGAGCACGTAGACTGTGTCCCACTCCATGCCCTTGGCCGAATGCACGGTCGAGAGCACCAGGTAATCCTCGTCGTGCAGCGGCGTGCCCGCCAGGTCGCTGGTGGCCTGCGGCGGATCGAGCGTCAGCTCGGTGATGAAGCGCTCGCGCGAGGGGTATTGGGCGGAGAGCTGCTCGAGCTGGTCCAGATCGGCCGCGCGCATGTGCACCTGCTCGTAGATGCGCTCCATGTGCGGCTGGTACCACTCGCGCACAAGGCGCAGCTGCCCGGCCCATTGCCGCTCGCGCTCCCCGAGCGTGCGCATCAGCCCCTGCAGCTTGGTGTAGTCCGCCGCCATCGCCTGCGGCACGGCAAAGTCCTTGAGCGCCTCCACCGAGCCGCCCTGCCCCTCGAGCAGCTCGATGCACTTGCGCGCGTTCACCGGCCCCATGCCGGGCAGCAGCTGCAGCACCCGGAACGCGGCCAGGGTGTTGCGCAGGTTGTCGGCCCAGCGCAACAGCGCCAGCATGTCCTTGATATGCGCGGCCTCGAGGAACTTGAGGCCGCCGTACTTCACGAACGGAATCTTGCGTCGCGAGAGCTCCACCTCGAGCACGTCGCTGGCGCTGGCATGGCGGAACAGCACCGCCTGGGCCCGCAGCAGCACGCCCGCCTCGCGCCGCTTGAGGATCTGGCCGCAGATGTACTCGGCCTGCCCGGTCGGATCGTCCACGGTGACGTACAGCGGCCGGCCGCCACCGCCGCGCACCGCCAGCAGGTGCTTGCGGAACTGGCGCGGCGCCTCGGCCATCAGCGCATTGGAGGCGTCCAGCAGCCCCTGGGTCGAGCGATAGTTCTGCGCCAGCGTGACGACCTCGGCGCGAGGCGTGTAGCGCTCGGGAAAGTTCAGGATGTTGTCGACCGCGGCAGCGCGAAACGAGTAGATGGCCTGGGCGTCATCACCCACCACGGTCACGCCGGCGCCGTCGGGCCGCAGCGCAAACAGTATCTCCCCCTGCAGCTTGTTGGTGTCCTGGTACTCGTCGACCAGCACATGGTCGAAATGGGTGCTCACGTGCTGCGCCAGCCGCGGCTCGCTCATCATCATGTGCCAATACAGCAGCAGGTCGTCGTAATCGAGCAGCGCATAGCGCTGCTTGCGCTCGACGTAGCCGCGGAACAGGCGCGAGAGGTCCTCCTCCCATCCCTTGCACCACGGGAACTGCTGATCGAGCGTCTCCTGCAGGGTCTTCTGGGTATTCAGGCGCCAGGAATAGATCGCCAGGCACGTGTCCTTACGTGGGAAGCGCTGCTCCTTGGCGGCGAAGCCGAGCTGCGCGCGCAGCTCATCGAGCAGGTCGGCCGAGTCGGCGCGGTCGATCACCGTGAACGCCGGATCGAGGTTCAACTGGCGTGCATAGTGGCGCAGCAGCCGGTTGCCGACCGAGTGGAACGTGCCGGCCCACTGCAGCCGCTGCAGCACCATCTGCGCCTTGCTGCCGAGCGTGTCGCTCATCGCGTTGCGCACGATCTCGTGCGCGCGCCGGCGCATTTGCGTCGCGGCGCGGCGCGTGAAGGTCAGCAGCAGCATCCGCGCCGGGTCCGCCCCATTCAGCACCAGCTGCGCGACGCGGTGGGCAATGGTGCTGGTCTTGCCGGTGCCGGCGCCGGCGACGATCAGCAGCGGACCGGCACGCCAGCCGCTCTCGCCAGCCGGCTCGCCGTAGGTCGCGGCCTTCTTCTGCGCGGAATTGAGAGTGTCGAGATGAGAGGCGGGGGGCATCAGCGGTTGTCGTTGGAATCAGCGGTTGTCGTGAGAATCAGCAGTTGTCGTTGGAATCGGCGATTGTCGTTGAAATCAGCGCTCGATGGAGGCATGAGTGGCCGGCGGCGGGTCAATATTAATGCAGGCGAGGCCCCATGCATCGAGACGTGTGTACAGGATCGCGAGCTGCGGGGCGCGCGGGGCGTCGCTGTCGAAGGCCAGCCGCGGTCCGGACAGCTGCAGAAAGCCCGCCTCCGACCCCGCATCGGCCGCGCAGCGGACTTGCGCCGCCGGTTGTGTGCCCGGGTGCGCGTCGTGATGCCCGGGATGACGCCGCGGGTCGTGGGCGCGGGCAGCCAGCCGTCCCGCGCGGGTGGCGTGCGTGGCCATGCACAGGACCTGTGCCAGCTGCGCCCCGGCGGCACTCAGCAGCGCTGCCAGCGGCCGCTCGTGCTCGCCCGGCCGGAAATTGCCTTCCAGCAGCAGCGGCCGCTCGGCCCGGCACAGCAGCGGGGCGAACTCGAACAGCACCGAGAAGCTGGCATTGCTGAGCCGGCGCGACCAGCCAGCATCACCCGAGCCGAGCGTGTCGAGCAGAATTTCCTTGATCGAATCCTTGCTGCAGCAAACCGCCCGGTAGCGCGCCGCGAGCCGGCCGGCCAGCTCACTCTTGCCGCTGGCGGGCGCGCCGGTGATCAGCACCAGCCTGGGAGCGGCTGTCGCCGCGGGGATCGCTGTCACTGCGTGGAGCGCCGCAACGGCGGGCGCCTGCGCCGATAAACCGGTACGCTCCTGCCCATGAGCATCCTCAACGTACGCACCGTATTTCGGGGGCGGATTCTCATCGTCAACGTGGAAACGGTACGGCTGCCCAACGGCCACGTCTCCGACCTGGAGATTATCCATCATCCCGGCGGCGCGGCGGTGGTCGCGATCGACGCCGGGCGGCGAGTGTGCCTGCTGCGGCAGTACCGCCACGCCGTGGCCGATTGGATCTGGGAGCTGCCGGCCGGCAAGCTCGAGCCCGGCGAGCCGCCACTGGACACCGCCCGGCGGGAGCTGGTCGAGGAAGCCGGTATCAGCGCACGGTCCTGGCAGCCACTCGGCGCTTATGTCAGCTCGCCGGGAGTTTTTACCGAAATAGTGCGCTTGTACATGGCACAGCAGCTCGATTCGGTCACCATGGCGCACGAGCCCGGCGAGCTGATCGAGGTGCACTGGCTCGATCTGGAGGACGCATGCGCGCGTGCCGAGAACGGAGACATCAACGACGGTAAGACCGCGTTGGGGCTGCTGCGCGCGCGCCGGGCGCTGCTAAACCCGGGCGCGGACAGCCACACCGGCCACCGCCAGCATCGATCACCGCCGTGAACAAGCCGCGCAATCAACCGCCGCCTTCCACCTCCGTGCCCGTGCCCGCGCCCGCGCCCGCGCCCGTGCCCGTGCCCGTGCCCGCGGTCGCGCCCGACACCGCCCTATCGCTGGAAGATTCCGGCGCGTACGCGAGCCGCGTGCCGGCGGACAAGGCATCGCCGGCGGGCAGCGCACCCCCCGCCGTCATCGGCGGCTTCAACCCCTACGACGTCTCTCCTCACGATCTGGCCGCCACGGCGCGCGCGGCCCAAGCCAAGCCCCGCCCTCGGCCGAAGGATCTGCGCAAGCTGTCCGAATGGATACGCTTGCGGCGCCAGCTCGAGACCGCCGGCAAGGACGATCCGGAGTCGGACTAGCCGCCTCAGCCGTGGCGCTCGATGTGGCTCACCTTGCGCTCGCGGCTGAGCCGGTAGAAGCGCCGCAGCTCCGATAGCGCCTCGCGCCGCGCGGGCACGCTGCCGGCGCTGAGCTGCCGCTGCAGGCGGCGGCAGAAGCGGGCGGCGTACTGGTTGGCCGCGCGATAGAGCTCGCCGCGCTCCCCGGCGAGCTCAGGATCGACGCGGGTGCGCTCGAACAGCAGCCGGTGCAGCTCGGACGGGTAGCGCGCCGGATCCTGCTCGCGCAACAACCACCAGCTGGTCACGTACTTGTCGATCTCCGCCTGCAGCTCCAGCTCCAGCACGCTGACCGGCCGATCATGGCCGGCGTTCCAGGCCAGGTAGAGAAAATGACTGACGCCCTCCAGGGCGGTCCAGTAATCGGCGATGTTGCTCGCCGTGAGTGCCTGCAGCGGATTGGCCGCGGCCAGCCGCCCGAGCAGCTGCTCATCCAGGAACAGCCCGACCGAGGCGACCTCGCCCTCGTCGAGCACCAGCACCTGCTCGTCGGTGCGCGAGTCGCGCACCGACGGCGGCAGGCGCGCCCGGTCGGTGAATAGAAAATCGTACACGTCGTAACGCAGCGGCAGATCGTAGATCCCGCTCAGTAGCCCTTGTAGTTGTTGCAGCACCATGCTCGCATCGATCGTGGCGGTCGCGGCGCGCAGGGCGCCGTCAGTTCGCCCGCAATGCCACCGGCGTGGCCTCGACGCCCATCGAGCGCAACAGGCCGCGCGCCCGCGGGCTGCCGGTCTTCAGCCAGATCTCATACAGCCGCAGGATATCGGCCGGCGTGTACTGCCGGGCGCACTCGGCCATATCCGCCAGCGCATCGACCAGCGGCAGGAACTTGGCCGCGAGCTCGCCGAACACCTGGCCGAGCACCTGGCGGCGACCGCGCGCGAGGCGCTGCGCCAGTGTGTCGTACGCGCGACCGCCCATGGCGATGTGGTAGTCGATGTCGACCAGCTTGCGCGCAAAGCTGTGTGCGAAGAAGCCTGCGACGAACAATGACACGTCGCCGAGGCGCTGCAGACCGCGCTCGCGCTCCAGCGCACTCGGCGCCTCCAGCGCCTCCGACAGCATCTGTACCAGCGGCTTGAGCCGCACGCCCTCGGGGGTGTGCTCGAACAGTTGCTCGGAGCGTGCGAACAGCGTCAGCAGATTGACCACGTAGTGCTCGGTCTGATCCGCCACCGCCACATTCTGCCGCGCCAACGCGCCCTGCAGCTCGTCGTGGAAATATTCGCGCAGGTTCGCGACTGCCAGAACAGCGTGAGCGTGTTCACCGTGCTGCATGTGTTGACCCTCGGCAAGTTGCCAGCCATACGTGCCCGCGTGACGACTTCATGGTGCGCGTTCACCGCCTCCCAACACGCCCACTGACGCACGAAAGCTGCGTGGTTTTAGATAATCGCATCACGGAAACGTGCTGCAAGATTCCGGCCGCTCTGGCAGCAGGAACGGCAGAGTGCTAACAGCTGTGAGGCCTGTGCGGGCGGCGAGCCGAGACGCCCCGCCACGGATGCGGCCTGCGCTTACGGGTCTGGCGGCGCGTCCGCCGGCAGACTGCCCGGCGATGTCGGCGAGCCGCCGGCGGCCGACGCGCTGCGCTCGAGCACCAGCGACAGCGGTGCACCGGTACGTTCCAGCGCACCGTCGGCGGCGGTGCGCCGCTCGGAGAGGATGAGCTGCTGGCCGGACAGATGCGCGCTGCGCTCGATCCACAGGCCCTGGGCCTGCGAACCCGGGCGGCACACCTCGGGCCGTACCGGCGCGGCGGGATGCGCCGAGCGCCGCTGCCGCCGCGGCGGCGGCGGTGGCGGCGCGGGGATGGCTTCGAAACCGGCCGGGGTCTGTGTCCAGAGCAGGTCGCAGCTCGCCAGCGGCTGCAGATCCTGCGGCAGGATCGCTACCAGCAGGTCCGGCTCCTGGGCCGCGCCGACCCAGCGCCGCGGGTCCTTCAGCAGGTAGCTGCGCTGCAGGATGCGGCCGGACTTAGGCTCGAGCGTCAGCGCCCAGATTCCCTGCGACAGTACCAGCCGGGCATTGTCGGCAGGCGTCTGACGCACAAAGTACACGGTGTCGCCGATCAGCTGGGCCGCGGCGGGCACGATCGACAGCGTCACGGACTGATCGGCAGAGGCGGCAGCATGGGCGCTGCCCTGAGAGCCGCTCTCGTACACGCCCGGCAACGCCTGCTTGAGCTGCTCGAACGCGGCCTGCTCATGCCGCGCCTGGCTGGCGCAACCGGCCAGCGCGAAAGCTGCCGCGGCCGCAGCCAGGACCTTGGCCGCTGTGCCGCCCGCTGTGACGGCCGCTGCCGCCGGCGGCGGCGACCCGCGCACCGGCGCGCGCTGCTCCCGCGGATAGTCAGGCATTGCAGACCTCAGGCATTGTAGTTGCGCCACTCTACGCGGTATTTGCAGCCGAGCTGCATGATCCGTTCGAGCAGCTCGCGGTAGCTCACGCCGGCGGCGCGCGCCGATTCGGCAAAGTCTTCCTCGCGCGTCAGGTTCGGATTGGCGTTGGCCTCGAGCATGAACACGCTGCCGTCCGCGCGCACGCGAAAGTCGATGCGCGCATAACCGGACAAATGCAATGCGCGGTAGATGCGGCGGGAGAGGCGGTCCAGCGTCTGCATCACGCCCGGGGCCAGCTCGGTGGCCGCGCAGGTGGTGATCTCGTAACGCCGCTGGTAGGAGCGGTCCCATTTGACCTTGCGGGTCGCGATCGCCGAGAGCGATTCCGGCATCGAGCCGAAGCGCATCTCCCAGATCGGCAGCCGCGTGAGCCGGTCATTGCCGAGCACCCCGACATACAGCTCGCGCCCTTCGATGTATTCCTCGACCAGTGCGTCCGAGCCGATCTGCTCGTGCACGAACTGCACCCGCTCGCGCAGCCGCGCCATGTCCTCCACCACCGAGGCCTGGGCGATGCCGAGCGAGGCATCCTCGGTGGCCGACTTCACGAACAGCGGCAGGCGCAGCCGCTTGGGCACCGTGAAGTGCTGACCGCGGCGGAAGACGGTGAACTGCGGGGTCGGGATGCGGTGAAAGGCTAGCAGCTGCTTGCACAGCACCTTGTCTCGCGACAGCAGCAGCCCGCGCGGGTTGCAGCCGGTATAGGGCGCGCGCATCAGCTCGAGGAATGCCACCACGTGCTGATCGTAGGTCACGATGCCGTTGAATTCCTCGAGCAGGTTGAACACCACCTCCGGCTTCCAGTCGAGCAGCGCCATGCGCAGCTCCGTGAGCGAGTCGAGCACCCCGAGGATCTGCAGCTCGTGGCCGGCGCCCCGCAGCGCCGAGATCACGTCATACTCGGTGCGCCATTCGTCGATCTGCTTCTCGGAATAGCCGTCCAGGCTGTCGGGGGGTACGAGGCTCGAGTGCACCACCACCAGCGTGCGCAGCCGCTTCATGCGCGCGCGCGCCTCAGGCGCACAGTCGCAGTCCCTGGCTGCGCAGGTAGCGCCGCACCAGCCGCCGCAGCATCGCGCGCGCGAGCGCCAGCGCCTCGCGTTGCGGGCCGCGCACGTGCAGCCCGAGGCGCTCGCTGCGCTCGATCACGATGCGCAGGATCTGGTGGGCGACGTAACGATCCGCGCCGGTCGCGCGCGTCATCCAGGCCAGCAGACGCGGCTTGTGCGCGCGCAGCAGCGCCGCGGCGCTGCGTGCGCCGGCCATCGCCTCGGTGGTGAAGGCGCGCTCGAGCAGCCGGTCCACCAGGACCGCCCGCTGCGGCCGCGACAGGGCCTGCTTGCCCCGAAAATACTGCGCCAGCGTGCGCTGGTCGACCTGCAGCGGCTCGATGCGCGTACGGCAGCGCACCGGCGCGCGGTGCGCGCCGAGCTCGCCGGCGACCTGCTGCACGAAACGCAGCTTGCGCAGCGCGGGCCAGGCGGCGTAGCGGCGCTGCCAGCCCGAGCGCGGCGCGAGCCACACCGCGAAGGTCTCGGCGAAGTCCTCGGTGGGGTGGCTCTGCGCGTACCAGTCGCCCAGGTGCTGCACGTGCCGCCGGCTCGCCGGCCGCACGCGGTAGCGGCTGCGATACGGCTGGGATGCCGGCCCGAACAGCGCGCGCCAGTGCGCCCGGCGCCGCAGCCGGTAGGCCGAATCGATCGCGTGTCCGGCCTCGTGGCGCAGGATGCGCATCAGCCAGTTGACGTTGCTGCCCTCCACCTCGCGGCTCATCTTGCGCGCCAGCCGCACCAGCCGCGGGTGCGCGAGATAAAACGGCACCGCGATGCCCGGCACTCCGTCCGGGGAGAACCAGTCGTCGGACAGCCACACGTGCGGCCGGAAGCGGATGCCGCGCCCGTCCAGCTCCTCGTACAGCCGCTCGATGTGCCGCTGCAGCGGCGAGCGCTGCAGATCGAGCCGCAGGTCGCACATACGCAGCCGCAGCAGCTGCTCGTCGGGCAGGCGCGTCCAGTCGCGCCGGCGTGCGCGCAGCGGGGGGCGGCGTCGGGGGATCTGCGGGGTCGCACTCATGCGAGCAGACTTTAATCAATCTGCGACGCGGTGTCGGCAAGCCGCGGGGCGGTACCGGCAGCCTGAGCGGCGGCGGCGCCCGGGTCCGCCCGCAGCCCGGCGAAATCGAACAGCGCGGGATCGGCCAGCGTGCCGGGCTCGACCTGACGCAGCGCCGAGAAGATCGTCTCCACCCGTCCCGGGTGCTCGCGCTCCCAGGCTGCCAGCATCGCCTTGACGGCGTTGCGCTGCAGGTTCGGCTGCGAGCCGCACAGACGGCACGGGATCAGCGGGAAGCGCATGGCGCGTGCATAGCGCGCGATGTCGCGCTCAGCGATGTAGGCGAGCGGCCGGATGATGATGTGGCGCCCGTCGCGCGAGCGCAGCTTCGGCGCCATCGCCTTGAGCCGGCCGCCGTGGAACAGGTTCAGGAACAGCGTCTCGACGATGTCGTCGCGATGGTGGCCGAGGGCGATCTTGCTGACGCCGTGCTCGGCGGCGAAGCGGTACAACGCGCCGCGTCGCAGCCGCGAGCACAGCGAGCACATGGTCTGACCAGGGGCGATGAGGCGCTTGACGACGCGGTAGGTGTCCTGCTCGATGATGTGGTAGGGCACGCCGATCGACTCCAGATAGCCGGGCAGCACGTGTGCGGGAAAGCCCGGCTGCTTCTGGTCGAGGTTCACCGCGATGAGCTCGAAGGACACCTTGGCGCTGCGTTGCAGGGAGCGCAGCAGCTGCAGCAGCGTGTAGGAATCCTTGCCGCCCGACAGGCACACCATGACCCGGTCGCCCTGTTCGATCATGCGGTAATGCTCGATGGCCTTGCCCGCCAGGCCGCGCAGGTGCGCGGCGAGCTTGCGCACCGTGGCGGAGGTCCGCGGCCGCAGCGCGGGGTCGCAGCGCCGCGAGGCATCCGGGCGCGGCGCGGGGTCCGGAGGCGCTGCCGGGTCCGGGCGCGCCGCGGGATCGGAGCGCAGCGGCACGGCGCTCACGCCGGGCTCTCCAGGTACTTGGCCTCGAGATAGCGCAGCAGCGAATGGGCCGAGAGCGGCTGGCCGCTGGCCAGCTTCATCAGCTCCTTGACCGTCACCTTGGCGCCGAGGCTGTGCACGTGCTCACGCAGCCAGCCGAACAGGCCCGTGAACTCCCCGCGCGCGATCTGCTCGTCGAGCTCGGGGATGTGGGCGCGCAGGCTCTCCCACAGCTGCGCGGCGATCACCGCGCCGAGCACGTACGAGGGGAAGTAGCCGAACGAGCCGAGCGCCCAATGGATGTCCTGCAGGCAGCCGTCGTTGGCGCCGGTGGGGCGCACCTCCAGGCGCTGCTCCATGCCGGCGTTCCAGGCGTCGGGCAGCTCGCGCACCGCCAGCTCCCCGGACAGCAGCTTTTTCTCCAGCTCGTAGCGCAGCAGGATGTGGATCGGATAGGTCAGCTCGTCGGCATCGACGCGGATCAGGCTGCGCTGCACGTGCGTGAGCCGGCGATACAGGTTCTGCGCGTCCCACTCCGGACCGCTGACGCCGAAGTGTTTCTCCAGCAGCGGCCGCAGGTAGCGCACGAAGGCGCGGCTGCGGCCGATAATCATCTCCAGCAGCAGCGACTGGCTCTCCTCCAGCGCCATGCCACGGTCGCGCCCGACCGGCTGATCGCGCCAGGCCTGCGGCAGGCCGAGGTCGTACATCGCATGGCCGGTCTCGTGCATCGCGCCCAGAAGGCCGGTGAACGCGTCGCCGGTGTCGAAGCGCGTGGTGATGCGGATGTCGCCGGGCACCCCTTCCGTGAACGGGTGCTCGCTCTCGTCGAGCCGGCCGCGGTCGAACGGAAAGCCGATCGCGCGCATCACCTCCACCACCAGCGTGCGCTGCTTGCTCACCGGGAACTTGCCGGCCAGCGGCAGCGGCGGGCGCTGTGCCTGCAGCGCGACGGCTTCGCGGATCAGGCTGGGCAGCCGGCGCGACAGGGCCTTGAAGATCGCATCGATGTCGGCGGTGGACACGCCGGGGGAGAACTCGTCCACCAGCGCGTAGTACGGCGGCAGGCCGAGGGCCTGGCCGAGCAGCGCGGCCTTGTCGCGCACCAGGTGCACGACCTCCTCCAGGTGCGGCGCGAACAGCGCGAAGTCGTTCTGCCGTCGCGCCTCGGCCCAGTACGCCTCGGCGCGCGAGGTGGCGCGGGCCAGTCGGGAGATGAGCGAGACAGGGGTGGCGATCGCATGATCGCGCTGGCGGCGCATCTCGCGCAGGTTGGCGAGCTGCCAATCCTCCAGCCCCTGGGCGTTGGCCTGGGCGCGATCGAGCAGCCGGGTGATGCGCGGGGTCGTCAGCAGCACGTGATGCTCGGTCTCGAGCGCCGCCAGCTGCTCGCCGCGCACCTCGGCGCTGCCGCGCGGCATCATCACGGCCGCGTCCCAGCGCAGCAGCGCCAGCGCGCCGTGAAAGGCGTGCAGGCGCCGCCACTCCTGCTCGAGCTGTGCGTAGGGACTGGCCGGCATAGTTGGAATTCGTGGTGACCGCGGCGCAGTTTAGCATCCGCACCGCCGCGTCACGGCCGGGCGGGACCGGCGTGGCGCGGCCACTCGCCGCTGCACCAGTGCGCGCGGCTGCACCACTGGGGCCAGTCGGAGGCGATGAAGCCGGCACCGACCGACACCAGCAGCAGGACCAGCAGCGTCAGGTAGACGGCGAGCAGGCGCATCCCGGCATCATAATGGCAACGATACCGGCAAACGAGGCCGGGCCGGGGCCCGCGGCGCCTGGGGGCCGGGGGCTCTCCGGGGCCGACGGCGCAGGGCCGACGGCGCGGCGTCGCCCGGACGGGGTCGGCCGGATGGGGGGTCGCGCTGCGGTAAGATGGGCCGATGCCGCTGCGGATCTGCCTGGTCGCCGCCGAAGTGACGCCCCTGGCCAAGACCGGCGGCCTGGCCGACGTGTCGGCCGCACTGGTGAAATACCTGCATGCCGAGGGGCACGACGTGCGCCTGTTCATGCCGGGCTATGCGCTGATCCGGCGCGAGGAGCTGGAGTGCTACCCGGTCGATTTCCTGCAGCGCCTGCCGCTGCAGCTGGGGGCGTACCGCTACGAGTTCTCGGTGTCGACCGCCCGGCTGCCGGGCTCGAGCGCGTTCGTCTACCTGATCGACTGCCCGGAATGCTTTGGCCGGCCGTCGATCTACAGCGCCGATCCGGACGAGCACCGCCGCTTCCTGCTGCTGACGCACGCGGCCTTCGTGTGCTGCCAGCGCATGGGGTTCGCGCCGCAGATCCTGCACTTCAACGACTGGCACAGTGCCGTGGGGACGCTGCTGCTGCGCTGGACCTACGCCTGGGACCGGCTGTTCCAGGACTCGCGCAGCGTGCTGACGATACATAATGTCGGCTACCAGGGGATCATCGACAGCGGCGCACTGCCCGAGGTTCTGCCGGGCGGCGCGGCGATGTTCGATCCGGGCGAGCTCGCGGTGGGCCGCATCGGGCTGCTGCGCACCGGGATCCGCTACGCCGACCTGATCACCACCGTCAGTCCGACGTATGCACGCGAGATCCAGAGCCCCGAGTACGGCATGGGCCTGGACGGTGAGCTGCGCGCGCGCGCCGATGCGCTGGTCGGCGTGCTCAACGGGGTCGACTATGACGACTGGGATCCGCGCCACGATCGCTTCCTGCCGCGCCACTTCGACCCCGATCACCTCGGCGCCAAGGCCGCGCTCAAGCAGGAGCTGCTGCAGCGGCTGTCGCTGGGGCGCGAGGCCGGGGCGCCGCTGATCGGGATCGTCAGCCGGTTGGTGGCGCAGAAGGGCTTCGACCTGCTGTTCGAGGCGCTGCCGCGGCTGCTGCAGCTGCGCGCGTTCGACCTGGTGGTGCTGGGCACCGGCGAGCCGGAGTACGAGGAGTTCTTCGCCGCGCTCGCGCGCGAGCACCCGGCACGCATCTACTTTCACCGCGGCTACAGCGATGAGCTGGCGCACTGGATCGAGGCGGCGAGCGATATGTTTCTGATGCCATCGCGCTACGAGCCGTGCGGGCTTAACCAGATGTACAGCCTGCGCTACGGCAGCGTGCCGATCGTACGCCGCACCGGCGGCCTGGCCGACTCGGTGGTGCCGTTCGAGGCGCGCACCGGCACCGGCACCGGCATCATGTTCAGCGATTACACGGCGGAAGCGGTGGGCGCGGCGATCGAGCAGGCACTGGAGCTGTACCACACGCCCGAGGCGTGGCAGCGGCTGGTACGCAGCGGCATGGCGCAGGACTTTTCGTGGAGCCGGCAGGTGCACCGCTACGTGGAGCTGTACGAGGGGCTACGGGGCGAGCGGCCGGCGCTGGCCGCGCCGCCGGTGCCCGATCCCCGGCTATAGCCGCACGCGGCCGGTCTGGTTGAAATGCAGGTTGCGCACCAGGCCCTTCTGCAGGTGCACCTCGCCGTAGACGCGATAGTCGAGCGTGCGGTGGGACATGTTGGCGGCGACGATCAGCAGCGCGCTGGCGACGTTGGCGGTGACATCGAGGGTGAAGTCGGTCTGCCCGAGCGCCGGCAGGGTGAAGGCGGCATCGCTCTGGCCGCTGGCGAACGGCGTGCCGGCCAGGTCAAGGTTGATGGTCAGCCCGCGCACGGCGATGGCGCGGTCGTTGGGGTTGATGACGTGCAGGGCCAGCTGCAGCTGCTGGTGCTGCAGATTGCCGTGCCGCAGCCGCACGCCGGTGACCAGCAGGCGCGGGGGCTCGAGCTTGGGCACCAGTGTCGCGCAGCCACCGAGCCAGGCGGCCACGCCCGCGGCCAGCAGCGCGGCCACGGCCAGCCCGGACAGCAGCCGGTGACGGCCGAGGGCACGCGGGTAGCGCAGCATGTTCATGCCGCGCCCGCGGTGCGCAGGCGGCCGAAGATTTCGTTCCAGCTGCGGTAGTGCGCCGCCAGCGCCGCGGTCAGCGCGCCGTCCGGCAGCCGCCAGGTCCAGTTGTGCTCCGAGGCGGTCCCGGGCGTATTGAAACGCGCGGAGGAGTCCAGCAGCAGCAGGTCCTGCAGCGGGATGACCGCCAGCTGCGCGACCGAGGCGAGGCAGGCACGCATCATCTGCTCGGGCACGGCCGCGTCGGCGGCGGCGAGGTACAGTTGCACGCGAGCCTGGCGCTCGCGATCGAGCTGGCGGCTCCAACCCACGGTGGTGTCATTGTCATGGGTGCCGGTGTAGGCGACCAGGTCGCGGGAATAGTTGTGCGGCAAGTGCGGATTGTCGGCCGAGCCGTCGAAGCCGAATTGCAGCACACGCATGCCGGGCAGCGCAAACGCGCGACGCAGCTCCTCGACGTCGGCGGTGATGACGCCCAGATCCTCGGCGACCACCGGCAGATCGGGGAAATCCGCCTGCAGCGTGCGGAACAGCGCCTCCCCGGGGGCGGGGCACCAGCGGCCTTCGCGGGCGGTGTCCGAGCCCGCCGGCACGGCCCAGTACGCGACCAGGCCGCGAAAGTGGTCGATGCGCACCAGGTCGAAGCGCTGCAGCTGGTGACGGAACCGGGAGCGCCAGAACGCGAACCGGTCGCGCTCGGCCTGCTGCCAGTCGTACAGCGGGTTGCCCCACAGCTGTCCATCGGCGGAGAAATAGTCGGGCGGCACGCCGGCCAGCAGCGCCGGCTTGCCGGCGGCGTCGAGCTGGAACTGCTCGCGATGCGCCCAGGCCGCCACCGAGTCGGGCGCGACGTAGATCGGCAGGTCGCCGAACAGGTGCACGCCGCGCGCGGCCGCGTGCCGGCGCAGCGCGCGCCACTGCCAGTCGAAGTACCACTGCTCGATGCGCCGGTGCTCGAGCGCCTCGCGCTCGTCCAGTGCGAAGCGCGCGATCGCATCCGGCTCGCGCTGGCGCAACTCGGCCGGCCACTGCCACCACGGCGGCGCAAAGCGCTCGGCCAGCGCATCGAACAACACGTAATCCTCGAGCCAGTCGAGATTGGCGTGGCAGAACTGTTCGTAATCGGCGCGCTCGCCGGAGAGGTCCGGCAGCTCGGCCCGATCGATCAGCGAGGGCTGGCCGGCGAAGTCCGAGCGCGCCCAGTAGGGCGAGCCGCTCATGCCCGGCGAGCCGAGCGGCAGCACCTGCCAGATCGAGAAACCCGCCTCGGCGAGCCAGTCAATGAAACTGCGGGCAGCGGCGCCGATTGCACCGCGCAGCGGCCCCAGGCCCTCGCCGCGCAGCGCCGTCGGATGCAGCAGCACGCCGGAGCGCCGCTGCTCGAGCAGCCGCGGCCCGGCCCCGGCCGCAGGTGCTGCCGCGGCCGCGCTGATGCCGGCCGCAGCGGCGGGCCCGGCCGCGGCGCTCATGAACCGCCGATCGCCAGCCGGGCGAGCATGTCCGGGGTCACCAGCACCACGCCGTTGTCGGTGACGTGGAAGCGGGCCGCATCCTGGGCGCGGTCGACGCCGATGCGCATGCCGTCGGGGATTTCGCAGCCCTCGTCGAGCACGGCATGGTTGACGGTGCAGCCGGGGCCGATCTTGACGTTCGGCAACACCACGGCACGGTGGATGGTGGCGCGCTCCTCGACCCGCACGTTCGAGAACAGCAGCGACTCGCGCACGTACGCGCCGGAGATGATGCAGCCGCCCGAGACCATGGAGTTGACCGCGATGCCGCGCCGTCCGTCCTCATCGAGCACGAACTTGGCCGGGGGCTGGTGCAGCTGATAGGTCCAGATCGGCCATTCCTCGTCGTACAGGTTCAGCTCCGGGGCGACGTGCACCAGCTCGATGTTGGCGTCGTAGTAGGCGTCCACGGTGCCGACGTCGCGCCAGTAGTTCTGTGCCCTAGTCTTCACATCGGTGAACGGGTAGGCGAATACCTGCAGCAGGTCGATCGCGGCGGGCAGCACGTTGCGACCGAAATCGTGGTCGGAACGCTCGTCGGCGGCATCGGCGATCAGCAGCTTCTCCAGCAGCCGGGCGTTGAAGATATAGATGCCCATCGAGGCCAGCGCGACGTCGGCGCGTCCGGGAATCGAATCGGGGGTCTGCGGCTTCTCGTGGAAATCGGTCACGCGGTTCCACTCGGTGACCGACAGCACGCCGAAGTCGCGGGCACGCTCGAGCGGCACCTCGACCACCCCGACGGTGATGTCCGCGCCCTTCTCCACGTGGTAGGCCACCATCGGACCGTAGTCCATCTTGTAGATGTGGTCGCCCGCGAGCACCAGCACGTGCTTGGGCCGCAGCGCGCGGATCAGGTCGAGGTTCTGGTAGACGCAGTCGGCGGTGCCGCGATACCACTCCTTGCCGACCTGCTGCTGCGCGGGCACCACGTCGATGAACTCGCCGAACTCGCCCCTGAGGTAGCTCCAGCCGCGTTGGACGTGCTGGATGAGCGACTGGCCTTTGTACTGCGTCATCAGGTAGATCTGGCGGATGCCGGAGTTGACGCAGTTGGACAGCACGAAGTCGATGATGCGGAACTTGCCGCCGAACGGGGTGGCCGGCTTGCAGCGGTGCAGGGTCAGGTCGCGCAGCCGCTCGCCGCGCCCGCCCGCCATGACCACCGCCAGCGCCCCGCTGGTCAGCCGGCTGACATATCGTCCTGAAGTGGCGCGCGAGGGCTGCTTGGGCATGGGTCCGTGTGGGGAGACTACGGCACGGCGAGTATAGTATCAGCGGGGTAGACTGGGAGGCTCGGATGATCTGGCGCGGGGAAGCTCTCCGACCCGATCGCGGTCCTGCATGCCGCGGCGCTCGAGCAGGACAGCCGGAGCGTTTCTGACCGCCCGTCCCGCCCGTCAGGTCGGCCCTGGTTTCAGGCGCTGCTGGTACCGCTGCGGATAAGCGCGGCGCACCGAAGCTGTTCCGGACGCCGTCACAGCACCTGTGTTCGTCCTCAGCGGCACCGGTCGGGTCCTTTACTGCAATCGGGCAGCGCAATCGCTGCTTGACCTGCAGGACGGCTTGCAGCTACGTGACCGTCACCTCTGCGCCACGGACACGCTCGTGCACTCTGAACGCTGACCCCATGGACGCAGCTTGCCAGACTGTTCCCCGGCGCCGAGTGATCGCCGTTACGCTGGATAGCCCGCTGCGCAAGACATAATGCATTTGCACCGTAGCGCTGATCTGCAGCAACCCGCGACGGTTCGAGCCGTCAACCCTGGCGCTGCCGGCGTGTTGGCTGCGACGTGAACCCGGGGGTCGAGATCAGCATGCCATCTATGGTACAGAAGCAATAAAGGGAGACAGCATGATGAAAAGAATCGGAATGCGCGGCGCAGCGAGTATCACCGCCGCCCTTTGGGTGGCCACCGCCGCACCGTGGGCCGGCGCGGCCACGCCCGCCATGGGCATTGGCGTGCAGGCCGGCACGACCGGCATCGGCTTGAACTACGACATTGCCCTGAGCCCGAGCTTCACCGCGCGCATCGGCTACAGCGGCTTCAACTACGACCACTCGGTCGACACCTCCGACGTCGATTACAGCGGCACGTTCAAGCTCAGCATGGTGACCGGCATCATTGACTGGTACGCCTTCGACGGCGGGTTTCATCTGTCCGTCGGCGCCGTGGGTGATGGCACCAGGCTCGACGTGACCGGCCAGCCCGCGGCCGCCGGCAGCTACACCATCAACGGACACTCCTACACCAGCGGCGACGTAGGCTCGCTGACCGGGCAGCTGAAGTTCGGCGACGCCGTCTCGCCCTACGTCGGGCTCGGGTGGGGAAATCCGGTCGGCTTGAAGCACCACCTGCACTTTCTGTTCGACGTCGGTGCGATCTATGGCGGCACGCCCAATGTCACACTCACCGCGGCGTGCGGTTCCGCCGCCCCGCCCGGCAGCGCGGTCTGCACGCAGCTGCAAAGCGACGTGCAGGCCGAGAAGCTGAAGCTGCGCAATGACGTAAGCATCCTGCAGTGGTACCCGGTCATCGACCTGGGGCTCGCTTACCGGTTCTGACTCCCGCACAACAGATGAGGTGGAGCGCCCTGTCGGAAGACTTTGCGCGCCTGGCGGCCGGCCGGCACCACGATCCGCACGGCGTGCTCGGCGCCCACGGTGCGCCCGGCGGTAATGCCCTGGCCGGCGGTGATGCCGGCGGCGGCGCCGGCACCATCACGGTGCTGGCGCACCTGCCCGGCGTGCGCCTGGTGCGGCTCGAGGGACAGCATCGCATGCGCCGCGTGCGCGGCACCGATGTGTTCGCCTGGCAGGGCGCCGCCGCCGGGCTACCACCGCATCACCGGCTGTCGTGGGTGGACGATCGCGGCGGCCTGCGCGAGCAGATCGATCCCTATAGTTTTGCGCCCACGATCGGCGCAGAGGATCTGCAGGCCTTCGCCGCCGGCACGCACGCGAGCGCGTGGGAGTTCCTCGGCGCGCACGCACTGCGGATCGACGACATCGACGGGGTGCGCTTCGCGGTGTGGGCCCCGAACGCCGAGCGTGTCAGCGTCGTCGGCCCGTTCTGCCACTGGGATGGGCGGCGCTACCCGATGCGGGTGCTGGGAAGCAGCGGAGTGTGGGAGATCTTCCTGCCCGGCATCGCCGCCGGCGAGCTCTACAAGTACGAGATCCGCAACCGCGCGCATGGCACGGTGCTGCTGAAGAGCGACCCCTATGCGCAGGCCTGCGAGCGCCGTCCGGCCACCGCCTCGCGGGTCTATTGCAGCGGCCATGTCTGGGCCGATGGCGCGTGGATGCAGGCGCGAGCCGCGCGCGACTGGCTGCGCTCGCCGCTGAGCATCTACGAGCTGCACGCCGGCTCGTGGCGGCGGCACGCGGACGGCAGCTTCCTCGGCTACCGCGAGCTCGCCGATGCGCTGGTGCCATACGTGCGCCGGCTCGGCTACACGCACGTGCAGCTGCTGCCGCTGTGCGAGCACCCGCTGGACGATTCGTGGGGTTACCAGACCACCGGCTACTTCGCGCCGACCAGCCGCCACGGCGAGCCGGACGAGCTGCGCTACCTGATCGATCACTGTCATGCCAACGGCATCGGCGTGCTGCTGGACTGGGTACCCGGGCACTTCCCGCGCGATGCGCACGGCCTGGCGCACTTCGACGGCAGCACGCTGTACGAATACGATGATCCGCGCAAGGCCGAGCGCCCCGACTGGGGGACTGTGGGTTTCGACTACGAGCGGCACGAGGTGCGCTCGTTCCTGATCTCCAGCGCCTGCTACTGGCTCGAGCAGTTCCACTTCGACGGGCTGCGCGTGGACGCGGTCGCCTCGATGCTGTACCTGGACTTCGGCCGGCGCGGCGAGTTCGTGCCGAACCGGCACGGCGGCAACCACAACCTCGAGGCGGTCGAGTTCCTGCGTGCGCTCAATAGCGCCACGCACGCGCGCAATCCCGGCACGCTGATGATGGCGGAGGAATCCTCCGACTGGGCGATGGTGAGCCGCCCGGTCGAGGCCGGCGGGCTGGGCTTCAGCATGAAATGGAACATGGGCTGGATGCACGACACACTCGCCTACCTGCGCGAGGATCCAATCTACCGCCCGCATCACCACGGCCGGCTGACCTTCGGGATGATGTACGCGTTCAGCGAGAACTTCATCCTGCCGCTGTCGCATGACGAGGTGGTGCACCTGAAGCACTCGCTGCTCGGGCGCATGCCGGGGGATCGCTGGCAGCAGTTCGCGAACCTGCGGCTGCTGTATCTGTATCAGTGGACCCTTCCGGGCAAGAAGCTGCTGTTCATGGGCGCAGAATTCGGCCAGCCCGGCGAATGGGACTTCAAGCGCGCGCTGCCGTGGGAGCTGACCGGCGACGCGCGGCGCGGCGGCGATGCGCTGCATATCGGCGTGCAGCGGCTGGTCACGGACCTGAATCATCTGTATGTGGCCGAGCCGGCGCTACACCGCTGGGAGTTCGAGCCGCGGGGCTTCCTGTGGACCGAATGCCACGATGCGCCGCACTCGACGTTGGCGTACCTGCGGCTGGACGGGCTGCGGCATGCCGCGGTGGCGCTGAACTTCACCCCGGTGCCCCGCCAGGGCTACCGCGTCGGGGTGCCCCGCGCCGGACGCTATCGCGAGGTGCTCAATTCCGACGCGGGTCGCTACGGCGGCAGCGAGTTCCCTACCCCGCCGCTACTGGTGGCGCAGCCGGTGCCGCACGGCGGGCAGCCCTACTCGCTCGAGGTGGCGTTGCCGCCGCTGGCCGGGGTCGTGTGGGTACCCGCTGAGTTCCTGGAGAGAGGCAGGAGGCCGTGAGCGGGTCGCTGAACGGGCAGAGCACGGGCCTCACCCGGCGCGGTCATCATGATGACCGCGCCGGTGAGGCCCGTGCTCTGCCCGCCTTCGGTCCGCCCGATGGCTCAGGTATCTCTCTCAGGGAGGTGGGGCTCGTACAGCCCGGCGTAGCGCGCCCGCAGCTGCGCCTTCTGCACCTTGCCCATCACGTTGCGGGGCAACTCGTCGACGAAGATGATCCGCTTGGGCAGCTTGTAGGCGGCCAGTCGTGCCCGCAGCTGGGCGAGGATGGCGCTCTCGGTGAGTGTCGCAGTCATGTGCGGCACCACCACCGCGGTGACGCCCTCACCGAAGTCCGGGTGCGGCAGGCCGATCACGGCGGACTCGAGCACGCCGGGCAGCGCGTCGATCTCGGTCTCGACCTCCTTGGGATAGACGTTGTAGCCACCGCTGATCACGAGGTCGGTGCCGCGCCCGACGATGTAGACATAGCCGCGCTCATCGACCCGCCCGAGATCGCCTGTGATGAAGTAGCCGTCGGGGCGCATCTGTGCGCGGGTCTTATCCGGCGCGCCCCAGTAGCCGGCGAACACGTTCGGCCCGCGCACCTCGATCATGCCGATTGCGCCGGCGGGCAGCGGCGCGGCGCTGGCGGGATCGCTGATACGCAGGCTCACGTCCGGCAGCGGCGGCCCGACTGAGCCGGGCACGCGCTCGCCATCGTACGGATTGGAGCAGTTCATCCCGGTCTCGGACAGGCCGTAGCGCTCCAGGATCACGTGGCCGGTGCGCTCGCGCCAGGCGCTGTGCGTGTCGGTGAGCAGCGGCGCGGATCCGCTGATGAACAGCCGGCTGCGCGCCACCCGCGCGCGATCCAGGCGCGCATCGTTCAGCAGCCGTACGTAGAAGGTCGGCACGCCCATCATCACGGTGGTGTGCGGCAAGGCGGCCAGCACCGCCGCGGGATCGAAGCGCGGCAGGAACAGCAGGCTGCTGCCCGCGGCCAGCGTCACGTTGATCGCGACGAACAGGCCGTGGATGTGGAAGATCGGCAGCGCATGCAGCAGCACGTCGTCGGCGCTGAAGCGCCAGTGCAGGGCCAGCGTGCGCGCGTTGGACAGCAGGTTGCCGTGCGTGAGCATCGCGCCCTTTGAGCGCCCGGTGGTGCCGGAGGTATACAGGATCGCCGCGAGGTCATCGCGGTGCCGCGGCACATCGTCGAACTCGGCCGGCAACGCACGCGCGGCGGTCAGCAGCGGGACGGCGCCAGCGACGGTGCCGGCACCGGCATCGGTGTCGGTGTCGCCTTCGTCGTCGGTGCCCAGCGTGACCAGTGCCCGCACGTGCAGCCGCGCGGCCAGCGGCTGCAGCTGCGGCAACCGTGCGCGCGTGCACACGAACAGCGCCGGCTGCGCGTCGGCGATGAAGTATTCCAGCTCCGCCTCGGTGTAGGCGGTGTTGAGCGGCAGGTAGACCGCGCCGGCACGTAACGTCGCCAGGTACAGCAGCACCGCCTCGGGGCTCTTGTCGACCTGGACGGCGACGCGCTCGCCGGGACGCACGCCGAGCGCGACCAGGGCGTGCGCCAGGCGCGCCGATTCGGCGTGCAGGTCCGCGTAGCGCAGCGTTCGGCCGGTGTCGGTGCGCAGGAATTCACGCTGCAGTGCCGCTCCGCGCCGACACAGCGCGGCGAACAGGGCGTCCGTTGGCGAGCGCTCCGGCCGCATCAGCGCGCCGCCCTGCTCCTCACAGCCGCTTCATCAGCCCCAGCTCGAACGGCTGCGTGAGCAGCTCGTGCCAGGGATAGATGCGGATCTCGAAGGCGAACTGGCCGCAGTCCTGCGGCAGGGCATCGAGCTGGTAGACGCTGGCACCGTCACCGTCGGGCTCGTCGGTCGGATGCAGCAGCGCCCGCCAGGCATCATCGGGGCGGTTCTGCCGATACGAGGACAGCGGCGGCATCTCCACGCGCGAGCGCGGCAGCATGCGCTGCGCGACGAACTCCACGCGCACATCGGCGCTGGTGAGGCCGTTGAGCGTCGCGGCCACGCGTACCGTCAGGCTACCGGCTCGAGGCAGCTCGCGCGGCGGCTCGGACAGGCCGCGCAGCGCCACGCCGGGCCAGCGCTCGCGCACGCGCTGCTTCCAGGCGGCAAACGCCTCCACCGCGCCGATGCCTCCCTGCAGCAGGCGCTGATGCTGCAGCACCGCCGGGTAATACAGCCCGCAGGCGTAATCCTGCACCACGCGGCCCATGTTGAAGTGCGGGATGACGGTCATCATCGCGCGCTTGCAGCGTTGCACCCACTTGGCGGAGTAGCTGCGGCCGTTGCGCTGGTAGTACAGCGGCACCACCTCCTCCTCGATGGTGTCGAGCATCGCGCCGGCATCGAGCGCGTCGCGCCGCTCGGCGTCCTGCACCTCGGAGGCGGGAATGCCCCAGCCGTTGTCCTGGCCGAAGCCCTCGGCCCACCAGCCGTCGAGGATGCTGACGTTGAGGCGGCCGTTGATCGCCGCCTTGATGCCGGAGGTGCCGCTCGCTTCCAGCGGCGCGACCGGCGTGTTGAGCCACACGTCCACGCCCATCACCAGCCAGCGCGCCAGCTGCAGATCGTAGTTCTCCAGGAACACGACGTGACCGGCGAACTCCGGCGTCAGCGTCAGCAGCTTGATCTCGCGCAGCACCTGCTGTCCCGGATGATCGGCCGGGTGCGCCTTGCCGGCGAACAGGATCAGCACCGGCCGCTCCTCCGACTTCACCAGCCGCGCCAGCCGCGCGCGATCACGCAGCAGCAGCGAGGCGCGCTTGTAGGTCGCGAAGCGCCGTGCGAATCCGAGCGTCAGCACGTTGGGACGGTCCGGATCCAGCAGCCGCGTGATGTGCCGCAGCTGCATCGGCGAGAGCCCCTTGGCGGCGTACTCGCGCGCCAGGCGCTCACGCACGTTCGTGAGCATGTGGATCTTGACCTGCTGGGCGGTCTGCCAGAATTCCCCGTCCGGCACCTGCTCGAGCGGCCGCCAGAAGTGCACGTCCGACATGCGCGTGTGCCATTGTGCGCCGAGCTTCTCGTCGAAGAAGTGGCCCCAGGTCTGCGCCAGGAAGGTCGGCACGTGCACACCGTTGGTCACGTAGCCGAGCGGATTCTCTCCGGCCGGCACCTCCGGCCAGTGATCGGCGCACAGGCGCGAGGACACCGCGCCGTGAATGCGGCTGACGCCGTTGATGCCTCGCGCGCCGTTGAGCGCCAGGTGCGTCATGTTGAACGCCTGCGCCGCCTGGGGCGCCTGCCCGAGTTCCAACACGCGCGCGGGCGGCACTCGCATGTCTGGCAACAGGTCCTGAAAACAGTGTAGAAACAGTCCGATATCGAACGCGTCGTGGCCGGCCGACACCGGCGTGTGCGTGGTGAATACGCACTGGGTCGCGACCGCTTCCAGCGCCGCGGCGAACTCCAGGCCGTCGCGGGCGACGCATTCGCGTACCAGCTCCAGGATCAGGAAGGCCGCATGGCCCTCGTTCATGTGCCACACCTGCGGGGCGAGCCCCACGGCACGCAGCGCCCGCACTCCTCCCAGTCCCAGCATCATCTCCTGGCGGATGCGCACCGAGGCGTCCCCGCCATAGAGCCGATGCGTGATCTCGCGGTCCTCGGGCGCATTCTGCTGGCAGTTGGTATCGAGCAGGTATACCGACACGCGCCCGACCAGCGCCTTCCAGATGCGCGCGACCACGTCGCGTCCGGCGATGCGCACGCTCACCTGCAGCCAGCGACCGTCGGCGTCACGCACCGCCTCGACCGGCAGATCGCGCGGATCGTTCTCGGCGTAGTTGGCATGCTGCAGCCCGTCGTTGTCGACCGACTGGGAAAAATAGCCCTGCGTGTACAGCAGCCCGACGGCGACGAAGTTCAACTGCTCGTCGCTCGCGGCCTTGCAGTGATCGCCGGCGAGGATGCCGAGGCCGCCGGAGTAGATCGGAAAGCTCTCGTGAAAGCCGTACTCGGCGCAGAAGTACGCGATCATCGGCTCGTCCGCGCGCCGCGGCGCCGACAGATAGGCGTCGAAACTGCTGAGCACCTCGCGGTAATGTCCCAGGTAAGCTTCATCACTGGCCGCGCGATCGACGCTCTGCTGGCTCACACAGCGCAGCATCAGCCGCGGATTGCCATTGACCTGCTTCCATAACTCCGGGTCCAGATCCTCGAACAGCGCGCGTGCCGAGCGGTGCCAGCTGAAGAACAGATTCCCGGCCAGCTCCGCCAGGCGGCCAATCGATTGCGGTAGAAACGGATAAATTTCAATGAGTTGCTTTTGCTTCGGCATTCCAGCCCCGTCAATGTGACGCGATGTGACGAAGGCGAAGTCTAGCAGCAACGACCGCGCGGTCCGCGCATGTCATCGGGCGCGCTTGGGTAGACTGTGCGCATGAACCGATTCGGGCTGATGCGATGGGGCGTGTGCGCGCCGGCGGTGGCAGCGGCCGTGCTGATGGGACTGGGCGCGAGCGCACGCCATGCCGCGGCCGCCGTCGCGCGGGGCTCATCGGGCACGCCTGGCGCCGGTTGTCTGCCCTCGCATGAGGGCTACCTGCGCGCGCACCTGCGTGGTGCGAGCGATCTGGATATCGACTGGCAGGATCGGCAGATGCAATGCGACGGCGACGTGCGACCCGGCCGTCACGGCATCCGCCTGACCTTCGCCGGCCGCGCGCAGCCGGGCAATCACCGCGTGCGCTTCGTATTCGGCATCGATGCAGCACCGGCCATCGGCACGGTTCACAACGTGCCCGCCAGCGTCACCGTGATCTTCGAGGGCGAAGGCCGGCTGTATTCGACGCGCGGGGCGAATGCGTGCACCGTCGATGATCTACAACAGCAGCCGTTCGGCGCTGCCGGCGCGCACAGGGTGCGCGTGAGTGCGCGCGGCTTCTGCATCGGCGAGGCTGGCGCCGTCGGCGGCCGGAACGATGGGCTGCTGCTCAGCACGTTCGACTTCGACGGGCAGATGACCGGTGATGGCTCGCCGGCGGATTGACGCACGCCGTGCGCAGCGAGATGCACGCTGCGCGTAGGATATCGGTGCAATCGATCGATAGGTCGCGCCTCATTGCCACCGCCGGCGAAAAAGATCTTCGGCAAGCGTGACACGTTTCGTGTTTACAAAGGCTTCCGGCTGTACTGGCCAAATTCCGGGGCTTATGCTAACGGCACTCAGGAGCAGCTTGGTCTCTTTGCTCATTGATTGATGGATCGTCCGGGGCGCGAAGGGAGCAGTCGATGCATGACATGAATGGCTCGCCTGTCCGGGTGCCGGTACCCCCACCTCGCCCGCTCATCGCACGCGCCGCACGCGCGCTGCTGCTGGCGGGCGCACTCGCCGCCAGCCTGGCCGCACGTGCGCAGGCACCGTCCTCCGGGGACCAGGCGGCAGCGAATCAGCCCGCGGCTGCGAACGATCAGGCCACGGGGTCGAACGGTGCGGGCGCGAACGGTGCGCCGCTGCAGGAGGTCCTGATCACCGGCTCGCGCATTCCGGTGCCGGCCAACATCACCTCCACCAGCCCGATCACGACCGTGACCGCGCAGGACATCCAGCTGCAGGGCCAGACCGACACCATCGATGTGATCAATGCGTTGCCCCAGAACGTCATCGACTCGTCGGCGGATTACGGCAACAACTCCAATCCGTTGAGCGTCGCGGGCGGCACCACCACCGCGGATCTGCGCGGACTGGGCCCGCAGCGCACGCTGGTACTGGTCGACGGCAAGCGCCTCGGAGACGGTGACCCGAACACCGCCAACCCGAACCCGGCTCCGGACCTGGATCAGATTCCCGCGGCGTTGATCGAGCGGATCGACGTGGTCACCGGTGGCGCCTCGGCGGTCTACGGCTCGGATGCGATGGCAGGCGTCATCAATTTCGTCCTGAAGAAGAATTTCCAGGGCGTGCAGATCGACGGCCAGTACGGCTTCTACCAGCACGACAACGGCGACAGCGCGATCCAGGCGCAGGAGAACGCGCTGGGCGCGACGAATGCCGGCAACAGCGGACCGAGCGGCAGCGTCATGGACGGCTACAAGCGCGATCTGTCGGTGGTGGCCGGCACCAACACCGCCGACGGCGACGGCAACGTCACCGGTTACTTCACCTATCACAAGCAGGATCCGGTCCCCGGCAGTCAGCGCGACTTCGCCGATTGCGAGCTGGTGACCCCGGCCGCGCTCGGAATCCCCGACACCCGATCTCTGGAGTGTCTGGGCAACAGCAATTCGAACCAGTTCGTCGTCGGGGGCACACCCTACACCGTGTCCGGAAACTCGCTGCTGCCCTGGCCGCAGGCGGGTACATCGCCGCCGGCCGAATTCAATTCCAACGCGTACGACTATCAACAGCGTCAGGACGAGCGCTATAACGCCGGCTTCCTGGCGCACGTCGACCTGAATCAGTGGGCCAAGCCGTATCTGGACTTCAGCTTCATGAACGACAGGACGGCCGAGCTCGAAGGGCCGTCCGGGCTGTTCGAGGGCCTGAACCCTTACAACGCCGACGGCGGTTACCGAATCAACTGCAGCAATCCGTTGCTGAGCGCGCAGGAGCAGAGCGTCATCGGCTGCACCTCCGCGATGATCTCGGCCGACGCCGCCGATCCGGGCTCGCAGCTGGCCGATGTCGACATCGGCCGGCGCAATATCGAGGGCGGCGGCCGCCTCGACGCCTACGAACACACCAACTTCCGTGTCGTGTTCGGCGTGAAGGGCGAGGTGATCGACGGCTGGAGCTACGATGCCTACGGCCAGTACTCCTACACGTCGCTGTTCAACTCGAACCTGAATTACCTCAATTACCAGAGCATCAACAATGCGCTGCTGGTGACGGGCACGGCGGCGGCGCCGACGTGCATCAGCGGGCCGCCGTGCGTGCCGTACAACATCTTCAGCACCGGGGGTGTCACGCCGGCGCAGCTTGCCTACCTGTACTCGCCCGGCACCGCCTACGGCACCAACTCCGAGCAGATCGTGCATGCCGATTTCACCGGTGACCTCGGCACCTACGGGATCCGTTCTGCGCTGGCGCACGACGCAGTCGGGGTGAACGTGGGCGCCGAACACCGCCTGGAGACGTTGAGCTTCGCACCGGACGGGGAGGAGCTGTCCGGGAACCTCGCGGGATTCTCCGGCGCGGCGGTCCCGATCGACGACAGCTATGCCGTCAGCGAGGGCTTCACCGAGATTCGCGCACCGCTGATACAGGACCGGCCGTGGATCCGTGACCTCGACCTGGATGCCGGCTACCGCTATTCGAGCTATTCGACCGCCGGCGTCACCAATACCTACAAGTTCGAGGTCCAATACTCGCCGTCCCCCGACTTCCGGCTGCGCTACTCCTATGACCGCGCGGTGCGGGCGCCAAACCTCATCGAGCTGTACAACCCGCAGTCCTACAGCGGCCAGGACTTCGTCGCGACCGATCCGTGCGCCGGCGCCACGCCGACCAGGAGCCTGGCACAGTGCGAGCACACCGGCGTGTCACCGGCGCAATACGGCTCGATTCCGCAGTGCCCGGCGAACGAGTGCGGACAGGTCCTCGGCGGTAATCCGCTGCTCAAACCCGAGGAAGC
>DATAWM010000068.1:0-211032 GCA_036267195.1 Steroidobacteraceae bacterium
CGTGCATCCGCGCTTCGATCGCAGGCGGGCCGAGGCGGTGCTCGCGCGCAGCGCCATCGCACGCCGCGCCCGCATCGGTGAGCTGTCCAAGGGCATGATCACCCAGTTGCACCTGGCGCTGATCCTCGCGATCGACGCCCGCCTGCTGGTGCTGGACGAGCCGACGCTGGGCCTCGACCTGATCTATCGGCGCGAGTTCTATGACACCTTGCTGAGCGATTACCTCGACAAGGAGCGCACCATCGTGCTCACCACGCTCCAGGTGGAGGAAGTCGAGAACGTGCTCACCGACGTACTGTTTCTCGACCGCGGCCGCGTGGCGCTCAACCTGCCGGTCGAGGAACTGCCGGAACGTTTCGCGCAACTCAATGTCGCGGCCGGCAAGCGTGAGGCTGCGCGTGCGCTCGGACCGTTCTACGAGCGCGAGGTGTTCGGCCGCTCGGTGATGCTGTTCGAGAACCGTCCGCGCGAAATGTTGGCCGAGCTCGGAGAGGTGCACACGCCGGGCATCGGTGAGCTGTTCGTCGCCAAGCTCACCGCAGCGACGGATCCTCCCGCATCGGAACAGCCGGCCGCGGCAGGAGCAGCCGCATGAGAGTGCTGCTGATGCAGATCCGGCGCGAATTCTGGGAGCATCGCTCGCTGTGGATTGCGCCGCTGCTGGTGGGCATCCTGCTGCTGGCCGCCGTGGCCACCTTCAGCCGGGTGCAATTCTTCTTCGGGGCACCGCGCGCCACCTTGCCGCCGCTGGTGCTGATGCTGTTCGGATGGGGCATTCCGTTCTACCTGGCCGCGGGCATCGTCGTGGTGGTGTACCTGCTCGATTGCCTGTACGGCGAGCGGCGCGACCGCAGCATCCTGTTCTGGCGCTCGATGCCGGTATCGGACACGCAGACCGTGCTGGCGAAGCTGCTGGTCGGGCTGGTGATCGTACCGCTGGCCACGTTCGCGTTCGCCGCGCTCACCAGTCTGCTCGCCAGCGCCATCCTGGCACTGCGCGAACACGTGCAGGTGAACGGCCAGAGCCCGCCGCCGTGGAACGGCCTCATCTGGCTGCGCACGCAATTCGTCATGCTCTACGGCCTGGTCGCGCTGCTGCTGTGGTACACCCCCTATGCCACCTATCTGATGCTCGCCTCGGTGTGGGCGCGGCGCTCCCCGTACGCCTGGGCGTTCGTGCCGCCGGTGCTGCTGGCGATCTTCGAATACATGCTGTTCGGCACCAACTATCTGGGGCGCATCGTCGAGCGTGGCTTCAACCAGCTGGTGCGGCTGGCCTTCAGCCTCGACCTGCAGCTGGCCTTCAGCTTCGGGGACACGGCCGTGCCCCCCGGTGCACGGGTGCCGGACCGCGGCCTGCAGCAGCAGTTCGTGCCCTCGCGGCTGCTCGAGAGCCCGCAGCTGTGGCTGGGACTGGCCGCCGCGGCGCTGATGGTGGCGCTGGCCATCCGCCTGCGCCGCTATCGCGACGATTCCTGATCGCTGCTAGCATCTGTGCCATGAAACAGCCGCGGTACCGCTGATCACCGTGCCCGGCTCTCATCTGACTGCGCGGCGCGAGGCGGAGCAGTTGAGCCTGGAGCTGTCCGGCGAGTGGCACGCGCGGCAATTCCGGCAGATCGAGGCGGAACTCACGGCGCTGGATCTGTCCGGATTGCGCCGCGCCAGCATCGCGGCCGGCCAGGCACACCTGGACCTGACCGGTGCCTGGCTGCTGCGCGATTTCCTGCGCCGTGCGCGCGCCGCCGGTGTCGAGACGCGCTTCGCCGACGCGGCACCGCCGACCCTGCTGCTGGTGGACCGCACCCTGACAGGCGAGGTGCCGGAGCAGACCCAGCACATCGAATGGCTCGCGCCGGCCACGGCAGTCGAGGACATCGGGCGCCACACGATCCGCAGCGTGCGCGAGCTGATCGCGGCCGTGAGCTTTGTCGGCCACGCCACCGTGCTGCTGCTGCGCGCGTTTGCGCACCTGCCGCGGCTGCGGCCGATCTCGGTCGCGCGCCACGTCTACGACACCGGTATCACCGCCGTGCCGATCGTGGCGTTGATCGCCTTCCTGGTCAGCGTGATCCTGGCCTATCTCGGCGCCCAGGAGCTGCAACAGTTCGGCGCCGATATCTTCGTGGCCGATCTGGTGACAATCGGGGTGCTGCGCGAGCTGGGCGTGCTGCTGACCGCCGTCATCATCGCCGGCCGCTCGGGCAGCGCGTTCGCCGCCGAGATCGGTGCCATGCAGCTCAACGAGGAGGTCGACGCGCTGCGCGCCATCGGCGTCGATCCGATCGAGGTGCTGGTGCTGCCGCGCGTGCTGGGGCTGATGATTGCGCTGCCGCTGCTCACGGTGATCGCGGACATCATCGGCTTGATCGGTGGCGGCCTGCTGTGCCACCTGCTGCTGCAGATGCCGATCACGCAGTATCTGGGGCGGGTGCAGGGCGCAATCGCCTCCACCACCTTCTGGGTGGGGATCATCAAGGCCCCGGTGTTCGCCGCCGTGATCGCGCTGGCCGGCTGCTACAGCGGCATGCGTGTGCGCGGCTCCTCGCGCGAGCTGGGCCGGCTCACCACGCTGGCGGTAGTGCAGGCGATCTTCGCGGTGATCCTGGCCGACGCGCTGTTTGCGGTGCTGTTCCTGAGGTTGAACATGTGATGAGGCGGGACATCTGATGCACGCGCGGTGGCAAACCTGATGCGCACGCTGCTGGAGGTACGGGGCGTGATCAACCGCTTCGGCGATCAGACCGTGCACAACGGCCTCGACATGCAGGTGTACGAGGGCGAGGTGTTCGGCATCATCGGCGGATCGGGCTCGGGCAAGACCGTGCTGCTGCGGACCGTTCTCGGCCTGCGCCGGCCCGACGCCGGCAGCGTGCGCTTCCTGGACCATGAGCTCACCGAGATGAGCGACGCACAGCTGTTCAGGCTCAAGGGCAGCTACGGCGTGGCCTTTCAGCAGGGCGCGTTGTTCAGCGCGCTGACGGTGCTGCAGAACGTGCAGCTGCCGATGCTCGAGCATCTGCGCCTGCCGGCTCGCGCGCTCGAGGAGCTGGCGTTACTCAAGGTACAGCTGGTCGGGCTGCTGCCGCAGGCCGCCACCAAGTATCCGGCCGAGCTGTCGGGCGGGATGGTGAAGCGTGCCGCGCTGGCGCGGGCGCTCGCGCTCGATCCGGTGCTGCTGTTCCTGGACGAGCCGACCTCGGGACTCGATCCGATCGGCGCCGCGGCGCTGGATCAGCTGTTGCTTTACCTGCAGCGGGAGCTGAAGCTCACGGTGGTGATGACCACGCACGACTTGGACAGTATCTTTCGCACCTGCAGCCGCATCGGCGTGATCGTCGACGGCCGTATGATCAGCGATACGCTCGAGGGCATCATGGCCAATCCGCACCCATGGATCCGCGCCTACTTCGGCGGAGAGCGGGGCCGCCAGCGCCGGGGGACACATGGAGCGTGAGGCCAACTACTTCGTGGTCGGCAGCTTCGTGCTGCTGGTGCTGGTGATGGGCGTGCTGTTCATCTATTGGTACTCCACGGCCAACAGCCATGCCGATTACACCCATTACGAGATCTATTTCGACGGCAGCGTCAGCGGCCTGACCACCGGCAGCCCGGTGCGCTACCTGGGCGTGGACGTCGGGCAGGTGCAGCGCATCCGCATCGATCCGCGCTCGGCCAACCGCGTGCAGATCATCATAGACATCCAGCCGAGCACGCCCGTCTCCGCCAGCACGGTGGCGGAGCTCTCGCTCCAGGGCGTCACCGGGCTGCTGTACATCGACCTGGAGCAGCAGGGCGAGAACGCCGGCGGACGGCGGCTGCTATCCAATGTTCCGAGCGAGCATTACCCGGTGATTCCGTCGGTGCATTCGAACTTCGACCTGTTCCTGTCCAGCCTGCCCGACCTGACCGGACGGCTCGACGACCTGGTCGATCGCGCCTCACGGCTGCTGTCCGATCCGAACATCGACGCGGTGGGGCGCATCGCCGTGCACCTCGACCGGGCGACGGCCGGCTTGCCGCAGACGGCGCGCAATGCCGATGAGCTGATCGCGCAGCTGCGCGACACGCTGACGCGCGCCAATCAGGTGATCGCCGACGTCCACACCGCCTCGCAGTCGGCCAGCGTCGACTTCGTCGCCGCGGTCCGGCGGTTGCGTACCACCAGCGACAACCTGGCACGCACCAGCGCGCGGCTGGATGCGTTCGTGGCCGCCAACAGCGATCAGCTCGGCGGCCTGGTGCGCGACGGCGTACCGCAGATCGAGGGCCTGCTGCGCGACAGCCGTGCCGCCGTTCAGCAGATCAACGACCTCGCCCACAGCCTGCGTGACGACCCGTCGCGCCTGCTGTATCAGCCGCCGCGGACTGGCGTCTCGATACCGCCCTGACGCGCCATCCCGATACCGCCGACATGATGCCCTCGAGAGGAACCACCATGCGCATTGCCGCCGCCGTGCTGGCCGGCTCCTTACCGCTGCTTGCCGGCGGCTGTGTCAGCCTTCTGCACAGCACCCAGCCGCTGCAGCAGGAATACGTGCTGACGGCGCCGTTGCCCAGTAGCGCGGCCGAGTCCGCCCCCGGCACGGCCGCCGCGGCCACGCTGCAGGTGCTGCCGCTGCTGGCCGGCGCCGGGCTCGGCACCGATGGCATCGCGGTGATGCGGCCCGGACAGCGGCTGGATTATTACAGCGGCGCGCGTTGGGCCGCGCCGGCGCCGGCAATGCTGCAGACGCTGGCGATCCAGGCGCTGCGCGGCCAGGGCCGCTTCGCGCTGATCGAGCCCGACGGCGGCCCATTCGATGCACACTACGTACTGAACCTGGAGCTGACGCACTTCGAGGCCGACTACGCCGGCGCCGGGCCGCCGACCGTGCGGGTGGCGCTGGTGTGCACGCTGGGGCGGCGTGCCACACGCCGCGTCGTCGCGACCTTCACGGCCAGCAGCGCCGTCACCGCGGACGCCGACCGCATGCAGGCGGTGGTGGCAGCGTTCGAGCGCGCCACCGGCGCCGCCCTGGCGCAGCTGGCCGCACAGCTCGTGCCGCCGGCCGAGGCGGCGCCGGCAGCCCCGGCGGCGGTGTCACCGTGAAGCGCTCCGCCGGCGCCGCAGGAATCGATCAGGACGCGATGGAGATGTGACGGGAGCCATGCCCCGGCTTCGTCATGACGAAGCCGGGGCATGGCTCCCGTCACGTCTTTCTGGCGCCCTGCCGGGTTCCGGCCGACGCCGCCCGCGCGCTGGACGACGCCGTGCGCCGGCTGGTGCCGCGCGATCGGCGCGGCGTGCGCCGACAGATGCTGTACGGGTGGCGCAGCATCATCGCGCCATGGCAACCAAGCGCAGCACCCGACAGAGTGGCACCCGGCACAGGACCCGATCTCCGTCGAAGGCGAAGGCCGCGGCGGGCACGAGGGCCAAGGCAGCGGCCACGAGCACAAAGGCCAAGGCCAAGACCGCGCGCCGCGGCGTCAAGCGCTGGTCCGGTGACGTCACCGAGCACAGCCACGCGATGGACCTCGACCCCGGCGTGTTCAAGCGCACCGACCCGCGCAGCATCGCGCGCTCGCTCAAGCGCTCGGCCGAGCAGAGCCACAATCTCAAGAGTCCACCGTTCCGCTCTGCGATGTCGATGCTCAACTTCTACATCAACCGCGCCGGGCGCGACCTCGACGCGTCCCAGCGGCAGCGGCTGCAGGCGGCCAAGTCGGAGCTGCGCACGCTGTACGGGCGGCCGCAACGCTGAGCCGCTTGCGCTCCTGATCCAGCGCTGATCCCGGCGGAGGTGCCTTAAGAGGAATGGCGCTTACATAAGTCCGCAACGCTACAAATGTCCATATTTGCGCACTCGCTCGCGAGCCTCGGCCCGTGGTCTTTTCAGCCAGGGATAGGGTTTGGGTCGGCGTTTGCGCGCGCGCGGCTCTATTCGTCCGGGCCGGTCGCCGACGTTCGATTGGGCGATGAGGCGGAACAAAGTGTCGGGATCAGTACTCAGGTCAACGCGATGGGCGGTCCATTCCGCCCACAGCTGAACGGTGTGTTTGAAGCTCAGTTGCCGCGGATGAACGGCGGCATCCAGCGCCGCTTGCGCCATCAGCAGACGGATCAGGTTGTAGGCAAGCAGATGAACCCACAGCTCCTTCTCGACCATCCGCGTGTGAGGCAGCGCAGGACTTCGACGCCAAGCGTGGTTTTGATGTTGCGCAGGCCCAGCTCCACGTTCCAGCGTTGCGCGTACAACTGGCCGAGCGCGCCTTTTCTGACCTTCCGTGGGTTCGGCAACGTGGTGACCAGGATTTGGCCATCGACCAGCACCTCTCGTACCGTCAGTTCGTCGGGAAATTCGGCGTACTGCTCTGCGCTCACAGCCCAGCGAGACGCCGCGCCGAAAGCCGGTATTGCGCGCACCGTTCTGTTCAAACAGCACGTCGACACCCGCCGCGAGCATGATCGCAACCAAAAATAGTTGCAGTAGAACGCATCGGCCAGCATCACATCGCCCGGGGAGAGGGCTGCGTCGAGCGTGCGCAGCAGTCCCAGCTCGCTGCTGCCTTTGCCCGCATGCGGGCCGATCGCCGCATCGATTACGGCGCCGGTCGCCAGACAGATCACCCCCACGACACGCGCCAACGGAAAGCCGACCCCGCGGCTTGGCTACTCGGCTGCGGATACTGTTCCTGGTTCTCCGGCGTATCGGGCATCGAGATCCCGGTGCCGTCCGCGCCAGCACCGGGCCGTTTTCGCCCCGGCGCTCACGAGTTCACCGACCGCGTGCGTCAAACCGGTTACCATCGGCACCGGCAAGCGAGACCTTCCGCGCGCCGTTGCGCCGCCCAGCTATTGACCGCCTTCTGGCACGACCCGTCGGCATCCAATGCCTGGCGCATGAACATCGACAGCGTCACCGTCGGCGGGTACAGCCGCTCGCGATGCTCCGGCAGGTGCGACTCCGTCACTTCGAGCAACTCAGGGCCGGTAAGCAGGTTGAAAAAGCCGACCGCATCAACCCGCTGGGCTCGTCGGCTAATCTGCTGTCGGTGTTGCTTGGAATGAAACTCCGCATTACGCTCTCTCAAGGTTGGCCTCGGGGTTGGTTCGGTGGATGCTTGGTAACAAACATCGTACCAATCCCGGTCAACCTACCTCATGCCTTTCAATCGCTCAGTACTCTTGACCGTAAGTTCGGTAACGTATTTGGTGACCATAGGCGGCTTGGTAACATCCCACCGCACCGAGCGACACGGAGCCGCGATGGACGTAAAGCAGAACATATTCCGGCATGCGTCATGCCGATGCGGCGCAGTCGTTTTGGAAGTGACTGGCGCGCCGATCGTGCACGCTGCTTGCTATTGTGCGAGCTGCCAGGAGGCGGGTCGGCAGATTGAATCGCCTCCCGGTGCGCCGCCGGTGCTCGATGCCGACGGGGGCACCGACGTCGTTCTTTATCGCAAGGACCGTGTCCGATGCGTGCAGGGCGGTGACCGGATGGAAGCGCACAGGCTCAAAGCCGATTCCCCAACACGGCGCATGGTTGCGACCTGCTGCAACTCGGCCATGTTCCTGGATTTTACCAAGGGACACTGGTTGACGCTGTATCGCGCTCGCTTGCCTGGAGCTGTTCAGGCGTTGGAAATGCGGGTCATGACTTCGGACAGGCGGGCAGGCGTCGTGCTGCCGGAAGACGCGCCCAATTACGCAGCCCGTTCAGGCAAGTTCATGTGGAAACTGCTCGCGGCTTGGGTCTCAATGAGATTTCGGACGCCCAAGGTAGAAGGCATCCCAGCCTGAACCCGCGGTGGCCAAAGTAAGTGCCATTCGCCTTAAGAGGCCCGAACGGCGCCCGAGCAACCACCTCGTATCGCTAACTTGCATAGCAAGGTATCATGCGGTAGCATATAGTCTATGGTGCAAGGCGCGTGACCGAATCCCTTCAGGTTCAACTCAAGAAAGGCGTACTGGAGCTGTGTGTGCTGGCGCTGCTGTCGCAACAGGACTCCTACGCCTATGAGCTCGCCAGCCGCCTGGCAGCCGATGTCGGCATGGGCGAGGGCACGATTTACCCGCTGATGCGCCGACTGCAGTCCGACGGGCTGGTGCGGACCTACCTGGTCGAATCCACCAGCGGTCCGCCGCGCAAGTACTACAAGTTGACGCCGGCCGGCCGCAGCGCGTACACCGCGCAGAAGGCCGAGTGGCTGGGATTCGTTGACTCGATCAACGCCGCCCTGCGGGAGCCGCGATGACAAAATCGGAATTCCTGTCGCAACTACGCCGGGCGCTGGCGGGCTTGGCGCCGCAGGAAGTCGACGACATCATCGCCGACTACCGTGCGCATTTCGACGAAGCGCTGGCCGCCGGCCGGTCCGAGCAGCAGGTCGCGCACGCGCTGGGCGATCCGGCGCGCCTGGCGCGCGAGCTGCGCGCCGAGGCTGGCCTGCGCCGCTGGGAGACTCAGCGCACCCCCGCGGCGCTGCTGGGAGCGATCGTCGGCCTCGGCGGCATGCTGGCGCTCGACGTGCTGGTGCTGCTACCAGTGCTGTGCGTGTTCGGGGTGCTGGCGTTCGTCGTCGGCATCATGCTGTTCGCGTTCAGTATCGCAGGCTTCGTGCTGCTGCTGACCGGGCTGTTTCATTGGGGCAACCTCGATGGCATCACCGCGGCGCTGTCACGCTCGCTGGCGGGCATCGGCATGCTCGGCGGCAGCATCGGCTTCGCCGCGCTGCTGTGGCTGGTTCTCGAAGGCCTCGTCAGGCTGCTCGGCAGCTATGCGCGGCTGCACTACCGGGTGTTGAAGCCCGTCACCGAGAGCTAGGGCCTCGACCTGCCGCGCAGGCCGCCATGCCACGCTCAAGACCGGAGGCGCTCATGACTCGAACCGTCACGTTGATCGCAATCATCGGGATCGTCACCGCCGCGGTGTGTCTGCCGCTCGCGGCGCTGATCGGACACGGCAATCCGGACACGGGCTGGGGCTGGTCGGGGCTGGGCTGGCATGGACGCAATGGGCCCTGGGCGAACCGCTGGTTCGACGGCAATGGCTTTGACGACGGCGGCGCTGGCGCCGACAGCGGCGCCGTCGTCTCGCGCGATTTCGCCTGGAACGGCGGCGATCGGCTGCAGCTCGACGTGCCCGGCAGGTTGCACTTCCAGCCCGCGCCCACCTGGCATCTGTCGATCCGGGGGCACAGCGGTACGCTGGATAGGATAGTGGTCGAGGATGGCCGCATCCGGCTGCGGCATCCCTATCGCCGCGTGGCACCCGTCGATGTGCAGCTGTCCGGTCCGGATCTGCGCAATGTCGAGTTGAACGGCTCCGGCGACCTGGTGCTCGACAACCTCAAGCAGGACTCCCTCAGCGTCGCGATTCATGGCAGCGGCTCGGCGAGCGCCACCGGCAGCGTCCATACGCTGCAGCTTGCCATCATGGGCTCGGGCAGCGCACGGCTGGCGCAGCTCGCGGCCCGCTCGGCGCGCGTCTTCATCGCCGGCAGCGGCAATGCCGACATCGAGCCGAGCGATGCCGCTGACGTCTTCATCGCCGGCTCCGGCGACGTGCGCCTGCACTCCCATCCTGGGCGGCTCAACTCCAGGATCGCCGGTTCCGGTCGGATCAGCGAGGTGGACGGCGGTCACGCGGATCAGGGCACCGGGGATCAGGGCACGGGGGATCAGGGTACCGCGGACCAATCCTCCACGGATCAGAGTACCTGAGAGGGGCAGACACACGAGTTCCGAAGCGGCTACGCCACTCTTTACTCGAGTGCGAGGGTTCAACAGGGATGTTCCGCACGCAGCCCACACGGACGTGTTCACGGCGGTCCGGACCAGGCCGTCGCGGCCGCACGCCCGTCCCGTAGCCGCCGCCGCTGAGGACCGGGCCGGTGCCGGCCGCCGCGGCAGCGTGCTACCGCATAGTGACCAGCTCCTCGGCGCTGGTCGGGTGGATCGCCACGGTGTCGTCCAGATCGCGCTTGGTCGCGCCCATGCGCAGTGCGACCGCGAAGCCCTGCAGCATCTCGTCGGCGCCGTCGCCGAGCACGTGGATGCCGACGATGCGCTGCTCGGCACCGACCGTGACCAGCTTCATCTGCGCGCGCGGCTTGCGTGTGGTGAGCGCGTGGTACATCGGCACGAAGCCGGAAGTGAACACCTGCACGGCATCGCCGTAGCGCGCGCGCGCGTCCTGTTCCGACAGGCCGACGGTGCCGACCGGCGGGTGGCTGAATACCACCGAGGGGATATTTTCATAATCGAGCCGGCGCTCGCTCTGTCCGCCAAACAGGCGATCGGACAGGCGCCGGCCGGCCGCGATCGCCACCGGCGTGAGCCCCGCGTGCTGGGTGGCGTCCCCGATCGCATACAGATGCTCGAGATTGGTGCGCTGATAGGCATCCACGCGCACGTGCCCGAGGGCGTCGAGCTCTACCCCCACCGTGTCCAGACCCATGCCGATGGTCGCCGGCGCCCGCCCCACGGCCCAGATCAGCACATCGAATGGCCCGAGCTCGCGCCCGTCCACCGTTGTCAGCCGCAGCAGGCCGTCGCTGCCGCGCGCGAGTGACTTGGGCACCGCGTCGACGGCGATCTGGATGCCGTCGTCGCGCATGATCTGCATCAGCCCGTCGCCGAGCATCGCATCGAAATGGCGCAGAACGCGCTCATGCCGCATCACCAGCGTGGTGGGGCAGCCGAGCGCGGCAAAGATACCGGTGAGCTCGGCGGCGATGTAGCCGGCGCCGACCACGGCAACGCCGCCGGGGCGCTCGGGCAGATCAAAGAAGCCGTCCGAGCTCATGCCGAGCGTGGCGCCGGGCAATTGCGGCAGCATCGGCCGCCCGCCGATCGCCAGCACCACCGCGCCGGCCGAGAGCCGTTGCTCGCCGATCTGCACGGTCCGGTCGTGCAGCAGCCGCGCGTGGCCTCGCAGCAGCTGTACGCTGCGTTTCGCCAGGTTGCGCTCGTAGATGTCGTTCAGGCGGCCGACGTAGGCGTCACGGCCGCGCTTGAGCGCTCCCCAGTCGTGGCGGCCCACGGCGATGTCGAAGCCGTAGTCGCGCGCGTCGTGCAGCGCATGCGCGATCTGTGCGGCGTTCCACATCACCTTCTTCGGCACGCAGCCAAGATTGACGCAGGTGCCGCCGAGACGGTGCATCTCGATCAGCAGCGCGCGCGCGCCATACTCGGCGGCTCGCTGGGCGCAGGCCAGCCCGCCGCTGCCGCCGCCGATCACGATGAGGTCGTAGTCATCCGCCATTTTTTGTCAGGACCCTGAGCTACCCTGCCGACGGCATTCATGGTACACCGCTGGCACATGGCTAAAAATGAACACCCTGATGGCACGAGGTTAAATCGATGAGCGCCCCTCCCGCCGACCCGTCCACAATGACGAGCTACGCGGCGACGGGCGCGGCGGGCGCCGACGCGGCTACCGCACCCGCCGGCGCGGCGGACAATCCGCTGCTCGCCGATACCCTGCTGCCGCGCTTCGACCTGATACGCCCGGAGCATGCGGTCCCCGCGCTCTCGCGGCTGATCGCGCAGCAGCGCGCGCGCGTGGCGCAGATCGAGGCGCTCACCGAGCCGAGCTTCGATACCGTGGTCGAGCCGCTCGAGGAGCTGCGCCACCGGTTCGGCAAGGTCTGGTCGCCGGTCGGGCACCTCAACGCGGTGATGAATTCCGAGCCGCTGCGCGCGGCCTACAACGAGTGCCTGCCGCTGCTGTCCGAGTTTCACACCGATCTGGCACAGAGCGAGCAGCTCTACCGCGCCTATGCGCGCATCGCCGAGCGCGAGGGCGCCGCGCTCGACCCGGTGCAGCGCGAAGTGATCGAGCATGCGCTCAAGGACTTCCGCCTGGCCGGCGTCGCGCTGGACTCGGCCCACAAGGCGCGCTTCAAGGCCATCATGATGGAGCTGTCGAGCCTGTCCTCGAAATTCGAGGAGAACGTGCTCGATGCGATCAACGGCTGGTCGCATCCCGTACAGGATCCGGGCCTGCTCGCCGGGATCAATGCCGGCATCCTCGAGCAGGCGCAGCGCCGCGCCCGCGAGCAGGGCCGCTCCGGCTGGGTGTTCGGGCTCGATCAGCCGACCTATGTCGCCGTCATGAGCGACGGGGAATCCGAGCCGCTGCGGCGCGCGTTCTACGAGGCCTGGGCGACGCGCGCCTCCGACCAGGGGCCCAGCGCCGGCCGGTTCGACAACGGCCCGGTGATGGAGGACATCCTGCGGCTGCGGCACGAGGCCGCGCGGCTGCTGGATTTCACCAGCTACGCCGACTATGCGCTCGCCAGTCGCATGGCGCACACGGTGCCGGAGGTGCTCGAGTTCCTACGCTCGCTGGTGCGCGCGGCCAGGCCCGCCGGGGCGGCCGAGCTGGCCGAGCTGGAGCGCTTCGCCGGCCGGCCTCTGGCGGCGTGGGACATCAACTATTACTCCGAGCGGCTGCAGCAGAGCCGCTTCGCGGTCTCGCAGGAGGAGCTGCGCGAGTACCTGCCGCTGCCGCGCGTGCTCGCAGGATTGTTCGAGGTGGCCGAGCGGCTGTTCAACGTGCGCATCCGCGAGCGCGCCGGCGTGCCGGTATGGCACCCGGACGTGCGCTATTTCGAGGTATGCGCACCCGCGGGGGCACCGATCGCGAGCTTCTACCTGGATGCCTATGCGCGTGCGCACAAGCGCAGCGGCGCCTGGATGGATGACTGCATCGGCCGCAAGGCGCTCGGTGGGGCCGCGGTGCTGCCGGTCGCCTATCTGGTCTGCAATTCATTACCTCCCAACGGGGAGTGGCCGGCGTTGCTGACGCACGACGACGTCGTCACGCTGTTCCACGAGTTCGGTCACGGACTGCATCACATGCTCACGCGCGTGGATTACCCGAGCCTGGCCGGCATCAACGGTGTCGCCTGGGACGCGGTCGAGCTGCCCAGCCAGTTCATGGAAAACTACGCCTGGCAGGGCGGGGTGCTCGAGCACATTGGCACGCACATCCGTACCGGCGCACCGATTCCGGCCGACAAGCGGGCCGCGCTGATCGCCACACGCAGCTTCCAGCCGGGACTGCGCACGCTGCGCCAGGTGGAGTTCGCGCTGCTGGACATGCGCCTGCACGCCGAGTACGACCCGGCGCGCGGCGGGCGCATCTATCCGATCCTGCACGAAGTGCGCAGCGAGGTGGCGGTGGTGCCGATTCCGGAGTGGAACCGCTATCCGCACAGCTTCTCGCATATCTTCGCCGGCGGCTATGCGGCCGGTTACTACAGCTACAAATGGGCCGAGGTGCTCGCGGCCGACGCCTTCAGCGCATTCCTCGAGCACGGCGCGTTCGATCGCGCCACGGCGCGGCGCTTCGTCGACAGCATCCTTGCACGTGGCGGCAGCCGCGACGCGCTCGAGGCGTTCGTGGAGTTCCGCGGCAGGAAGCCTCAGGTCGAGGCGCTGCTGCGGCAGTACGGGATCGCGGCCTAGCGGCACGGGGGCGGACGCCCTTGGGCTTGCGCTACAGGCCGCTCCACGAACTGCACCAGCCGGCGGCCTTGACCAGCTTGCCGGGAAACAGCGTACAGGAGCCTTCGGTAGCGCTAACCGTGCCGTAGATCGAGCAGTTCGAGCAGGCCGCGCCGGACTGGGCGCCGGCGGCGCGGCGGGCATCGGTGACATAGTGCACGGCCCTGGCCGCCGGATCACTCTCGCGCAGCGGCGGCAGCCGTGCCGCGGCCGGCGCGGCCCGCGCTGGCGCCACCGCCAGCGGCGCGAGTGACAGGCCGGCCGCCAGACTCCCCAGCAGCGCGCGCCGGGCCGGATTTGCCGGCCCGGTCGGATACGTCGCGGGTTCGGTCAGAGACTTCGCGCGCTCAATTCGGCAACGGCAGGGCATAGGCCTTGAAGGGACCGGGGTCCTGGCCGCGCAGCTTCGGGTCGAACGCGTAGTTGAGTTTCGCTTCGCCGACCCACAATACGCCGCCGACCGGGGAGACGGCAGTGGGCATCTGGAAGCCGTCCTTCACCAGGGTGACGTCGGCGTGATCGCCGTCGAACGTGAGCTCGGAGACGCGGCCGGCGCCATTCTCGGCGACGAATATGTGTCCGTTCGCGGCGCGCATGCCGTCGGGACCCATCAGCGGCTTTGACAGCGCGATGTCCACCAGCTCTCCGGCCTTGCCGTCGGCCCCGATCGGAACGCGATAGATATGGTTGGTCCTGACGGTATTCACGTACAGCGTCGGGCCGAGGAAGGTGAGGCCGTCGATGCCGGCGAGGCGCTTGTCCTCGACCCAGATCTCGAGAGCCTTGGCGCGGCGATTCAGCCGCAGCACCCGGCCGTTGTTGGTATCGGTTGCATACACCGTGCGATCGGGCGCGATCGAAATATCATTGCAGAACGTGTTGGTGCCCGGGAGCGGATAGCTCGCCTTGATCTTGCCGGTTTTCAGATTGAAGGCGCGCAGGATGCTGCGCCCCTGTCCCTGCGGCGGAGGCGCGGCATTGGCGGCGCGCAGGGAGACGCAGGACCATAGCGTGTTGGATGCCTGGTCGGCCAACACGCCCAGGCTGGTGTCGTTGCTGCCGGGGTCCGTCAGATGGATCCACGGATCGGCCGTCGAGCCGCCCGGTGCCGAGCGGTAGATGACCGGTTTGCGCAGGCTGCCGAAGATCACGACCCCGTCGGTCGTCGAGGTGATGCTCTCCGGGAAGACCATGGTGTCGTTCACCGTCACGTCGCCGGGGGCGGCCAGAACGGGGTAGGGGAGTGCGCACAGAGCGGACAGACAGGCGAGCCGGACTGCGGCGACGGCAAAACGGGTCATGGCGATTCCTCGGATGAATTTTATTATGGGCCAGTTCCGACGATCGCCTAAAGATGCAGGCAGTGTCAAGAACCAGGGCGGCGCGGTGCCGGGCCGCGCCCTGCGGCTTGCGCCGAGCGGCTCACTGGGGCTTGGTGGCGCGGTACTCCGAAAAGATCCCCAGCTCGATGTGGCGGCGTACCTCGACGAAGCCGGCCGCGCTGATCGCGGCCATGATGGCCGGCGGTGGCGCGCAGGCCTCGATGGTGTCCCAGTAATAGCGCATCAGCCGCGGCGTGTCGCGGTGCCGGGCGAGCAGCCGCGCAGCCAGCGGCACGAGGGCGCGCATGTACAGCTTCAGCAGCGCACGGGAGCACGCGCCCGCGGGCAACGTGATCTCGAGCAGGCATAGCCGGCCGCCGGGCTTGAGCACGCGGTGGAACTCGTCAAAGGCGCGCGATAGATCGCCGATGTGGCGCAGCGCATAGCCCATGGCGAGGAAGTCCGCCCAGCCGTCGGGCGCGGGAATCGCCTCGGCGGTGCCGCGCGCCAGCCGCACGCCCGCCGGGACCACCGCGTTCTCGACCATCGCGGCGCTGGGATCCACGCCCAGGACCAGCGATGCATCGCCGACGATGGCGGCCGCCTCGCGCGCCACCAGCCCGGTTCCGACCCCCACGTCCAGCACCCGCATGCCACGGCGCAGGCCGGAGCCCTGCAATGCGCGGCGCCGATACCAGGAGCCCGACCCGAGCGCCATCAACCGCTCGATGCGGTCGTAATCACCGGCGGTACGGTCGAAGATGCCGAGCACCCAGTCGCGCCGGTCCTGCTCACTGGCGTAGTAGCGTTGCAGCGGTGCGTGCGGGGTCCGCAGGATCTCCGGGAATGGGGGCATGCCGGCCAGCCTACGCCACATCGGAACCGGATGCCTGCCGCGCACGCGCGCTGCCCGCACCGAAGGCCTGAGCGTACGGAAAGTCGCAGCCGAGCCGCTCGAGCTGCGCGCACCAGTAGTCATCGATGCGACGCTGCTGGTCGATCGACAGCAGCTCCCCGGCGCTGCCGCTCTCGCCGCGACGGATCATGGCGCCGCCTGCCCGCCTGCCTCCTGTGGCAACGCGGCTCATATCGAATTTGAGGCCGATCTGCTTCATGTGACTGAAGCTCGACTGTTGCACGACGGCGTCGAACTGCTGCGCCGTCAGCGTGACATTCATCAGCCGCGCGATCCGCCGTACCGTTGCCGGCAGGTCCCGCTTCATTTCCTCGTAGGTCAGGAACAGCACGTTGTCGCGCTGTCGTATCTGCCAGTAACTGTGCAGATGTGCCGCCCAGGAGCCGCTGATGGTGTTCGGCGAGAGAAAATTCTCCAGCCATCTGGCCTTGGACGGCATCAGCGGCCCGAGCATCGAGCTGCGCACGAAGTGGAAGCTCGAGACGAACACATCCTTCGGATCGCGCACGACGCAGATATAGCGTGCCGCTGCGGTGTAGGGCACTTTGTCCATCGGCAGGTGGGTCTTGATGACGCGCAGTCCGGTCGGTGCGTTGCGCCACGGAGCCTCATCGGTGATGGGAACGGCGATGGACATGCCGAACCGGCTACGCGTCTCCGGCCAGGCCACCAGATCGTGGATGTGCTCGAATGAGGCCTGCCCCAGATGCGCGATCTGCACCGCGATCTGCATGGTCCAGTTGGTGCCGCTCTTGAAGTACGAGCACACCAGCACGTCATGTGCGCCGGGCTGGTAATCGCCGAAGCTGCCCATCGCGCGGTTCATCAGCCGCGCCAGCGCGCCAGGCCACCGTCCTGTCAGCTCCAGCAGCTTGATCACCGGCCAGGACAGGCACAGCGTCAGCGGCAGGAGCACATATCGTGCCCACGCGGGCAGCCGGCGACGCCGCGAGAGCGCGTGCTTGCGTGAACGAGCCATCCGATCCATCCCCCGGCCGAGTCGGCAGCGCGCGCAGTATAGCGCCGGATCCCCCGAATCTTCTGCGAGCCCGTCGGCGTCGCGAGGCGGCCGGCCCGGTTACGTCGGCTTGGGTTACCGCGCCCCGAACGTCAGTCTTTCTGTACCAGGCGATAGCCCATGCCCGTCTCGGTCAGCAGCCACTGCGGTTGGGCCGGATCGGGCTCCAGCTTGGCGCGCAGCTGCTTCAGATATATGCGCAGATAGTGTCGCTGCTGCGCGCTGCCCGGGCCCCACACCTGCTGCAGCAGCGCGCGGTGCGTGACCACCAGCCCGATGTGCTGTGCCAGCACCTCGAGCAGCCGGTATTCGATCGGTGTCAGATGCAGCTCGGTGCCGTCTGCGCTGCGCGCGGTGCGTGCCGCAAGGTCGATGCTCCAGGCGCCGATCACCACGACCGCGCCGGCCGCGCCGGACACACCGCCACCGGCCGTGTGCCGCAGCGCCACCTGTACCCGGGCCGCGAGCTCGCGCGGGCCGAAGGGCTTGGTGAGGTAGTCGTCGGCCCCGGCCTCCAGCGCCTCGACCTTGTCGGACTCATCGGTGCGCGCCGAGAGCACGATGATCGGCACGCGCGACCAGCTGCGCACCTCACGGATCACCGTGCGGCCGTCGCGGTCGGGAAGTCCCAGGTCGACGAACAGCAGATCGGGCTTGTGCGTGCGGGCCTCGGCGATTCCGCGGCCCGCGGATCCGGCCTCGATGACGCGGAACTGCTCGAGCTCGAGCAGCGTGCGCAGCACCCGGCGGATCTGCGGCTCATCCTCGATGATCAGAATGCAGCGGCTGGCGGTGGTCATCGCCTCACGCGTCCATGGCCTGGACCCACGGCCTTACGAACCGGCAACCGACCCCTCATGGACTAGTAACCGGCACGGTGAAGCGGAACGCGGCGCCGTGCGGGGCGCGATGCTCGGCCCAGATGCGTCCCTGGTGCAGCTGCAGGATGGTGCGGCAGATCGCTAGCCCCAGGCCGATGCCGCCGACCGTGCCCTCCGGGGCGCCGCGCTGGAATTTCTCGAACAGGATCTGCGGATCGGCGGCGGGCAGGCCCGGTCCGTCGTCCTCGACGCTGACCTCGACGTGACGCGCCAGCGCCAGCGCGCTGATGCGAATCTCGCTGCCGTCGGGAGTGTACTTGCCGGCGTTGTCGAGCAGATTCTCCAGCACCTGCTCGATCAGCCTCCCATCCACCTGCAGCAGCGGCAGCGTCTCGGGCAGCTCGGTGCGCACGCGATGGCGGCGCAGGCGCTGCTCGAGCCGGTGCAGCACCGAGCCGAGCAGCTCATCGAGCGCGTACGCGTCCAATCGCGGCCGGATTGCGCCGCTCTCCAGCCGCACCAGATCGAGCAGCGTAGTGATGCGCTCACTCATGTGCAGGGCCTCCTCGCTGACCGAGGCGGCGAGCGCGCGCCGATCGGCCGGGCTCAGCGCTTCGAGATTTTCGGCCAGCGTAGCCGCGCCGCCGGCGATCGTGGCCAGCGGCGTGCGCAGGTCGTGCGAGATCGACGCCAGCAGGGCGTTGCGGATCGCCTCGCTCTCCGCCCGCACCTCGGCGGCCTGGGCGTGCGCGGCCGAATCGGCCCGCTCCAATGCCTGTCCGATCTGGGCCGCGAAGGTCTCAAGCAAACGGAACTGCTCCGGCAGGGTGACGCGTCGTGGATTGTGCGGCAGCACCGCCAGCACGCCGAGCACGCGCTCGCCGGCGCTGAGCGGCAGGTACAGGCCCTCGGAGCCCGCGAGCGTGTCGGTGCCGCAACCGGCGCTCTTGCCGCGGTCGAGCACCCACTGCGCCACGCCCAGATCGGCGCCCCGGAACGATTCCGCGACCGCGGCGCTGCTCGGATAGGCGACGCGGCCGCGAGCGTCCGCGAACAGCACCACGACGCGGCTCGCGAACACCTCTCCGACATGGCGGGTGGCGATCCTGGCGATCTGGTCGCGTCCCCGTGCCGTGGCCAGCTGGCGGCTCATCGCATACAGCAGCGCGGTGCGCCGCTCGCGCAGGCCCGCGACCCGCGCCTGCAGGCGTACGCTGGCATTGAGATTTCCGATGATCAGCGCGACCGCCAGCATGATGCCGAAGGTCAGCAGGTACTGCGCGTCGCCGACCGCGAACGAGAATCGCGGCGGTACGAACATAAAGTCGAACGCGAGCACGCCCAGCACCGCGCTGGCGATGCCGGCTCGCCGGCCGCCATAGACCGCGACCAGCGCCGTGTTCAGCAGGTAAATCATCACCAGGTTGGCCTGCCCGACGCGGGGAAACACCACGTAGAGCAGCCAGCAGACCACGGTCGCGAGCACCGCTGCGCCGACGGCGAGCGCATAGCGTAGCCAGTGCGGCCGGCCTGAGGCGCCCGGCGCTACGGCTGCCTGGGCCGGCCCCGCTGCCGCCGTGGCTGCCGCCGTTGTCGTGCCTGCCGCCATGGCCGCCGTGGCTGCCGCGCCGGCAGGCCGCTCGTCCGGCTGACCGATCACGAGTACATCGACGTCACGGCGCGCCTTGATCAGCCGGTCCGCCACCGATGATCGCAACAGCCGCCGCCAGGCCGGCCGGTTGGGGGCTCCGACCAACAGGCGTGTGACATTACGCGTGCGCGCATATTCGAGCAGCTCCGCGGCCGCCGACGAGCCGCCGAGCGTGATCGCTTCGGCGCCGAGCGAGACCGCCAGGCGCAGGATGGCGATGCGACGATTGCGCTCGGCCTGCGGCAGGCGGATCAGATCGGGCGTCTCGACGTACACCACCAGCCACTCCGCATCCAGCCCGTCGGCCAGGCGCTTGCCGGCACGCACCAGCCGCTGCGCCTGCACGTCCGGGCCGACCGCCACCAGCAGCCGCTCGCGCGCGGCCCAGGCGCCCGGCACCGCCTTCTCCTGGCGATACTCGCGCATCGCCTGATCGACGCGGTCGGCGGTCTTGCGCAGTGCCAGCTCGCGCAGCGCGATCAGATTGCCCTTGCGGAAGAAATTATCCAGCGCACGCTCGGCCTGCTCAGCCACGTAGACGCGGCCTTCGCGCAGGCGCTGCAGCAGATCGTCGGGCGGCAGATCGACCAGCTTGACCTCATCGGCGTGATCGAAGATCCGGTCTGGGACGGTCTCGAGCTGATGCACACCGGTGATCTGCGCCACCACGTCGCTGAGCGACTCGAGATGCTGCACATTGACGGTGGTGTAGACATCGATGCCGCCATCGAGCAGCTCTTCGATGTCCTGCCAGCGCTTGGCGTGGCGCGGCGGCGGTTCCCCGCCTGAGAGGTTGGTATGCGCCAGCTCATCGACCAGCAGCAGGCGCGGCTTGCGAGCCAGCGCCTCATCCAGATCGAATTCACGGCGTGTGACTTGCGCGAACCGGATCAGCAGCGGCGGCAATTGCGCAAGCCCCGCCAGCAACCGCTCGGTCTCGGCCCGACCGTGCAGCTCGACATAGCCCGCCAGCACGTCGACGCCTGCGGCGCTCTGGCGCTGCGCGGCCTCGAGCATCGCATAGGTCTTGCCGACGCCGGCATTGGCGCCGAAGAAGACGGTCAGACGGCCGCGCTGCCCACGCAGCTGCGCCGCCTGCACCCGCGCGAGCAGCTGGTCCGGATCAGGCCGGTTGTCGTTCATCTGCGGCGATTATCAGCCATTCCATCATTGCCGGCGGACCCGTGAATGTAGCGCATCGAGCGCCACGTTGAGCTGCAGCACATTGACGCGCGGCTCGCCGAACAGGCCCCAATCCCGGCCCTGCGTGTGCGCGGTGACCAGGGCCCGGACTCGAGCCGGATCCAGGCCGCGGGCGCGGGCCACTCGCGCGACCTGGTAGAGCGCCGCGGCCGGGCTGATATGCGGGTCCAGACCGCTGCCCGAGGCGGTGACCAGGTCCACCGGCACCGCCAGGCGGTTGGCGGGGTCGGCCTGTTGCAGGGCGTGCACACGCAGTTGGACCGCCTCGATCTGCGCGGGGTTGGTCGGACCGAGGTTGGAGCCACCGGAGGAGGCGCCGTTGTAGGGTTGCGGCGTCGTGGCCGAGGGGCGCGGCCAGAAGTAATCCGGTCGATCAAACGGCTGTCCAAGCAGCGCCGAGCCGACCAGGGTGCTGCCGCGCCGGATCAGCGACCCTTGCGCCTGCCGCCGGCAGCACAGCTGCGCGATCCCGGTCACGGCCAGGGGATAGACGATGCCGGTCAGCAGCGTGAATACCAGCAGCGCCAGCAGCGATTGCAACCAAACCTTGGGCATGGGGACTCGCTCCGGCGCCTACGTCCAGTGCAGCGCGGACAGCACCAGGTCGATCGCCTTGATGCCGATGAACGGCACGACGAGTCCGCCGGCGCCGTAGATCAGCAGATTTCGGCGAAGCAGCGCGTCGGCGCCGACCGGGCGATAGCGCACACCGCGCAGCGCCAGCGGGATCAGCGCGATGATGATCAGTGCGTTGAAAATCACCGCCGAGAGAATCGCGCTGTCAGGACTGGCCAGATGCATGATGTTAAGGGCGCCGAGCTGCGGGTAGGTGCTCGCGAATGCCGCCGGAATGATGGCGAAGTACTTGGCCACGTCGTTGGCGATGCTGAAGGTGGTGAGCGAGCCGCGTGTCATCAGCATCTGCTTGCCGACCTCGACCACCTCGATGAGCTTGGTCGGATTGGAGTCCAGATCGACCATGTTGCCGGCTTCCTTGGCGGCCTGAGTCCCGGTGTTCATCGCCACCGCAACGTCCGCCTGCGCCAGCGCCGGGGCGTCGTTGGTGCCGTCGCCGCACATGGCGACCAGCCGGCCCTGCTGCTGGTGCTCGCGGATCAGCTTGAGCTTGGCCTCGGGTGTCGCCTCGGCGAGGAAGTCATCGACCCCGGCTTCGGCGGCGATCGCCGCCGCGGTGAGCTTGTTATCGCCGGTGATCATGACGGTGCGGATGCCCATGCGCCGCAGCTGCGCGAAGCGCTCGCGAATGCCGCCCTTGACGATGTCCTTGAGCTCGACCACGCCGAGCGCGTGCGCACCCGCGTCGGCCGGCGCGCTCTCATCGGCCGCCGTGGCCTGCGCGACCACCAGCGGGGTGGCGCCCTGCCGCGCGACCGTCTCGACCGCATGCCGAACCTCGGCGGGCAGGGCACCGCCCTGTTGCGCAAGCCAGATGGCGATCGCGTCGGCCGCGCCCTTGCGGATGCTGCGGCCGTCGAAGTCGACGCCGCTCATGCGCGTCTGCGCCGTGAACGGGATGAAGTGCGCGCCGAGCGAGCGCAGGTCGCGGCCACGAATGCCGTGCTGCTGCTTGGCGAGCACGACGATCGAACGGCCCTCGGGCGTCTCGTCGGCGAGCGAGGCCAGCTGCGCCGCGTCGGCCAGCTCGGCCGTGCCGACTCCCGGTGCCGCAATGAAGCGCGACGCCAGGCGGTTGCCGAGCGTGATCGTGCCGGTCTTGTCGAGCAGCAGCACGTCGACGTCTCCGGCCGCCTCGACCGCACGGCCCGAGGTCGCGATGACGTTGGCCTGGATCATGCGGTCCATGCCGGCGATGCCGATTGCCGACAGCAGCGCGCCGATCGTGGTCGGGATCAGGCACACCAGCAGCGCCACCAGCACGGTGATACTGATCGGTGTGCCGTGACCGGCGGAAGCCACGCTGTACAGCGAGAACGGCAACAATGTCGCCGTGGTCTTCAGAAAGATCAGCGTCAGGCCCGCGAGCAGGATCGCCAGCGCGATCTCGTTCGGAGTGCGCTGCCGCCTGGCCCCCTCGACCAGCGCGATCATGCGATCCAGGAACGCCTCGCCGGGGTTGGCGCTGATGCGCACGTGCAGCGTGTCGGACAGCAGGCGCGTACCGCCGGTGACGGCCGAGCGGTCACCGCCCGCCTCGCGGATCACGGGCGCCGACTCGCCGGTGATGGCGCTCTCGTCGACCGAGGCGGTGCCCCAGACGACCTCGCCGTCGCCCGGGATGGTGTCGAGCGCCTGCACCAGCACCAGATCGCCGCGGCGTAGCTGATGCGACGGCACCGTCTCACAGGCCTGATCGCTGCGGCCGTCGGCAAAGCGTCGCGCCGACACGTCGCGCTTGCTCGAGCGCAGCGCCGCCGCCTGCGCCTTGCCGCGACCTTCCGCGAGGCTCTCGGCGAAATTGGCGAATAGCAGCGTCGCCCACAGCCACAGCGCAATCGCAAGCACGAAGCGCGGCCGTCCCTCCTGCGGCAGGCCGCCGCCGAGCTGCGTCAGCCACAGCGCCGTGATCAACACGCTGCCCACCAGCACGACGAACATCACCGGATTGCGCCACTGCACCCAGGGCGCGAGCTTCAGGAAAGACTCGCCGACCGCCTGCTTGACCAGCGGCGGATCGAACAGCGGGCGGGCGCGGGCGAGGGTGGTCATGACGATCCTCGATGGCTGCCGGGCGCGTTAATGTGTGCCGGAGGGGTCAATGTGCGCCAAGCGCGTGAAACCGCAGCTCTTCAACCACCGGGCCGAGCGCCAGCGCGGGAAAGAACGCCAGAGCGCCGACGATCACGACCGTCGCGGCCAGCAGCACCACGAACAGCGGTGTGTGCGTGGCGAGCGTGCCGCTTCCTGCCGGCACGTGCTTCTTGGCGGCGAGACTGCCGGCAATGGCCAGCACCGGGACGATCAGCCCGTAGCGCGACACCCACATCGGGATGCCGAGCAGGGTGTTGTAGAACGGCGCGTTGACGGACAGCCCCGCGAACGCGCTGCCGTTGTTGCCGCTCACCGAGGACAGGGCGTACAGGATCTCCGAGAACCCGTGTGCCCCAGGATTGGCGGTGCCGGCGCGGCCGGCCGGGAACGACACGGCCAGGGCGGTACCGACCAAGGTGAGCAATGGCGGGATCAGAATCACCAGCGATGCCATCTTCATCTCGAAGGCCTCGAGCTTCTTGCCCAGGTACTCGGGCGTGCGCCCGACCATGAGCCCCGCGATGAACACGGCGATGATGGCGAATATCAGCATGCCGTAGAGCCCGGAGCCGACGCCGCCGAAGATCACCTCGCCGAGCTGGATCAGCCACAGCGGGATCAGACCGCCGAGCGGCGTGTACGAGTCGTGCATCGAGTTGACCGAACCGTTGGAAGCGGCCGTGGTCGCGGTGGCCCAGAGGGTCGAATCGGCGATGCCGAAGCGCGTCTCCTTGCCCTCCATGTTGCCACCGGCCTGCTGTGTCGAGGGCTGCTGGGCGACCGCGGCCGGATAGGCGGGATTGCCGCGGCCCTCGGCCCAGGAGGTGAGGGCCAGCAGCGGGATGAACAGCACCAGCATGGCCGCGAGCACCGCCCAGCCCTGGCGCGTATCGCCGACCATGCGGCCGAAGCTGTAGCACAGCGCGGCCGGGATCAGCAGGATCGCCAGGCACTCGAGAAAATTGGCGAGCGGGGTGGGATCCTCGAACGGATGCGCCGAGTTGGCGTTGAAGAAGCCGCCGCCGTTGGTGCCCAGCTGCTTGATGGCGATCTGACTGGCCGCGGGACCGAGCGCAATGGTCTGCGTGTCCATGCGCACGCGTCGGCTCTCGGGATTGCCCCGTGCGTCCCTGACCGGATTACCCGACGCATCGGTCACCGGCTCATCGACCATGATCGGATCGATCAGCGCCGCGCTCAGATAGGGCCTGAAGCTCTGTACCACGCCCTGCCCGACCAGTGCCACGGCCAGGATCAGCGACAGCGGCAGCAGCACGTACAAGGTCGAGCGCGTCAGGTCGACCCAGAAATTACCGATCTGCCGCGCCTGCTTGAGCGCGAAGCCGCGGATCAGCGCGACCAGCACCGCGATGCCGGTGGCCGCGGACAGGAAATTCTGCACCGCGAGCCCGGCCATCTGCGTCAGGTAGCTCATGGTCGACTCGCCGACGTAGCCCTGCCAATTGGTATTGGTAACGAAGCTGATCGCGGTGTTGAAGGACGAGTCCGGCGATACGGCGCTCATGTGCTGCGGGTTCCACGGCAGATAGCCCTGCAGGCGCTGCAGTGCGTAGAGTGCGAGCGCCCCCAGCAGGTTGAATGCCAGCAGCGCCAGCGCATATTGTTTCCAGCTCATCTGTGCTCGAGGGTCGATGCGGCACAGCCGATAGAGCGTGCGTTCGAGCACACCGCCAATGCGCATCACCGCACCACGCCCGTCGAAGATATCGGCCATGTAGGTGCCCAGAGGCCTGATCAGAAGCAGCAACACGATCACGTAGATCGCCAGCTGCAGCCAACCGTTGGCGCTCATGTCAGAACTTCTCCGCTTTGAGCATGGCGTACAGCAGGTAGCCGAACAGGCCCACGCTCAGCAGCAACGCGATCCAGTACAGCCGCGTCATGGCCGCCCCCTCAGGGCCGATGCAGCAGCCGATCGCACAGCTCGACGAAGCCCCAGGTGAGCAACGCCAGCCCGAGCAAAAGTCCGATGAACCACAGATCCATGTGCCGCCCTCGTTGATGAGGCGGCTGCATGCTGTCGCAGGGGGGCGTAAAAATGTCGTAAAGAATCGCTGCGCCGGCGGTCGAGCACGTAGAATTGCCCGATGTCGCTACTGAACATCATCATCCTCGGGATCGTGCAGGGACTGGCCGAGCTGCTGCCAGTGTCGAGTTCGGCCCACGTGGTGGTGGCCGAGAAGCTCATGGGGCTGGATCCGTCGTCACCGCCGATGACGCTGCTGCTGGCCATGCTGCATACCGGCACCATGTTCGCCGTGATCGCGTACTTCTGGCGGCCGTGGCGCCGCACCTACTTCCACAGCCTGCCCGCGTTCAAGAAATTCGCCGGCGCGGTGATACTCGCCACCGTGCTGACCGGCATCGTCGGAGAGGGGCTGTACGTCCTGATCGAGCACACGCTATTTCGCGGGCGGCCGCATGCGCAGATCGAGGACCTGTTCGGGCGCCTGGATCTGATCGCTCCGGCCCTGGCGGCCGCCGGAGTCCTGATCGTCGTCGCGGGGCTCATCGAGCGGCGTCGGGGCGCGCAGAGTGCTGATCTGGATACGAGACAGGCCGGCATCATCGGGGCGATCCAGGGGCTGACGCTGCCGTTTCGCGGCTTCTCGCGCTCCGGGGCCACGATCTCGACCGGCATGCTGCTGGGGGTGGCCAAGGCCCGCGCCGAGATCTTCAGCTTCGCGCTGGCCGTGGTGCTCACCCCCCCGCTCGTGGCCCGGGAGGCGCTGCGGCTGTACCGCGCACCGGTCGACGCCGGCGCGGATCTGGGCGCGATCGTCGCCCGTACGGTATTTGGTGCCCTGATCGCCTTCTTCGCCGGACTGCTGGCACTGAAGTGGCTGAGCGGCTGGCTCGAGCGCGGCCGCTGGCACCTGTTCGGCATCTACTGCCTGGCGGCCGCGGTCGTGGTCGCACTGCTGCATCACGCCGGGTACTGAGCAGCAGGTACATCATCATGCTGCCCACGCGCACGATCGTCCTGCTGCTGCTCGCGGCGCTGATCCTGTGGCGGTTATACCGGCGCACACGGCGGCTGCTGGTGCGCCAGCGGCTCTCTCCGGCGCGCTCGTGGGTGAGCGTGTGTGTGTATCCGGCGCTGTTGCTGCTGCTCGCGGTGCGCACGTGGCCGCATCCGGCCGTGGTCGCGGCGCTGGCCGGCGGCGCCGCCATCGGCGCGGCGCTGGGTGCGTATGCGCTGCGGCAGACGAGCTTCGAGCAATCCGCCGAGGGCCTGTTCTACCGGCCGAGCGCTCCGATCGGCGTCGCGCTGTCGCTGCTGTTCGCCATCCGCCTCGTCTATGGACTGTCGCGCATGTACGCGTTGAACGCCCGGGGAGGGTTTGCGGGCTCCGGGGCCGGCCGGACCGGCGCAGCCGCGGCATTCTCCGGCGCCGCCGCTGGTGCCGGCGCGGCGGGTGCCGGCGCGGTCGCGCCGGCCGCGGTCGCCGCCAATCCGATCACGTTGGCGATATTCGGCATGCTCGCCGGCTACTACGTGGCCTACGCAATCGGCCTGCTGCGATGGCAGCGGCGCGCCGCAGGCAACCCGCCGGCGATCTGAGGGCGTCAGAACCTGACGAAGTAGGGCACGGCCATCAGTGCGGCGCCGATCCCCATCAGCGCGAAGGCATTGGAAACGAAATAGGGAAACAGCATCAGGGCCACTCCGCACAGCAGCGGCACGACCGCTCTTTGCCGCTTCCCATAAGCGCAGAAGCCGAGCCCGACTGCGCCGAACAGCACGCCCCACAGAAGCTGCGAGGTGCTCAATGGATCTCTCCGCACCGGTGACGACGGCACCGCCGCGTACCTACACTGACAAACTTGCCGCGGCGATTCCCTGGAGCAGGTAGCAAACCGGACAGCTCATCATCGCGGCGGGCTGACCGTCGCATTACCGCGACATATTAAGCAATATGCACCGCGCGACGCGGAATCGGCCGTCAGCGCGTGCCGCCTGCGCTGCGCGCGGTCGCGGCGTGGGCGCAACACGCGCGACAATAACCGCCGCGGCGGCGGTGCGCTCGAGAAACGTGCGGTGCGTCGCTGGCGCTGCCCGGCGCGCTGGCCTAGACTTTTGTCCGGTGACGGTTGCCGAATCTTTGCCGAATCTGTACCGAATCGATCCAACGAGGCGCCGCATGCCCCGCGCCGCAAATAATGCCTAGCTCGCGCCGCAGCGACTACGACATCACCAATACGATCCGCGTCAGCTCGCCGCGCGAGGTGATGGGCGCGGTCGAGCAGTTGCTGGTGTCCGCCTGGCCGCACATCGATCTCAACCCGGTGGAGCGCGCGTTCGCCGACTTCGATCTGCTCACCGCCGGCCGCATGCCGGGCTACGCCGGTGTCGACACCGTCTATCACGACCGCCAGCACACCCTTGACGTGACGCTGGCGATGGCGCGGCTGCTGGCCGGCTATGAGCGCTCGAGCGAGCCGGCGGCGCAGCTCACCGATGCGCGCGCGGTAATCGGCATCGTGCTGGCGCTGTTCCATGACGTGGGCTACCTGCGCCGCCCGAGCGACGACCCGCAGAGCAACGGCGCGGAATTCACCCGCACCCACGTGAGCCGCGGCGCCGAATTCCTGCGCCATTATCTGCCGCAGATCGGGCTGCCGGCCTGGGCGGAGACGGCGGCGCAGCTGATCCACTTCACCGGCTATGAGCGCCCCTTCGACCAGATCATCACGCACGATGCGCGCGACACCAAGCTCGGGCATCTGCTCGGCACCGCCGACATGATCGCGCAGCTGGCCGATCGCTGTTACCTGGAGAAGTGCCGCGACCGGCTGTATCCGGAGTTCGTGCTCGGCGGCGTGGCGCTGTCGACCGCAAGCGGCGCGCCGCAGGTGCGCTATGCCTCGGGGCTGGACCTGCTGCGCCAGACGCCGGGATTCGTGGCGACCACACGCACGACGCGGCTCGATGGCCAGTTCGGGCAGGCCTATCGGTACCTCGAACCGCTGTTCGACGGACACAATCCGTACATCGAAGCCATCGACCGCAACATGCGCTATCTCGATCAGATCCTGCGCAGCGAGAGCTGGCTGATGCTGCGGCGTCAGCCGCCGCTGCACGCCGCCGATCCCGATACGCTGAACCGGGTGCGCGGCCTGATGCTCGGCTATTTCAAGAAGGCCTGGCTGCGCGACTAGCCGCGCCCGGCGCGGCCACGCGGCACACGTAGCGCTCGTGGATCTGCGGCAGCAGCCGCCGCACCGTGTCCGCCCCCGCCAGTGCCTGCCCCGCGAGCTCGCCGGCGCGCAGCGCATCGGCCAGCACCTCCAGCGTGAGCGCCGGCAAGGCCGCGCCGGCCACCGGCGCAAAGCTCAGGTGCCACGGCTCGGGCTGCACGCCGCCGCGATCGCTGTCATAAGGCCGGAAGAAACCGTAGTGCGCGCCGTGCCGCGCCAGCCAGTCCGACAGGGGCGCGAAGGCGCCGTCCGCGGCGTATTCCTGCGGCGTGAGCTGCGGCCGCGCCGGTGGGGCGAGCGCCGCGCGATCGTAGACGTCGATCTCGGTGCCCCAGTGATGGCGGCTTGCGCCCGGCAGCGCCGACCACAGCAGGATGGCGCGCACGATCTGTTCCTCGTCCAGGCAGGCGGCGTCCAGCACGCGGCCGTCCCCATCCAGCAGGGGCGTGCGGCCGTGGAACTTGGCATTCCAGATGGCCAGCTGGCGCGCGAACGGGCGGAACGAGGAGGCCGCCGCGAGGTCTATACCATCCTGGGCGGCCTGCCGCGCCATGGCGGCAAACGCGCCGGCGGCCTCGGCATGCAGGCTGCAAGACAGTTGCGGCACTTCCACTACATGAGTGCTGACACGGCCGGTGAGCTGTTCCGGGGTCAGAATCGGCATGGATAGCTAGCCGCAGCGCCGCACATACGGCATCATTTTACGACTTCTTGCCGCACGGAGGTGCGGATGCACGGCCCGCAATTCAAACACCTGGCACTGATCCTGGGCGCCGCCATCCTCGGGGTTGCCGCCCTGCTGTGGGATGCCTCGCGCGGCCACGATGTGCCGTTGTGGGTGCTGCTGGCCTGCGGGGTGCTGGCGGCGCTTGCGGCGCTGCTGCCGGGCCTGTGGTCATGGCGACAGCGCAGCGGGTTCGACCGCGGGGTGCGCGCCCTGATCCGCGCCGCCGGCGAGATCAGCCGGGGAGAGCTGCGGCGCGCGTTCATCAGCACGCGGCGCGACCGGCTCGGCGAGCTTGAGGACGCCTTCGAGCACATGCGCGTGGCGCTGCGCAATACCACCTACACGCGCGATTACCTGCACAGCGTGCTCAACAGCATGACCGAGGCCGTGTTCGTCACCGCCCCCGGGGGAGTGGTGCGTATCGCCAACGAGGCGGCCTGCCGCCTGACGGGCTATCGCGCGCACGAGCTGATCGGCCGGGACCTGGCCGAGCTGGTGGAGGCGGGCGAGCGGCCGGGCGCCGGTCCGTTGCGGAGCGCGCGCGCGGCCGGCGAGACGGTGATGCGCACGCAGGCGGGCCAGACGATCCCGGTGTCGTTCGTCGGCTCGACCATCGCCACTGAGGATCCGCAGTTCGAGGGCGAGATCTATGTGGCGCGCGATATCACCGAGCGCAAACGGGCCGAGCGCCGCATCCGCTATCTGGCGCGCTACGACGCGCTCACCAAGATCCCCAACCGCATGCAGTTCCAGCACCTGCTGCAGCAGGCGATCGCGCGCGCGCGGCGCAACGGTTGCGGCGTGGCGCTGCTGTACATCGACATGGACCGCTTCAAGGAGGTCAATGACACCTTCGGCCACGCCTCCGGCGACCGCGTGCTGGAGGTGCTGACCGAGCGGCTGACGAAGGTGCTCAGCAGCGAGGCGGTGCTGGGCCGGCTGGCCGGCGATGAATTCGCGCTGTTCATCGACGGCATCAGCCTGGATGCGGACGAGGCCGCCGGCCCGATCGCGCAGCTGGCGCGCACGGTGCTGCACTCGACCGGCGAGACGCTGCACATCAGCCAGCAGGAGGTGTTCCTGACCGTCAGCATCGGCGTAGCGCTGTGTCCGCGCGATGCCGACAGCGTCATCGACCTGATCCGCAACGCCGACGCCGCGATGTACTACGCCAAGCAGAACGGCGGTAATACCTATGCGTTCTACTCCCCGGAGATGAACGCGGCCGCGGTCGAGCGGCTGATGCTCAAGAGCAAGCTGCGCCGCGCGGTCGAGCGCGACGAGTTCGTGGTGCACTATCAGCCCAAGGTGGATCTGACCGACGGGCGCGTGGTGGGCGCCGAGGCGCTGCTGCGCTGGCGGCTGCCGGGGCACGGCGACATCCCGCCGTCGCAGTTCATCCCGATCGCCGAGGAGAACAATCTGATCAGTGCGATCGGCGCGTGGGTCATGGGGCGGGTGTGCGAGGATTTCCGGCTGCTGCGGCGGCAGGTGGCCGAGCCGGGGCGCATTTCTCTCAACCTGTCGCTCAAGCAGCTCAAGCAGGCCAGCTTCATCCTCAACTGCCGCTCGCTGTTCGAGCGCCACGCGGTCTCGCCGCGCAATTTCGAGCTGGAAATCACGGAGACGACGCTGATGGCTGACCCGCGGCGCACGGTGCAGATGCTCAAGCAGCTGCACGACCTGGGGCTGCATCTGTCAATCGACGATTTCGGCACCGGCTATTCGTCGCTGTCAGCGCTGCAGCAGTTTCCGATCGGCACGCTGAAGGTCGACCAGTCATTCGTGCGCGACGCGGCCGACGATCCGGCCGACGCCGTGCTCGTGCGCACCATCATCGAAATGGGCCACAGCCTGGGGATGGACGTCGTGGCCGAAGGGGTCGAGTCGCTGCGGCAGCTGGAGTTCCTGCGCGGCTGCCGCTGCGACCTGGTACAGGGCCAGCTGTTCGGCCCGACGCGCAACATCGAAGAGCTGCTGCAGCTGCTGCTCGCGCAGCAGGGCGGCCGCCCGGCGTTTGCGAACCTCCTATCCGTGCACCCGGCGCCCTGGCAGCCGGCGACGGCCTGAGGTGCCGCCCGTGGAAGCGCGGCTGTCGGGCGCCTTCGTGCTGTTCGGTGCCACCGGCGACCTGGCCTACAAGCAGACCTTTCCGGCGCTGCAGGCACTGGTGCGCCGCGGAGTGCTGGAAGTGCCGATCGTGGGGGTCGGCCGCTCCGGCTGGTCGGCCGAGCAGTTGATCGAGCGCGCTCGCGCGTCGATCAAGCAGCACTCCAGCTTCGATGAGCAGGCGTTCGGCAAGCTCGCCTCGCTGCTGCGCTATGTCGACGGCGACTACCGCGAGGCTTCGACCTTCGACAAGTTGCGCGAGGCGCTCGGCAGCGCCTCCGCGCCGCTGCACTACCTGGCCATTCCGCCGAGCATGTTCGCCACCGTGATCGGCGGGCTGGCGCGCGCCAACTGCGTCGACAATGCGCGCGTGGTGGTGGAAAAGCCGTTCGGGCGCGACCTTAAGTCCGCGCGCGCGCTCAACGCCATCCTGCAGCAGCATTTTCCCGAGGAGTCCATCTTCCGCATCGACCATTACCTGGGCAAGGAGCCGGTGCAGAACATCCTGTACACGCGCTTCACCAACGCCTTCCTCGAGCCGATCTGGAATCGCGGCCACGTGCGCAGCGTGCAGATCACCATGGCGGAGGCGTTCGACGTGCGCGGCCGCGGACGCTTCTACGACGAGGCCGGCGCGGTTCGCGACGTGATCCAGAACCACCTGCTGCAGGTCATGACCAATCTGATCATGGATGCGCCGCTGCACGGCTCGGCGGGGGCGCTGCGCGACGAGAAGTCGCGGGTGCTGCGGGCCATCCGGCCGCTGGACTCGCAAAGCATCGTGCGCGGGCAGTATCGCGGCTATCGCGAGACGCCGGGGGTGCCCGACAATTCCCAGGTCGAGACCTATGCAGCGGTGCGGCTGTTCGTCGACAACTGGCGCTGGGCGGATGTGCCGTTCTACATCCGTGCCGGCAAGTGCCTGCCGGTGACCGCGACCGAGGTCGTGGTCGAATTTCGTCGCCCGCCCCGCGAGGTGTTCGGCGAGCTGGTGCCGACGCTGTCGAGCCATCTGCGGCTGCGTCTGAGCGGGGAGGTCGTGATCGCGCTCGGCCTACGGGTCAAGGTCCCCGGCGAGCGCATGGCCGGCGAGGACGTGGAGCTGATCGTCACGCGCTCGCCCGGGGAGACCATGACGCCGTACGAGCGGCTGCTCGGCGATGCGCTGCGCGGGGATCTGTCGCTGTTCGGCCGCGAGGATGCGATCGAGGCGCAGTGGGCGGTGGTCGATCCGATCCTGGGCGACAGCACCCCGGTGCACGAATATGCCTGCGGTACCTGGGGACCGCACGAGGCCGTGCGGCTGATCGAGACCGACGACGGCTGGTTAAACCCGCAGGTCTGAACCAACCAAGCCGCGACCGGCCGGGAGCGGGCCAACCGGGGAGCCGTCCTACAGCGGCCGGTCCGATGCGCCGATTCGAGCGGCCACCGCGCGCTGCGTAGCGTAGCGGCCATGCGCAAGCTGCCCCTGTCGCTGCTGGCCATCGGCGCCTTTGCGGTGGCGTATGCGGCGGGCGTGTACAGCTGTGCCCTTGCCACGCGCCGGCGGGTACGGCGGCCGGTGCGCCCCCACGGCCTCGACGCCGCGGACGAGCCCCGGGCGCACTACGAGCTGGCGGCCGACTGGGCGCGCCAGGGGATGTTCGGCAGCGGTTAGCTACCCATGACGGCCGCAGCGCCGGCTGCATGCTAGGATGGCAGCGCGGGAAGGGGAAACAACTACAACGACTGCGCTGGAGCTCCCATTGGCCGCGGCGATCACAACACGGGGGTAACAACATGTACGAGCGCTCGATCCGGGCAGCCACGATCGTCACCCTATTGCTGACGGCAATGCCGGCGCCGGCCCAAAGAGCCCCGGCCGCCGCCGAGCTCCTCGAGCGTGCCGCCGCCGCGCTGGGCGGACGTGCGCAGGTGCTCGGCGTGCAGACGCTGAGCCTGTATGGCTACGGGGAAAACAACGCCCAGGACGGCGGCGGCAACATCAGCGCCTCCCCGCATGCGCCGCAGAAGCGCACCAACGTCGATGGCCTGGTGCGCACGATCGACTACCAGCACGGACGCATGCACCTGACCGCGACGATGGTGGAGAACTTCGAATTCGCGATTACCGGCTTCATGGCCGGCGGGATCCGGACCAATCAGGGACTGGATGGGGACATCGCCTTCAACATCGGCGGTAACCCATTCAACCCGGCCGCGGGCAGCCGCGCGACGCGCGCCCCGGCAGAGCAGGTGCGCGAGCGGCGCATCGAGATGCTCGACAACCCGCTGTCGATCGTGCGGGCGGCGCTGCAACCGGCGGCCAGAGCGGGCGCGGTGCGCGACAGCGGCGAGGACCAGGTGTTCGATCTGACCACCGCGCAGGGTGATACGGTCACGGTCGCCTTCTCGACGCGCACGCATCTGCCGGACTGGATGCGCTGGGTCGCCCCGCACCCGGTATACGGGGATCTGACCTACACGAGCTACTTCACCGGCTACGAGCCGCTGGGCAACGCTCTGGTGCTGCCGTTCGGGTACCAGACGGTGATCGATTTCCAGAACGTGGTGGAGAGCGAGCTGTACGTCGACAAGTACGTGATCAACGGGTTGTCGGCGGAGCAGACCGCGGCGCTGGCGGCCCCGCAGGCGGTAAGGGATGCGCCGCTGCCGCAGCCGGCAGCCCCGACGATCGAGGCCACGCAGGTGGCGCCGCACGTGTGGTACCTGCACTCCAGCGCCAATGGCAGCTCGACCGTGTTCGAGTTCGCCGATCACATCGCGATGTTCGAAGCCTACGGCAGCGCGGAGAATTTCGAGGCGATCCTGCACAAGATCCGCCAGGTGATCCCCGGCAAGCCGGTCACGCAGCTGATCATCTCGCATCATCACCTGGACCATACCGGCGGCCTGCGCGCCGCGGTGGCCGAGGGGCTGACAGTGATCACCAATCGGGGCGCGAATGCGGCGTTCGTGCGCGCGGTCACGTCGCGGCCGGCGCGCATGTTTCCCGATCTGCTGCAGACGAGCGGTCGTGTCGGATTGGTGAAGATCATCCCGGTGGATGACAAGCTGGTGCTCAAGGACGCGACGCTTACGGTCGACGTGCTGCGGCTGGTGGACAACAACCACATGGCCGACGCGCTGGTGGCCTACGTGCCCTCGGCGCACACGCTCTCGGAGGGCGATCTGATCGATGACACCTGGGACGCCAGCTGGTGGGGCAACAGCTACCCGGACACCGTGAAGTACTGGCATCTGCAGGTGAACGAGGACCTGCCGGTGCACGGCCGCATGCACAGCTACGCCGACGTCATCGCATTGATGAAGAAGCAGACCGCCGGCGCCGAGGCGCTGTGCGCCAAAGCGCAGCGTGACGGATTTGCGTTGCCGGGCTGCCCGGTCGCCAACACGATGGATCAGTACTGACGCTTAGGGCTGCCCGCCGCGCAGCGCGGCCAGCACCGGGGCGGTGTCCGGCCGCACGCCGCGCCAGCGCTGGAACGACTCCGCCGCCTGTTCCACCAGCATGCCGAGGCCCATGTGCACCTGTGCGGCGCCGAGACTGCGGGCCCAGCGCACGAACGCGGTGTCGCGCCGGCCGTAGGCGAGGTCGTAGCAGACCGCCGCGGAGCGCACCACCTGCGGGGGCAGCGCCGGCACCTCACCCTGCAGGCTGGCCGCGGTGGCGTTGAGGATCAGATCGAAACCGGCCAGCGCCGCGGCGCCGGCGACCCCGCCGTCGGCCGCCTCCGTGCCGAGCTCGGCCGCGCGGACCGGCCCGGCGGCCGCCCACTCGTGCGCGAGCGCGGCGGCGCGCTCGAAGCTGCGGTTGGCGATCACCAGCTCGCGCGGGCCCAGCTCCAGCAGCGGGCCCAGCACCCCGCGCGCGGCGCCGCCGGCGCCGAGCAGCAGGATGCGCTGCGAGCGCACCGCCAGGTGCAGGTTGTGCACCAGGTCGCGCACCAGCCCGACGCCGTCGGTGTTGTCGCCCAGGAGCCCCGCGGTGGCATGGCGTGCGATCGTGTTGACGGCGAGCGCGCGCCGGGCGCGCTCGGTCAGCCCGTCCAGCAATGCCATCACCGCCTGCTTGTGCGGCACGGTCACGTTCAGGCCGCGGCCGCCGGCGGCGAAGAAGCCCTGCACCTGCGCCGCGAGCCGCTCGGGCGGCACGTCCAGCGCCACGTAGCTCAGATTCTGCCGGGTCTGACGGGCGAACAGCGTGTGAATCTGCGGCGAGAGGCTGTGCGCGATCGGGTGACCGATCACGGCGTAGCGCTCAGGCGCCGGCATGGGCGGCATCCTTCCCGGCCACCAGCGTGCGCACGGCACTGCCACCGCGCCCGGCGCCATCGCGTCCGCTGCCACCGGCACTGCTGCCGAGCAGAGCGTACAACTCGCGTTGCCAGTTCTGCGCGGACTGCACGAAGCGATAGGGCGGGTTGACGATCAGCAGTCCCGAGCCGTTGAGCGCCACGCGGGCGTCGCGCGGATAGAGCCACAGCTCCAGGCATGCGCTCGGCGCGGACAGCTCGCGCGCGACGCGGCGCTGCCACGACGCGAGCCAGCGCTCGTCCTTGATCGGATACCACAATGCAATCACGGCATTCGCCAGTCGGGCCAGCACCACGCCGATGGCGGCAAGCGCCTGGCCGATCTCCTCGGCGGGATTCTCGTACGGCGGGTCGATCAGCACCAGACTGCGCCGCTCGCGCGGCGGCAGCAGCGCCTGCAGCGCACGATAGCCGTCGCCGCATTCCACGCGCATCCGGCCAAATCCGCCGAGCACGCGCTCGAGCGCGCGGCATTCGCGCGCGAGCAGCTCACAGCACACACCGCGGTCTTCGGCGCGCAGCCCCTGCGCCGCCAGCAGCGGTGAGCCCGGATAGGCCCGCGGATGGGCGAGCGTTGCGCGGGCGGCCACCACGGCAGCGCGATAGGCGCGCAACTCGGGCGCGGCGGGCTCGGCCGCCGCCATCAGCGCCGTGACGCCGTGCCTGGCCTCGGCGCCGTGATGGGTCGACAGATTCGCGAGGTCATAGCAGCCGGCGCCCGCATGCGTGTCGACGTACAGCAAGCCCTTGTCTTTGCGCTGCATCGCCTGCAACAGCGCCAGCAGTCCGACGTGCTTGTGCACATCGGCGAAGTTGCCGGCATGAAAGCTGTGACGGTACTTCACACCTGTCGGGGCTCGTGCGGGTGTTGGAACCGTTGCCGCCTGCGGCGCGCGACCGCTGCCGCGTGCAGCCCGATGCTACGAGGCGCCGGCGGTCTTCTTCGGTGCCGCCGCCTTGCGCGTGCCGCGTACGCGCGCCTTGGCCGCCGCGGCCGGCCGCGCGGGCCGAGCCGCCGCGGGCTGTGCCGCCTTCGCCGCCGTCGCCGCCGTCGCCGCCGTCGCCGCCGGTGCGGCGTGCGCATGAGCGGATGGTTTGCGCTCCCGCTTGGCGCCGGCCGGGGTCCGGCTGGCGGAGGCCTTGCCGGGCGATTTGCCTGCCGGGGCGATCTCGGCACCGCTGCCGTTGCCGTTGCCGCGGCGCGTGCCGTTGCCGTCGGCATGCGCGGCGGCGGCACCGTTGCCGGCCTGGCCGCGGCGCCCCTTGGCGGCCTGGGTCTTGCGGGCGAAGCGGCCGCGCGCGGGCCGCGCCGGGGCCGCGGCCAGCAGCTCGCGGCATTCCTCCAACGTCAGCGTCTTGGGGTCGCGGTCCTTCGGAACCCGCGCGTTCTTCTCGCCGTTGCTGATGTAGGGACCATAGCGGCCGTTGAGCACCTGGATGCCGTCGGGGTCGAACTGGCGGATGATGCGGTTGGCGTCGGCTTCCTGCTTGGCGCGGATGCACTCGAGCGCGCGCTCGTGCGTGATCGTGTACGGATCGTCGTCCTGTTTGAGCGAGACGTACTTGTCGCCGTACTTGAGGTACGGGCCGAAGCGGCCAATGTTGGCGACGATGCTCGCTCCATCCGCGGTGAGCCCGAGTGTGCGCGGCAGCTTGAACAGCTCGAGCGCCTCCGGCAGCGTGATGGTGTCCATCTTCTGCCCGGGGCGCAGGCCGGCGAAGCGCGGCTTCTCCTCGTCGTCCTTGGTGCCGATCTGCACGAACGGGCCGAAGCGGCCCATGCGCACGCTCATCGGCTTGCCGCTCACCGGGTCGCGGCCGAGCTCGCGTGCCTGCGCGACCTGTTCGCGCGTGACGTGCTTCTCGGTGTACTCGACCTGGCGGATGAAGGGCTTCCAGAACTTCGTCAGCGGCGTCGTCCAGGCCTCCTCGCCGCGCGAGACCGCGTCCAGCTCGTCTTCCATCGCGGCGGTGAAGCCGTAATCGACATACTGATCGAAGTGATCGGTCAGGAAGCGGTTGACGATCTTGCCGATGTCGGTGGCGGTGAAGCGGCGGCTCTCGATCTGTACGTATTCGCGGTCGCGCAGCGTGGAGATGATGCTGGCATAGGTCGAGGGCCGGCCGATGCCGTATTCCTCCAGCGTCTTGACCAGCGAGGCCTCGGTGTAGCGCGGCGGCGGCTCGGTGAAGTGCTGTTGCGGCTGCACTGCCAGCAACGTTACGGTGTCGCCGGGCTGCATCGGCGGCAGGATGTGGTCGGATTCGTCCTCCGGGGCATCGTCGCGGCTTTCCTGGTAGACCGCGATGTAGCCCGGCTTCACCAGGGTCGAGCCGTTGGCGCGCAGCAGGTGACGGGCGGGCCCGTCGGCGCCGGCGAGGATGTCGACCGCGACCGTATCGAACAGCGCATGCGCCATCTGGCAGGCGACCGCGCGCTTCCAGATCAGCGCATACAGCCGGAACAGATCGGGATCGAGCTTGTGCTCGATCTGCGCCGGCACCACCGCGGCGGCGGTCGGGCGGATGGCCTCGTGCGCCTCCTGCGCATTCTTGGACTTGGTCTTGTAGATGCGCGGCTCCTCGGCCACCGACTCCTTGCCGTACAGGCGCGCGATGACCTCGCGGATCTCCTGCACGGCCTCGGCCGCGAGCGACACCGAGTCGGTGCGCATGTAGGTGATCAAGCCGACGCTGCCCTCGCCGATGTCGACGCCTTCGTAGAGCTGCTGCGCCAGGCGCATGGTGCGCTGGGCCGAGAAGCCGAGCTTGCGCGAGGCCTCCTGCTGCAGTGTCGAGGTGGTGAACGGCGGGGCCGGATTGCGCCGGCGCTGCTTGCGGTCCACGTGCAGCACACGCAGCGCGCGGCTCGCGCCGGCCGCCGCCGTGAGCGCCTGCTCGGCCGCGCGTGCGCTGGTCTCATCGGGGAAGCTGAACTGCTCGACCTTCGCGCCGCCGTATTCGACCAGCTTGAGCGCGAAGGACTGCTCCGAGTGCGCGCCCTGAGCGTCGATGGTCCAGTATTCCTGCGCCGTAAAGGCTGCAATCTCGGCCTCGCGCTCGCAGATCATGCGCAGCGCCGGGCTCTGCACGCGCCCTGCCGACAGGCCGCGGCGCACCTTCTTCCACAGCAGCGGTGAGAGGTTGAAGCCGACCAGATAGTCGAGCGCGCGCCGCGCCTGCTGCGCATTGACCAGGTCGAGCGACAGCTCGCGCGGGGAGGCGACGGCCTGCCGGATCGCATTGCGTGTGATCTCGTGGAACACGACGCGGTGCACTTCCTTGTCGTCGAGATCGCCGCGCTCGCGCAGGATCTCGTGCAGGTGCCAGGCGATCGCCTCGCCCTCGCGGTCCGGATCGGTCGCCAGATACAGCGAGCGGGCGCGGCGCAGGGCGCGGGTGATCACCTCGACGTGACGCTCGTTGCGCTCGATCAGCTGGTAGTGCATCGCGAAACCCGCGTCGGGATCCACCGCGCCTTCCTTGGGCACCAGGTCGCGCACGTGTCCGTAGGAGGCCAGTACCTCGAAATCCTTGCCGAGGTATTTCTTGATGGTGCGAGCCTTGGCGGGCGACTCGACGATGACCAGGTTTTCAGCCATGACGCTCTTGCAGGTGCGACCTGAACAGAAGGGGGCCCAAAACGAAAAACCGCGGACAAGCCGCGGGATGTCTACCTCTGGATGGAACCGGCACGCTCAATGCGGCTCGTGGTGCGAGACGTCGAACACCAGATCTTCCATTCTTTCATAGGCAAGCTCCTGGCCCGGCTGGCTCGATAAGACCATCAGCACGACCCATTTGACGTGATCCAGGTCTAAATCGTCGGCATCGAGTGCCAGCAGGCGGTCGATGACGATCTCGCGCTGGGTCGGGGAGAGAATGCCGCCGGCCTCGAGCGAGGCGAGCAGCCCGCGGCAGCGCACGTCCAGGCGCGCGAGCTCCTCGGGTGCATAGACGCGGAACGAGCCGTCGGTACGCGGCGCCGGGCGATCACGCTCATCGGCCAGGTCGGCCAGCCAGTCGAGCGCGCGCTCGACCTTATCTTCGCCGAAGCCGGCGCTCTCCAGGTCCCGGGCCAGCGTTTCCCGCTCCGACGCCGGCAGCTCTTCGAGCATGTAGCGGTCGAACACGTAGATCAGAATGTCGAAAACGCTGTTGTTCATTGCCCATTCGCTCGGATTGCAGCGTCGATCGAACCGGTTGGCCCCCGGCGGTCTACCGCAGGTCCGTCCGCGACGCTCCGTCAGTGCATCTACCTCACGGCTGCGCGGCCCGGCAAGCGCAGATAGCGGCCGCCAGGCTGCAATTCCACGGCGCCCTCAAGCTCCAGAATCAGCAACATGGAAGCGACGGACTGGCTTGGAAGGCCGGTTCGTTCGACCAGCGTATCGACGCCGGCCGGCTCGAATCCGAGGGCATCTAACAGGATTTTATAGCCCTTGTCCAACGCCGCGACCGTGGCCACAGTGTCCCCGCAGCCCTCCGTCCAGGGCATAACCAGTTGTTGCGGCAAGGAAAAATTGAGCTCGTCGAGGACCTGTTGGCCATTTTCGACCAGCGTCGCCCCCTGGCGGATCAGGGCGTGACAGCCGCGTGCAAGCGGATTGTGGATTGAGCCGGGGATGGCGAACACTTCGCGGCCCAGGTCCACGGCCAGCTGCGCCGTGATCAGCGAGCCGCTTTCACGGGTGGCCTCCACCACCAGGGTGCCCCTCGCCAGGGCGGCGATGATGCGATTGCGCCGGGGGAAGTTCTGCTTGAGCGGCGCCGCGCCGGGCGGATATTCGCTGACGAGGGCCCCTCGGGCCGCGATGCGCGCCGCGAGCGAGCGATGCTCGTGCGGATAGATACGATCGAGTCCGCTGCCGAGCACGGCGATGCTCCTGCCCCCGACCGCCAATGCACCCTCATGACTGGCGGCATCGATGCCGAGCGCCAGGCCGCTGGTGATGGTCAGCCCGGCCTGCGCCAGGTAGCCGGCAAACTCGCACGCGGTGCGCCGGCCACCCTCGGTGGGACTGCGGCTGCCGACCATCGCCAGCTGCGCAGAGCACAGGCTGGTGGGGTCCCCGCTGACGTACAGCAGCGCCGGGGCCTCCGGCGCCTCTGAAAGCAGCGCGGGGTACCGCGGGCTCAGTGCATCGATCAGCGTGATGTGCTCGCGCTGCACCCAGGCGCGATCGTCGGCGAGCCGCTGCGCAGGAGGCGCTTCCAACGCGGTGCTGGCCGCGGCAGGCAGCCCGAGAGCCTGGAGCCGGCCGCGCCGCTGCCCGATCAGTGCGGCCAGGGACGCCGTGGGCGAGGCGGCTGCGCAAGCTGTGGAGGTCAGCCGCGCCAGTGCGCTTCTGAGCTGCTGCGCCGTCAGCCCGGGGGCGCGGCCGAGCGCGAGCTGCATGTCCACCGCGTCCATGAGCACGCAGCATACGGCAGCGCCCGCGGCGCGCGATCCGCGGGCGCTGCGCTAATGCGCAATTAAGCGCGCAAGCTCAGCGCAGCGCGGCAGACCTATCGAGTGCTGTGAATGAAGGCCAGCACCGGCGCCGACACCGTCGTGTCCGGCGAGTCGATCGAGAACACCAGCGACATGTGGCTCTCGCCCTTGGCAATCAGCCTGACTGGGCAGTGCGCGGGGCCGGCCTTGCACAGCGCATCGTGCAGCGAGCGGCCAAACTCCACCAGGGCCACGGGGTCCAGCTCGCCGTTGACGATCAGCATCTTGAAGGAGGCCTTGCGGAGCACCGGCAGGCTCGAGCGGGCGAGCTGGCTCGCCGCATCCGGCGGCGCTCCACCCGGAGGTCCGGGAGGCCCACCGCCCGCCGCCCGTGGCAGCGGCGGGCCACCGGGGCTGCCCGGCGGCACGCCGGGCAGCGCGCCCGCCGCACCCATCTCCGCGGCCATTCCGCCCTGCAGGCCGCAGGCCTGCCCGGCATTGCCGATCACCGAGCCCAGGGTCATGACCGGCGGCTTGACCGGCGCGATATCGAAGGGCGCCCCGGACATGTAGATGACGCCCCTGACCCCGACGCCGTTCGGACCGTAGAGCTCGGGATGGCCCAGATACGTACCCATCGGGACGTTGCCGGCGGAGTGTGCCCACAGAAACATCCTGTCCGGGTTGCCGTGGTACGCGCCGATATGCGCCTCGACCCACTGCAGCATCGCCGAGACGTCCTTGGCGCCGCCATCCCAGGTGGGACTGGCTTTGCGCTGCATCAGCACGCCGACCATGCCGTGCTGGGCGGCCCAGCGACCGATGTTGTCGTAGAAGGCATTATCCGCCTTGCTCTGAATCTCTATCTTGTCGCCCGCGCCGCCGGGAACGAAGATCAATACGGTGCGCGATGCTGCGCCGTGGTCGGCGACGAACAGGTCGACGACGTCCTTCGGGTCGGGTCCGAAGGACTGGTTGCGGGTCACCGTGATCCCGGGATAGGGCTGGGGCAGGTTGCTGGTGATGTCGTTCGCCGGCATCAGCGGGCGGTACAGGGGCGCCGTGCAGACCGGATCGACCACCCGGCCGATCTTCTGTAGCCCGGCCTCGATGTCCGGCGGCGGAGCCGCTTGGGCGGCGCCGATCGCCAGCGCCGACAGCGCCGCGAGCGTGCATCCTGCCAGGCCGCGCGGCAGATGACGCTTGAAGGAACGTGTGGACAAGGCCCACCGCGAGGATAGGGTCCCGGGATACGTCGACGATGGCATCAGATCCCCCTGCAACGAAAACCGTTGAGCCGCCTCTTATCCCGACATTGTAATGGCATCGCGGGCTGACAGCACATCCCTCGGCAGCCTTCGCGCCGATGATGCTTCCGATCAACGGGTGAGCGCCGTCGCTCGAGGTCAGGCTCGCTTCCTGGCCGCAGCCTCCCGAGCCTGGCTCAGCGCCGCCCAGTCGGGCGCGTCACGTAACGCCTCCTCGTAGTTCGCCAGCGCCTCCCTGGGGAGCCCCTGCTTGGCGAGCACGCCGCCCCAGGCCTCGAGCGGATCGGCCCAGTGCGGGCCCTTGCCGTGCGCGAGCGAGAACTCACGCGCGGCGCCTGCTAGATCGTCTCGGGCGAGCAGTGCGTGGCCCCACTCGTAGTAGGCCGCCGGCAGATCCGGCGCCTGGCGCACCGCCTCGGCGAACCAGCGGTCGGCTGTGGTTGGGTCGCCCGCCAGCGCGGCGATCTGGGCGCGAGTGCGCACGCACAGATAGCAGTCGGTGGGGGTTTGGGAGATCAGCACGGTGGCTGACGCAGTGTCGCCGGTCATGGCCTCGGCGTAAGCGAGCAAGGGGCGATACTGGGTCGCGAGCGCGAGCTCTGGAAGGGCGGCGAACTCGGGGCTCGGCGCTGCGGCTTTCTGAGCCGCCCCGTCGGCGGCCAGGGCCTTTGCGGCTGCGAGCGCCTGCGGCCAGTCGCCTGCGCCGGAGCTGACGGACCACTGCGCTTGCAGCACCGTGAGGTCGGACGGCCCCACGGCCTGCGCGCGCGCGAGCTGCTGCCGGCTTCGGGGAACGTCATGCAACGCTGCTGCGATGACGGCATTCTCGGCGTAGTGTTCGTTGAGCTGCGGAGGAAAAAGGACGGCAATGACGTCGTAATCGCCCTGGAGCGCCGCGAAATTCCCTAGGGCCGTATCGATTTTGGAATGTGTCTGGTCAAGCAGGAAAGCATAGACACCGCGTTGGCTCGCGGGTAGATCTTCTTTTTTCGTGTTCAGCGCCTGGCGATAAAAATCGACGGCGGCCTGATCGTGGCCCAACTCTCCGCTCACTATCGCCGCTGCCCGCCAAGTCACCAGAACGCGCGGATCGATATCGATCGAGATCAGGGCGCTCGAGAGCGCGCGATGCCGATCGGGGTCGTCGTAGGCGTACAGCGAGTAGAAGTCGGCGCGGTCGGGCTGCGAGAGGGCTGCGAACTCCGGGCTGTGAATATGGCGCTCGAGCGTATTCCACGCATCCTCGGATCGACCGGTGACCTGCAGATACTGGATGAAGTTTTCGGGAGAGAAGATCTCGAAGGTCCTTTCAGCCGTCGCCTGCATCAACCCAGCGAGGTCGGCGCCCGTGCCGCGTACTTCGATCCGCTGCGTGCCGCCCACGGACAGAATGGCCGAGAGTTGCCCTCCCGCCTCATCGCGCACTTCCCCGCGCAGCACCGTCTGGTGCCCGAGCCAGCGGTGCAGGAAGCGCTCGAGCTCATCGACGGAGATGCCGGTCTCCGGGATCTGCACTTTCAGGTAGCTGGACTGATCGGCTCGCACCTGAGCCACCTGATCCAGGGAAGCGCGGGCGGCCGTCGCTCGAATGATTGCGACGCGGCTCGCCAGCTGCTCGGCAAGCGCCTCGCCGGTCGCGCCACGCGCGGCCAGATCCGGCGGCACAGTGAAGCTCTCGACGACCAGACTGCGGTCGGTCATTGCCTGGACAGTCATCCGGGCGGCGGCGAGGAGGACGGATGCTGGGCCTGCAGATCGAGCAGCCGCGCCTGCTTCTTCAGGAACACCGAGGTGTCGCGCGCGACCTGCGGGTCCTGCCGGGATGCGATCGCGGCGATCGCGGCCGCAAACGCCTCGGCACCGGCCGGGGTCTGTGCTGCGGCCGAAGCGTCGGACTTATCTGCGTCGCTGTACAGGACGGAACAACTACGATACGCGGGCGCCGCAGTCAGGGCAAACCGCGTCAACGGAGCGACGAGGACCTCGCGAGCTGCGGCCAGATCGCTGCGTTGCCGGGGAGCGCAAGCGCCGGCGCGCCTTTACTCAGCGCGCCTTTACGGGCTGCGCACGCGGGCGCCGACCTGGATCGGCACGGTGTCGCCCAGGATCAGCGCGTAGCTGACCTTCGGGTAGACCTTGAAGACCAGCAGCGTGCCGGCGGTGTCGGTGGGCAGCGTGACCACCGAATGGAAGCAGGTCGGGTCGTTCTGGATGCTCGCACAGCGGTCCCTGACACGAACGGCCGCCTGATCGGCGGTCAGCACGCTGCCGCGCTCGAGGCCCGCGTCGCTGCCGCGGTTCAGGACTACCACCTGGTTCTGCCCGGCCAGCTGCACGTTGTCGATCACGTCGATGACGCGGCCCGCGAGCGCTCGCGCCGGGGCGTGCGGCACGAAATCGGCCGTCTGGTTGGGCTGCTCGGGGATCAGCACGTCGCCCTGCAGCGTCTCGCGCGCCGAGTTGGTCAGCACGGCCTTGGAAATCTTGCCGGGCGCGGTGATCTGCACGGTGCCGGTGTAGATGGCGACGTAGCCGAGGCGCCGGCCGTTATCCGGATCCACCAGCGGCTCATCGATGTGCATGACGCTGTAGCGGGCGCCGCTCGCGGCCACGAGCTGCTTGACGAACAGCTCGTGGCCGGTGCCGGCGACGTCATGGTTCTCGGCGAGCGCGATGATGTAGGGGGCGGCATGGATCTGTGCGCTGGTGAGCACCGCCGGATGCGAGATGAACGCGGCGATGACCGCATAGGGAATGGTCTCGATCGGGGTGTCCAGCGCCGAGCTGCGCAGCAGTGGCTCCAGGCGCGTGGCCAGCAGTTCGCCGCCGCCGCCGCCGCTTTCGCGGCGCACGATCTGCAGCTCGGTGCGGCCGTTGCCGGCGAGCGCGAGCCGTACCGTGTCGCCGGGGTAAATGCGGTGCGGGTTGTGGATCTCGGGATTGACGTACCAGATCTCCGGCCACAGCCACGGGTCGCGCAGGAACATGTTGGCGATACCCCAGAGCGTATCGCCGCGCTGTACGACATAACTCTTCGGCGCGCTCGCTCTGAGCACCGGACCGGCATCGGCCAGCACCGTGGTGGTGCCGGGCTGCTCCGAGGAGGGCTGATCGGCCGCGCTGTCGCCAGCCGTCGCGGGCGCATCGGTATCGGTCTGCGGCACCGCGGGGGCCGCGGTGCCGTCGGTGGTATCGGCCTGCGCCACCGGTGGCGGCGCTGCGGATGCGTGCTCATGGACATGGAGCAACGAGCAGCCGCTCAGGGCCAGCAGTCCCGCCAGGCCGGTACAGGCGAGGGCCGTCTGCCCGTAACGCAACATTTGACTCGACATCCCTGCTACCTCTGGGACCGGGCTACCGGTAGGGTGTTTGGCTGGGGCTGTTATAAACTTAACGGCGCGCCAACGCCCACGGTTGCTTGCGCAGTTTGTGCACTGGGTCACGCCTGGACCGCGCAGGACCCCGCGCTTGAAAAATCGATCGTTTCCCCCAAGGTCCAAGATCGGAGACGCTGCATGGCCCTGTTGCCCATCCTGGAATTTCCCGACCCGCGGCTGCGCACGCGCGCACAGCCGGTGCGGGCCTTCGATGCCGAGCTCGAGCGGCTGATCGCCGACATGCTCGAGACCATGTATGCCGCCCCCGGCATCGGCCTGGCCGCCACGCAGGTGAACGTGCACCGGCAGGTGATCGTGATGGATACCAGCGCCGAGAAGAGCGAGCCGCAGGTCTACATCAATCCGCAGATCCTGGAGCGCGACGGCAAGGAAGTGTCCGAGGAAGGCTGCCTGTCGGTGCCGAACACGTTCGAGCAGGTGCAGCGCGCCGCGCGGGTGCGGGTGCGCGCCCAGGACGCCCGCGGCCAGGTGTTCGAGCGCGAGCTCACCGGTCTGACCGGGATCTGCCTGCAGCACGAGCGCGATCACCTCGATGGCAAGCTGTTCGTGGACTACCTGTCCGCGCTCAAGCGCGGGCGCATCCGCCGCAAGCTCGACAAGGAGCGTCGCGAGCGCGCCGACGGCAGCGACAAGCCGCCGCCGGGACGTGTCGCCGCGCGCGCGATATGAGCCATGCTGCGCATCGCGTTTGCCGGCACACCGCAATTCGCGCTGCCGGCGTTGCAGGCACTCGCGCGCTCCCCGCATCAACTGGTCGGGGTGCTCACGCAGCCTGATCGTCCCGCCGGCCGCGGCCGCGCGGTCCAGCCCGGTCCCGTCAAACAGCTCGCCGAGCAGCTCGCTTTGCCGGTGTCGCAGCCCGCGCGGCTGGCCACCGAGGAGCAGCGCGCGCAGTTGCGCAGCTGGGCGCCCGAGCTGCTGGTGGTGGTGGCCTATGGGCTGATCCTGCCCGCCGAGGTGCTGGCGCTGCCGCCCCTGGGGTGCGTCAACGTGCATGCCTCGCTGCTGCCGCGCTGGCGCGGGGCCGCGCCGATCCAGCACGCCATTCTCGCCGGCGACGAGGCGAGCGGTGTCTCGATCATGCAGATGCGGGCCGGGCTGGACGCCGGCCCGGTGCTGGCGACGCGCAGCGTGCCGATCGGCGCCACCGTCACCGCCGCCGATTTGAGCGCACGGCTGGCGCAGCTGGGCGCCGAGCTGCTGCTTGGCACGCTCGAGGCGGTGCAAGCCGGCCGCGCGCGCGCCCACGAGCAGTCCGAGCAGGACGTGACGTTCGCCCCCAAGATCGACAAGCAGCAGGCGCACATTGACTGGAGCCAGGATGCCCAGCGCATCGCCCGGCAGGTGCGCGCCTTCAATCCCTGGCCGGTCGCCCAGACCACCTGGCGTGGCACGCAGCTGCGTATCTGGGAGGCGCGCGCCGTGCAGGATCCGTTGGTCGCGCCGGACCCGGATGCCGCGGCGGCCGCGCCCGGCACCGTATTGGCCGTGAAGGAGGATCAACTGCACGTGGGCTGCGGCCGCGGGGTTCTCGCCGTGACCAAGCTGCAGCTGGCGGGTCGGCGCGTGCTGGGTGCGCGCGAATTCGCCGGCGGGGCCGCGCCGCTCGGGGAGCGGCTTGGGGCCTAGGCTGCCGCGCGTGCCGGCGCCGGGGGGCGCGCCGGCGCCGGGCCATGCCGCGGCGCTGATCCTGGCCCAGGCCGCGCACGCCGTTGCCGGTGTGGTGAGCCGCGGGCGCTCCGCCGATGACGCGCTCGCGCGCGCCGGTGCGGATTCGGCGATCCGCGCGGTGACGCTCGGGACGCTGCGCTGGTACCCGCAGCTTGCGGCGCTGGCGGCGTTGCTCACGGCCGGGCGCGCGCTGGTGCCGGAACTGGCAGCGTTGCTGGCGGTCGCGTTGCATCAGCTGCAGCATTCCCGTCATCCGCCCGAGGCGTCGGTCTCGTCCGCGGTAGACGCGGTACGGCTGCTGCGCCAGCCGCATGCCACCGGACTGATGAACGCATTGCTGCGCCGGTTCGTGCGCGAGCGCGCCGCCCTGCTCAGCGCGATGCTGGCCGATCCGGCCGCCGCGTGTGCGCATCCCGCCTGGCTGCTCGCGGCGCTGCGCGAGGCGTGGCCGGCGGACTGGGAGCGCATCACCGCGGCCAATAATGCGCAGCCGCCGCTGACGGTGCGGGTGGACCTGTCGCGCGGCTCGCTCGACGATTACTGCGTGCAGCTGGCCGCTCACGGCCTGCCCGCAATGCGGTTGCCGTGGCTGCCGACGGCGCTCGTCCTCGAGCGGCCGGTGCCGGTGGAGCGCCTGCCGGGCTTCGCCGAGGGCTGGGTCTCCGTGCAGGACGCCGGCGCGCAGCTGGCCTCCCGCCTGCTCGGGGTCCGAGCCGGCGAGCGTGTGCTCGACGCCTGCGCGGCGCCGGGCGGCAAGACCGGCGCGTTGCTGGAGGCGGCGGATGGTGCGATCGACCTGACCGCGGTTGATGTCGACGCGCAGCGGCTCGCGCGCGTGGCCGATAATCTCGCACGCCTGCGGCGCCAGGCGCGCCTGGTGACGGCCGATCTGGCCGGCGAGCGGTCGTGGTGGGATGGGCAGCGCTTCGACCGCATCCTGCTGGATGCGCCCTGCTCGGCGGTCGGGGTCATCCGGCGACATCCTGACATCAAGCTGCTGCGCCGGCCGCAGGACATCGGGACGCTGGCGGCCCTGCAGCGCCGGATACTGGAGCAATGCCTGGCGTTGCTGAAGCCGGGAGGGCGGCTGCTGTATTCGACCTGCTCGGTGCTACCGGTCGAAAACCAGGCCGTGGTGGAGGCCGTGCTGGCGGCGGTGCCGGCGGCGCGCGCCGTGCCGATGCCGGCACCGATGCAGGCACTGCTGCCGCCGGATGCCAGGCCATGCCGGCACGGCGTGCAGCTGCTGCCGGGCAATGCGGCGCTGACCGACGGCTTCTATTATGCTTGCCTCACAGTAGCGACATAACGTGTATAAGAGCTTCAGACTAGGCATCTGCGTGATGCTGCTCGCGGGCCTGGCCGCGGCGCCGGCCGCCCACAGCGACGGTCCGCTCGACGGCCGGTTCCGCGTCGATTCGGCCTACGTGGTGCTCGACCACGACGTGCTGGAGCTCAATGCGCAGGTTCAGTACCCCGACAACGCGCGTATCCGCACCGCGCTGCAGGACGCGGTCACGCTGGTGTTCGAGCTGGAGGTGACCATCGCCCGCCCGCGGCATTTCTGGTTCAACGCCACGCTGCTCGACACCACGCTGCGGCGCGAGCTGACCTACCACGCCGTCACCGGCCGCTATGTGCTGAGCAATGACGCGGACGTGGAGCAGGAGAGCTTTGCGACGCTGGATGAGGCGCTGGCCAGGCTCGGACAAATCGAGGACATGCCGGTGCTGGTGCAGTCGCAGCTGGGCCCGGGTCCCTGGCAGGTGGCGGTGCGCGCCGGCGTGCGGCGCGGGCGCATGCCCGCCCCGCTGCGCGCGCTGATGTTCTGGAGCGGCGACTGGCAACGCAGCAGCCCGTGGTACACATGGATGCTGACGCTTTAAGACGTCTGGGGGTGCGCGCGCTGGCGACGGTCGCACTGGTCGCCGGCGTCGGCGCGTTGCTGCTGCTGGCGCTGAGCGTGGAGAACTCGGCGACGTTCTCGCGCTGGCAGCTGTGGATCCTGCTGTTCAGCATCTGCGGGGTGCTGGCGCTGGCGGTGCTGCTGACGCGCAAGCTGTGGCAGCTATACCGCGACTTCCGCAACCACGTGCCGGGTTCGCGCCTGGCAATGCGCACCGTGCTGATCTTCGGCTCGCTGGTGATCGCGCCGCTGGTGATCGTCTATCTGTTCTCGCTCGACTTCATCAACCGTGGCATCGACAGCTGGTTCCGGGTCGAGATCCGCCAGGGCCTGAACGACGCCGTGGTGCTGTCGCGTGCGGCGCTGGACCTGCGCCTGCGCGAGCAGGCGCACCGTACCGACAGCCTGGCGCGCTCGCTGCGTTCGCTGTCGGGGCCCGGACTGATCGCGCGGCTGGATGACGAGCGGCGCGCCACCGAGGCCCAGGACATCGTGGTGTACGACGCCGACGGCCGGGCGCTGGCGATCAGCAGCGCCAGCCCGATGGCGCAGCAGCCCGGCCCGCCGCCGCAGGAGGTGGCACTGCAGCTGGCCACCGGGCGCAGCTATGTGAGCCTGAATCCGCTGCCGAACGGACGCTATACGATCGAGACGGCCTCCCCGATCGGCGTGTTCGACACCGGGCATCCACCGCGCAGTTACGTGCTGATCAACTACGAGGTACCGCTGGAGCTCTCGGCGCTGGCCGAGGCCGTGCAGCACACTTCCTCGCAATACGGTGATCTGTCGGCGGTGCGCGAGCCGCTGAAGATCAGCTTCCGGCTCACATTGACACTGGTGGTGCTGCTGACGCTGCTGGCGGCGATCTATGGCGCGATCTTCTCCGCGCAGCGCCTGACGCGGCCGGTGCAGGATCTGATCGCCGGTACGCGCGCGGTCGGCAAGGGCGATTTCGGCACGCGCCTGCCGCTGCCGTCGCGCGATGAGATGGGCTTCCTGGTGCACTCGTTCAACGACATGACCAAGCGGCTGCGGCGCGCGAGCGAGGAGGCCGCGCGCAGCCGCCAGGCGGTCGAGCGCGAGCGCGCCCGCCTCTCGATCATCCTGTCGCGCCTGACCACCGGCGTGATCGTGACCGATCACGACCTGGCGCTGCACAGCGCGAATCAGTCGGCCGGCACGATCCTCGGCACCCAGTTCCAGGCGGCGGCCGGGGAGTCGTTGGAGCGGCTGTCCGCCAGCAACCTGCGCCTGGCCACGTTCATCACCGAGCTGCGAGCCCGGCTCTCCGCCGGGCAGTACGAGTGGCGTGAGCAGCTGACGCTGCCCGGGGAGAGCGGCGAGCGGGTGCTGCTGTGGGCCGGTACGCCGCTGCCGGATGAGCGCGAGCGCTCCCTGGTGGTAATCGTGTTCGACGACATCACCGCGCTGCTGGCAGCCCAGCGCGAGGCGGCCTGGGGCGAAGTCGCCCGCCGGCTCGCGCATGAGATCAAGAACCCGCTGACGCCGATCCAGCTGTCGGCCGAGCGGCTGCGGCGCAAGCTGCTGCCGGCGATGAACGCCGAGGATACGCTGCTGCTCGAGAGCTCCACGCACACGATCGTGCAGCAGGTGGATGCGATGAAGCAGATGGTCAACGCCTTCTCCGAGTACGCGCGCGCCCCGGACATGCGGCTGGCACATTTCAATCTCAACCAGCTGGTGAGCGAGGTGGCCGAGCTGTACCGGCTGCAGGACCCGGCGGCCGAGATCCGGCTCGATCTGGATATGCGGCTGCCGGAGCTGGAGGCCGACCGGGGCCGCGTACGCCAGATCCTGGCCAACCTGATCACCAACGGGATCGAGGCGCTGAGCGGGGTGGCGCAGGGCTGCGTGCAGATCGGCACGCGGTTGCAGCATCCGCCGGGGGGTGCGGCCGCCGCCGTTATCAGCGTGAGCGACAACGGCCCGGGGTTCCGCAAGGAGATCCTCGGCCGGTTGTTCGATCCCTACGTAACCGGCAAGCCGCGCGGCACGGGGCTGGGACTGGCCATCGTCAAGCGTATAGTCGAAGAACACGGGGGGCGCATCGAGGCAGAAAATGAACCCGAGGGGGGCGCCAGGGTGCGGGTGTGGCTACCGGTCGGCGCACAGGATCGGGCGCTGCTCGCGGGAGCAGAACGACGCTTGGAATTGCGGAGGGAGCGTGCATGAATGCAGGCAAGATTCTGGTAGTGGACGACGAGGCCGATATCCGCCGTCTGCTGCAGGAGATCCTCATGGAGGAGGGCTACGAGGTCGAGGTCGCGGCCGACGCCAGGCAGGCGCGCGCAGCGCGGCAGCGGCAGGCGCCCGACCTGGTGCTGCTCGACATCTGGATGCCCGACACCGACGGCATCACGCTGCTGCGTGAGTGGTCCGGCGATGCGCCGGAGGGCTGCCCGGTCGTGATGATGTCAGGCCATGGCACGGTCGAGACCGCGGTCGAGGCCACGCGCCTGGGCGCGTTCGACTTCATCGAGAAGCCGGTATCGCTGGCGAAGCTGCTGCGCACGGTCGAGCGCGCGCTGGAGGTCAGGGCGCGCCGCCACAGCGGCAAGTTCGTCGGGGCGGGCTCCGCCGCGAGCGCGGCGCCGCCGGGCCGCAGCCGCACGATGGTGCAGCTGCGCGCCGACCTGACGCGGTTGGCCGCCTCCGCGGCGCCGATACTGCTGCTGGGGGAGCCTGGCACCGAGCTGGAGCAGCTGGCGCGCTTCGTCCATCAGTCCGGCCCCGCAGCAGCAGGCCCGTTCGTGGTGCTGGATGCGCGCACGCTGCGCGAGGAAACCACTGCCACTACCCTGTTCGGTTCCGACCAGGTCGTTCCCGGCGTGTTCGAGCAGGCGCGCGGCGGCACGCTGTTCATCAGCAACATCGAAGACCTGCCGCCCGCAGCCCAGCGCCTGCTCAGCGGCGTGATCGAGAACGGCAGCTTCATGCGTGCCGGTGCCACCCGCGGCACCGGTCAAGGCGCGGAGGGCGACGGCCAGACGGTGCCGCTGCGGGCCCGGATCATCGCCTCGGCGCAGCCCGGCATCATGACCCGGGTGATAGCCGAGCAGTTCCGCCGTGACCTATATGCGCAGCTCTCGGTGCTGCTGGTACGTGTGCCGGCGCTGCGGGACTATGCCGAGGACGTGCCGGAGCTGCTGCGCTACTACGTCGACCTGCTGACCGAGACCGCGGAGCTGCGCTTCCGTCGCTTCGGCGTGGCGGCACAAAACCGCCTGCGGCACTACCCCTGGCCTGACAACGTGCGAGAGCTGCGCAACATGACGCGCCGCTTCCTGCTGGCCGACGGACCCGAGGAGATCGGGCTGGAGGAGGTCGAGCGCGAGCTGTCGGCCCAGACCCAGGCTGGTGAGCCGCTGGTCAAGCACGACCTGTTGGCGCTGCCGCTGCGCGAGGCGCGCGAGCAGTTCGAGCGCGCCTACCTGCAGCAGCAGCTGCAGCTGTGCAATGGCAAGGTCGGGCTGCTGGCCAAGCGGGTCGACATGGAACGCACCCACCTGTATCGGAAACTGCGTTCGCTGGGAATCGAGATCGGGCACGGGGCGGAGGAGTAGGGCCGCAGTCCTCGCCGCTGGGGACGGCCTGCGCTACTGTATCCGCCAGGGGCCAATGGCCTCGATTCCGCCCTTTATTTGATCAATAGCGCAACAATTTTGGCTATTCGCCTGTGGCGCCGCGCCCAACGGTGAGAACGACCTTGCCTTCGGCGTGGCCGTCATGAACGTATTGCACGGCCTCGGCAGCACGGGATAGCGGGTAGCTCCGGTCGACGTGGATCTTCAGCTTGCCCGCGTCGGCGAGCTGGCCGACCTGCAGCAGCAAGGCCAGCGGGGCATCGGCCGCATGGCCCGGTGAGCCGGAGCACTGTACCTGCGCGGCCGCGCACTGATCCGGGGTGACCGGTGCCCGGGCGACGCTGACGAAATGGCCGCCCGGTTTCACCGCGGGCCGCCGGTGCTTGCGTGATTCATGAGCGTCCCCTCGTCATGGCGTTTCCAGACTTACCGGCTCCGACGCGCTTTCATAGATAGGTTCGGTGTCGCGACGGTGGCGCTTTCCTTCGCGATCAACCAGCGGGTGACGTCGATCAGCTGCTGGTCGCCGCCCGCGGACGGCAGCGTGACGCGATATTTTCCGTCGATGATCATCGTCGGGGTCTGATCGATCTGCCAGGCGCGCATGACCTGCTCGGCCTGCCGGATCTTCACGTCGACACCGAAGGACATCGCGGTTTCAAGGAAGCGTTGCTGGTTCACGCCGGTGGTGAGCGCGTAGAAGCGCGCCGCGTCCTGGATGGTCGGGGCAGGGGACTTGATGCGGCCCGATTGCTCATCGGCCACCGCGAGCTGGCCGGTCTTCCATACCGCGTCGAACATCGCATCATGCGCGCGTTGATCGACCCCCAGGATCTGCGCCGTGAAATAGGCGCGCTGGAACATCGGCCAGTCCTCGGCCGTGCTGAACGAGGCCGGCACGTAATCGAGCACCGCGGTGCGCGGCAGCTTCTGCCGCAACTGGTCCATGTACGGATAGAACCGGTTGCAGGCCGGACAGCCGTAGGAGAAGACTTCGGTGACTTCCACTTTTCCGGCCGGCGCCAGATACGGCTGCGGCGGGTCGACCAGAAAATAATTGGTCCCTTCGACCGGATCGGCCGCATGCGCGAGTGACCACACGCAAGCTAGAGCGAGGATGGCGAGTATCTTCATAGGGCCCTCCTGGTCAGCGTCCGGGGAAGCCGGAGTCAGGCGGAACCTGGCCGGGAGCGCCGAACTCCTCGATCGAGCGGATCTTGCCGTCCACGACCTTGAATACCTCGGCGACGTCCTGCGCAAACGCACGGCCGCCGCCCATGTCGACCGCGACGATGAACATGCCGACGGCGATGCCGTGCGGTACGTCGACCACGGCGATCCGGCGATTGACGACCGACAGCCCCTTCATCGCCTTCATGGCGCCGACCGCCATGGCGCAGCTGATGGCGCCGCCGCGATTGGCGGGATTGTTGGTCAGCTTCCTGCCGCCCGCTGCATAGCGGTCACAGCGCGGACCGAACGGCGGGATCGATCCGTCGCCCTTGGCCAGCCCTTCCATGTACAGGTAGGGTATGTTCGCCAGTTGCTCACGGCTCGAGCGCCGATCCTTGGGCACCACGACGTCGTACAGGATGTCCGGCTGCAGCAGGCCCGATAAATCCGGGGCCGGCCCTGGGCCCCGGCCGCCCGCGCGCGCTCCACCTGCCGGCGCACCGCCCGGCCGCAGGCCGCCCGCCGGCCGCGGCGGGGTCAGCGCTCCCGGGCCCGTCGTGAGCATTTCGGATTCGGTGATCTTGCCGTCCGCGACCCTCAGGCGCAGGAACAGCGTCCCGATGGCACCGTCCCGACGCACGCCGCCCGCGTAGATGACCTGGCCGGTGGCCGGATCGGCAAACTCAAGGCCCGGAAGCACCGCGGCGACGGTCTTCCAGGATCCGTAGCCCAGTTTCACCGGCTCGGTGTTTTCGCGTGCGTTGATCTGCGGCGATACCGGCAGCGATCCTGCGTCGTGCCTGGGAAGCTGCTCCAGGTACTGGTGCATGATTGCCTTGAGGCACGACTCGTTGCAGCTCTGTGCCCAGGCGGCCGGTCCGATCAGCGCCGAGCCAACGAGGCCGGCGGCCGCAACCATGATCCGGAAGTTGACGTGCCCCATCATCACTGCCCCCCTGCGAAGACGACGTTCTTATATGCGACGGGACATTGTAGCGATCAAAGAGCCGCGAGTCCTGCCCGGGGAACTTGCTGTCCGCACGGTCACGTGTCTGGTGGATCGCACGACGCGCTCCATCAATCATCGACCCGGACCACGAGGGAATCCAGGTTGTTCGCCTCGAGCTGCTGCCTCAGCCGGTTGAGCAGCGCCAGGTCGCGGATCGGGCCGACGCGCACCCGGTGCCACACGTCGGTATCCACGGCGACGCGCTGCACCGTGGCCGTGATGCCCTGCTTGGCGAGCTTGGTGCGGATGCGCTCGGCGACGGCGTCGTCGTGATAGGAGCCGATCTGCAGGAAGTAGGTTCCGGGCCGCTCGACCGGCGCTGCAGGTGACGGGCGGCTGGCGTGCTCGTGCTCGGGCACGACGACCTCGAATCTGGGCAGCATGCGGTAGAAATCGAAGCCGCCGACAGCGGGCGCGGTGGCGGCTCCGGTGTTTCCCGCAACGCCTGCGCCCCTGGCGTTGGCGGCGGAAGACTGCGGATCGTCGGGCGGTCCGACATCGTCGGCAGCGCTCCCGTGGGCGCGGCGGGCGCCGGGCACCGGATGCGACGGCTCGGAGGGCGCGCCGGCACGGCGACGATCGTGCACGAACACGGCGCCGGCGATGATCAGCCCGAGCGCGAGCCCGTAGCCGAAGCCGCGCAGACCCGGCGAGCCGGCGCGGCGCGGGCGCTTGTAATCGCGGGCAGTCAGGCGCCGGTTGTTCACATGCTTTCCGGCGCCGACACACCCAGCAGCGCCAGGCCGTTGCGCACCACCTGCTGCACCGCCAGCGCGAGCGCGAGCCGTGCGTTTCGCAGCGGCGCCTCATCGACGATGATGGTTGCGGCGTTGTACCAGGTGTGGAATGCGTTCGCGAGCTCGCGCAGGTAGTGCACCAGCGCGTGCGGCGCACGCGCCACGACGGCCTGCGCGATCACTTCGGGATAACGCGCGAGCTCGCGCGCCGCGGCCTGCTCGTGCGCGCCGTCGAGCCGCGCCAGATTGTCGGCGGCCATCGCCGCGTCGTAGGCCAGCGCTCGTGCGCTGAGCTGCTTGATGACGCTGGCGACGCGCGCGTGCGCGTACTGGATGTAGTACACCGGGTTCTCATTGGTGCGCGACTTGGCCAGCTCCAGGTCGAAGTCCAGGTGCTGATCATGGCTGCGCATCAGGTAGAACAGGCGGCAGGCGTCATTGCCCACTTCTTCGCGCAGCTGCCGCAGCGTGACGAACTGCGCCTCGCGCTTGCCCATCGGGATCTTTTCCCCGCCCCGGTACAGACTGACGAACTGGATCAGGCAGGCCTCCAGGCACTCGCCCGGTTGTCCCATCGCGGCCAGCGCGCCGCGTACCCGCGCGACATAGCCGTGATGGTCGGCGCCGAGCACGTCGATCAGCCGCTCGAAGCCGCGCTCGCGTTTCTGCAGGTGATAGGCGATGTCGGGCGCGAAGTAGGTCAGCGCTCCGTTGGCGCGCACCAGCACGCGATCCTCGTCATCGCCGAAGCGGCTGGCGCGGAACCACACTGCGCCGTCCTTGCGATACAGATGGCCGCCGGCCTGCAGCTGCTCCAGCGCGCGCTCGACTGCGCCGCTGCCGGTCAGTTCGCGCTCGGAATACCAGCGATCGAACTCGACGCCGAAGGCCGCCAGGTCGGCGCGGATGTCGTCCAGCATGGTCGTGAGCGCGAGTTGCTGCACCTGCTCGAAGGCATCGGTGCCGAGCAGGACGCGCATGCGCTCGATCAGTGCATCGACGTGCTGTTCCTTGTCGCCGGCGGGCGCATCGGGCGGCAGCCCGTCACTGACCTGCGCTGCGGGGCGCTGCAGCTCGGCCCCGCGCTGCCGGTGAAGCTGCTCGGCGATCGCGTGCACGTAGTCGCCTCGATAGCCGTTGGACGGGAACGGCACGCTCTGCCCGCAGCGCTCGAGGTAGCGCACCCAGGTGCTGGCCGTCAGGATGTTCATCTGCCGGCCGGCGTCGTTGATGTAGTACTCGCGCTGCACCTGGTAGCCGGATGCGGCCAGCAGGTTGGCGAGCGTGGCCCCGTAGGCGGCCTGGCGGCCGTGCCCGACGTGCAACGGGCCGGTGGGATTCGCGGACACGAATTCCAGGAGGACCTTGCGGCCGCCGCCTGCCTCGCTGGTGCCGTAGCGTTCGGCCTGCTGCAGCACCTGCAGCAGCACCGCCGTGTGTGCACCGTGCGCGAGATGGAAGTTGATGAAGCCGGCACCGGCCACCTCCACGCGCGCCACCATCGCACTGGGCGGCAGCGCGGCCACGATCGCCTCGGCCAGCTCGCGCGGCCGGCGCTGTGCGGACTTGGCCAGCCGCAGCGCGATGTTGCTGGCGTAGTCGCCGTGGCCGGCATCGCGGCTGCGTTCGACGCTGATCGCGGAAGGATCGACGGGTTCGGGCAGGAGGTTGCCCGCCAGACTTTTCAGCGCGTCGGACAGCAGACGCGTTAGCTCATCTTTCAACGGCAGGGATCCTCGAGTCTGGGGCGCGAGTCTACCCGATATCGATCGGATCGACGTCGAGCGCGTAGCGCACGCGCTGCGTGCGAGCGAGCGTCTCGACCGCCGGCAACCAGGCATCGATGAAGCGATGCAATGCGCCGCGCTCGGCGCTCTCGATCAACAGCTGCGCGTAGTAGCGGCCGGCGCGCCGCGCGATCGAGGCGGCGACCGGGCCGAGCAGGCGCACGCCCTGCGCTGCGGCCGCGGACGGCGCCGACGCAGCTGCCGCGGCGCGGGCGCGTGCCAGGAACTGCAGCGCGCCATCGTTCGACAGGCTAGAGGCGCGCAGCAGCGCCAGGCGACCGAACGGGGGCCAGCGGGTCGCCTCGCGCTCCGCCAGCGCCGTGGCGGCGAAGCCCTCGTAACCACCGGACAGCAGGCTCTGCAACAGCGGATGCTCGGGGTACTCGGTCTGGATCAGCACCTCGCCCTGCTCGCGCTCGCGGCCGGCGCGTCCCGCCACCTGCACGATCGTCTGCGCGAGCCGCTCCGCGGCGCGGAAGTCGGTGCTGAACAATCCCTGATCGGCATTCAGCACCACCACCAGCAGCACGCCCGGGAAGTGATGGCCCTTGGTGACCATCTGGGTGCCGACCAGGATGCGCGCCTCGCCGCTGAGCACGCGGCGCACGATGTCCTCGAGCTGTCCCGGCCGCGCGGCCGTGTCGCGGTCCAGACGCAGCAGTCCGTGATCGGGGAACAGCTCGCGTAGCGTCTCCTCGACCCGCTCGGTGCCCTGCCCGACCGGCTTGACCGTGAAGCCGCAGCGCGGACAGCGCCCCGGCAGCGGCTCGGCGGCGCCGCAGTGATGGCAGGAGAGCTGCCCGCTGACGCGGTGCACGGTCATGCGGGCATCGCACTGACGGCACGGTGCGATCCAGCCGCAGGCGGTGCACAGCAACGTCGGGGCGTACCCGCGCCGGTTGATGAACACCAGCACCTGCCCCTGTGCCGCCAGGTGCCGGCCGATCGCATCGACCACTGGCGTGGACAGGCCCTGGCGCACGCCATGGGCGCGCAGATCGATCAACTTCAGCACCGGGGCGGCGGCCTGATCCGCGCGGCGCGGCAGCGACAGCGTCGCATAGCGGCCGGTGCGCTGGTTCTGCAGCGTCTCGAAGGCCGGCGTGGCCGAGCCGAGCACGATCGGGATGCCGGCCTGCTGCGCGCGCACCACCGCCAGGTCCCGCGCCGAGTAGCGGCAGCCGCTGTCCTGCTGCTTATAGGAGGTGTCATGCTCCTCGTCGACGATGATCAGCCCCAGACGCGACAGCGGCGCGAACACCGCCGAGCGGGTACCGAGCACGATGCCGGCCTCGCCGCTGCGGGCGGCGCGCCAGGCGGCCAACCGCTCCGCGTCGGTGAGTCCGGAGTGCAGCACGCTGATCGGGGCCGGCAGGGCGCGGCGGAAACGCTCGACCGATTGCGGGGTCAGGGCGATCTCGGGTACCAGCACCAACACCGTGCGCGAGCGCGCCAGCGCGCGCGCGGCGCATTGCAGGTAGACCTCGGTTTTGCCGCTGCCTGTGGCTCCCTGGAGCAGGAAGGCGGCATAGCGCTCGGCCGCGGCGTCGATCTGCTCCACTGCCACGACCTGCGCTGCGGACAACGCCGGGCCCTGCGGGGCCGGTGCCGCGAGGGCAAGGGGTGCTGCGACGGCAGAGGCATCCGCGGTCGTCGGGGGCGGGGTAGCCGGATCGGTGCGAGAGGCGGCCGCATCATAGCGCTCGATCCAGCCGCGCTGCTGCAGTGCGCGGGCGTGAGCACGCCAGGACGGCAGCGCCTCCGACAGCTGCGGCGCGGGCAGCCCGCCCGGGGCCGCGCCGAGCAGGGCCAGCAACGAGCGCTGGCGCGGCGCGCCCGCAGCCAGGCCGGCCGCGTGCGCCGCCTCACCGGCGGCAGTGAGCCGCCAGCGCGGCAGTGGCGCGTGCGCGCTCGCTCCCAGCCGCAATGCCTTGGGCAACGCGCCGGCGATGACCTCTCCGGCGGGGTGGTGATAGTACTCGGCCGTCCAGCGCAGCAGCCGCATCAGCGCCTCGTCGAGCAGGGCCGCAGCGTCGATGACCTCGTGCACTCGCTTGAGGGCGGCTGCCTCGAGCGCGCTGTGCTCGGCATGCCCGACAACCATGCCAACGGCCTCGGCGCGACCGAACGGCACCCGCACCCGCGCCCCCACCGGTATCGCGTGCGCGCTACAGCCCTCCGGCGGCAGATAGTCAAAGGGACTGCGCAGCGGTGCATTGATCGCGACCCGCAATACGCCCGGGATGTCGCCTGAGGAGCGCGTCACTGTGGATAAGTCTGTGGACGGCTGGCGGAATCTGCGTAAAACCGCCGCTGTTTCAGGGGCTTCATGGCGGCTACCGAAAAAATGACCAACTGTGAATCCGACCGTTTATCAATGGGTTACCAGTCCACCAACGCGTCCGCGGGCCCCGTGCCACCCCCGCGGCTAAAAGCGTTGATGTGCCGTTCGATTAAGTGGATGATTTCGCGGCCTTCTGCTGATGCGATGCCCAGGCAACCAATCCATCACTCGCTTCCGTCAACCGAATTGGCAGCCGGATCGTTTTAGCGGCTAGGCGTTCCTACCTGTGGATGCACGCGCATGGCTGGCTTTGCTACGCTTGTTTCGCAGACCGACTTACCCACGCTCCGGAAAGCCCATTTGCGTGAGATCCAGGATGGCGCGCGCGCCCTCGAAGCGTTTTTGGCCGGCGTGGAGCGCAAGGCCTTCAGGATCGCACAGATCGCCCTCCGTCATGAAGCGGACGCGCTGGATGTGGTGCAGGATGCCATGCTGCAGCTCAGCGCGCGCTATGCGTCGCGTCCGGCGGAGGAATGGAAGCCGCTGTTCTACCGGATCCTGGAGAACCGCATCCGCGACGTGCAGCGGCGCCGCAACGTGCGCAACCGGGTGATGGCGCTGATGCCCTGGCGCGGCGGTGAGGACGAGGATGAGACGGTCGATGCGGTCGCGCAGGCGCTGGATGGCGGCCCGACGCCGCCGGTGCAGTTGGAGTCGGACGAGATCTTGGCAGCGTTGGAACGGGCGCTCGCGGCTCTGCCCAATCGTCAGCGCCAGGCCTTTATGCTGCGCAACTTCGAGGGACTGGACGTGGCCGGTACGGCGGTGGCAATGAAGTGTTCCCAAGGCAGCGTGAAGACGCATTATTTCCGCGCGGTGCAGGCGCTGCGCGTAAAGCTCGGAGAGTTCCGGACATGAACGCCGGTGATGAACAACAGCAGGTGGACAGCCCGATCGAGCAGCAGACGCGCTCGCTCTTGCTCGCCAGCGCCGAGCAGCTGCCGTGGGCGGTGCGCTCGCGGCTGACGCAGGCGCGCCACGCTGCGTTACAGGTGCGCGATGCGCGCCGGCACCATCGTCTGCAGCGGTGGGCCCCTGCCGGCGCCGTGGCCGCCGCGGCGCTGGCATTGCTCGTGGTGCTGGGCCCGCATCGGACGCGGCCGGCGGCCGTGCCCGTCGCCAATGGTGCGCTCGAGGACATCGATCTGCTCAGCAGCGATGTGCCGCTCAATGTTGATCAGGACGTCAATTATGAGTTCTACGAGTGGGCTGTCGATGAAGCCAGCACTGCGCCGCGCGGTGGTGCCGCTGCCGGCGCCGGCACAGCTTCCAGCCGGATGTGACGCACCCGCGCCGGGGTCGCGCGCGCGATATCGGCGTGTGCAGGGCTTGGATTGCGGCGCCGGCGACCCATGCGCGTGAACCGCCTGGGCGCATTGGCGAGCGCGCTGCTGCTGGCCGCGAGCGTGTCCGCCTGGGCGCAGCCGCCCGGGCCGATCGCCCCCGGCGCCGACGCCAACGCCAACGCCGCCGCCAACGCCGCCGCACCGGCGCAGGCGCCGCAGGGCCGCTCCTGGTCGGCGCTATCGGCGCAGCAACAGCAGCTGCTGGGGCGTTTTCGGGACCGATGGGATTCGCTGCCGCCCGGCCGCCAGCAGACACTGTCGCGCAATGCCTCGCGTTGGCTCTCGATGACGCCCGAGCAGCGCACCAATGCGCGCGCGCGCTTTCGGGCCTGGCAGCAGTTGCCGCCGATGCAGCGCGCACTGGTGCGCCGGCGCTGGCAGCAATTTCGCCAGCTGACACCCGATCAGCAGCACGCTTTCGTGCAGAATTTCCGCACCTTTTCCCACCTGCCCCAGCAGCAGCGCGCGCAATTGCGGCAACGCTGGTTGCAGGCGACGCCGCAGCAGCGCGCGCAGATGCTCGAGCAGGAGCGCAGCCAGCGTCATGGGCAGCGCTTCGCGCGGCCGTGGCGCGGCCGCTGACGGCCACTGCTGCGCGCCGCTGACGCGCGGACGTCGACGCTCAGACTGACTTGACCGCAGCGATCAGCGCGCTCGTGGCCGCCTGGCCGTCGCCGTAGAGCATGCGTGTGTTGTCGAGGTAGAACAGCGCGTTCTCGATGCCCGAGAAGCCCGCGCCCTGGCCGCGCTTGATTACGATCACGTTTTTGGCCTTGTCCGCGTTCAGGATCGGCATGCCGTAGATCGGGCTCGAGCGATCGTTGCGCGCCACCGGGTTGACCACGTCGTTGGCGCCGATGATCAGCGCCACATCGCAGTTCTCGAACTCGGCATTGATCTCCTCCAGATCGGCGATCAGGTCGTAGGGCACCCCGGCCTCGGCCAGCAGCACGTTCATGTGTCCGGGCATGCGCCCGGCCACCGGATGGATCGCAAAGCGCACCCGCACGCCGCGATCGATCAGCAGCTGGCACAGCTCCCACACCTTGTGCTGGGCCTGCGCCACGGCCATGCCGTAGCCCGGCACGATGATCACCGACTGCGCGTATGCCATCATCACCGCGGCATCGGCCGCCTCGATAGGCTTCATGCTGCCCGTGACCGCGCCGGCGGCGGCCGTGCCGCCGGTGTCGCCGAAGCCCGAGAACAGCACATTGCCGAGAGAGCGGTTCATCGCCTTGGCCATCAGCTGCGTGAGCAGCGTGCCGGCCGCGCCGACGATCATGCCGGCGACGATCATCACCGCATTGCCGATCGCAAAGCCCTCGAACGCCACCGCCAGTCCGGTGAACGCGTTGTACAGCGAGATCACCACCGGCATGTCGGCGCCGCCGATCGGCACGGTCATCCAGATGCCCAGCAGCAGCGCGACCGCGAAGAACGCGGTGACCAGCGCGCCGCCGGGATGGAAACCGACGATCAGCAGCGCGCCGAGCACCAGCACGGCCAGCAGGATCAGCAGGTTGATGACCTGCTGGCCGGCGAAGCGCAGCGAGCGGCGGATCAGCCCCTGGAGCTTGCCGAAGGCGATCAGGCTGCCGCTGAAGGAGACCGCGCCGATGATGCCGCCGAGCACCGCCAGCGTCGTGACGGCACTCTTAGGAAGGGTGCCGCGATACAGCTCCACCGCGGCGATGGCCGCCGCGGCACCGCCGCCCATGCCGTTGTACAGCGCGATCATCTGCGGCATGTCGGTCATCGCCACGCGCCGGCCGCTCACCCAGGCGATCACGCCGCCGATCACGACCGCGATGATGATCAGCGGGTAGTTGCCGGTACCGGGAGCGAAGAAAGTCGCGAGCGTGGCGATCACCATGCCGGCGCCGGCCCACAGGATGCCGCTGCGCGCGGTGACCGGCGAGCTCATGCGCTTCAAGCCCACGATGAACAGGAAGGCGGTGACCAGGTAGATCGCCTGGATCGCCGTCGCGGCGGCGGCGCTGGGCGGCGCGCTCATCAATGCTTCCCCTGCGGGGCCGCGCCTTTCGCGCCGGCCGCACCCCTCGCGCCGGCCGCGCCTTTCGCGCCGCTGGACTTGAACATCTCCAGCATGCGCTCGGTGACCGCATAGCCGCCCACCGCGTTGCCGGCCGCCAGCAGCACGCCGATGAAGCCGATGGTCTTCTCCAGCGGCGTCGTGGCCGCGCCGAGCGCACCCATCGCGCCGACCAGCACGATGCCGTGCACGAAGTTCGAGCCCGACATCAGCGGGGTGTGCAGGATCACCGGCACGCGCGCGATCACCTCGTAGCCGGTGAACGCGGCCAGCATGAAGATGTACAGTGCGATGATCCCGGTCATGTTCCCTCCACCAGCTTGCGCGTCGGTTCGTGTTTGATTGCGCCGGCGTGCGTCAGACAGGATTGGGCATAGACCTCATCCTGCCAGTCGATGGCGAGCGTGGCCTCTTGCCCGGCGGCCGGTTTGCCCAGCGCCGGCTTGAGAAAATTGTAAAGGTTGCGGGAGTACATCTCGCTGGCGTGAAAGGCCAGCTGCGAGGACAGATTGACCGGGCCGACGATCTTCACGCCGTGATCCAGCACGGTCTGGCCTGCGACCGTGAGCTCGCAGTTGCCGCCGGATTCGGCGGCGATGTCCACGATCACCGCGCCGGCCTTCATGCGCCGTACCGCCGCGGCCGACACGATGCGCGGGGCGGTGCGGCCCGGCACCGCCGCGGTGGTGATGACCGCGTCGGCCGCGGCGATGCGCGCGTCGAGAACCTCCTGCTGGCGGGCTCTCTCCTCGTCGGTCAGCTCGCGCGCATAGCCGCCGGCGCCCTCGGCGGATACGCCGGTGTCGACGAACTTGGCGCCCAGGGACCTGACCTGCTCGCGCGTGGCGCTGCGCACGTCGTAGGCCTCCACCACCGCGCCGAGGCGCTTGGCGGTCGCGATCGCCTGCAATCCGGCCACGCCCACACCGATGATCAGCACCTGCGCCGGCCGGATCGTGCCGGCCGCGGTGGTCAGCATCGGCAGGAAACGGTCGAGCGTATTGGCCGCGATCAGCACGGCCTTGTAGCCGGCGATCGAGGCCTGCGAGGACAGTGCATCCATCGATTGGGCGCGCGAGATGCGCGGCACCAGCTCCATCGCGAAGCTGGTGATGTTGCGGTCGCGCAGGGCGAGAACCTCGGCGCGGCGCGCGTGCGCCTGCATGAAGCCGATGACCACGGTGCCGGGCCGCAGCGCGTTGATCTGCTCGATTTCCGGCGGTTGCACGGTCAGCAGTACGTCGGCGGCCCCGAGCACCGCGGCGGCCTCATCGGCCCACTCCACCTTGCGATACAGGGCATCGGGAAACTGCGCCTTGACCCCGGCGCCGCGCTCGAGCAGGACCCGCGTGCCGGCGGCAGCCAGCTTGTCGGCGATCTCCGGGACCACACTGACGCGCGCTTCCCCTGCCGCGCGCTCGCCGAGCGCGCCGATGGTGACTGACATATTGATCTCCTACACTGGCTGCCCGGCTGACAGGCGCGGGTCTTGCGTCTCGTAGGGCCGTGCACGGATGTCCTTTATCATTGAATTATCGCATAAACTTGCCGTATCTTACATGCCATGGGCATGGCTGATTCTCAGCCTGAGTACGAGTTGGCGACGCTGGCACCGCACACGGCGGCCGCCGGCCTGTCGCAGATGGTCCTGCGCACCGACGTGGCCGGGATGCCGCTCGAGTGGATCGACTATCGCGAGGCGGCCCGTCTCTATCACCAGGAGCAGATCGCCTACACCTGCGGCTCGCTGCTGTATCGGCTGTACGGCGGGGTGAGCGCGCTCACCGGCCTGCGCACCGTGCTGGAGGTCAACTCGATCATTGCCACGATCGGCCACACCGGCAACCCCGGTCACAGCCGCCATGACTACGTCCCGCCGCTGAACAACGAGACACTGTTCCGGCGCGACGCGTCGCTGTGCCTGTACTGCGCCGAGCGCTTCCCGACGCGCGAGCTGTCGCGCGACCACGTGCGTCCCTTCAGCCAGGGAGGCAAGGATGTGTGGACCAACGTCGTCACGGCCTGCCGCCGCTGCAACAACGCCAAGGCCTGGCGCACGCCCGAGCAGGCCAAGATGCAGCTGATCGCCGTGCCGTTCACGCCAACCTATGCGGAATACATCTTTCTGAAGGGCCGGCGCGTGCTCGCCGACCAGATGGAGTACCTGCAGGCGCACTTCCCGCGCAGCAGCCCGCTGCATGATCGCATCGCGCGCTGGCTGAGCTGACGGCGGGTCCTGCGGGGGTTCGTGGTCTATCTGATCGACGCGTCGGTGTACGTGTTTCGCGCCTGGTACGCCTGGCCCGACGGGCTGGCCGACGCCGACGGCAATCCGACCCACGCGCTGTATGGCTTTGCGCGCTTCCTGGGCGAGCTGCTCGAGCGCCGCATGCCCAGCCACGTCGCGGTGGCGTTCGACGAGAGTCACGGTCGCGGCCTGCGCTGCCGGCTCTACCCGCCCTACAAGGCCCACCGCGAGCCGGCGCCGGCGCCGCTCAAGCGCCAGTTCGCGCTGTGCCGGCAGTTCTGCCGCCATCTGGGCGTGGCGGAATTTGCCAGCGAGGAATACGAGGCCGACGACCTGATCGGCACGCTGGCGGCGCGCTGCCGCGCCGAGGGCCGCGCCGTCACGGTGGTGTCGTGCGACAAGGACCTCGCGCAGCTGATCGGTCCGCTGGACGTGTTCTGGGATTACGCCGGCGCGCGTGAATACCGTTACCCGCAGATTGCGGGGCGTTTTGGGGCGCTTCCCGAGCGCATGGCCGACTACCTGGCACTGCGCGGCGACAGCGTCGACAACGTACCGGGGGTGCCTGGCATCGGCGCGAAGACCGCGGCGCTGCTGCTGACGGCGTTTGCGTCGCTGGAGGAAATATTCGCCTCGCTCGAGCGCACCGCCGAGCTGCCGGTGCGCGGCGCCGGCGCCCTACCGGCGCGCCTGCGCGCCCATCGCAACAGCGCCTTCCTGGCACGTGCGCTGACGCGCATCGACTGCGAGGTGCCGCTTAGCGCCGGTAGCGCCGAGCTGTCGCGCCGCACGCCCGACCTGGCGGGGATCGCGGCGTTCTGTGCGTCGCACGGCTTCGGCACGCTGCTGGCGCGCCAGGCCGAGCGCCTGGCCGGCCAGCATGCGCGCGCGGCCTGAACCGGCTCTCAGGACTTCGGTACCCAGACCTTGCACCAGCCGTTGGCGTTGACGAGCATGCCGGGGAACAGGTTGCACGGCCGCCACGCTTGCCCCTCCGTGCCCTGCAGCTGCAGGCAGGTGCCGCATTTCTGGCCGGGCTTATAGGTCGGGAACTGCGTCGGGTCGATCTTGGCGGCGTCGGTGGTGTAGCTCAGCGCCACCGCCGTCGGGTCGGTCGGCTTCAGATGCGGCAAGTCCGCGGCCTGTGCCGGCCGGCCGGCCTCCACGGCTGCGGCCGCGCCCACCAGCAGGGCCAGTCTTTTAAGCGCATCGCGGCGTGATATTGCTTCAGTCATCGATGACATCCTTCGGATTAATGAGCAGATCGGCAGGAGCGCATTCTAATCGCTAACGCCATGGAGCGAAATTGCCCGGTTGCGCTATGCTGCTGCCGTAGGCCGTGAACACTCCCAAGCCAGCCGCTGACATCCGTTCGGTGCTGCACGAGCGCCGCCGCTTCGCCCCTGCCGCGGCGTTCACGGCTGCTGCGCGCATCGGGCCGCAGCAGCTGGCCGCGCTGCATCGGCGCGCACGGCAGGACCACGTCGGCTTCTGGGCGGAGCTGGCGCGCGCCGAACTGCACTGGCACAAGCCATTTTCGATCACGCTGGATGACAGCGCGGCGCCCAACTACCGCTGGTTCTGCGACGGCGAGCTCAACGTCTGCGTCAACTGCCTGGACGTGCACCTGGCCGAACGGGGCGAGAAGACCGCAATCCTGTTCGAGAGCGAGGCCGGCGCGGTGCGCAGGCTCAGCTACCGCGAGCTGCACGCCGAGGTCTGCCGCCTCGCCAATGCACTGCGCCGCCGCGGCGTGCATGCCGGCGATCGCGTCGTGATCTATCTGCCAATGGTGCCCGAAGCCGTGATCGCGATGCAGGCCTGTGCGCGCATCGGCGCGATCCACGCGGTGGTATTCGGCGGCTTCTCGGCGCTGTCACTGCGCGAGCGCATAGAGGATGCGGAGCCGAAGCTGGTGATCACCGCGGACGGCGGGGTACGGGCCGGAGCGCCGGTGCCGCTGAAGGCCGCGGTGGACAAGGCGCTGTCGGAGGGCTGCGCCAGCGTGGAGGCCGTGGTGGTGCTCAGGCACACCGGCTCCGCGGTGACGATGTGCGCCGGCCGCGATCAGTGGTGGCACGAGCTGGTCGCGGGACAGCCCGAGCAGTGTGAGCCGCAGTGGCTGCCGGCCGAGCACCCGCTGTTCCTGCTGCACACCTCGGGCTCGACCGGCAAATCCAAGGGCATCCAGCACGCGAGCGCCGGCTACCTGCTGGGCGCCAAGCTGACCTTCCGGTGGGTGTTCGATCTGCGCGACGACGATGTGTTCTGGTGCACGGCGGATGTCGGCTGGGTCACCGGGCACAGCTATGTGGCCTACGGCCCGCTGGCCGCCGGCGCGACCGTGGTGATGTACGAGGGTGCAGCCACCTATCCGGACGGGGGGCGCTTCTGGAAGATCTGCCAGGACCACGGCGTGACGGTGCTGTATACCGCCCCCACCGCGATCCGTGCGCTGATGAGGCTGGGGGACGAGATACCCGCGGGCTACGATCTGTCGCGCCTGCGGCTGCTCGGAAGCGTCGGCGAGCCGATCAATCCGGAAGCATGGATGTGGTATCAGCGTGTGATCGGCGGGGGGCGCTGCCCGGTGGTCGATACCTGGTGGCAGACCGAGACCGGCGCCATCATGATCTCGCCGCTGCCCGGCGTGACGGCCACGAAGCCCGGCTCCTGCACGCTGCCGCTGCCGGGGGTGTTCGCCGACATCGTCGATGAGCGCGGCAAGCCGGTGCGCCGCGCCGGCGTCGGCGGCTACCTGGTGATCCGCAAGCCCTGGCCGTCGCTCGCGCGCACCATCTGGCGCGATAACGAGCGTTACCTCGCCACCTACTGGAACCGGTTCGACCGGCGCTGCTACGTCGCGGGCGACGGCGCGTACCGGGATGAGGACGGCTACTTCTGGATCGTCGGTCGCATCGACGATGTGCTCAACGTTGCCGGCCATCGTCTGGGCACGATGGAGATCGAATCCGCGCTGGTCGCGCATCCGCGTGTGGCCGAAGCCGCCGTGGTGGGCCGGCCGCACGAGATCAAGGGCGAGGCGGTGCTGGCCTACGTGGTGTGCCGCGGTGCGCGCCCGACCGAGCCTGCGCTGATGCGCTCGTTCGCCGAGGAACTGCGCGGTTGGGTGGCCGAGCAGCTCAGCCCGATCGCCAAGCCCGATGAGATCCGCTTCAGCGAGGCGCTGCCGAAGACGCGCTCGGGCAAGATCATGCGCCGGCTGCTGCGCGCGATCGCGCGCGGCCAGACCATCAGCCAGGATGTTTCGACGCTGGAAAACCCGGCCATCGTCGCGCAGCTGCGCGGTGAGGATGAGGGGGCCGCGGCTGCCGCTGCAGTGTCTACGCGACGCACCGGCGGCAGCAGGCGCGGTGGTATCGCCAGGCGCGGCAAGGCAGCCAAGCCGACCGCGGCGGCGCCGCGACGCAAGCCCGGCAAGCGGCGGCCGCCCGCTAAGCCGCGAGTGCAGGCTAAGCGACGCACGCAGCCTGCCAAGCGCGCGAAGGTTGCCACACGCGCGCGGCCGTCAAAGCGCGTGAAGCGTACAAAACGCGCCAAAGTTGCCAAGGTGGCCAGGCGCTCGGCCGCGCCGCGGCGGCGGCCCCGGGGTCGGCGCCGATAACGGGATTCGCGCCTCTCTACGCGGAGTGATGCGATCGCTTCGAGGACCAAAGAGCGTGAACGCCGATCAGCCCGGCCTCCAGAAAGTGACGACTGCGCCGCCGGCGATGATCAATGCGCCGCCGAGCGCGATCGGCAGCGTCGGCAGCGATCGGAACGCGATGAAGTTGATCACCTGCCAGACCACGAACAGGGTTGCGATGTAGAGTCCGACCACGCGCCCGAATTCCAGCGGCGCCAGGTTGAGAAAGGACCCGTAGCCGAACAGCAGCGCGGCGCCGGCGAGAAACAGTCCCAGCCGGACGAGGCCGGCGTGTTCGTAGATGCCCATCCGGACCACGGCATCACCGCTGGCTTCGAGGGTGGTCGCGATCAATAGAAAGACAATCGGCGGGATATTTTGCAAAGCGGCCGGCATCGTTGTGTCTCCGTCATCTGGATAGCGCGGCGTGTGCGCTGCGCAGCACGGACTCGGGGCTGCCGACTGGAGCGTCCTCACCGATTTCCCACATCATCATGCCCGCCAGGTGCCTGGTCACGGCGAAATCGGCCTTGGCAGCCATCGAGGCCGCATCGTCATAGCTGATCCACTGCCGCGCGGCTGCATCATAGGCGAATACGGCGCTGAGCCTGCCATCGACCTGCAGTTCGTGCGGCGTGAATCCGGAACTCAGCAACGCCAGCGCGGCCCGGTAGGAACCGCGCAAGGCAACCGCTTCGGCAGGCTTCTGTCCGCCGGAAGATGCCGGGTATCGATCGCGCGCACCAGGAGCGTGGACTATCCGAGAATCTTCGCCCTCGATGGCCGCCTGCACCACGAACTGATTGACCGTGGCACCGGAGCGCTCGGCGCCGCTGCCGAGATCCGTGCAGCTGCTGACGTCCGTCGATGTCTGAGTGTAACAGTCATAACGCAGCAGAATTCAATTGGCGCCAATTTGGCGCCACCTCTACGGGAAGGCAACCCCGCCAGCCGACATCACTCCACGGCACGCTATCTCGTTGCGATCGCAAAGTGAGTCTCACGGCGCCGCCGCCGCCGCCACCAGCAGCAGCACGGTACCCTCGGGCGCCTCGAGCATGATGTTGCGCGCGGGGTCGACGCCGCGCGGACGGTCCGCCGACAAAGTGACGTCACGCTCGGCCAGGCGCGCGCCGGCCGCCTCGACGTCGGCGCATTCGAACACCAGTAGCGGCGCATCGAAGCTGCGGCGCTGATGGAAAGCCAGGTCGAGCTGATCGCTGGTCAGCGGCATGTGCGCATAGGGCTCGTCCTCCTCCGGCAGTGCGACGAAGCCGCCGCGCTCCCAAAACGCGCGCGCCCGGCTGAAATCCGACTGCGGCAAGCTCAGGTGCAGGAAGTATCCGCACAGTGACTGCGCGCCGCTCTCAGGGGGCGTGGGGGAGAACGTGCGTGCCTCCTGCAGCACGACCGGATTTGCGCCCGGGTCGCGCAGCCGCACCCGATGCAGCTCATCGGGACTGAACCGCGCGAGCTCCGGCTCCATGCCGGCGGCGCGCAGCCGCGCCTGCGCAGCCTCCAGTCCAGGCAGCACGAACACCGGGGCAGGCGAGGGCAGGGAACACTCGTGCAGGCCCAGGTAGATGCGCCCGTCGCCGAGCACCCCGTAACGATGCGGCCACGCGTCGCCGGTGATGAGCTGCCCGAAGCCCAGGCGCTCATAGAACTGCACCGAGGCGAGGATATCGGGGGTGCCGATCGCAACCTCGAGGAAGCGGCCAAACATGCGTGTGGTTGCGGTGCGGTCGCGCGCGTCAGGCCCAGTCGCCGGTGACCCGTGCGATCAGCCGGGCGAGCCCGGATACCTGCCCGGGCTCGGCGTTGAGCGCGGGTACGTAGTCGAAGCGTTCGCCGCCGGCCTTCAGGAAGATATCGCGGCCGGCCAGCGCGATCTCCTCCAGTGTCTCGAGGCAGTCGGCGGCGAACCCGGGGCAGATCACCGTCACGGCGCGGATGCCCCGGTGCGGCAGCTCGTGCAGCGTCGTGACGGTGGCCGGCTTGAGCCAGCGATTGGCGCCGAAACGGGACTGGAAGCTCAGCGTCCACTCCTGCGGTGTGAGCTCGAGCGCCGCGGCCAGGCGCGCGGCGGTATCGCGGCATTGATCGGGGTAGCGGTCGCCGCGCTGGGCGTACGCCTGCGGAATGCCATGGAACGACAGCAGCAGGTGAGCGCCGCGGCCGTGCTGCTGCCAGTGTGCACGCACGCTGGCGGCCAGCGCGGCGATGTAGTCGGGCTCATCGTAATACTCGGCGACGTAGCGCAGTTCCGGCAGCGTGCGCCAACGGGCGAGGCTTCGTGCCACCTGATCGTACACCGCGCCGGTCGTGGTGCCGCTCGCCTGCGGGAACAGCGGCAGCACCAGCAGCCGCCGCACCTGCGCGGCACGCAGCGCCTCCATGACCTGTCCGACCTCGGGCGCCGAATACAGGAACGCCTGCTCGATGCGCAGGGGCGCGCGCGCGCCCGCGAGCTCACGCTCGAGCGCCGCGCGCAGCTGCGAGGTGTAGAACAACAGCGGCGAGCCTTCGGCGCGCCAGATCAGGCGGTAACGGTGCGCGCTGCGTGGCGAGCGCAGCGGCAGCACCACGCAGTACAGCAGCGGCAACCACAGCGCGCGCGGCAGCTCGATCACGCGCGGGTCGGTCAGGAAGCGGCTGAGGAAGCGGCGGACGGCGCCGCTGCGCGGCGCGGCCGGCGTGCCGGTGTTGACCAGCAGCACCGCGCTGTCGCGCCGGTCCAGGCTGCCGCGCCGGTCCACGGCATCGTCGGCGGACGGCAGCGCGTTCACGGCCGCCGGGGGCCGCTAGCCGATGTGCTGGGCGAGGAACGCATGGGTGCGCGAGCGTGCCAGTGCCGCCGCGGCGGCGTCGTAGTTCTTGGGCCGGTCCTCGTTATCGAAGCCGTGTCCGGCCGCGTACTGATAGTAGAGACCCTGCGGATAGGCGGCACGGATGCGCTCCACCTCGGCAGCGAGGATCGAGCCGTCACGTTCGCCGAAATGCAGCAGGGTGGGACAGGCCGGCGTCCTGTCCAGGTGCTCCCCGATGCCGGCACCGTAGTAGCTGACCGCCGCGGCGAAAGGCGGCTCGCTGGCGCTCATCCAGGCGAGCAGTCCACCCCAGCAGTAGCCGACCACCGCGACCTTGCCGGAGTGGCGCGCCATCGCCGCCGTGGCCGTGATGTCGAGCACGGCCTTGGCATCGTCGATCTGCTTGCGATAGCCCAGCGCGCGCTCGATCTCCTCGGGCGAGTAGCCCAGCACCAGGTCGCGGCGGATGCGGTCGAACAGCGCCGGTGCGACCGTCAGGTAGCCGTCGGCGGCGAAGCTATCGGCGAGGCGCCGGATATGCGGCGTCAGGCCGAAGATCTCCTGCACCACCACCACCGCGCCGCGCGGATGGCCCGTGGGCTGGGCGATGTAGGCGCGGAAGACATGGCCGTCGCGGGCCATCAGGGTCTCGAATTGACTCATGCACGCTCCAATATGGCAGTGACCCCCATGCCGCCGGCGGTACAGACCGAAGCCAGGCCACGCCGGGCGCGAGGGTCCAGGGCCAGCAATTTTGCCAGCCCGGCGAGAATTCTGGCGCCGGTGGCCGCGAACGGATGTCCGATCGCCACGCTGCCGCCCTTGACGTTGAGCCGCGCCGGATCGATCGCGCCCAGCGGCGCGGCGCGCCCCAGCCGCTCGCGGCAGTACTCGGGCGACTCCCAGGCTTTGAACAGGCACAGCGGCACGGCAGCGAATGCTTCATGAATTTCGTAGTAATCGAAATCCTGCAACGTGAGTCCCGTGTCCTCCAGAATCGCCGACACGGCGTAGGCCGGCGCCATCAGCAGCCCCTCGCGCCCGGTGGCAAAGTCGACTGCCCAGGTCTTACCGGCGCGCAGGTACGCCAGCACCGGCAGCTTGCGCTCGGCTGCCCAGGCTTCCGAGGCGAGCAGCACCGCCGCGGCCCCGTCGGTCAGCGGCGTGCTGTTGCCTGCCGTCAGGGTGCCGCTGCCGCTGCGGTCGAACACCGGCTTGAGGGCGGCGAGCTTCGCCAGCGAGGTGTCCGGACGGATGTTGTTATCGATCTTCAGGTCCCGGTACGGGGTCACCAGGTCATCGTAGAAGCCCTCGCGCCAGGCCGCCGCCGCCTTGACATGACTCTCGTAGGCGAGCTGGTCCTGCTGCTCGCGGCCGATCTGCCAGCGCTTGACCATCAGCTCGCAGCTCTGCCCCATCGACAGCCCGGTGCGCGGCTCGGCCACGGCCGGCAGCTGCGGCGCAAGGTCGCGCAATCGCAGGCTCGCCCATGGCCGCAGGCGCTGCAGGGCGCTTCTGCCCCGGGCGCTTCGCAGCAGCAGGCGCTGAAACGACTTCGGATACACCAGCGGCGGGTCGCTCAGGTCATCGACCCCGGCGGCGATGCCGGCGTCGATCTGCCCGAGCGCGATCTTGTTGGCGATCAGCACCGCCGCCTCGAGGCTGGTGCCGCAGGCGCGCTGCAGATCCATGCCCGGGGTGTGCGGATCCAGTCCGCTCGACAGCGCCGACTCGCGCGCGAGGTTGTAGCTCTGCGGGTACTTGATGACCGCGCCGGCCATGACATCGCCGAGCCGCTCGCCCTTGAGGGCGAAGCGCTCGACCAGCGCGATCAGCGCGGCGGTGAGCAGCTCCTGGTTGTCGGCGTCGGCGTAGACGGTATTGGAGCGTGCAAACGGGGTGCGCACGCCGCCGATGATCGCGACTCGCCGCGTCGCATTGCCTACCAGCATCGCGCCCTCCAATCTCCGCCGGCGCTTAGGATGCCATGGCGGCCCGGTGCGGTCACTCGTGGCGAGCGGCGGCGTGCATTGCGGCGATGGGTGCGCAGCAGGCAAGATGACCGCCGGCCGATCGGGGGCGGCAGGGGCCGCGCGGGCCGGGAGCGGCTATGGGCTGAGCGGCAGTGGGGTGCTGATGGCAGGCGGGAGCGTCGATCGCGTGTACGAGCGCCGGATCGCGGCGACGATCAACAGCCGCGAGCAGCGGCTGCTGGCCGGCGGCCGGCGCGGCCTGGAGCGCGAGTCGCTGCGGGTCGGCCCGGACGGCCGCCTGGCGCAGACGCCGCATCCGCGCGCGCTGGGCTCGGCGCTGACCAACGCTCACATCACCACCGATTATTCGGAGGCGCTGCTCGAGCTGGTCACACCGACCTTCACCAGCAATGCGGCGCTGATGCACTACCTGATGGACCTGCATCGCTTCGTCTATCAGCACCTGGGCGATGAGCTGCTGTGGGCGACCTCGATGCCGTGTGAGCTGGCGGGCGACGGCGAGATACCGATTGCACGTTACGGCAGCTCGCACCAGGGACGCATCCGCTCGATCTACCGGCACGGCCTGCTGATCCGCTACGGCGGCATGATGCAGGCCATCTCCGGGGTGCACTTCAACTACTCCCTGCCGCTGGAGTTCTGGCCGTTCTACGCGGAAGTGTGCCAGTCGCGCGACGCCGGCATGCAGTTCACGTCGGCGCGCTACTTCGACCTGCTGCGCAATTACCGCCGCTACGGCTGGCTGGTGCCGTACCTGTTCGGCGCCTCCCCGGCGCTGTGCCGCTCGTTCCTGCAGGGCCGTGAGGATGCGCAGCTGAGCGCGCGCGGCGAGCAGACCCTGATCGGGCCATACGCGACCTCGCTGCGCATGAGCGACCTGGGCTACCGCAATCGCAATCAGGCCGCGGTCTCGGTCTCGGTCAACAGCCTGGAGCACTACCTGCGCGACCTCAGGTGGGCGATGGCGCAGCCGCACCCGCAATACGAGGCGCTCGGCGTGAAGGTCGACGGCGAATACCGGCAGCTGTCGGCCAACGTGCTGCAGATCGAGAACGAGTACTACAGCTATATCCGCCCCAAGCGCAACCTGCGCGCCGGGGAGCGCACCAGTCACGCGCTCGCGCGCGCCGGGGTCGAGTACGTGGAGGTGCGGGCACTGGACAACAGCGTATTCGATCCGGTGGGGGTGAACCTGCGCAAGCTGCATTTTCTGGAGGCGTTCGTGCAGCTGCTGCTGCTGAAGGACAGTCCGCCGATCGACGGCAACGAGGAGGAGGCGATCGACCGCAACCATCTGCACGTGGCGCGCCGCGGGCGCGAGCCGGGGCTGATGCTGGAGCGCGACGGCCGCGAGGTGCCGATGCGCGCCTGGGCCGCGGAGCTGCTCGATGCCATGCAGGCGGTGTGCGAGCTGCTCGACGCCTCCGATCCGCAGCTTCCTTATGGCGAGACGCTCAAGGAGCAGGTGGCCAAGCTCGAGGCGGTGGAGCGCACCCCCTCGGCGCGACTGCTGGCCGAGCTCGACGAGCACGATGAGAGCTTTGCGGCGCTGGCGCTGCGGGTGTCGCGCGGGCACCGGGATCGGCTGCGCGGCGAGCCGCTGCAGCAGCCCGCGCGCGGGCGCGAGTTCGAGGAGGAGGTAGAGGCTTCCCTTGAGCAGCAGGCGAGCGTGGAGGCATCCCAGCGCGGCAGCAGCTTCGATGAGTATCTGGCGGCCTATCTGGCCGATTAGTGCGCAGTGGTCTGCACCGGCGGTGTGCGCCGGGGCCGCTCGCTGCGCCATTGCGGTGCTACCGCAGCGGCCCGCGGTGGTCCAGCACAGCGGAATGACGGCAATTGTGCCCACCGCGACGTGGCACGGAAGGTGCAATCCATTCCTGCCGGAGCGGCCGATCCGGCGTCGAACACCGGCACCGCAACACAGCTGACAAACGCACCCGGGAGCGCTGACGATGAAACTGGTGACTGCGATTATCAAACCCTTCAAGCTCGATGAGGTACGTGCCGCGCTGTCCGAGATCGGCGTGTCGGGCATGACCGTCACGGAAGTGAAGGGATTCGGCCGCCAGCGCGGTCATACGGAGCTGTACCGCGGCGCGGAGTACGTGGTCGATTTCGTGCCGAAGACCCGGGTCGAGGTGGCGGTCGGTAGCGAGCTGGTCGACCAGGTGGTGGAAGCCTTCCTGAAGGTGGCCAGGACCGGCAAGGTCGGCGACGGCAAGATCTTCATCACCGACATCGGCCGCGCGATCCGCATCCGTACCGGCGAGACCGACGACTCGGCACTGTAGCGGCGGCGTCAGCCCACGACGCGCAGGGCAGGCTGATCGCGGCTCAAGCCCAGGGCGCCGCTGCGGACCACTTCGATCAGCTCGGCATGCGTGGCCAGCTCGCGCAGGTGCGCGCTGACCTCGGCCTCGCTGCCGAGCAGCTCGACGATGAGGTATTCGCCGTCGGGATCCAGCACGTGGCCGCCGGTGCGCGCCAGGTAGTCGCGCACCAGGTCGCGGCGGGCCGCCTCGACACGCAGCTTCAACAGTACCAGCTCGCGCTCGATGTGCTCGCCGCGGGTCATGTTCTCGACGCTGACGACGTCAATGAGCTTCTTGAGCTGGTTGGCGATCTGGTGCATGACGGCGTCGGAGCCGCGGGTGACCAGCGTCAGGCGTGAGACCGTCGGATCGTTGGTGGGGGCAACCGAGAGCGACTCGATGTTGTAGCCGCGGCTGGAGAACAGGCCTGCGACGCGGGTGAGCGCGCCGGCCTCGTTCTGCAGCAGGATGCCGATGATGTGTCGCATGCGTGTGGGCGGGCTCGCTTTCAGTGAACCGGCGCCGGCCGCGGCCGGTCGGATCAGAATAGCCAATGCCGGCTGCCTCGGCTATTCTGAATCGAGCGAAACCCATGATCGACACGGCAAAAACGCGACATTCCGCTGCCCACCCGCTGGCCGGCCAGGCGGTGTCGGGAGCGCAGACTATCGTCCAGGTGCTCTCCGACGAGGATGTCGGGGCGGTATTCGGCTACAGCGGCGGCGCGATCCTGCCGACCTACGACGCCATTTTCACCTTCAACGAGCAGCAGAAGCGCCGCGGTGAGCGAGCGCTGCCGCTGATCGTGCCGGCGAACGAGCAGGGAGCGGGCTTCATGGCGGCCGGCTACGCGCGCTCCAGCGGCCGGGTGGGCGTGTGCCTGGTGACTTCGGGCCCGGGGGCCACCAACACCGTCACCCCGGTACGCGATTGCATGGCCGACTCGGTGCCCATCGTGGTGATCTGCGGCCAGGTGGGGCGCTCGGCGATCGGTACCGACGCGTTCCAGGAGGCGCCGGTGGCGGCGCTGATGAGTGCGGTGGCCAAGCACGTGTTCCTGGTGACCGATCCGGCGCGGCTGGAGGCGACCGTCCGCACCGCGTTCGAGGTGGCGCGTACCGGCCGTCCGGGCCCGGTCGTGATCGATCTGCCCAAGGACGTGCAGACCGCGGTGGAAGTGTTTCGGGGCGAGGGCCGGCTGGCGATTCCCGGCTACCGCGCGCGGCTGGCCGAACTGACCGCGAGCACGCTCGGGGAGGCCGCGGCGGGCAACTTCCTGCAGCTGCTGTCCGAGTCCAGGCGCCCGCTGATCTACGCCGGCGGCGGGGTCATCAATGGCGCGGCGGCGCCGGCCCTGGGCGAATTCGCGCATGCGCTGGGCATTCCGGTCGTGACCACGCTGATGGGCATCGGCGCGATCGATACCACCGATCCACTGGCGATGCGCATGCTCGGCATGCACGGGGCCGCGTACGCCAACTACGCGGTCGAGGACTGTGATTTCCTGATCGCCGTCGGGGCGCGGTTCGACGACCGGGTGGCGGGCGATCCGCGCAAGTTCGCGCGCCACGCCCGCCGCATCGCGCACCTGGACATCGACCCGGCCGAGATCAACAAGGTCAAGGGCGCGCACTGGAGCTACGTCGGGCTGCTGCCCGAGGCGCTGCGCGCGCTGACCGCGTACGCGCGCCACAGCGGCTTTACGGCCGATTTCAGCCGCTGGCTCGCCGAGCTGGCGGAACTCAGGCAGCGTCACGCGATGAATTACGATCGCGCCAGCGAGCTGGTGCAGCCTCACTACGTGATCGAGCAGATCAACCAGCGCACCCGCGGAGAGGCCATCATCACCACCGGGGTGGGCCAGCACCAGATGTGGGCCGCGCAGATGTTCGACTTTCGCGCGCCGCGCTCCTGGCTGACTTCCGGCAGCATGGGCACGATGGGCTTCGGCCTGCCGGCCGCGATCGGCGCGCAGGTGGCCAACCCCGGCCGCCTGGTGATCGATTTCGACGGCGATGCCAGTATCCGCATGAACATCGGGGAGCTGGAGACGGTCACGACCTACGATCTGCCGATCAAGATCGTGGTGCTGAACAACTTTGGTGACGGCATGGTCAAGCAGTGGCAGAAGCTGTTCTTCAAGGGGCGGCTGTCGGGCAGCGACAAGTCGCTGCACAAGAAGGATTTCGTGCGCGCGGCTGCCGCCGATGGCTTCCAGTGGGCCAGGCGACTGGAGCGCAAGCAGGACGTCGCGCCGGTCATCGAGGAGTTCCTGGCATTCTCCGGCCCGGCGTTCCTCGAGATCATCATCGATCCGGATGCGGGCGTGTACCCGATGGTCGGGCCGGGGCTGGGATACGATGCGATGATCACCGGGGATTTCATCACTGCAAGAGCACAGGATGCGGTGCCGGCGGATATCGAGCCGTCGGCGATGTTCTGACCACCCCCGACCGCGCGCCGGATCGCGGTGTGCGCCGTCGGGCGCGAGTGGTCGGCGCTGGTGAATATCTCACGACGCGCGGTGCATGGGCTCATGCCCGTATTGCGGCGAGCGGCCGCACGCGCGCGAGCAGCTCGGCGAGATAGGCGTCCGCGGCGGTCACGAACACCATATGACTGCCGCCTTTGATGGGCACGAAGGCCTTCTGCGGCGCGTCGATGCCCGCCAACCATGCATCGGCCAGCTCAGGCGGCGTCATCACATCGCTTTCGCCTTCGATGATGAAAATCGGCGTTTTGAACGATGATCCCAGCTGGCGGGCGTCGAATGCCTGCCACTGCGAGTAAAGCTTATCGATACTGAATCGGCTGCCGCCCACGAAGTCGAAGATGTCCTTGAATGAATAGCTGGGCGAATACAGCATCGTGCGCAGGCCGTGGCCGGCGATGCGGCCGTAGGCGCTGTCGACCACTTCCGCCGCGCTTTGCTTGACGCCCCAGTGGCGCGGGTTGCGATAAGGCGGTGGCCCGATGCGTTCCAGCTTCCTGACGGTCTGCACGGCTGCGCAGGCGCGCGCACGCTCGAGGATGATCCGATAGGAGAGATCCTCGTTACTCGCCATATCGATGATCTGCTCGGTCCCGACATAGGCGTCAACCAAGTCCGGCCGCCGCGCCGCCAGCGTAATCCCGATCATCGAGCCCATCGAATGACCGAGCAAAAAGATCCTGTCCCTGTGCAAGTGGCGGCACAGGAATGCCGCGATGTCAGCGCCGTCGTCTGCGATGCGATCCAGGGTCATCTCGCCGCTGCCGGAACTGCCGTTGCGGCCGAAGGTCTTGCCGACGCCGCGCCGGTCCCACTGGACGACGGTGAAATGCCTCTCCCAGGACAGGAAGAATTGGGTGAACGCCATATAGGAGGTTGCGGGGCCGCCGTGCAGCACCAGCAGGACGGGATTATTGCGATCCTCGCCCCGAATGCTGATCCACTGCTCGATCCCGCCGGCGCGCACGAACAGGCCTTCGTCGATGCCGTTGGCCGTCCGAACAGCGAGGACATCTGCGCTTTGCCGTTTCCGGCGGCCGCGATTGATCAGAAAGATGCCGAGCAGGATCGAGGCACAAACAACGAGGCCCAGAAGGCTCCAATCGACGAGCTTGACCATCATGGTTCTCCGGGGCCATCGCAGACCGCCCCAAGACATACTGCAGAGTACGTACTTCAAAGTACGTACTCCATGGTATATTATGAGGACGATGTCCACAAGTCGACTCAGGGCCGCCGCCAAGAGCCCCGGCACACGTCGTGAGCTGACACGGGAGCGCCTTATCAGCGCAGCCCGGGAGGCGATAGGCGAAAAGGGCTTTCACCGCGCGACGCTCGACGAGATCGCCGCGCGCGCCGGCGTCACCAAGGGTGCCGTCTACGACAACTTTTCAAGCAAGGACGAGCTGTTCCTCGCCGTCGTTGCGGCCTGGACAGCCCAGCGCAGCCAGCGCTTCTCCTGGCCGACAGTCCGCAAGGGCAGTTTGAAAGATCGAATGCGTCAACTGGCCGACGCGGTCCTGGCCGATGCGGCCGAGGCCAGGCTCGAAGCGCCCATGCGTGCCGAGTTCCTGCTCTATACGTTGACACACGAGGGCATACGCCGGTCCATTGCCAAAGCGGGCGCACAGCGCTTCGCCGCCCTGCGCGAGCGCATCGTGCAGTTCGTCGCGGAAGATGAGCTGCCAATGCCGCTCGACGCGTTCATCCTGATGCTGGAGGCGCTCATTCCCGGTCTCATGTTCATACGGGCGCAAGCGCCCGAGCTCGCCGGCGACGCGGCGATACACGCCATCTTCGAGTCCTTTTCCGCACATCAGACGCGCGAATAGGCAGGCGGTACTTGCAAGTGCCGTGCGCCGCGCCGCCGACCGCTGCGAGGACCGACCGCTCGACCCCAATCCCTCGCCGGCTTTGAACGCATGATTTAGGGTCGAGTGACCGGCGCTAGTAGCTCTGCTGGGTGGTCACCAGGAACTGCACTTTGCTGATGCCATAGGCGCGCTCCAGCGGTACGGCGACGTCGACATGGATGACGCTGCCGAACGAGGAGCGGGCATTGCCGAGGCGCAGGCCCGCGCCGACGTCCTGCAGCAGCCCCAGCTGCGGTGTCGGCACCAGCGTCGTGCCCCAGGTGCGGCCCATGTCGTAGAAGGCTGCGGCGCCGACGTTGAACAGCCGGAACGGGAACCAGTGCGTGTAGAGCCGCTCTTCAAGCGTGAACAACCCCAGATCGTTGCCGTTCTGGTAGCGCAGCGGATAGCCGCGCAGGCCGGTGTCGCCGCCCAGATCGAAGTAATGATCGCCGTCGGGGTTGTGGCTGGCGTTGTCCGTGACGCTGACCAGCAGGCGCGTATTGTCGCTGGTCGCCAGGAAATAGCTGGCGTTGGTGGTCGCGATGGCGTCATGCACCGCGCCGTCCTCGAAGCGCGAGGCCAGGCGGCCGCTGACGAACAGTTGCTGTGTCTGGCCGAATGCGAACGCGTCGGAGATCTCGGAATCGGCGATCCACGAATAGCGATCGGCGCCGAACAGCGGGGCGGCCCAGCCCAGCCCGACGCTGGCGTCGAGACCCAGATGCACGTCCTCGGTGCGTGCGATCAGGTCGAGGTTGCGCATCGTGACGTAGTGGTTCTGTGTCCACTGCATGCGCACGAACGGATACGACAGGTCGCGATCGGCCGGCAACGGGGCGAGCAGGGCATAGTTCGGTGCGGCCAGGAAGTGACTGCGATCCACGCGCCATCCGACCAGCAGCCGGTCGGTCCATGCATCGGTGATCACGAGCGAGTCGCCGAAGTACAGGTCGGCGGTGCGCCAGTCGCTGTCATAGGAATCGTAGTGCTGCCCGAGGCGATAGCGCTGCACCACGCTGTGATCGTCGCCCGCGTCCACGCCGGCGTCGAGCGGCGTCTCCAGGGAGTAGAACGGATAGGAGACGCCTGCGCCCCAGACCGTGCCGTCCGAGTTGCGGGCATAATTGAGTCCATCGGTCCAGTGACTGCCGTCGACGTTCGGATCATTCCAGTTCAGGTAGGTGGAGGTGCGATCGACGTTCTCGCTGTGGCCCACCTCGACGGATTTGCCGGTACCGAGGAAGTTGGAGTCGGCGAACTGAAAGCCGAAGGCGTTCGTGCCGCCGCTGCGGCTGAAGTCGGTTCCGGGCTCGAGCGTCCACACGTCGTGGGTGATGACCTCGACATCGACCAGGCCGTCGTGGTAGCGGATCGGACGGATCACCGGCTCGCGCAGGTAGGTAGAGTTCTGGCGGATATTGCGCGCGCTCTCGTCTAGGAGCTTGCGCGAATAGCGCTGGCCGCTGCGAAACAGCAGCTGCGCGCGCACCACCGCCGGCCGCGTGGGCACATGCAGCCGATCCGCGAGGCGAAACAGCCAGTTGTCATCGGCTGGGTTGGCCAGGTCGAAGACCTGCACGACGTGGATCTCGATCTTGCCGATGCGCGCGCCGGAGGCCTCCAGCTGTGCGTCGCTCGGCAGCGGCGCCGGCTGTTTCAGCGCCGATGGGATGGTATGCGCCGGCGGCGGCCCGAACTGCGCGCCGAAGGCCGCGGCAACGCTGCCCACCAGCCATATCAGCAGCAGTCGCGCAGGCAGCAGCAGTCGTGCGGGGGGCATTCCGGTCATCGGAACATCAGCTCGTGCGCCGCGTCAACCGGATCGGTCCTATTCTGGTATCAGCGGCGCTAGGGGGGGCCGGCCGCGCCGAGCGCCGGGTCCCGGGCGGCCAATGCAACGTAAGGTCGACAGTTCTGCAGTGTGTGGCGTGCTTCGCAGGGCATGGGAGCGGGATTGAGGAATAATTGACACATGCCCACGGTGCCCTGTCATGGCGGGATGGCTCGCCCTGCCGGGCGGCCCACGATGATTGGAAGGAAACTGCCTGCATGATCAAAGTCCGACGCGCCATTCGTACCGCGCCCGCCGATCCACGCGTGCGCCGCGCCTATTTCGATTGCCGTTACGGCCAGCTGCATATGCATTATGCGATTCCGGCCGGCGGCGGCTTCGACGAGGCGACCGCACTGCTGTGCATCCCGGCATCGCCGGGTCGGGGCCGCTTCTTCCAGCCGCTGCTGCAATCGCTGGGACGGGACCGCTCGGTCTATGCTCCCGATATACCAGGCTGCGGTGAGTCGGATCCGCCGGCCGAGCCCGTCGATGCGTCGCAGCTCGGTGCCGCGCTGGGGGACTTCCTCGACTCGATGTACCTGCGCCACGTCGATCTGCTGGCTCATGGCGACGGCGTGGATATCGCACTGGCTCTGGTGCAGCAGCGTACGGCGCAGATCGGCCGCGTGGTGCTCTCGCCCGGCACCGAGGCGGTGCGTACCGAGGCGCGCGCGCTGCGCCACCCGGCGCTGGTGATCGATCTGCAGGCGGCCGGCTCCGATGGCCGCGACGCCGGCGAGATCGAACGCCAGGCGGGGCAGCTGCGCGACTTTCTCGGACTGGCCTGAGCGCCGCCCGGCGACCGGGACGGCGGCGCCGGCGGCGCATGCCGCCGCCAGCCGGATAGCTTAAGCTTCACCCAGGTCCCCGGGTGAAGCCAATGAACGACGATTACCTGCAACGCGTGCTCAAGGCGCGCGTCTACGAGGTGGCGATCGAATCGCCGCTAGAGGCCGCGCCGCGGCTGTCGCGCCGGCTCGGCAGCGAGGTGCTGCTCAAGCGCGAGGATCTGCAGCCGGTGTTCTCGTTCAAGCTGCGCGGTGCGTACAACAAGATCGCGCAGCTGTCGGCCGCGACCGCTGCTCGCGGGGTCATCTGCGCGTCGGCCGGCAATCATGCGCAGGGCGTGGCATTGGCGGCGCGCCGGCGCGGGGTGCCGGCGGTGATCGTGATGCCGCAGACCACGCCGGCGATCAAGGTGCAGGCGGTGCTGGATCTGGGCGGCGAGGCAGTGCTGCACGGGGACCTGTACGATGCCGCCTACGAGCACGCGCTGACGCTGGCGCGCGAGCGCCACCTGGTGTTCGTGCACCCGTTCGATGACCCGGACGTGATCGCCGGGCAGGGGACCATCGGCATGGAGATCCTGCGCCAGACCGGCGGGGCGCTCGATGCGATCTTCGTTCCGGTCGGCGGCGGTGGCCTCATCGCCGGCATCGGCGCCTATGTCAAGCAGCTCTATCCGCGCGTCAAGATCATCGGCGTGGAGCCCGAGGACGCCGCGGCGATGTACGAGTCGCTGCGGACCGGACGGCGCGTGACGCTCGAGCGCGTCGGCATGTTTGCCGACGGCGTGGCGGTGCGCCGGGTCGGGGAGGAAACCTTCGAGCTGGCCAAGCGTTACGTCGATGAGATCGTGCTGGTGAGCACCGACGAGATCTGCGCGGCGATCCAGGATATCTTCGAGGATACGCGGTCGATCACGGAGCCGGCCGGGGCGCTGGCGGTCGCCGGCATCAAGCGCTACCTGCTGCGCGCCGCCGGACACGAGCTGCGCGCCTCGGGGCACGAGCAACGCGAGCCGCAGCGCCCCCAGCGCCTGGTGGCGATCAACAGCGGTGCAAACCTGAACTTCGACCGGCTGCGGCACGTGGCCGAGCGCGCCGATGTGGGCGCCGAGCGCGAGGCGCTGCTGGCGGTGGAGATTCCCGAACGGCGCGGCAGTTTCCTGCAATTCTGCGAGGTGCTCGGCCAGCGCAGCATCACCGAGTTCAACTATCGCTTCCAGGGCAGCGAGCGCGCGCGCGTGTTCGTGGGCTTTGCGTTGCGGCAGGGACACGAGGAGGCCGATGCCGTGATAGGCGAGCTGCGCGGCGCGGGCTACGCGGTGGTCGACATGCGCGGCAACGAGATGGCCAAGCTGCACGTGCGCTACATGATCGGGGGGCGCGCCCACGGCGGGGACGGTCACGGCGCCGGCACTCAAGGAGCCGGCACCCATGGCGGCAAAGCCGCGGACGCGGGCAGCGAGGAGTTGCTGTACCGGTTCGAATTTCCCGAGCGGCCGGGGGCGCTGCTGCAGTTCCTGCAGGCAGTCGGCAGCTCGTGGAACATCAGCCTGTTTCATTATCGAAACCATGGATCCGATTACGGCCGCGTGCTGGCGGGCATCCAGGTTCCCAGGGCCGAGCGCGAGGTGTTCCTGCGCCATCTGAACGAGCTGCACTACCCTTACGCCGACGAGACGGCGAACGCGGCTTACCGGCTGTTCCTGGGCGCATGATCCGGCGCTGTCCCGGCGCATGAGTCGACGTTTCGCGGCGCTCGCCGTCCTGCGACACGGACAGTACGCGCGTTTCGCGCTGTGCCGCTTCTTCACCACCCTGAGCTGGCAGATGCTCGGGGTGGCGGTCGGCTGGCGCGTCTATGCGCTCACGCACGATGCGCTGGCGCTCGGGCTGGTGGGGCTGTGCGAGTTCGTGCCGTTCGTGTGCCTGGTGCTGATCGGCGGGCACGTGGCCGATCAGGTCGAGCGTGAGCGTGTGCTGGTGGTGGCCTGGAGCATCGAGACGCTGTGCATCGGCGCGCTGGTGTGGGTGGCGGTCACCGGCGTACAGCAGGTATGGCCGATCTACCTGGCGATCGGAATCTTCGGTGGTACGCGCGCGTTCTGGTCGCCCACGATGCAGGCAATGGTGCCGAACCTGGTGCCGCGTGAGGAATTCCCGCGTGCGCTGGCGGTCAATTCGGCGCTGTTCCAGACCGCGGTGATCGGCGGGCCGGCGCTCGGCGGCCTGCTGTACCTCGCCGGGGCGGCGGTGGTATTCGGCGCCTGCCTGGCGCTGTTCGTGGCCACGGTGCTGCTGGCGCTGTCGTTGCACCCGCCGCGCGCGCTGCCGGACAGCGCCGCGGCGCAGGTCGCGGCGGTCTACCAGCGCGGCGGGTATGCGTTCCTCGAGGGCCTGCGCTACGTGCTGGCGCACCGGGTGGTGCTCGGGGTGATCTCGCTGGATCTGTTCGCGGTGCTGTTCGGCGGCGCGACCGCGTTGCTGCCGATCTTCGCCGGTGAGGTGCTGCACGTGGGGCCGGCGGGCCTGGGACTACTGCGCACCGCCCCCGGGGTCGGCGCGGCGCTGACCGCCGGACTGATGACGCTGCATCCGGTGAACCGCGGCGCCGGCGCGGTGATGTTCGCCGGCGTGGCGGTGTTCGGGCTGTCCACGCTGGTGTTCGGCGACTCGCGCAGCTTCGCCATCTCGCTGGCCGCGCTGTTCGTGCTCGGCATCGGTGACATGCTCAGCGTCTACATCCGCGGCATCCTGGTGCAGCTGAACACCCCGGACGCGATTCGCGGACGCGTGAGCGCGATCAACTCGATGTTCATCGGTGCCTCCAACGAGCTCGGTGAGTTCGAGTCGGGCATCACCGCCCGCTGGCTGGGCGCGGTGCGGGCGACGCTGCTGGGCGGCTTGCTGACCCTGGCGGTGGTGGGCGGATGGGTCGGCATGTTCCCGGAGCTGCGGCGGTTGGATCACCTGCGCTAAGCGGCGATCCCGGATGACTGGATATACGTACAGTACCGGTGTACAGTCGGCGCCATGGAACGCTATACGGGCCGCGGGGCGCTGAGCAACCCGCCGCCGCGCTTCCTGCACGAGCGCACCGAGGCCGCGGACGACGACTGGTACCGCGAGGAACTGCCGGAGTCGATCGCGACCGAGGTACGGGCCGAGCCGGCGCGCACGATCATCGCGCGCAACGACTCGCCGGACATTGCGTTCGAGCAGTCGATCAACCCCTATCGGGGCTGCGAGCACGGCTGCCCCTACTGCTACGCCCGGCCGAGCCATGCCTACATGGATCTGTCGCCCGGCATCGATTTCGAGACCAAGATCTTCTTCAAGGCCGATGCCGCGCGGCTGCTCGAGCAGGAACTGGGCCGCCGCGGCTACGCCGTCAAGCCCGTCACGCTCGGCGCCAACACCGATCCCTATCAGCCACTGGAGCGCAAGCTGCGCGTGACACGCTCGCTGCTGGAAGTGCTGGAGCGCGTGCGCCATCCGGTGAGCATCGTCACCAAGGGCGCGTTGATCCTGCGCGACCTGGATCTGCTGCGCTCGCTCGCGCGCGACAACCTGATCAACGTGTTCGTCAGCATCACCACGCTCGACGCCGAGCTCAAACGCCTGCTGGAGCCGCGGGCCGCATCGCCGCAGGCGCGAGTGCGGGTGGTGCGCGAGCTGACCGGGGCCGGCGTGCCCACCGGGGTCCTGGTGGCGCCGGTGATCCCCGCGGTGAACGATCACGAGATCGAGGCCGTCGTGGGCGCCGCGGCCGAGGCGGGCGCGGTCAGCGCTCACTACGTGTTGCTGCGGTTGCCGCATGAGCTCAAGCAGATCTTCCGCCAGTGGCTCGACGAGCACCTGCCCGAGCGCTCCGAGCACGTGATGTCGTTGATCCGCGGGGCGCGTGGCGGGCGCGAGAACGATCCGCAGTTCGGCAGCCGCATGGTCGGCAGCGGCGCCTGGGCACAGCTGCTGCGCGACCGCTTCGCGCTGGCTGTCAAGCGCCACGGCCTCGCCGACCGGCGCTTGCAGGCGCTGTCGTGCGCGCATTTCCGGCCGCCGGGCGCAGGCGGGCAGATGTCGTTACCGCTGTGACGGCAGCGGGCGCGCCGCCCGCGAAGGGCCGCAGAATGGGTCGGGATCTGCCTTAAGGGGCTATCGGGTTCCCACCGGGAGCTTTTATCATGATAAAAGCTCCCGGTGGGAACCCGGTAGCTCTCGACTGATGCCGGTACATTCCAGGGCCGTATTTGTCTGCGCATCCTGCGTGCGTATCCGGTGCGCCGTACTGACGCGCCGTGGCTGACCCGAGCCCGATCGCGGCCGAGCGCGCACAGCGGTTGGGCCTCGCCCCGCTGTCGCTGCTGGCGCTCGCGGTCGGCGTCATCACCGGCTTCGGCGCGGTCGGCTTCCGTGATCTGATCGGACTGATTCACAACCTGCTGTTCCTCGGCCAGCTCAGCTTCCGCTTCAACGCCAACCTGTTCACGCCCCACGCTCCGTGGGGTGCGTTCGTCATCCTGGTGCCGGTGGTCGGCGCGATCGCGGTGACGTTTCTGGTCAGCCGCTTCGCGCCGGAGGCCAAGGGTCACGGCGTGCCCGAGGTCATGGACGCGATCTACTACGGCGGTGGCATCATCCGGCCGGTGGTCGCGGTGGTGAAGTCGTTGGCCTCCGCGCTGGCGATCGGCAGCGGCGCGTCGGTCGGGCGGGAGGGACCGATCATCCAGATCGGCTCGGCGCTCGGCTCCACCCTCGGCCAGGTGATCCGGATGCTGCCCGGCGAGCGCATCATCCTGGTCGCCTGCGGCGCCGGAGCCGGCATCGCCGCGACCTTCAACACCCCGATCGGGGGTGTGCTGTTCGCGATCGAGCTGATGATGCCGGAGGTGTCCGCGCGTACCTTCCTGCCGGTCGCGCTGGCCACCGGCACCGCCACCTTCATCGGCCGCTTCTTCTTCGGCGAGCAGCCGGCCTTCTCGGTGCCGGCGCTCTCGCCGTTGAGCACGAACGTCAGCTCGGGACTGGCGTTGTGCCTGTACGCGCTGCTCGGGGCCGTGACCGGCGTGGCTGCGGCGGGATTCGTGCGCGGGCTGCACCTGCTCGAGGATCTGTTCGACCGGATCCGTCAGCGCTATCTGCGCCACGTGCTCGGCATGCTGGCGATGGGCGCACTGATGTACGGGCTGCTGCGCGGCTTCGGCCACTACTTCATCGATGGGGTCGGTTATTCGACCGTGCAGGCGATCCTGCTCGGACAGCTGTCCGCGGTCGGGCTGCTCGCGCTGCTGTTCGTGTGCAAGCTGCTGGCGACCTCGCTCAGCCTGGGGTCGGGCTCCTCGGGCGGCATTTTTTCGCCGTCGCTGTTCATGGGGGCCACGATCGGCGGCGCATTCGGTGCCGCGATCAATGCGCTGCATCTGCCGCTGAACATCAATGTCCCGTCGTTCGCGATGGTCGGCATGGGGGCGATGGTCGGCGGGGCCACCGGCGCCTCGATGACCGCGATCGCGATGATCTTCGAGATGACGCGCGACTACCAGATCGTGCTGCCGATGATTCTCGCGGTGGCGCTGAGCGTCGGCGTGCGCCGCCTGCTGACGCGCGAGAACATCTATACGATGAAGTTGTTCCGCCGCGGGCACGCGGTACCCAAGGCGTTGCATGCCAACATGTTCCTGGTCCGCAGCGCCAAGGATGTGATGGACCGTGACGTCGTGATCGCGCAGGCGCAGGAGGGCGTCGAGACATTCCTGTCGCACCCCGAGCACGGCGGTCGCATCCGGCACGTGGTGATCGCCGACGGGTCGCGCATCCTCGGGGTGCTGCGCGTCAACACGGCGCTGCGGCACGCATCGGCGGCGGCGCAGGCCGATGGGGCACAGGCCGGCATGTGCATGCGCGACATCGCCAGCCGCAACTTCACCATCGTGCACGAGGACGACATCGTGTTCGGCGTGATCCAGGGCATGTGGCAGCGCGCAGCGACCATGGCGGTGGTCGTGCGCAGCGGCCAGGCGGCGCAGGCCGATCAGGTCGCCGGCATCATCAGCAAGGAGCACGTGGCCGACTCGGTGGCCAGCAGCATCGCAGGATATTCGGAATGAACGCGGCGGAATGAACGCGCAGCAGGGCAGGATCGCACTGGTGGCCGGCGGCAGCGGCCTCATCGGCGGCAAGCTGTTGCCGCTGCTGCTCGCCGGGTCCGAGTACACGCGGGTGCAGGCGCTGTCGCGCCGCCCGTTGCCGTTGGAGCACCCGCGTCTGGCCAATCGCGTGCTGCGCTTCGATGCACCGTTCGGCGCGCAGCTCAAGGGCCTGGTGTGTCACGACGCGTTCTGCTGCCTGGGCACGACGTTGCGCGCCGCCGGCAGCGAGGCCGCATTCCGCGCGGTCGATCATGACCTGGTGGTGGCGTTCGCACGCGAGGCGCTGGCTGCGGGAGCGCAGCGCCTGGTGTTGGTATCGGCGATGGGAGCCGACCCTGCCTCGAAGTACCTGTATCTGCGGGTGAAAGGCGAGACCGAGCGCTCGCTGGAGGCGCTGCGCCCGCGCTCGCTGGACATCCTGCAACCTGCGCTGCTGCTGGGCGTACGGCGCGAGTGGCGCGCGCTCGAGCTGGCCGCCCAGCCGCTGATGTGGGCGATCGGTCCGCTGCTGCGGGGGTCCTGGGCACGCTTCCGGGCCATCGAGGCGGCGGCGGTCGCCGCGGCGATGCGGGGGGCGGCCCGCAGCGCTCGGCGCGGCGTTTACCGCTATACCTATCGCGAGCTGCTGCGGCTCGCAGGGGCCGCAGCGCGCCCACAATTGTGACCGACTCGACGTTCCGCTGTGCTCGTCGGCGCAAACTGCGTCAGAGCGCTCAACGCCGCCGGCGGCGGTGCCGTTAAATCCGGTAGCAAACCCGCTGCCTCGATCGGCGCCCGATTACCCATCAAAGCCTTGTCATCGTAGCCAGTCCCATGAACGCCGCAGACCCCCCTCCCTTGCGCATGCCGCCGATGTGGCGGCGGGTGGCGCTGGTCATGACGCTGGTCATGGTGGTTGCGCTGTCGGTGGCCGGCTGGGCGTCGGTGCGCGCAATCACCGCACAAATCGACCGGGACGACGCCACGCAGGTCAGCGAGCTGGCCGCGCAGTTCGTGCCGGTGTTCCGCAGCCGGCTGCACATGGCCGACGCCTGGGTGCGGTACCTGACCGCGACCGAGCCCGGCACCGACGAGCAATCACTGCGAGCACGCGTGCTCGCCACCGGCACGCTGGCCGGTGTGGTGCTGGTGCCCTTGGACGAACGCAGCGCAGGCGGTCTGCCGAGCCTGGCAACGAGCGATCGGCTCGCGTTGACCGCCGGCCGCAGCGTGCTGAAGATCGTGCCGTCGGCGCCGTCGGCGCCGGCCGCGCCGGCCGCGCCGGCGGTGCAGGCCGTGCCGGCCACCCCCGCCGTGCCGGGACGCGCCGGCGTCTACCTGGCGCACCTGGTCACGGTCGCAGGTGCGCAGCAGATCGGCTTCTTCCAGCTCGCGCCCGTGTGGCTGTGGCGCGACCTGGACCAGGTGCCCGGCCGGATGGGCTTGGCAGTGGTCGACGCCGGTGGCAGCGTTATCTTTGCGGGCGCACCGCTGGCGAGCGGGGTACCGCACCTGCTGGTACGTGCCCCGATCGATGCCCGCCATCCTGCCCGCGCGGTGGTGCAAGGCTGGCAGCAGGACGGCACGGCCTGGCGCGGCGCGGTCGCGCAGCTGCGGCTCGATGACACTCCGATCGCCGGCGACGGGGTGTGGAACATCGCCGTCTACGACAAGGCCATCGACGCCTGGCCGGCGCTGTTCTCGCTCGTACCGATGATGTTGGTACTGCTGCTGCTCGGTGCGCTGTGCGTGCTGTTCGGCACCTGGTACCTGTCACGGCGCTGGCAGCCGGCGCTGACGCGCGTGCACGCGGCGCTCGATCAGCTGCGCCAGGGTGTTTTCGCACCGGTGGAAGTCGGCTGGGCGGCCGACGCGCCGCGCGTCGTGGCGCAGTCCTACAACCTGGCAGTCGCCGAATTGCAGCGCCGGTTCGCCGCACAGGGATATCTCGCCGAGATCGACCGGTTGCTGCTGGAGGCCGAAGAGCTCGAGCAGGCGCTCGAGCCGATCCTGGCGCGCGTGTGCGATCTCACCGGAGCGCAGACTGCCGCCGTGGCGCTGGTCGACCGGGATGCAGCGGCGCATGCGCGCTCGTTCACGGTCAGCGCCGACGGCGGCGCCTGCCCGATCAGCCGCGTCAACATCGATGAGGAGATGGCGCAGCAATTGCGCGAATCGCCGCAGGCCTCCACGGTGCCGTCGCATCATCTGGACCGCTATGGCTTCCTCGAGCCGCTGCGCGCGCTGGGAGCCCGCAGCTGCTGTGTGTGGCCGGTGATGGTCGGCGAGCGCATCGCGGCGATCCTGTCGGTGGGCTACGGTGAGGTGGCAGCGCCGTTGGCGCCGCAGCTATCCTTCGGGACCGAATGCGCCGCGCGGCTGCGCACCGCGCTGGACAATGCCGAGCGCGGCGAGCGGCTGTATCACCAGGCGCACTTCGATTCACTGACCTCGCTGCCCAACCGGCTGCTGTTCCACGACCGCCTGTCGCAGGAGCTGAAGAACGTCGCCGATAACGACCAACGCAGCGCGCTGCTGTATATCGACCTGGACCACTTCAAGAAGGTCAACGATTCGGTCGGGCACGTGGCCGGCGATCAGCTGCTGACGATCGTCGCCCAGCGCCTGCGCGCGTGCGTGAAGGAGGGTGACACGGTGGCGCGGCTCGGCGGCGATGAGTTCACGGTGATCCTGCGCAATCTGCCGTCGGGCGATGTCGCCGGCACGATCGCCGAGCGCATCATCGAGGCGCTGCAGCGGCCGGTGAACATCGCCGGCCGCGACCATTTCGTACGCGCGAGCATCGGCATTACGCTGTTCCCGGACGATGCCAATACCATCGAGGCGGTGATGCGCAACGCGGACCTGGCGATGTACCACGCCAAGGATGGGGGCCGCGCCCGCGCGCTGTTCTTCGACAGCACGATGACGCGCGCGCTGGCGCCGGTTGCGCAAAGCGGACTGTTCCGCGCACTGCGCCGGCGCGAGTTCGCGCTGCATTATCAGCCGCAATTCGATCTGCGCACCGGGGCGGTGGCGGCCGTCGAAGCGTTGCTGCGCTGGCAGAGCCCGCGCGAGGGAGTGCGTCTGCCGCATGACTTCATTCCGGCCGCCGAGGAGAGTGGACTGATCGTGGACATCGGCACCTGGGTGCTCGAGAGCGGCTGCCATCAGCTTGCCATCTGGCGCGATGACGGCATCGCGCCGGTGCGCCTGGCGCTCAACGTATCGGTGCAGCAGCTGCGGCTGGCGGACTTCACCAACCTGGTGCGCCGCTCGCTCGAGCGCGCCTCGCTGACGCCGGGCGTGCTCGAGCTGGAAGTGACCGAGACGGTATTTGCCGACGAGGCGGCGCGGCAGACGTTGCGGGCGCTGTCGGAACTGGGCGTGCGGCTCGCGCTGGATGATTTCGGCACCGGCTATTCATCGCTCAACCATCTGCGGCAGCATCCAGTCGACGCGATCAAGATCGACCGCTCCCTGATGCAGGAAGTGCCGGATGACCCGAAGGCGAACTCGCTCGCGGCGAGCATCATCGACATGGCGCACGCGCTCGGCAAGCAGGTCGTCGCCGAGGGGGTCGAGACCCTGCCGCAGCTGGATTTCCTGCGTGAGCGCGGCTGCGAGCTCGCCCAGGGCTACGTGCTCGCGCGTCCGCTCGGTGTCGCCGAGGTCAGCGAACTGCTCAGCAGCCGCCAGGGCCTGGAGCTGTTGCTGCGGCGCGCGGCCGGTTGAGCCATTTGACAGATTGCGATTCAGTCGCTCGATTAGTGTGAATTGCCTCGATTCCCCGCGCTTGACCCGTCGTGTCCAGGTGGCAGACTCGCTCACGTGACTTGAGGCAAACCTGTCGCAAGGCAGGGACGCAAAGCCACCGGTCCCGGGAACAGGAGGGATAGCGGGGTTGCCACGAAGGATAGCGACACCCGCTCGCTCTCGCTTTCGTGTCGCCACGCTGCTGTTCGCCGGCTCCGACGTCGAGCTTCCGGGTCTTGGGGAACATACATGCAGCAGGCAATGACGGCCGAACGGCGCGGCGGAGAGCCGAGCGCTTCCGGCTCGGACAATGTATTCGTCATCAATCTGGTTTCTTCGACCACGCCGGTGGCGCTCATCCGCCCCGATCACGCGGGTCTGAACCGTTTCACCTTTTTTGTCTCGCGGCGGCGCGAGGATGGACGCGAGCGTTTCCGGCTGCACATGGGGTATTTCGATACTCAGGAAGAGGCCGAGAAGCTGCTCGACATCGTGCGCGGGATCTACCCCGGCGCCTGGGCGGGATTGGCGCCGGGCCGGCGCCTGGCCGCCGCGGCGGGGCGTAACAGCGTCACGCCGACGCCGACGACCCCGGCCGCCGCACCGGTTGCTGCGGTGTCCGCTCCGGCGGCGCCACGCGCCGCAGCGCTGAGGAGCGCGCCGCCCGCCGCGGCATCCCCGGCCGCCGCACGGCCAGCTGCGGTGCCGGCTGTCAACGCGCCCACTTCCGCCGTACCCCGTCCCGTGCCGGTGGCCATCGTGGCTGTGGCCGCGGCCGCGGTGAAGGCCGCTGCGCCGGCGCGCGCCGCCACAGCGGTGCCTGCTGCCGCGCCGGCTGTTGCCACTCGGGCGTCTGCTGCCACTCCCGTGTCTACTGCCACTGCGGTGTCTACCGCCACGGCGAGCCGCCACCGTGAGCATCAGGCCGCCGCGCGCTCGCTCAGTGACATCCGCGAGGCGATCGCCTCGCTGGGTGATTCCGCGACGATACCGGTGCTGCAGGCAGCCACCCTTCCCGGCTCGAAGCCGCCGGCGGCGCCGGAGCTCAGCGATACCGCCGCGCTGCGGCTGCTCGAGGGCGGCGCCCAGGCGTCGAGCCCACCGGCACCAGCACCAACACCGGCGACGGCACCGGCGCCGCGTGCAGCAGGTGCGCGTGTCTTGGCTGCGCGCCCGGGGGCAGACAGGGCGCGCTCCGCCCCGGCGCCCGCCGAGGCGGCGTCCGCGCCGCAGGCGAGCGTCCGGCCGGCGAGTGCGCGGCAAGAGCGTCAAGCTGCCGCGAACCAACCGCGTGAGGAGAAGCCTTGCTACGCGGTGCAGCTGATGTGGTCGGTGCAGCCGATCGCGATGGCGCAGGTGCCGCAACTGGCGATTTTCAGCGCCTATACCCTGTACGGCGCCGAGGGCAATCGCGACGGCCGGCGCTGGTACGGCCTGCGGCTCGGATTCTTTACCGATGCCGTGTCGGCCAAGCAGGTCGCGCACTACGTGCGCGCCGACTTCTCGACGGTTTCGGTGGTGCCGGTGACGGTGCGCGAGCGCGAGCAGGCCAAGCTGGCGGCCGCGCGCGCCAGCGGCGCCGGCAATCTTCCCGCCGGCGCCGCCAAAGCTTCCGGTAGCGCGGGTCCGGCGGGCAGCGGCGGGACGCCGTCCAACGACAAGGCGGCCGAGTTCGCGCTCATCGACGACAAGGAACCGCTGACGATCAAGACCGCCAAGCCGGGAGGCGCGGTGCAGCTGCGCCCTGGCGCGTCGGTGCGGGCCACCCGCGGCGCGCCCGGCAAGCGCGCCAAGCCGCGCCCCCCGGGACAGATCCACGCTCGTGCCAAGACCCGCCCGATGACGCTGGAGGAGACGCTGGAGATCCTCGGCGCGGGCCAGCTGCGGATGGACACGGAGCCCGGACTGTCGGTCAACGACTCGGGTGTCCGGCACCTGCGGCTCGAGGCGGTCAAGGGCAAGCCCTCGAAGCTCTCTCGTCTGTTCGAGCGGCTCTCGGATCGACTCGGCAGCTGAGCCGGGCGCGCAGCCAGCGCAGCCGTCCCAGCTTCGCGGTCGTGCCGGACTGCGGCTTAGCAGCGCGGCGCCTGACCGGTAGAATCGAATTCACCGACGATGGCGAATGCAAGCTGGACGATGGCCGTGGTGCTGGCGGTGCTGTTGCTGTCGAGTTTCGTGCGCTCGGCGTTCGGGTTCGGCGAGGCGCTGATCGCGGTGCCGTTGCTGGCGTTGATCATGCCGGTCGCGGTCGCCGCTCCGGTGGTGGTGTTGATCTCGATCACCGTGGCGGCCGTGGTGCTCGCCCAGGACTGGCGGCACGTCGAGGTGCGCAGCGCCGGCTGGCTGGTGGCCTCGACGCTGGTGGGCACGCCGCTGGGACTGTTACTGCTGACGCGTGTTCCGGAAGGGATCGTGAAGGCCGTCCTCGGTCTGATCATCCTCGCCTTCTCGCTGTACAGCCTGCTCGGTCGCCACAAGGCCGCGCTCGCCGATGACAGCCTGGCGTGGACCTTCGGTTTCGGCGCCGGAGTGCTGGGCGGCGCGTACGGGATGAACGGTCCGCCACTGGTGATGTACGGGACGCTGCGCGGCTGGGCACCGCAGCGCTTTCGCGCCACGCTGCAGGGCTATTTCCTGCCGGCCAGCCTGATGGCGATGACCGGCTACTGGCTGGCGGGCCTGTGGAAGCCGGCCGTGACGCATTACTACCTGCTGGCGTTGCCGGTCGTGCTGGTCGGCATCGTGCTGGGCAGGGTGGCCAACGGCCGCATGGATGCCCGGTCCTTCCTGCGCTACGTCCATCTGGGACTCGCCGTCGTCGGCTGCGTGCTGCTGCTGCAGGCCCTCCTGTAGCCCTTTTTGTAGCCGTGCTGCCCCGCAGTTGACTTAGTAATGCGAATCATTATCATTTGTATTTCACACTGCCCCCTGGCAGGAACAAGAGGAAGCTCATGCCCGCTACTGCATCCAAGGCTTCCGCTGCCCCAGGCACCGGCGCAACCCTGCCGATCGCCGGAATGGTCGGCGTGTGTGTTTCCTCGCTGCTGGCGGCCACCGGCGCCCACGCCGATGCGCAGGCCAGCCAGGCTCCGGCCGCCGGTGCCACCACGGCCAGCAACGCCACCACGGCCAGTGACGTTACCGCCAACGCGGGCAATGCCGGCGATGACCTCGAGCAAGTTACCGTCACCGGGGTGCGCTCGCTGCTGCATGACAAGCTGGCCGAAGATCAGCTGGATGCGCCCCAGTCGATCACGCTGGTCAGCCAGGCGCTGATGGTGGATCAGGGCGATAACCGGCTCGAGGATGCGCTGAAGAACGTCCCGGGCATCACGCTGAACGCCGGCGAGGGCGCGGCGCGCGGTGATACCGTCAACCTGCGCGGCTTCTCGGCCTTCAACGACTTCTTTCTCGATGGTATCCGCGACGCCGCGGTGTATGACCGGGACAGCTTCGACCTGCAATCGGTCGAGGTCCTCAAGGGCCCATCGGCGGTGCTGTTCGGGCGCGGCTCGACCGGCGGCGCGATCAACCAGGTCAGCAAGGCGCCGCTGCTGGTACCACAGGATACGGTGACGACGCAGTTCGGCACCAACGACCTGTACCGCGCCACCGCGGATCTGGACACGCCGATCGGCGCGGCCTCGGCCGCGCGGCTGAACCTGATGGGGGAGTCCTCCGCGGTGGCCGATCGCGAGGACGTGCGCAACCGGCGCTGGGGTGTGGCGCCGGCGGTGTCGTTCGGCATCGGCGGACCCGACACGCTGACGGTAACCTACCTGCACCAGCAGGAAGACAATATTCCCGACGTCGGTATTCCGTTCGTCGATGGCCGCCCGGCATCGATACCGCCGGTGCCGCGCGATGCGTTCTTCGGCCTTGCGCAGGATCGTGCCACCGCCGATGACGACATCGCCACGGCGCTCTACAAGCACGATTTCAACACCGCGGTGTCGCTGGCCGAGACGCTGCGCTACGGGCATTACGATTTCGACTACCTGTTCGACGCGCCCAACTTCGGCGGCACCGCGCCGGTTCCGGGCGAGCCGCTCAGCAGCATCCTGGTGGGGCGTGACGCCCCCAGCAGCTCCGGTATCCAGACCAATCTCACCGAGCAGTTCGACCTCACCGCCCGCTTCGACACCGGCTTCGTCTCGCACACGCTGGTCACCGGCATCGAGATCGCGCGCCAGACCAATGATCTGCAGCGCTATGTCAATCCCTTCAACAGCAACAACGGCTGGGTTGCGCAGACGCCGCTGCTCGATCCGAATCCATACGAGACCCACCCGGTGGAACCGCTGTCCTCGATCCAGGACACCAGCGCGCCCTCCGGCGGCGCCTACGTGGTCGATACGCTCGGCTTCGGCCCGTACGTGGATCTGACCGGTGGCTTCCGCTACGACTATTTCTCCGCCGACTACGACCAGCTCTCGCTCTCGAGCGGGGCGCGGCTGCACCTGCAGGAGCTGAACCGCCTCGGCAGCCCGCGGGCGGCGCTGATCATCAAGCCGACTCCCACTCAAAGCTACTATCTGTCCTATGGCACCTCGTTCGATCCGTCCGCCGAGGCATTGACGCTGACGACGAAGACCGCGGGCCTCGGGCCGGTGAAGGCCAAGACCTACGAGGCGGGGGCGAAGAGTGAGCTGCTGGGCGGAGGCCTGCTGCTGACCGGCGCGCTATTTCATACCGAGGTCGACAACGCGCAGACCAACGATCCGGACAACCCGAGCATCACGGTGCTCAACGGCAACGAGCGCGTCAATGGACTGGAAGTCGGCGCGACCGGCCATCTCACCCGGCAGTGGGAGGTCTACTCCGGCTATACCTACCTGGACGGCCGCACCCTCGCCTCGGGCACGGCGGCCGACGTCGGCAAGGTCATGCCGAACGTGGCGCACAACTCCCTCAACCTGTGGACCGAGTACGAGCTCTCCGCCCAGTGGGAGGTCGGTGCCGGTGGTAACTGGCTCGGGCATCGTTACGCCGACAGCGCCGAGATGGCCAACGTGCCCGGCTACGTGGTGTGGAACGCCATGGCTTCCTACGTCGTGTCGCGCAATCTCACACTGCAGCTGAACGGCCTCAACCTGTTCAACAAGCTGTACTACGACGCGCTGTACTACACCAGCGCTTCGGAGAACCATGCGATCCCGGGCCCGGGCCGCAGTGTCTTGCTGACCGCGCGCATGAGCTTTTGACGCCCCACATGGGCCAATGACCGATGATCGTCCGTATCAGTGCATTGCTGGGGCCTGAGCAGCTGGCCGCCGTCGGCGAGCAGCTGCGGGGCGCCTCCTGGGAGGACGGACGCGCCACTGCAGGCTTTCAGTCCGCGCAGGTCAAGCACAACCTGCAGCTCGATCCGCGCAGCGCCGCGGCGCGTGATGCCGGGGAGATCGTCGTGCGGGCGCTGGAACGCAACGCGCTATTCATCGGCTCCGCATTGCCCCAGCACGTGTTTCCGCCGCTGTTCAACCGTTACGAAGGCGGCATGGGTTTCGGTGCACACGTCGACAATGCGGTACGGCAGATCCCCGGCACCGCGCACCGGCTGCGTACCGATCTGTCGGCCACGCTGTTCCTGAGCGCGCCGCAGGATTACGACGGCGGAGAGCTGGTGATCGAGGACACCTTCGGCACGCACGCGGTGAAGCTTGCGGCCGGCGACCTGGTGCTCTATCCGGCCGGCAGCCGGCATCGCGTCGAGCCGGTGACACGCGGCGCGCGTGTGGCCGCATTCTTCTGGGTCCAGAGCATGGTACGCGACGATGGCGAGCGCACGCTGCTGTTCGAGCTCGACAGCGCCATCCGCGCGCTCACGCAGTCCGAAGCGGACCACGGCAGCCTGGTGCAGCTGAGCGCCTGCTATCACAACCTGCTCAGGCGCTGGGCCGGCCTGTAGGGCTGCACATGAGCCTGACACCGGCGCAATTTGCCCGGGCCGCGGCGCTGGAAGCCGGCGAGCAGCGCATGCGACGACTGGCGCGCATGAGCTATGGCGAGCTGCACGCGCTGCTGAGCGGCGATGCGGTCGAGGCGGCCGCGTGGGTCGGCAGTGCCGCCGAGTGCGGCGTGCCGGCGGCGCAACTGCGGCTGGGCCGCATGCTGCTGCAAGGGCGGGGGGCGCTGCAGGACCAGGCAGCGGCGTTGCGCTGGTTCACGCGCGCGGCCGAGCGCGGCGACGCGGAGGCCATGAACATGGTCGGCCGCTGCCACGAGAATGGCTGGGGCACGCCCGTGGACCTGCCACTTGCCGCCGCCGGCTACCGCCGCTCGGCCGAGGCCGGCCACGACTGGGGTCAATACAATCTGGGCAACCTGCTGTTCGACGGCCGCGGCGTGGCGCGTGACCGCGGCCAGGCGCTGCAGTGGTACCTGCGCGCCGCGCAGCAGGGACATGGCCGGGCGATGAACCTGATCGGCCGCTGCTGCGAGGAGGGCTGGGGCTGCCCGCGCAGCCAGAGCGATGCGGACTATTGGTACCGCCGCTCCGCCGAGAGCGGCTATTTCCGCGGGCAGTTCAACCATGCGCTGGTGCTGATGGAGTGCGGGCTGGCGGCCTTGGCGGCGCAATGGTTCGGCGCAGCGGCTGCGGGGGGCGACGATGACATCCGTCGCGCCGTCGTGGCTGCGCTCGGCGGCGCGCGCGATCCGGCGTTGATTCAGGTGCGCACCCGGCTGATGGACACGGTCTGCCGTCTCGATACTATAGTGCGAGGCAATCGCTGGAGGGACGGACCATGAAGGCATTCGGATGTGCGTGCGTGCTGATCGCCTGGCTGGCGCTGCCGGCCGGTCCCGCGTTTGCCGACGACTACAGCGACACCGTGGCGCTGTTCCAGCACGCGGGCACCAGCGCCGTGTTCTTCGGTTCGAGCTACGGCTACGCGGTCTTCCCCACCATCGGCAAGGGCGGCTTCGGCATCGGCGCCGCACACGGCAACGGCCGGGTCTACCGGCACGGCCAGTACGTCGGCGACACCTCGATGACGCAGCTGAGCATCGGTTTTCAGGCGGGCGGCCAGGCGTACAGCGAGATCATCTTCTTCCAGGACCAGCGGGCATTCAGCGAATTCACCGCGGGCAAGTACGCGTTCAGCGGCAATGTCAGCGCGATCGCGATCACCGCGGGCGCCTCGGCCAGCGCCGGCACGGCGGGCAGCGGCGCGAGTGCCAGCGGCGGGGAGAAGGATGCGAGGACCGCCGGCCAGTACCAGGAGGGCGTCGCGGTGTTCACCATCGCGAAGGGCGGCCTGATGTACGAGGCGTCGGTTGCCGGCCAGAAATTCTCGTACAGAGCCCGAGGGGAGAGGTAGTCCAATCAATCCCTCTCTGTGACCTGCGCCACATGGATCACCGAGGATTTCTATATCATCGGAGCCGGCGCGATTCATCAACAGCGGGTGCAGCGTGGGAAACATTCCTCCAGGGGTCGGTCCGCATTACCCGCAGATCGTGGTGCTCGTGGGCGCCACGGGGGATCTGGCGCGCCGCAAGCTGCTGCCGGGGCTGTTCCATCTGTCCAGCGCCGGATTCATTCCCCGCTGCCGGGTCATCGGCGTGTCGCTGGATGATCTGGATCGCGACGGTTTCCGCGCCTTCGCGCGTGCGGCCGTGGCCGAATTCTCCCAGCGCAAGATCGTGGACGCGGATTGGGACGCGTTTGCGCAGGCCCTGGACTACGTGCCGCTGTCCGCGGGTCCCGAAGCCCTGAAAGCGGCGGTGCAGCAGGCCGAGCAGAGCTTCGGCGGCGAGAGCCGCCGGCTGCATTACTTGAGCGTGCCACCCGCCGCGGCCCTGTCGGCGGTCAGGATGCTGGGGGAGGCCGGGCTGGTCGAGCGTTCGCGGGTCATCATGGAGAAGCCGTTCGGCGTCGATCTGGCCAGTGCGGTGTCGCTCAATGCCAGGCTGCACGAGATCTTCGATGAGGAGCGCATCTTCCGCATCGATCACTTCCTCGGCAAGGAGCCGGCGCAGAACATCCTTGCGTTCCGCTTCGCCAACGGCCTGTTCGAGCCGATCTGGAACCGCAATTTCATCGATCATGTGCAGATCGACGTGCCGGAAACGCTGGAGCTGGGTCAGCGCGCGGGCTTCTACGAGACGGTCGGGGCGTTCCGCGACATGGTAGTGACCCACCTGTTCCAGATTCTCGCATTCGTGGCGATGGAGCCGCCAACATCGCTGGAGCCCGTGCCCATCAGCGAGGAGAAGAACAAGGTCTTCCGCAGCATGTTGCCGATCAAGCCGGCCGACGTGGTGCGCGGGCAATACAACGGCTACCGCGCGGAGCCCGGCATCGATCCGGAGTCCGACACCGAGACCTTCATTGCGTTGAAATGCTCGATCGACAACTGGCGTTGGGCCGGGGTGCCGTTCTACCTGCGCACCGGCAAGCGCATGGCCGAGGGTCAGCGGATCATCTCGATCGCCTTCCGTGAGCCTCCCAAGAGCATGTTCCCGGCCGATTCGGGCGTCGGGACGCAGGGGCCGGACCACCTGACCTTCGATCTGGCGGACGCGTCCAAGATGTCATTGTCGTTCTACGGCAAGCGCCCGGGGCCGGGCATGCGTCTGGACAAGCTGAGCCTGCAGTTCGCGATGCATGACACCGGTCACATCGGCGACGTGCTGGAGGCCTACGAGCGCCTGATACTCGATGCCATGCGAGGCGATCACACGCTGTTCACGACCGCCGAGGGTATCGAGCGGCTATGGCAGGTGTCGACACCGCTGCTGGAGGCGCCGCCGCCGGTGCGCATGTACGCTCCGGGCTCATGGGGGCCGAACGCGATTCACCAGCTGAGTGCGCCGCACGCCTGGCGGCTGCCATTCGAGCGCGTGTGGCGCGACCCCAACCGCGTGGGCAGTTAGGGCTGCCGGGTCAGTCAGGCGTTTCCGTCTACTTCTTCTCGAATCGCGCCAGCAGCGGGTCGTGCTCGGGCTGCGTGGGCAGACCGGTGATGTCCGACAGATCCGAAAGCGGTGGCATCCCATCGCTGTGCAGCACGTGCCCCGCGCTGTCCTTGTAGAAGACCCCGGGCGTGCCCTGTACATCCGCCGCGTGCATGAGCGCGAGATTGGCATCGAGCTTGGCTTTGAGCGCGGGGGTGATGCGGATGCCCGCAATGCCGCCGCTCTCGGTGTTCACATCGAAGTTCTGCTGCGACTTCTGCATCGCGGCAGTACCGCCCTTGAGCACGGCCGCGGCCTTGGCGGCGGAGTCCGCATGCAGGAAGCCCACCGGAATCCATCTGACCTGCAGCCCCGCGGCCTCGTACGGCTTGAGCGCGATCCACAGCAGATGGCAGAAGATGCAGTTCGGATCCATGATCACGTAGATCGCGGATTTGGGGGCGGCCGTGGTCCCGGTGATCACGACGCTCGCCTTCTCGAACTTGTTCCACAGGGCGGTCAGGTCGGGGCGCGGCAGGTACTGCTCGGCATATTGCTGCGACAGGTCCTCCCCGGCACCCGTCAGCAGCGGACCGGTCAGCAGCGTCTGCCCATCCGCAGTGGTGTAGAGAATGTTGTATTGCCCGTCCGTGTCGTGCACCACCCAGCCGGTCAGGCCCGACACCGCCTCGAAGCTCCTGATGATCTTGAAGCCGTGCTTGATCGCGGCATCGAGCGCCGGTGGCGTGGCCCGCGGTGCCGCAGTCGCAGTAGCAGGCGGAGTATCCGCTGCCCGTGCCGGACCCACGGCCCACGCCGGTGCGGAGCCCGCGAAGAGGAGCACGGTCAGCGAGGCGACCGCAAGGAGTGTGCTGCGCATAGAACAGGCCCGCCGTAAGCAATCCATGGCTATCGTAATGGTAATGGTACCCTGCTCCCTGGGCTCAGGTCGCAGGTTTATGCCATTTTCCCCGCCTGTGCACGAGCATACGCGCCGCGACGCGAGCCGTTACACTGGGCTCCACCCCACGTAGCGCCCCGCCCCATGGACTCGCCCGACTCTTCCATTCCTGAGCTCGTTCCCACTCGCGCGCCCCTGTCTTTCGGCGATCTCGGCCTCGACGAGGCCGTGGTGCAGGCATTGCGGGATGTCGGCTACGAATCTCCGACGCCGATTCAGGCGGCGACCATACCCGTGTTGCTGCGCGGCGTCGATGTGCTGGGCCAGGCGAATACCGGCACCGGCAAGACGGCGGCGTTTGCATTGCCGCTGCTCTCGCGGCTCGAGCTGGCGCGGCGCGAGCCCCAGGCGCTGGTCCTGGTTCCCACCCGTGAGCTCGCCATCCAGGTCGCGGAGGCGTTGCAGAAGTACGCCGCGCACCTGCACGGATTTCACGTGCTACCGGTCTACGGTGGGCAGAGCTACACGCCGCAGCTCAATGCGTTGAAACGCGGCCCGCACGTGGTGGTCGGCACCCCCGGCCGGATCATGGATCACCTGGAACACGGCACGCTGACGCTGGATGCGGTCCGCTTCGTGGTGCTGGATGAAGCCGACGAGATGCTGGCGATGGGCTTCATCGATGCAATCGACACGATTCTGGCGCGCACGCCGCGCGAGAAGCAGGTCGCGCTGTTTTCCGCGACCCTGCCGGCGGCGATCCGGCAGATCGCGCAGCGGCACCTGCGCTCACCGCGCGAGGTCACGATCCGGGCGAAGACCACGACCGCCGTCAATATTCATCAGCGCTACTGGCTGGTGAGCGGCATGCACAAGCTCGACGCGCTCACCCGCATCCTCGAGGTGGAAAGTTTCGACGCGATGCTGGTGTTCGTGCGCACCAAGCAGTCCACCGTCGAGCTGGCCGAGCGGCTGATCGCCCGCGGCTTCGCCGCCGCGGCCCTCAACGGCGACATCCAGCAGTCGCAGCGCGAGCGCACGGTGGCGCAGCTGAAGGCCGGCGCCATCGACATCCTGGTCGCCACCGACGTCGCGGCGCGCGGGTTGGACGTCGATCGCATCGGGCACGTGGTGAATTTCGACGTGCCGCACGACCCCGAATCATACGTACATCGAATCGGACGCACCGGCCGCGCGGGACGCAGCGGCGAGGCGATCCTGTTCATCGCGCCGCGCGAGCGCAACATGCTGCGGGCCATCGAGCGCGCCACGCGCCAACCGATCGAGGCGATGAACCTGCCGACGCTCGATGATGTGAATCAACGCCGCATCGGACGGTTCAAGGAGCGCCTGGCGCTCGCCCTGAGCAGCGGCGCCTCGGGCGCCTACCGCGCGATCGTGGAGGATTTCGTGCGCGAGAGTGGCTCCGACGTGGTCGATGTGGCCGCGGCGCTGGCCAGCCTGGCACAGGGCAGGACGCCATTGCTCCTGAGCGCGCGCGCACAGGGCGAGGGCGCCGCTGCAGGGGGCGATGCGAGGGCCGCGCAGGGCGAGGATGCGCCAGCAGCCAGGAAGCAGGCGGATCGAGCGCCGCGGGGGCCCCACAGCAAGAGTTCGCGCTTCGGACCGCAACAGACCTATCGGCTCGAGGTCGGCCGCGCGCACGGCGTGCAGCCGGGCAATATCGTCGGCGCGATCGCGAACGAGGCGGACCTGGACGGCTCGCAGATCAACGGCCTCGACATCCAGGACGATCACAGCTTCGTACGACTGCCGGCCGGCATGCCGTCGGAGGTGATCGAGCGGCTGCAGCAGGTGCGGGTGCGCGGGCGTGCGCTCGCGGCGCGTCCCGTCGAGCGGGGAGCAGCGACGCGGCCCAGGAAGGCGAAACCGCATCGCGGGCGGGTGAAGTAGCGGGTCGTCGCGGGGGTGGGAAGGCCGCAGGCCGACTCAACGGCGGTTGTTACGCGTCAGGTAGGCCACGACCGCATCCAGATCGGCGTCCGAGACCTCGGTCTTGCGTGTGCGGGGCATCAGGTTCCGGCCCTGCCGGACCATCTGACGGATGTATGCCGGGTGCAGATCGGTGCGCTGTTCGAGGGCCGCGGGCTCTGTGCCGTGATAGCGCTGCTGCAGCGCATAGGTGCCGGCAAATACCTGGCCGACCAGACCGCCACCGTGGGCTTGCAGCGCCGGATCAGGATTGTGACAACCGGCGCACCATTGCTCGAACACCGCATGGCCGCGCTGTATTTGCGCTGGAGCAGCGGAGGGCGGTTGCGCCCGCGTGAGCGTTACAACTGCCAGCAGGCTCAGGGCGGCTGCCAGGGCACCGATCCAGCCCAGCGGGCCGCGGCGCCGGGCATGCTCGATCGCAGCGTTATTACCCATGCTCAAGTGCTCCTCAGGTGCCTCGGCCAGATGCCGCTCTTGCCCGGAGCAAGGATGCCATTCGGATCCAGTGCGTCCTTGACGGTCTCGTGAAAGCGGCGCAGGGCGTTGTTGTTATAGGAATACTGCGCCATCACGGCGTCCTGGAAGGCGGGGGCCGAACGGTACTCGGCCCAGCCCCGAGCGCCGCACGCCCGGGCCAGATCCTCGAAGATGCCGCGCCGTCTGCGGTTCAACGCCACATCATCGGTGATCAGGAATTCGTACAGCATCATGTAGGCCTTCGGCAGGCTCAACCCTGTGCCCCATCCGAACCGGTCGGCGAGGTCCGTGTCGCCCGAGTCCAGCAGGACTTCGCGGATCACCTGGTTGGCCGCGAAGATATCCTTCGCGGTGGCGCGGATGATCGGCGAGAAGTAGTAGTGGCCGCGCGAGGTGCCCTGCACCGCTATGCGGCTGAACGCCCACAGATTCGGGATCCCGAGGAACGAGCGCTGGTCCTGGTCGATCTCATCGACCTTCAGCGGAAACTTGTAGGCGACACCCTGGCTGAAGCTGGTTCCCGGTATGCGGCTGAACATGTCCCGGGCATGCTCGATGGCGGCGTTGACGATGCGCGCCGGGCCCCGCAGCCCGCCGGAGACCATCGACACCGGTACGTTGCGCTTGCGGCCGAGCTGGTTCCAAGCGTCCGGGGAGCCCCCGTCGCGCCGGTCGAGCAGTGCCTTGACCTCCGGATCGTGCCGCGAGAGAGCGCCGTCGAAATTGTTGTTCGACGAGCGGATCGGACTGCCGGCCATGGCCGTGTACAGAAAGCCGTCGTGGCGCAACCTCTGGATGGTGTCGATCATGGGGTACAGGTCGTCACTCTTGAAGCTCGTCACGACGAATGAGGTCTGCACCTCGGGCTTGCGTACGAACCAGAAGCCCATCTTGGTCACGATGCCGAAGTTCGCCTGCGAGAATAGCCCGTCGATGTACGGCCCGAAGCCACGATAGTTCTGCCACAGGCCCGAGGTAGGCACCGCACCCATGCCGGTGCGCAGCACCTCGCCGTTCGGCAGCACCACCTCCATGCCCTGCACCATGCCGAAGTTGTCGCCGGCGACTCCGCCCATGCCGTGATCCAGGCCGTTGCCGATTGGGCTGCCCCAACCCGGTTCCGGTGTCGACACCATCAGCTGATGGTTGTTGTCCTCGAAGTAGCGGTACAGGTCGAAGAAGCTCACGCCGGGCTCCACGACCGCGTAGGCCTCCTCGTCGTTGACCTCGACGACGCGGTTCATGCGCTTCAGATCGACGACCACCGAGCCGGAATAGGTGGGTGCGGAGCCCCCGTAGCCGAGGTTGCGGCCGGTGGAGATCGGGTACAGTGGAATCCGATACTTGTTGGCGGTCCTGACGATCTGCTGTACTTCCTCCACGCGCGTCGGCGCCACGGCCGCAGAGGCCAAGTATTGACGCTCCGGCTCGCCGACGAACGGCGTATACGAATCGTCGTACAGCGCCACATCCGCCTCACTCGAGAACACCCATTCCTGGCCGACGGCACCGGCGAACTCCTGCAGGGCATTCGAGAAGGTGGATTGGTCGATGCCGGGAGGAAGTCTCATGGCGAACTCCTGTAATGGGACAAGGCGGCTCCTGGATGCCCGGTGCGCCGCTTGGAGCCGCCCGGACACGATGCCCTCGATGATACGCGGCGGAAAGAACGCTTCCAGCTCTGCCCAGGTCGTGCCCGCATCGCGAATCTACGGGCGTTGATTAATCGCGTCGAATGTGTAGGAAATATGGATCGCGCGGCGGTCGAGTCGCGTGCGCGCATCGACGCATCCGATTGGCCACGCGCGCGCTCTCTCACTTGGCGCCGCTCGCCGCCTGCCGCGCCGCGCCGCGCCGATTCTTCACCGTGCCTCCACAATCGCTAGCTACCCTGGCCACGCTGCGGCAAACAGGCACCGCGGGGAATTGCCGCACAGTTACGATGGAGGGGCCGGCATGAGAACGGTGGCGCGAGTCGCATTGACCCTGGCGGTGAGCTTCGCGCTCGTGGGGGCGGGCCGCGCCGCCGATCTCGGGCGGGGTAAGCAGGTGTTCCAGATCTGGTGTGCCGGCTGTCACGAGCCGCTCCCGGGTCCCAGCTATGCACCTCCTGCCGGCACCTATGTACTGAACAAGCGTTATCACGGCACCAAGCCGGCCGCACTCGAGCAGCGCACCGATCTCACTGCCGCCTACGTCAAGGCGATTGTGCGCGCCGGCCGCAACATGATGCCGCCGACGCGCAAGACCGAGGTCAGCGACACGGACCTCGACGCGCTGGCGGCCTACCTGGCGGGCAACAATCCGCGCTGATCGCCGGCGCACGCCGCTGACCGGTCACCGCGCATCCCATCGCCGCTGCTCACCCATAGCCCGCCGCACGGAGACACCATGATCATCCCAGAGGGCACGACCGAAGCCAATTTCAGGACCGCCCTGCAGGAATTCGCCGGTGCCGTCGGCGCCGAGTGGGTGTTCACCAGCGAGGCGGACATCTCGACCTATCGCGACGCCTACTCGCCGTTCATCGGCCAACCGCAGAAGATGAACGTGCCCGGGGCGGCGGTGGCGCCGGTGACCGTCGAGCAGGTGCAGCAGGTGGTGCGCATCGCCAACAAGTACACAGTCCCGCTCTGGGCATTCTCCACCGGCCGCAACCTCGGCTACGGGGGCTCCTCGCCCACGATGCGCGGCACGGTCATGGTCGACCTCAAGCGCATGAACAAGGTGATCGAGGTCAACGAGACCAAGGCCTACATGATCGTCGAGCCGGGTATCTCCTTCATCGAGATGTACCGCCACCTGCAGAGCATCGGCAGCAATCTGCGCCTGTCCGCGCCGCAGCCGGGCTGGGGCAGCCCGATCGGCAACGCGGTGGATCGCGGCCACGGCGATGCCTCCTATAACGGCGATAATTACAGCATGGTCAAAGGACTCGAGGTGGTCACCCCGACCGCCGAGCTGGTGCGTACCGGCTGCGGCTCGGTCCCCGACTCAAAGCTCTGGCCGCTGTATGAGTACGGCTTCGGTCCGTTCATCAGCGGCATGTTCACGCAGTCCAATTTCGGCATCGTGACCAAGGCGTGCTTCTGGCTCACGCCCAACTGGGAGACGGAGCAGACCTTCACGATCGAATCGGACCGCAGCGATGATCTGCAGCGCTACATCGACGTGCTGCTGCCGCTGCGCAACGAAGGCATCATCCACGGCTGGGGCGCGACCAGCCCGATCCGCGAATCCGGCGCGCACAACGACGGCCGGCACCCGTATGGACCGAAGACGGTCTACCAGCTGTTGCATCAGTCCGACGGTGGTAGCATGCGGCAGTGGGATGACTTGGGCCGCTCGGCGCGCATCCCCGCCAGCCGCGGCACGGCGCGCATGCGCGGCGCCGCCCCGGTCGTCAAGGCGCAGCTCGACTATGCCCTGACGCGCGTGCGCGGACTGCCGGGCACGCTGCAGGTGCAACCTGCGCGCTCCGGGGCCTGGATCGGGCCGCTGATCGACTTCGGCATCATCGCAATCCAGGAAACCAGTCACGGGCATTTCTACTTCTCGCCAATGTACGATGCCAGCGCCAAGGATCTGTACGCGATCAACGACACGGTCCGCCGCGTGATGATCGCCCACGACGACTACGATATGCTGGACAATTTCTGCTGGTCCGGCACGCGCGGCACGACGGCGGACAAGTACATGTTGATCCTGCTCGAGTTCCTGGTACACGACGACGTCGAGCTGAACAACCGCCGGCTGGCGCTGTTCCGCGCCCTGGTGAAAACCTGCGGTGAGAACGGCTGGCCGGAATACCGCACGCCCTCATACATGCAGGACGTCGTGATGAATCAGTATTCATTCAATAATCATTCCCTGCTGCACTTTCTCGAGACGGTAAAGGACGCCGTGGACCCGAACGGTATCCTCGCCCCGGGCAAGGGCGGCATCTGGCCGCGGCGGCTGCGCCGCAGCTGACGCAGCGGCAGTGGCCCAGGCGGGCCCGGTCGATGCGCCGGGCAGCGACCTTCTGCGCCGTTCGACGATGAGCGGCCTCACTGCTCTGGCGGCATCGATGAACTGGCGCGTGGAGGGCGCTTACTCATGACCGAGCCTGCCGCGCCACGGGTGCTGCTGATCGAGGACGAACCCACGTTGCGTACTCTGTTGATCGACTATCTGCAGGCCGCGTCGTTCGAGATCGAAGCGCTGGCCGATGGCCTCGAGGCGGTCCCCCGGGTCCGGGCGCGAGCGCCCGACCTCGTGATATTGGATCTGATGTTGCCCGGTTGCAGCGGCTTCGACATCTGCCGCGAGCTGCGCACGTTCACCGATGTGCCAATCATCATGACCACGGCGCGCATCGAGGAGGTCGACCGGCTGCTCGGCCTGGAGCTCGGCGCCGATGACTACCTATGCAAGCCCTTCAGCCCGCGTGAGCTGGTCGCGCGCGCGTGGGCGATACTGCGACGCTCCGCACATGGCGCGCCGGTGGCGGCTCCGGCGGGATTGCTGCTCGACGAGGAGCGCTACCTGGCCAGCTATCGAGGGATCAGGCTCGAATTGACGCCGGTCGAGTTCCGGCTGCTCAAGACGCTCGCCAGCTCGCCCGGTCGGGTGTTCTCGCGCCCCCAGCTGCGGGATCGCCTGTACGCCGATCGTCGCAAGATCACCGATCGCACCGTGGATACGCACGTCAAGAACCTGCGGCGCAAGCTGCAGGCGATTCACCCTGGCGCCGAGCTCGTCCACTCGATTTACGGCGTGGGCTACAAGCTGGAGCTGTAACCGCACTTCGCCGGACGGAAAGCTCGGGTAGGCTGCCGGCTGGTCAAGGCCGGGCGGGTGTCGCCGGCTGCGTGCGCGGCTCAGACCGCGCGTGGCCGCACCGGCGCGAGAATCCAGCTGATGAGGGTATCGGATGCCAAGCCGCGCGCCTCGGCATCCAGGATCGTGGAGTGCCGTCGATCGATCGCGGTCCAGTCCGCATGCCACCGCATGACGATGGCGGCGGCGGCCGGTGCCCAGCGCTCGGCCGGCCCCTGCAGCGTCGGCGCGGCAGCGAGCGCCGCGAACGGCCCGAATATTTCGTGGGTCGGGGCGTGACCGGCCGGTCCGCGATCCGGCGGGTGATGCGCCCGAAAGACCACACGCAGTCCTTCCACGCTGGCCATCATCTGCAAGGCGAGCAGCGAGTTGAACCGCGTGATGCCGGCCACGGGCGCCGGCACGCGCTTCCAGTACTGGTAGAGATGGTCATACCACAGCCCGGTGATGTCCCCCTCGATGTCGTGTACATTGGCACCGAGCCCGCGCGCCCGTTCGGCGAACAGCGTGGCCTCGCGAAAGCGCCCGTCGTAGGCGACCTTGTGAAACCGCAGCGTGGCGGTCGCGGCTGCCGTGGGCGGCAGGCTCGCAGCGGCCACTGCCGCCACCGCCGCCGCGCCGGATTTCAGCACATCCCTTCGGGTCGAGATCATGTGTGCGCTCCCGGTTGCGATTGGATCAAAACCAGCGCTGCAACGGCCAGTCCGTCGCGACGGCATTATTAACCCGCAGAATTGTGAAACTAACGTGGAGATTACCAGCTCGACGGCGGACGCGCCCGCGTGCGCGCCCGCCGTCCATTTTTTCTCCATCATTGCGCATCAGATTACTGCCCGTCGGCGCCATGGGGCACCGGCCCACGCCAGACGAGGTAGACGATGAGAAAGGTTCCGGGGGTCAACCCTGCCAGCTATGCGCAGGCCCTGCAGCGGTTCGCGCAGATCGTGGGCAACGAATATGTCTTCACGAGTGATGCGGATCTGGACACCTACCGGGACGGGTATTCGATCCTGTGGGGCGAGCCCGACGAGCTGATCGCCGCGGGCGCCGTCGCCCCCTCGAGCGTCGAGCAAGTACAGGCGATCGTTAGGATCGCCAACCAGTACGCCATCCCGCTCTACGCCATCTCGACCGGGCGCAATCTGGGCTATGGCGGCTCGGCGCCGGTGTATTCCGGCAGCGTCGTGCTGGATCTGAAGCGCATGAACAAGGTGCTCGAGGTCAACGAGGAGCAGCACTACTGCATCGTCGAGCCGGGGGTGAGCTTCTTCGACCTGTATGACGAGCTGCGCCGACGCAACACGCGGCTGCAGGTCTCGCAGCCGGCACCCGGCTGGGGCAGCCCGATCGGCAACGCGCTGGACCACGGGCGAGGTGGACCCGCCGGCGACAACTTCCGCAATGCCTGCGGGATGGAGGTGGTGCTCGGCACCGGCGAGCTGCTGCGCACCGGCATGGGCGCGCTGCCGCTCGGCAAGACCTGGGCCACCTTCCCGGACGGAGTGGGCCCCACGCTGGATGGAATCTTTTCCCAGTCCAATTTCGGAATCATCACCAAGATGGGCTTCAACCTGTTCCCCTGGCCCGACGCGTTGCGGCGGCTCACCATTCAGACGCGCAACTACGCCGATCTGGATGCGATGGTCGCCACCTGCAACAGGCTGCAGGCGATGGCGGTCGGTCACGGCTCCGGGGTGTTCAGTCCGCTGGGCACAATACAGACCCCGAGCGTGGTCGAGATCTTCAAGCGCCGCGGGGGCGGCACCGCGGCGCAGATCAATCAGCTGGCACGGGACCAGAATGTCCCGGTCTGGGTCATGAACCTCGAGTTCTCAGGACCGGAAAAGGTGATCCAGGCCCAGTATGAGGTCGCCACCGAGCTGCTGTCGGCCATCGCCGGCCTCGAGCTCAAGGGCGGCGAGATCATCCATGCGCCGCAGGACATCGGCAAGCTGTCGGACGATGCCGCGGCCGCATTCGGCAAGCCCAGTCTGCAGCGGTTCTGGGAGGACACGGCGCAGTTCGGCTGGGACGGGCACCTGTGGTTCTCGCCGCTGCTGCCGCAGACCGGCCCGGAGCTGCGCAAGGCCCAGCAGGTGCTGGGCGACGTGTGCCGGGAGATGGATTTCTACTGGGGTATGCCGCCGGCACTCCTTTACAACAGCACCTCGATAGGACCGGCGGCGAGCGCCTACTGCATCGTCAAGAACTTCAATGTCAGCAAATCCGACCACGCCCACAACCGCCGCACCCGCGAGGTCGTCACCCGGCTGATCCAGGCGGCGGCGGACAATGGTTGGAGCGAGTACCGCAGCGTGCCGGCATTGCAAGAGGCGGTCATGGCCACTTTTTCATTCAACGATCACGCGTTCATGCGCACCTGCGAGCGCATCAAGGATGCCCTGGACCCGAACGGCATCCTCTCGGCGGGACGCTATGGCATATGGCCCAGGCACTTGAGGAAGGTGCGCACATGAGATCACTGCGGGCGACACTGATCGCAGCGCTGGTCACTTGCGCCTTCGCGCCCGCGGCCATGGCGCAGCAGCCGCTGCAGGCGCGCGGCAAGACGGTGTTCGACCACTGGTGCCATGCTTGCCACAAGCGGCTGTACCGCGGGGATCTGCCGGTGGCCGGCACGAGCTCGTTGCAGCGCAAGTACCATGGCACCAAGGCCGCCGCGCTCGAGGATCGCACCGACCTGTCGGCGGGCCAGATCCGCTACCTGGTGCGTCATGGCATCAAGTCGATGCCGGGCTCGCGCAAGACCGAGATCAGCGATGCCGATCTGGACGCGCTCGCGGCCTATCTGACCCGCAACGCGGCCGCAAGGTGAAACGCTGCGCGCATGGCTGCGCCGCGGTAGACAGCCGCCTCACAGCGGTAGATACCCGCCATGCGGGTGGTGCGCCGGGGTCGGCCGCAGCTGCTACAATCCTGCCGCCACGGCTCCTCGTTGTCGTTCAATTGTGAAGACAATGTGGAGACGGACATAAGCAAATGCGACGGGCGCGGAGGGGACCGAGGTGCAGCCGTCGACCATAGCGCAGCTCGTACGCGCCGACGCCGGCCCATCGCCACACGACGTGCTCGTGGGCTCGCTGCGCGGCGCGCTGCATCGGCTGCGCGAGCGCGTAGGTGGCCCGCGCCTCTCCACCAAGCTGTTTCTCGCCCTGGTGGCGATCAACGCGCTGGTGGCTGGCGCCATGATCCTCGCGGCACGCTATAGCTTCAAAACCGGTTTCGTCGGCTACCTGAACGACCAGAGCATCGAGCAGCTCCAGCTGCTCATACCGCGCTTCGAGGCCGCCTATGCGCAGCACGGTAGCTGGCAATTCATCACGGTCGACCGACGCGTCTGGTTCGAGTTCGTGCTGCAACCCGACCCCTTCATGCCGGGGCCGGTGCTTTCCCATCCTCCGCGCCCCCCGGCGGTCGTGCTGATGGGCCTGTTCAATCGGTTTCAACTCCTCGATGCTCGCCAGCACCGCCTCACCGGCAACCCGGAGGTTACCCCGCCGGCCAACCGCCGGCCGATCGTGGTGGGAGGGCGCATCGTCGGGTGGCTCGGTGTCATGCCATTCGAGAGCGTCACCGGCCCCGCGGGCCTGCGCTTTCAGCAGCGGCAGTACATTGGCATCTGGGCCATCGTCGGCAGCTCCATTCTGCTGGCCGCGCTGGCCGCGCTGCTGCTCACACGCTCGCTCACCAACTCCGTGCGGCGCATTGCCGCGGCGCTGCATGATCTGGCGGCAGGGGGATACTCACAGCGCCTGCAGTTCCGGTCGCGCGACGAGATTGGACGCCTGGCCAACGACTTCAATGATCTGGCGCGCGCGCTCGAGCGCCATGAGCAGATGCGCCGCTCGTTCATGGCGGACGTCTCGCACGAGCTGCGCACGCCGCTCACGGTATTGCGCGGCCTGATGGAGGCGATCGAGGACGGTTTGCGCGCGCCCACGCCTGAGACCATGCGCTCGCTGGAGACCGAGATCCGCACCATGAGCAAGCTGGTGAACGATCTGTATGACCTTTCGGTATCGGATCTCGGGACCCTCGGCTATCGCAAGTTGCCGGTGGACATTGGCGAGCTGCTGCGCGTGGCGCTGGACGCGTTCAGCGACCGGCTCAGCGCACGGTCGCTGGCGGTGCGCCACAGCATCCCCGAGCAGGGCGTGGATGTGGAGGCGGATGAGGCGAGACTGCATCAACTGTTCAACAACATCCTCGAGAACTCAGTGCGCTACGCCGATCCGGGCGCCGTGTTGCTGGTGCGCCTCGTCACCAGGCAGTCCGAGGTCGTGATCGATTTCGAGGACTCGGGGCCGGGGGTGCCCCCGACCTGCCTGCCCTACCTGTTCGAGCGGTTCTATCGAGTGGATCCATCGCGCAGCCGGGCGACCGGGGGCGCGGGGCTCGGCCTCGCAATCTGCCACAACATCGTGGATGCGCATGGCGGGACGATCACCGCCCGGCCCTCGACGCTCGGCGGCCTGTGGATCCGCATCGCACTACCGCTCGGGCGCGCAGCGGCGCCCTGATGTCCTCGGACGCGGCCATGCGTGCGCTGGTGGTCGAGGATGAGCCGACGGTGCGCACCCTTCTCAGCGATTACATGCAGGCCGCTGCCTTTGAAGTGGAGTCCGTCTCGGACGGCTGCGAGGTGATACCGACGGTGCGTGCCCGCCCACCCGATCTGATCCTGCTCGACCTGATGCTGCCCGGGCGGGGCGGCTTCGAGATCTGTCGCGAGCTGCGCAGCTTCAGCGAGATACCCGTCGTCATCGTGACCGCGCGGATCGACGAGGTGGACCGCCTGATCGGCCTGGATCTCGGGGCCGACGACTACATCTGCAAGCCCTTCAGCCCCAGCGAGGTCGTGGCCCGGGCGCGCGCCATCCTGCGCCGCGTGCGGCGGGAGTCGAAGTCACCGGCCTGCCTCGGGCTGGTCATCGATGAGTGTCACTACACGGCCCAGTACATGGGCATGCCGCTCGATCTGACGCCGGTGGAGTTCCGGCTGCTCAAGACGTTGGCGGATTCCCCGGGGCGGGTGTTCTCGCGCCAGCACCTGCTCGATCGCATCTATGCGGATTACCGGGTCGTGACCGATCGCACGGTGGACAGCCATATCAAGAACCTGCGCCGCAAGTTGCAGAGTGCCAATTCCCAGACGGAACTCGTGCAGTCCATCTACGGCGTGGGATACAAGCTCGACCTGTAGACTGCTTCGCGCCGGGCACGAAAGCCCGGCGGGAAGCGCTGCGGTCACGGGCTATCTTCCATACTTTCTGCACATTCGCTCGCTACTCTGCGTTGACTAAGAACGTTTGGTGTGGCGTAAACAACCACCCCAGGGTTCGCACGAGCTCGTGCTCGTATCGCACGGTCAAGACGAACTAGAACGAGTACGAGGGGAGTGGCCATGTCCAGCGCAATCCGAGACATCGTCCTTGCCGTAATGCCGTTTTCGAGCCTGGTGCTGGCGCCCGCGGCACTGGCGCAGCCGCAGACCGCGGCGTCCGCAGCCGCGACCCCTGCGGCGGCGGTGACGACCGATCAGACGACGACGTCGCAGGGCACCAACGTGCTGCAAGAGGTCGTGGTCACGGCCGAGAAGCGCACCGAGGATGTCCAAAAGACGCCCATCGTGGTGAACACCGCGACGGCCGAGCAGCTCGAGCGCAGCGGCGCGCTGCAGCTGACCGATATCGAGAAGACGATTCCGGATGTCATCATCGCTCCGCAGGGGGCCGCGACGACGATGATGATCCGCGGCGTCTACAGTACCGACACCAGTCCAGGATCAGAGAACGCCGACTCGATCAACCTCGACGGCGCCTACCTGGCCAAGACCCAGGGCATCGGCTCGCTGCTGTACGACATCTCCCGCCTCGAGGTCGCCGAGGGCCCCCAGGGGACGCTCTACGGCCGCAACGCAAATGGTGGCGCGATCAACATCATCACCAACAAGGCGGCCCTCGGCCAGGATAGCGCCACCGCCACGCTCGAAGCCGGCAGCTACGAGCTGATCCATGCTGATGGCGCCATCAACATGAGCCTCGGCGACGCGTTCGCTCTGCGCGGTGCCTTTCACGACCTCTCGCACCAGGGCTATTTCGACGGCGGCCAGGATGACGCCGACGAGAAGGCAGCGCGCGTGGGCTTCATGTGGAAGCCCAATGAGAGGGAGGCGCTGTGGGGGACCATCGACGGCAGCACCATCGGCGGCAACGGGCAGACCAGCAACGTGGTGTCGGCGACCGGCCCGCTGGGCAAGTACGTCTATGTGCCCGTCAATCCCTGGAACAATAGCTACTACGCGCAGGTATCCGACCCATACAGTCAGGACAACGGCGGCCCGGCTGGGGTGCAGCAGCCGGACAACCGCAACGATGTCAGCAAGCTGGATCAGCAGGAGGACGGCGCGACCCTCGAGAACGACTACGACCTCGGGCCGGCCACCTGGACCACCGAGGCGGCCTGGCGCAAGTTCAATGGCTACGCCTGGGACTTGACCACGCTGGACAGCTACTACAACACCGCGACCGGCTACGGCTCCCCGGCACGCAATTACAATCCGCAGCACTTCGACTCTCAGAGCATCGAGACCCGGCTGGCATCCAACTCGACCATGCCGCTGCAATGGGTGGCCGGCCTGTACGGCTTTCACGATGAAGACGGCGGCACGATGATCGGCTACGGCAACCTGACCACCGAAGTGCCGCAGATCCAGATTGCCAACGGTCCCGACAACGGCACCGGCATCGGTGAGAACGCCTTCTCCTATGCGTTCTTCGGCCAGCTCACTTGGACGCCGGTGCAGAAGCTGCATCTGACGGCCGGCGGCCGCTGGACCCACGATGCCAAGGCTGACAAGGGCATCTTCACACAGTTCGGGCTGGCGACCATGCCGCCCTTCTATACCGCCGTCCCCACCCAATCGGCTGATTGGAGCAAGTTCACGTACAAGCTGGGTGTGGCCTACGACGTCGCGCCCGCCTCGATGGTGTATGGGAGCGTCGCCACGGGCTACGAGGCCGGCGGCTTCGGCTACGGCCCGGGTGTCAACCCCGCCGTGGGTCCGGTCTATGCCCCGGAGACGATTACGGCCTATGAGATCGGCAGCAAGAATCGCTTCGCCGGCAACCGCCTGCAGGTGAATGCCGCGGCGTGGCTCTACAAGTACAAGGATTACCAGGCCAACCTGACGCTGTTCGCGCCCGGCTCGCCGCTGCCGGTGCTCACCGTCAGCTCCGCCGGTCAGGCCACCTACAAGGGGGCTTCACTGGACTTCGAGTATGCGATGAGCAGCGCCGACCAGCTGACGTTGAACCTGTCGATCCTCAATGCCCGCTACGGCTCCTACGTTGCCCCGGCGCCCGCAGGCTACAGTACGGTTCCCGGCACCCTCGGCATCCCGCTCGTGGAAACCGGGCAGCCGATCACCAACGTGCCGGCCGCGGTCGGAAACCTTGCCTACGATCACATTTTCACGCTGTCCTCGGGCGCCTCCTTCGACTGGCAGCTATCCGGCAATTACAAGGGCGACACGCTGCTCGCCCTGACCAACGAGACTGGCTACGGCTATGTGCGCTTCTATCAGCCCTCCTTTGCCATCGAGAACACCTCGCTGCGATACAGCGCCAGCAATGGCAAGTGGAGCATCACCGCGTACTGTCACAACATTGGCAACGAAATCAAGGCCCAGGGCGGCGCTATCGCCGGCGCAGTGGGTCCCGCCGGCGTCACGGGGGGGTACTATACGAGCGCGTTCTTCTATGACCCACGCATCATCGGCGTGATTTTACAGGCCAACATCCGGTAGAGCCCGCCCCCCGGCCTGACCGCGCCGCGTGTCAGGCGTGATGCAGCCGGTTAGCAACCACCCGCCTCCAGACCCCCGGTTTCAGGGCGCCGTAAGCGCTTCCCAGCGCCACCCCATAGACCCAGTGCAGGAACAGGGTCAGGGTCGGCGTCGCCATCCCGAGGTCCATACCGAACAGGCCCTCGCCCGCCGCCGGCATGATGACCAGCATCACTCCCAACCAGACGACGCTGGCGAAGAAAAAGCCGTTGACCCAGTGTGCAAAGAACATCCTGCGGTCGGCCCAGACGAATACAGATCCCCACAGAAACACGCCGACGACGGCGTTTGCCGCCCAGCCCACCGCGAGTGATCGCGAGCCGAGCGCGTGCGCCAATACCACTACCAGATCCAGTTGCGGCATCAGGCCCGCCGCCTGCTTCAGCATCAATACGATCGTGAGCACGATGGTTGCGACCAGGCCGGCAGCCAGTCCCCGACCGAGTGAGCTCGTCTGTAAGCTTTTCATGGTTGACCCCCTGCGTGCGGATTGCGACGCCTGCAATGAGCCGATGACACTCGATTAGACTCCCCAGCGAGCAAAAAGGTCGCGAACTACGCGGCCGGCGGTTGCCGGCAACCGGCGCGGAAGGCGACAGGGCGGCAATGTCTATATCATCAAGGGCTTAGCTCAAGAGGGGTCGGCCACCGCTTCAGAGCTTGCCGCCGAAGAGCTTCTCGAGCTCGAGCCGCGCGCGCTCCGCCGCGCTGGTGTCCTTGGCCACGTAGGCCCCCGGCCGCGGCTGGAAGAAGTCGCAAAAATTGGCGGCGGTCTTGTCGAACACTTCCTCGGCGGTTGGTTCGCGGCATTTCTTTGCGACTTGCTCGTCGTAATCGACGCACATGCGGCACACGTGCAGCTCGGCACGGCACTGCCGGCACTCGTCGCGGCGCGACAGCGGCAGGGTGAGGGCGGACAGATCCGCGCCGCATTTCCAGCAGACCAGGTTATGGGCCATGGTGGTCAGGCGGCGCGCTCGGCCATGAAACGCGCCAGCGCGGCGCCCGTATGCGAGCGTGCATGCCGGGCGGCAATCGCCGCCGGGGGCCCGGCCGCGACCACGCGGCCGCCGCCGTCGCCGGCCTCGGGACCTAAGTCGATGACCCAGTCGGCCTCGGCGATCACGTCCAGGTTGTGCTCGATCACCACGATCGAGTGCCCGGCATCGACCAGGCGGTGAAGTACCGCGATCAGCTTCTCCACATCCGCCATGTGCAGCCCGACGGTCGGCTCGTCGAGCACGTACAGCGTATGGCCGGGGCGCGCGCGCGGGGAGTCGGTGAGCCGCGCGAGCTCGGTGACCAGCTTGATGCGCTGGGCCTCCCCGCCGGAGAGTGTCGGGCTCGGCTGCCCGAGCGTCAGGTACCCCAGGCCGACGTCGGACAGCAGCCGCAGCGGCCGCGCGATGCGCGGATGCGCGGCGAAGAACGGCACGGCCTCCTCCACGTTCATTGCCAGCACGTCGCCGACCGAGCGGCCGCGCCACTGGATCTCGAGCGTCTCGCGGTCGAAGCGCAGGCCGCCGCAGCGCTCGCACAGAATTTTGACATCCGGCAGGAAGCTCATCTCGATGGTACGCGTGCCGGCACCCTCGCAATCGGGGCAGCGCCCGCCGCTGGTATTGAATGAAAAGCGGCCCGCCTGATAACCGCGCACACGTGCCTCGCTGGTGCCGGCGAACACGCGGCGTATATCGTCCCAGAAACCGACATAGGTCGCCGGGCAGGAGCGCGGCGTGCGGCCGATCGGGGTCTGATCGACCTCGAGCACGCGATCGACCTGCTCGATGCCGCGCAGCACCCGGGCACCGACCGGCACGGTGCGCGCAGCGCGCGCGATGCGCCCGATGCGGGACCGGGCGCCGAGCATCGAGCGCAGATTGGTGTACAGCACGTCGCGCGCCAGCGAGGACTTGCCCGAGCCGGATACGCCGGTGACCGCGACCAGCCGCCCGAGCGGGATGCGCACGTCGATGGAGCGCAAATTGTGCAGGTCCGCGGCCTCGATCTGCAGCGCGGGCGTCTTGCCATTGGTCACGCGGCGCGGCATGGCCGGGTGCTGCAGCGGCCGCGCCAGGTAGCGGCCGGTGACCGACGCGGGGTTTTTCTGCAGCGCCTGCGCGGTGCCCGCGGCCACGACTTCCCCGCCGCGCACGCCGGCGCCGGGACCCAGATCGATGATGTGATCGGCGCGGCGGATCGTGTCCTCGTCATGCTCGACCACGACCAGGGTGTTGCCGGCGGCCGAGAGCTGATCGAGCGCGTCCAGCAGCACGTCGTTGTCGCGCGGATGCAGGCCGATGGTGGGCTCGTCGAGCACGTAGCACACGCCCTGCAGGTTGGAGCCGAGCTGCGCGGCCAGGCGGATGCGCTGTGCCTCTCCGCCCGACAGGCTCGGCGCCGCGCGATCGAGCGCCAGGTAGCCCAGGCCGACGCGCTCGAGGAAGCCGAGACGGCTGGCGATCTCGCCGAGCGCATCGCGCGCCACGGCCGCCTCGCGCACGCCGAGGCGCAGCTCCTTGAAGAACGCGATCAGCGCCGTCACCGGCAGCGCGGTGAGCTGCGCGATCGAGCGCTCGCGGAAGCGCAGGTTGAGCGCCAGCGGATTGAGACGCGCACCGTGGCAGCTCTCGCAGATCGTGGCGCCGGCATCGCCCGCTGCGCCGGCGTTGCCGGCGCCACCGGCGGCGTCGTCGGCGGTCGAAGGGCGCGCTGCGGTCCACTGCGCCTCCTCGCCGGTCTGCTCGGGATCGAAGCCGGGCAGGCTCACGCCGGTCCCGTAGCAGTGTTCGCACCAACCCTGGCTCGAGTTGAACGACAGCAGCCGCGGATCGGGCTCCGGAAAGCCGCGGCCGCAGCTCGGGCAGGCGCGGCGGCTGGAGAACACCGTGGTGTCGCCGGCCGCGGCGGCCGCGCCGGTGCCGCCGCCGTTGCGCGCCGCCAGCACATGCAGCACGCCCTTGCCGAGCTCGAGCGCCTCATCGACCGCCGCGCGCAGCGCCGCCTCCTCGCGCGCCGAGCAGGTCAGCTCGGCCACCGGCAGTGCGATGTCGTGCTCCACGAAGCGCTTGAGGCTCGGGAACGGCTCGGTGGGGACGAACTTGCCGTCGACCCGCAGCCGCTGCGCTCCGCGCGCGGCAGCCCAGCGCGCCAGCTCGCGGTAGTGGCCCTTGCGGTGCGCAACCAGCGGGGCGAGCAACTGCACCGTCTTGCCGCGGTAGTCACGCAGCAGCGTCGCCACGATCGACTCGGGGCTCTGCGGCGCGATCGCAACTTCGCAATCGGGACAGTACTGCGTCGCGAGGCGCACGTAGATCAGCCGCAGGAAGTGATACAGCTCGGTCAGCGTTGCCACCGTGCTCTTCAGTCCGCCGCGGCTGGCGCGCTGCTCGATCGCGACCGTCGGCGGAATGCCGTGGATCGCATCCAGATCCGGCCGCGCCGCCGGTTGCACGAACTGGCGCGCATAGGCGTTGAGCGATTCGAGGTAGCGGCGCTGGCCTTCGTTGAACAGGATATCGAACGCCAGCGTGGATTTGCCCGATCCGGACACGCCGGTGATCACGGTGAAGCGGTTGCGCGGGATCTCGACATCCACGTTCTTCAGGTTGTGCTCGCGCGCGCCGTGGACCACGATGCGTTCAGGCGCGAGCCGCGGACGCAACACCGCTGGTTCGGCCACGGCACGCAGCTTGGGTGCCGCGCCGGCGGCTACGTACTGCGCCAGCGCCACGCCGGTATGCGAGCGCGGCAAGCGCATCAGCGCCGCAGGTGTGGTGGCCGCGATCAGCTCGCCGCCGCGATCGCCGCCTTCTGGCCCCAGATCGATGATCCAGTCGGCGGCACGGATCACATCGAGGTTGTGCTCGATCACCAGCAGCGAATGGCCGGCCTCGAGCAGCAGCCCGAATGCGCCCACCAGCCGGGCGATGTCCTCGAAGTGCAGCCCGGTGGTCGGCTCGTCGAAAATCAGCAGTTTGCCGCGCTCATCGGCTTTGCCGCCGCGCCTGCCGTTGCGCCGCGCCGCGGTCCGGTCCAGCGCCGCGGCGGCCAGGTGTCCCGCGAGCTTCAGGCGCTGCGCCTCGCCGCCCGAGAGTGTCGGCACCGGTTGCCCGAGGCGCACGTAGTCCAGCCCCACATCGGCCAGCGGCTGCAGCCGCGCGCACACCGCGCTCGCGTCGGCAAAGAACGCCAGCGCCTCGGTGGTGGTCATCTGCAGCACCTCGGCGATGTTGGCGCGCTGACCGGTCGCGCCGCGCAGGCGGATCTGCAGCGTCTCGGCGCGATAGCGCCGCCCGTCGCACTCGCCGCAGCGCAGGTAGACATCCGACAGGAACTGCATCTCGATGTGCTCGAAGCCGTTGCCGCCGCATGCCGGACAGCGGCCCTTGCCCGAGTTGAAGCTGAAGGTGCCGGCGGTGTACTTCCTCAGCCGTGCCTCGGGCTCGGCCGCGAAGCGCGCACGGATCTCGTCGAACGCGCCGACGTAGCTGGCCGGGTTGGAGCGCGTGGTGCGTCCGATCGGGGTCTGATCGATCAGCACCACCGCCTCGATCAGATCGGCGCCCTCGAGCCGCTCGAATGGTCCCGGCGTCTCGGTCGGCTTGCCGTGCGCCTTCAGCAGCGCCGGGTACAGCACGTCCTGCACCAGCGTCGATTTGCCCGAGCCGGACACGCCCGTCAGGCACACCAGCCGGTGCAGCGGAATCTCGACGTCGATACGCTTGAGATTGTGCTCGGCCGCGCCGTAGAGGCGGATCGCTTCGCCGGCGCCCGGTGCCGCGGTCCCGCGGCGCGCTGCCGCGGCGTCCTGCACGGCTCCGGAGCCGCGCGCCGTTGCGGTGCCGCTGGCCGTCGCGGCGCGGTGCGCCACCAGTGGCGGCAGCCGGCGCCGGCCCGCCAGCCATGCGCCGGTGGCCGAGTCCGGGTGCGCCATGACCTCGGCCGGGGTGCCGTAGCAGACGATGCGCCCGCCGTGCTCGCCGGCACCGGGGCCCAGGTCGATGATGCGATCGGCCTCGAGCATGATCTGCGGATCGTGCTCGACCACCAGCAGCGTGTTGCCGGCGTCGCGCAGCCGCTGCATCACGCCGATCACGCGCTGCATGTCGCGCGGGTGCAGCCCGATCGATGGCTCATCCAGCACGAACAGCGTGTTGACCAACGAGGTGCCGAGTGCGGTGGTCAGGTTGATGCGCTGGACCTCCCCGCCCGACAGCGTGCGCGACTGCCGGTCGAGCGTCAGGTAGCCGACACCGACGTCACATAGGAATTTCAGCCGAGTGCGCAGCTCGCCCAGCAGCAGCTGCGCAGCTTCATCGAGCGCCTTGCCCAGCTGCAGCGTCTGGAAGAACTCGCGGCACTGCTCGAGCGGCAGCAGCATCAGCTCGTGGATCGCGAGCCCCGGCGCGGCCGGTGCCGCACCGGGCGCAGCCGCCGCGCCGGGCGCGCCCGCAGCTGCCGTAGCCGCCGGTGCCGTGCCCAGCCGCCACAGCAGCGCGTCGGGCTTGAGGCGTGCGCCCTCGCAGGCACTGCAGGGCGTGTAGCTGCGGTACTTGGACAGCAGCACGCGGATGTGCATCTTGTAGGCGCGGCTCTCGAGCCAGTCGAAGAAGCGGCGCGCGCCGTACCAGACCTTCTTCTCCCACGGACCTTCGCCCTCGATGACCCAGCGGCGCTGCTCGGCCGACAGCTTGCGCCACGGCACGCCGGTCGGGATGCCGCGCTTGGCGGCAAAGCGCAGCAGATCGTCCTGGCACTCCTTGTAGGAAGGCGTCTGCCACGGCCGCACCGCGCCGCCCGCGAGCGACTTGGCGTCATCGGGAACCACCAGCCCGTAATCGATGCCGACCACGCGGCCGAAGCCGCGGCAGGTTTCGCAGGCGCCGATCGGGGAGTTGAACGAGAACAGCCCCTGGGTGGCATCCTGGTAGTGCAGATCGCAGTCGGCGCAGTGCAGGTCGCCCGAATAACGCAGCACGCGCTGCTCGGCGCCGGCGGCATCGAGCGCGTGCACGCTGACACGGCCGTGACCTGCACGCAGCGCGGCCTCGAGCGCCTCGACCAGGCGGCTGCGGTCGTCGGGCTCGAGCCGCAAGCGATCCTGGATCACCGTCAGCAGCCGCGGCTGCTCGCGGTGGATGCGTACGTAGCCGAGCTTTTCCAGCTCGGCGCGCAGCTCCGCGAGCTTCATCTTCGGCGGCAGCGGCACCGGGAAGCAGATCAGCAGCAGCGGCTGGGCCAGATCCGCGAGCGCCCCGGGCAGCGCGTCGGCGATGCTCTGCGGGTTGTCACGCCGCACCTCGCGAGCGCAGCCGCGGCAGTACAGCCGCGCGGCGCGCGCATACAGCAGCTTCAGATGGTCGTTGATCTCCGTCATCGTGCCGACGGTGGAGCGCGAGGTGCGCACCGGGTTGATCTGGTCGATCGCGATCGCCGGCGGGATGCGCTCGATGCGGTCGACCTGCGGCTTGTCCATGCGGTCGAGGAACTGGCGCGCGTACGGCGAGAAGGTCTCGACATAGCGGCGCTGCCCTTCCGCATACAGCGTGTCGAAGACGAGCGAGGACTTGCCCGAGCCCGACACGCCCGTGACGACGATTAGTTCGTTCAGCGGGAGGTCGAGGTCGAGGTTGCGGAGGTTATTCTGACGCGCGCCGCGCACGACGATCGCGTCATGCGCGCTGCGGCTCATGATCAAGATCGATTTTACACCTTATATGATGTAATGCGGCGCATGGATGCCATCAGAGTAGCTGCCGTGACCGCCTCCGCCCCCCTGTCCGCCCTCCAGGCGGCGCTGCAGTGCGGCGTGCCCGGAGCCGCGCCGTGACCGCGGTGGCGAGCCGCATCGGCGCTTTGGCCGCGATTCTGCTGGCGCTCGCCACGATCGTGGGCGCGCTGGGCGCACATGCGCTCAAGGGGCGCCTCGGCGCCGATCAGTACGATGTGCTGCAGACCGCCGTGCACTACCAGTTCTTTCATTCCCTGGGCCTGCTGGGGCTCGCGCTGCTGCTCGATCGGCTGCCGAGCCCCACCCTGGGCGTGGCCGCGTGGCTGCTGTTCGCCGGGATCGTGCTGTTCTCCGGCAGCCTGTACGCCCTGATCGCGGGCGCGCCGCGCCTCATCGGGGTGCTCACACCGTTGGGCGGACTGGCGCTGATCGTGTCGTGGTGCCTGGTGGCGCTGGTGCTGATCCGCGGCTCGGCAGGGCGGTGAGCGGGCCGGCAGTGCCGCGGCCGCATCCGCTGGCCGCGGCGCTGTACGCGGCCCTGGGGCGACACCGCGATGCGGTGCTGCAGGCGCCGACCGGCGCCGGCAAGAGCACGCTCGTGCCGCTGGCGCTGCTCGAGGGCCTGGAGGGCCGCAGGATCCTGATGCTCGAGCCGCGCCGCCTGGCGACGCGAGCCGTGGCCGCGCGCATGGCGTCGCTGCTGGGGGAGCGGGTCGGGGCGACCGTCGGCTATCGCATGCGGCTGGATACGCGCGTCTGCGCAGACACGCGCATCGAGGTCATCACCGAGGGCGTGCTGACGCGGATGCTGCAGGAGGATCCGGCGCTCGAGGGCGTCGCGTGGCTGATCTTCGACGAGTATCACGAGCGCAGCCTTTCGGCCGACCTCGGCCTGGCGCTGGCGCTGGATGCGCGCCGGCAGCTCGGTGCGGCCTTTCGCCTACTCATCATGTCCGCGACGCTCGAGGCCGAGCGCGTCGCCGCGCTGCTCGAGGACGCGGCAGTGGTGTCGGTGCCCGGGCGCGCCTTCGATGTGCAGATCCGCTACCTGGGCCGCGGGGCGCCGATACTGCCCGGCGGCGGCGGTGTGGGCAGCATCGCCCGCGGCGCGGATGCGAATGCGCTCGAGCGCGCCGTGGCGGCCGCGATCGGGCTCGCGCTGACGGAATCCCCGGGAGACGTGCTGGCCTTCCTGCCGGGAGTCGGAGAGATCCGCCGCGTGGAGGCGCAGCTGCAGCTCGGCCCCCAGGCCAGGACCGGCGCCCGGGCGCCGGACGGCGTGCAGGTGTTGCCGCTGTACGGGCAGATGAGCGCACAGGCGCAGGACGCGGTGCTGGCGCCGGCGAGCCCGGGCACACGCAAGGTGGTGCTCGCGACCAACGTGGCCGAGACCAGCCTGACGATTCCGGGCGTGACCGCGGTGGTGGATTCGGGGCTGGTGCGCCGCTCGCGCTTCGATCCGGTCAGCGGGATGAGCCGGCTCGAGCTGATGCGTGTGTCGCGCGCCGCGAGCGAGCAGCGTGCCGGGCGCGCGGGACGCGTTGCGCCTGGTATTTGCTACCGCCTGTGGAGTGAGGGGGCGCACGAGCGCCTCGCGGCCGCGACACCGCCGGAAATTCTCGAGGCGGATCTGGCGCCGCTGGCGCTGGAGCTGGCGCGATGGGGGGTCGCCGATGCGGCGCAGCTGCAGTGGCTGGATGCGCCGCCGGCCGCCGCGCTCGAACAGGCGCGCGAGCTGCTGGCGCGGCTCGAGGCGCTGGATGAGCGCGGGCGGCTGAGCGCGCGCGGGCGTGAGATGGCGCGAGTGCCGGCGCATCCGCGACTCGCGCACATGCTGCTGGCCGCGCGGGAGCTCGGCTGCGTGCCGCTGGCGACCCAGCTCGCCGCGCTGCTGTCGGAGCAGGACCTGCTGCGCGGCCCCGGCAACGCCGGCGGCCCCGGCGGCGCCCGTGGTGAGCGCGATCCGGATATCCGCTCGCGGCTGGAGCTGTTGCAGCCGGGCGCGCGTGCCGGCGCCACCGTGGCAGCCGTGCAGCAGCTGCAGCGCTCGGCGCGCGCGCTCGAGACCGCACTGCCGGCGACGGCACCGGCATCAGCACCGGCACGGACGGCTGCGACCCGGACGCCGGACGCACCGCGGCCGGGGGCGTCGGGCGCGATCGGCGTCGCTGCGCTGCCGGGGGCGCTGCTGGCGCTGGCCTTCCCCGACCGCATCGGCCAGCGGCGCGAGGGCGCAGAGGGGCGCTATCTGCTCGCCAACGGCCGGGGCGCCGCGTTCGCCGCGCGGGTTTCGCTGGCGCGGGAGCCGATGATCGTCGCCGTGGAGCTGGATGATCGAGAGCGCGAAGCGCGCATCGACCTGGCGGTGCCGCTGAGCGTCGCGGCGGTCGATGCGCTGTTTGCGGCGCAGATCGTGCGCGAGGAGCGCTTCGGTTGGGAGCAGGCCGCCGAGGCGGTGATCGCGCGCCGCGTGCGCCGCCTGGGCGCGATCGTGCTCGACGAGCAGCTGTTGCCGGTCGCGGACGATGAGCGCGCGGTGCCGGCGATGCTGGAAGCGGTGCGGCAGATCGGCCTGGACGCACTGCCGTGGGACCCCGAGTGCCGGGGTCTGCAGGCACGCCTGCAGTTCGTGCGGGGGCTGGTGCGCGCTGATCTGGCCGCGTGGCCTGCCAGCGATGATGCGACGCTGCTGGCCGAGCTGCCGCAGTGGCTCGGGCCCTATCTGGCCGGCATCACGCGGCGCACGGCACTCACGCGTGTGCCGCTGCGCGAGGCATTGCTGGCGCGGCTGTCCGGCGCGCAGCGCCGCGCGCTCGAGACGCTGGCGCCGCGCGAGCTGACGGTGCCGAGCGGCTCGAACCTGCGCGTCGACTACCTGGACGAGCAGGCGCCGTGCCTGTCGGTGCGGCTGCAGGAGGTATTCGGATTGGACGAGACGCCGCGCATCGGCGGCGGCGCGGTCGCCGTCACGCTCAAGCTATTGTCGCCGGCGCAGCGGCCGGTGCAGATCACCCGCGACCTGGGCGGTTTCTGGCGCGGCAGCTACGCGCAGGTGCGCAAGGACCTGCGCGGGCGCTATCCGAAGCACTACTGGCCGGAAGACCCGCTCGAGGCGGCGCCCACGCGCGGCACCCGGCGGCCGGTTGCGCGCAACGTGGCGGACAAGGGGCCGCGCCGCGGTTGAAGGCGGCGGTCGTTTTCGATCCCCGCCCTTCGTAGAACGCGTCGAAGCGATGGCCGATTCACATTAGATTAGCTGCTGCAGCACGTCGCGCTGAAACGGCTGCAGCTCTTCGAGCGCACCGCGCCGGACGATCGCGGGCCAGTCGGGGTTGACGATCAGCGAGCGGCCGATCGCGATCAGATCGAACTCGCCCCGTTCCAGGGATCCGAGCAACTCATCGATGCCGGTGACGGCCGCCTGATCGGCCTTGCTGAAGGAGGAGGTGAATTCCTGATCCAGCGTCACCGAGCCCACGGCAATGGACGGCTTACCGGTCAGCTTCCTGGTCCAGCCGGCGAGATTCAAATGACTGCCCTCGAACTCGGGTTCCCAGAAGCGCCGCTGTGAGCAATGGAACATGTCGACGCCCGCGGCCACGAGCGGCTCGAGGAAGCGCTCCAGCTCCTGCGGGGTCTGCGCCAACCTTGCCTCATAGTCATGCAATTTCCACTGTGAGAAACGCAGACACACCGGGTAGTCGCGGCTCACGTTGCGGCGAACTTCTTCGATCACCTCGACCGCGAAACGGGTGCGCCGGAGCAGGTCCCCGCCATAGCGATCGTCGCGCCGGTTGGTGGCCTCCCAGAAGAATTGGTCGATCAGGTAGCCGTGAGCGGCGTGGATTTCCAGACCATCGAACCCCAGCCGCTCGGCCGAGGCTGCCGCCTCGCCATAGCCTCGAATCACCTGGTCTATCTCCTGCTGCGTCATCGGCTCGCGGATCTGCTCGCCCGGTTTGACCAGGCCGGACGGTCCGACCGCGCCCGGTTCCATCGTTACGCCGGGAGGCGCCGATAGGCCGACGTGCCAGATCTGCGGAAAGATCTTTCCACCGGCGGCATGCACCTCCTGCGCCACGCGCTTCCATCCTGCCAATGCCTGCTCCCCGTAGAAATGCGGCACATCGGGATAGAAGCCGGCGCCGGGGTGGGGAATATAGGTGCCCTCGGTCATGATCAACCCGACACCGCCTGCGGCGCGGCGGCGGTAATACGCGGCCACGTCGGCCCCCGGGACGCCGCCCGGAGATTTACCGCGCGTCATCGGCGCCATCACGATGCGGTTGGCGAGCATAAGACCCCGGTAGCTGAAGGGTCGAAACAGGCTGGCCGTACGGCTATCGGCGGCGTCTCGGAGGCTCTGGGTGGAGGTCGTCATGGCTGGATTGATGCGGTGGCTCTGGAGTCAGGGGGAGGTCTTCTGGAGGCTATTAGACCAGGACTCATGGACGGGTATTCGGTCGAATTCTCCCAAGGCCGTAGCGGGGAAAAACGGTCCAACCGGTTGGTCGCGGCGGGGTCCAATGTGAGTTTCCCGAGCGAAATCAGCCACAACCTGTAAGATGACCGGCCGGTGAAGACCCCTCCAGCTCTACAACCACTGATCGATGACGGCATCATTGACGAGGTGATCCGGCCACTGAAAAGCGGCAAGGAGGCCACGGTGTACGTGGTCCGATCAGGATCGCACACGCGTTGCGCGAAGGTCTATCGCAACATGGCGCAGCGCAGTTTTCAGCGACGCGCGCGCTATCAGGAGGGGCGCAAGGTGCGCGGCAGCCGCCAGGCGCGTGCGATGGCCAAGAGCACCCGCTTCGGCCGCCACGAGCAGGAGGCTGCGTGGAAGAACGCCGAGGTGGATGCGCTGTATCAGCTGGTAGCGGCCGGCGTGCGTGTGCCGCAGCCGTTCGGGTACTTCAACGATGTGCTGATCATGGAGCTGGTCACCGACGCAGGCGGCCTACCCGCTCCGCGGCTGGGGGAGATGGCACTCACGGCCGACACCGCCCGCGAGTACCACCGCTTCCTGATCAGTCAGGTCGTACGCATGTTGAGCGTCGGCCTCATCCACGGGGACCTGTCGGAATTCAACGTGCTGGTCGGCACCGACGGGCCTGTGATCATTGATCTGCCGCAGGCCGTCAACGCCGCCGGCAACAACGGCGCGCTCGAAATGCTCGAGCGGGACGTGAACAATCTCCGATCGACTCTCGGCCGCGCCGCGCCGGAACTTCTCGAAACGCAATTCGCACGCGAGATGTGGGCGCTGTTCACGCAGGGTGAATTGCATGCAGACAGCGAGCTCACCGGCGTCATGGCGCGCGATGAGACCGTGACCGACCCGGATGCCGTGATGGTCGTGATCGAGGATGCGCGCGAGGAGGCACTGAGCCGCAAACTCGGACGGGAATCGCAGGGCTAGACGAACCGTTCGATCAGCCGCTGCGCCGCTATGCGCGCGCCATGCAGCTCGATACGGCCTGCCAGGGCGTGCGCAGGCGCGGCAACCTGCGGCCTCAGGGCCTCGCGCAGTGCATCGGCCAGTACCTCGGCGCTCAGGCGCGCGGCCGCGGGACCGATCGAGCCGATTCCCAACGACCGCACTCTATGAGCCCAGTAATACTGGTCGTATAGGTGTGGGATGACCACTTGGGGTTTGCCAGCGCGCGCCGCGGCCGTCGTGGTCCCCGCACCGCCGTGATGCACGATCGCCGCGACTCGCGCGAACAGCTTTTCATGGCTGACGTCGCCGATCGCAATGCAGTCCGCCGCAGCGTCGGTCGCAGCGTCGGTCGAGCTCAGGCCGCCCCATCCCCGCGAGATGACGGCGCGGCGCCCGAGGATGCGGGCCGCCTCGACCAGTGCCCGGCCCGTCCCGGCCGCCGCCTGCATGCTGCCAAAGCCGAAGTAGATCGGCGGCTCGCCGTCCGCGAGAAATTGATCGAGCTGATCCGGCAACGCTGCCGGATCGGACAGCATCCAGGCACCCGTCTGCATCACCCGCAGGCGGGGCGCGGAGGCGGCGGGTGCCAGCACCGGATCGGCCGCGAGCCACGGATGATCGGTCGAGACATGGCGTGGCACGCTGCGCACCGGCAGCAATCCGAGGGCCGCGCGTTGCTCGTTGACGGCGTCGCGAAATAGACGGTTCCAATTGCGTTCGTCAGCGGCCCAGAGCAATCGGTTGACCGGGGCAGGGAGCGACTGAGAGCGGATCCGTGAGCGGATCTTCGGCGGTGGGTGATCGGCCGACGGTAGCGCCGCCGGGCAGTAGGCGGCGTAGACGTAGGGGATCCCGAGCGCCTCGGCAACCGAGCGTGCCGCGGTCTGCAGTGCGCCGCCGGCCACGATCAGGCCGCAGCCGCGCGCCGCCTGTGCCGATGCCCGGAACTGCTCGCCGACGCTGTGGCGGGCGAGCTCGCGCCACTGCGCCCTGGACGGTTTTGGGTGCCTGGCCTCGGCGATCCGCCGTGCACCCTGCTGCACGTCCGGTCCGACCGGAATGCAGCCCAGTGCGAAGGACTCCACCCAGTCTTTGAAGTTGGGCGGCACGCACAGGACGACTTCCTGGCCCATTGCCTGCAACTCCAGCGCGAGTGCCAGCAGGGGCTGCACGTCGCCCCGGGATCCAATGCAGGACAGCAGTATTTTCATATCATCCCTGCCATGGTCGGCTCCGGCCGCCACCGGCCTCGAGCGGGGGGTGGCGTTTTAACGGATTTGGCCGCAGAGGGGCAGTCTTTTCCGGAGCGCGAGGAACGGCTAAGATAGGATCACGCTGAGAACTCGTAGAAGAAGCAAACACACCGGTTCCGCGATCACCGTCGACAATCAGTCATGTATGGCGCCTGCCGCAGGGGGCAATCGTGAAAAGAGCGCATCACTGGATTTGCATCTTGTTGCTGTGTCCGCTGCTCGCCACGGCGGTGCAGGCAGCGCCGGTGTCGCTCGATCTGCTGCTGCGGCCTTCCGGCATCGATCAGTTGAGCCTGTCGCCGTCAGGCTCGCGCGTGGCTGCGCTGTTCAAGGGCCGCGACAGTGACAGCGATTTGCTCGTGTTGGCGCTGCAGAGCGGCAAGCTGGTGCCGGTGATGTCGACGCACCTGGGCCCCCAGCAATCGATCGCAAGCTATACCTGGCTATCGGACGACTTCCTTGCGATTTACTACGAAAGCCCGGACCAGGACTTCAACCGGTTCTCCATCGCCAGTCTCGCCAAGCACTCGATCAAGGTGGAGGACCCACTGACGCAGATCGTCAAGGCTCCCTGGGGTGATGCCGACCATATTCTTCTATCGGTGACCGGCGAGAACTGCAGAGCCACAGTGGCCGCACGATGCCTGATGACTCTGAATCTGCGCGGGGGCGTGAGTAACAGTATCTCCGATCCGTTGACATTACTGCCGGCCAACTTTTTGGCGGTATCGCCTACCGAGATCTACGCCAGCGGGCGCGACGCGCACGGCGCGCAGCGTGATCTCGTGCTCGATCCAGACACGCATGCGTGGAAGGCGGTACAGAACGGCACCGTGGCGCACCGGCGAGAAGCTCTGTGGCAGGCCGAGCGGCTGCCCGATGAAGTGCTGCAGCAGGAAGCGAGCAACGGCATGCAGGGCGCGATCCCGGTATGGACGGCGCCGGACCATCGCCTGGTCGGCCTGGTGGGCCATGCGCCGCAGCGTGCATTCCTGGCGCTCGATCCCCGTCTGAATGGCCTGCAGGCGCTGCTGGAGCAGAAATTCCCCGACGCCCGTGTCGCGCTGAGCCGACTCAATCAAAGCCTGACGCGAGGCATGGTGCAGATCTGGGCGCCCGATCAGCCGCCGCGGTATCTGTTGTTCAACGACTCCGGCGGCCTGACCGAGTATCCGCTGCTCACGCCGCGCTTCAGCCCGGCCATGCTGGGCACGACCTACGTCGAGCGCGACTGGGCGGACGGCATGCCCGCGGCGGTGACGCTGCCGCCGCAGGGCGTAGCGCTGATCGGCGCGGTCGTGGAGCCGTTCGTGGCTGCCGCCGGAGCGGGTGAGGATCCGCTGTATGCCTATGATGGGACGCGTCAGGCGTTTGCACAGATGGGCATCGCGGTGGTGCGCGCGTTGACGGTGATGCCGGGTGAATTTCCGAGCAATGCCGCGGGCGGTGAATGGCGGCAGATGCAGGCGGCCAGATTCCAGCGCGTCATCGAGCACGTGAGCGCGCTGGTGCGCGGCAAGCCGGTGTGCCTGCTCGGCACGGGCACCGACGGCGCGCTCGCATTGGCCTGGTCGGGGCTGCCGCACGTGGGCTGCGTGATATCGGCCGGCGCCCGGCTCGATAGCCAGGCGTTCGGCAGGAACGTACAGATGTTCTCGATGCAGTCCGGCGCGACGCCATTGGGGGCGGGCATGGCCTCAGTGAACGTGACCGCGAGCGACGCAGAGCTGCACCGCGAGGTGCCGGCAATATTCGGCGTGCCGGGCAGCGATAAGTTGGCCGATTCGGTCCAGTGGGTCCCCAACCTACCGCCGAAAGTGATGCTCGCTTACGACATGAAGCGCAGGATCGAGATGCAGTATGCCGCCGAGTCCGGCGGCTTTCGCACCGCCGCCAAGGGCGCCGGCAAGGATCTGACCTACTACACCGATTCGGACACCGCGGCGGCCGGAGACATTCAATCACAAATGCGCCTGTTGACCGCCGTGGTCGATTACGTGCACAACTATTTCAGCGCCGCCGGGGATGCATCCCGGAACCAGTAAGCACGATCACTTCCCGTCCCAGCCGCCCTTGGTGCCATAGGGGACATTGTTAAGCACCGCCTCGACGGTGGTGATCTTGCCCTTCTGGATTTTGAAAGCTTCCGTGATCTCCCGGGTAAAGGGGGCGGTGATGCCGCCGGCCTGGACGCGCAGCTATACCTGGTGCAGCGGGTGCAGCCCTGGTTCAGGAACGAGCTGTCCCGGCTGGTCAAAGCTCCGAAGCTGCAATTCATCGACTCCGGGCTGTTGATGGTCATGCGCGGATATTCCATGGCCAGAATCCGCAAGGACAGGTCTCTGCTGGGGCCGCTGCTCGAAAGCGTCGTGTACTCCGAGCTGCTCAAGCTGTCGTCCTGGGCGCAGGAGCGTATCGCTGTGTTCCACTACCGCGACCGGGATCAATTGGAGGTCGATTTCGTGTTCGAAGATGCCGGCGGTCGCGTTGTCGGTATTGAGGTGAAGGCCGCTGCGTCGGTGTCACGGAGCGACTTTGACGGGCTCGAGCGAGTGGCCTCGGCGGCTGGAGCGCACTTCGTGCAGGGCATCCTGCTCTACGGCGGCGCCCAGACGCTGTCTTTCGCGCCGCGTATGCGGGCGGTGCCGTTGCCGGCGCTCCGGGCTTGATCGGGGCACGGACAGTCGTGATGCTTGACGCGGGCGGGTAGACGCGGAAGGCTTGGCGTCATGCATGTGCGTGCGCTCTACCTGCCGGGCCTGATGTGCTTGAGTTTGCTGCTCGCTGCCGGCTGCCATCCGCCGCACGAGCCGCAGTCGGGACCGACGCCTCCACGCTCGGGCTCGGCCGCACTGCCGCGGCCGGCGCCCGCGGCCTCGGTGAGCCCGATCGTCTCCGCGCCGGCCGCCCCGGCTGCGCTGCCGGGCGCCACCGGGATTGCGTGGTTCCACGGCAGCCTCGAGCAGGCGTTCGCTGCCGCGCAGCGCGAGCATCGGCCGGTGCTGCTGTTCTGGGGCGCGCAGTGGTGCCCGTTCTGCCATACCTTGAAGGCGACGGTGTTCAGGCGACCCGATTTCATCGCCGAGACGCGGCTGTTCGTGCCGGTCTACCTGGACGGCGACGATCCGGGAGCGCAGCAGTGGGGTGAGCGCTTCGGCGTACGCGGCTATCCGACGTTGGTGCTGCTCGATTCGGACCGGCGCGAAATCATGCGCCTGGGCGCCGGGCGCGATGTGTCGCAGTACGCGGCGGTGCTGAGCCTGGCACTCGCGCAGCTTCAGCCGATCGACGGGCTGCTGCAGTCGGCCGCGGCCGGCCATGAACTGAGCGCGGAGGGCTGCCGGCGGCTGGCTTCCAACGCCTGGGACCTCGACACGCCCGAGCCGTCGCGTTACGGCGAGCTGGCCGATCAGCTCCAGGCGGCGGCACGCGCCTGTCCCGCCGGCGCCGCGGTGGAGCGCGCCAGCCTGACCATCTATGCCGCCGGCTACGCGGCCGATGCCGCCGATGCTGCCAGCACCGGCGCGGCGGATGCCCCGACACGGCACCGTACGCTATCGCCGCAGCTCGTCGCGCTGACCGATGAGGTCTCGGCCATCCTGGCGCAACCGCGCCTGGCACGCGCGAGCGTCGTGGCATTGCAGAACCTGGATACGAGCTTCTTCCACGCGGTGCGGGCGCGGGGCCCGCGGATCGCCACGCGGCTGCGTGACCGGTATGTCGCGACGATGGATGCGGCAGCCGCTGATCCGCAATACGTGCAGGCGGACCAGCTCGGCTTCGTGGACGCGAAAATACTCGCGCTGACGTCGATCGGCGGCCCCGCTTTCAAGCTGCCCCCGACGGTGCTCACCGCCGCCGACCGGCGCATCGACGCGGCGCTGACAACCGAACAGGACGCCTATGTGCGGCCGGGGCTGGTGAATGCGGCGCTCGGTATCCTCGAGGACAGCGGCCAGTACCAGCGTGCCTACCGGATCGCCCAGGCCGAGATCGGCCGTTCGGATGCGCCGTACTACTACCAGGCCGATCTGGCCGAGATCGCCGAGAAGCTCGGCCGCAAGCAGGAGGCCATTCAGCTCTACGGCGAGGCTTACCAGGGCGCGCGCGGGCCGGCTACCCGCTTTCAGTGGGGGCAGCTGTATCTGAGCGCATTGCTGCGCCTGGCACCGCAGGACGCAACGCGCATCCAGAGCGTCGGGTTGCAGGTGCTCGGGGAGCTCGATGGTCCCGCCCGCCTCGCCGATCGCGCCCGCGGCCGGCTCGCGCAGCTCGACGGCGAGCTGCGCGCCTGGAATGCGGCGGCGCACGGCCGCCACCAAGAGGTGCTGCGGGCGCTGCGCGCGCACCTGCAGCCGGTGTGCGTGCAGATGGCACCGCTGGCGCCGGCGCGAGCCGGCTGCGACGCGTTCCTGCGCCGGGCCGCGTAAGCCGACCAGTCGGGATGAGTTAAGCTATCTCGATCTCTGCTACGGGCCTGTAGCACAGCGGTTAGTGCAGGGGACTCATAATCCCTTGGTCGTAGGTTCGAATCCTACCGGGCCCACCAAAATCAATCAGTTGCAGGTACTCGGATCTCGATTTGTCTAAGTGTCTAAGGGCTTTTTTAGACACTCCGAATTTTCCCCCTGCTAGGCGTGACGGCGCTCATTGGACGGCACCTCGAACCAAGGGTAACTTCGCAGCATGACTGAGAGTCTTGCCCCCTTCCGCCGGCAAATCGCGCGGCTGTGCGCCGCCCATCAGGTGCGGCGCCTGGATCTCTTTGGCTCCGCGCGTGGTGCGGCGCTGCCGTCACCATCCAGCGATGTCGATTTCCTGGTGGAGTTCGCGCCGCTCGCGCCCGCGGAATACGCGCAGCACTACTTCGCTCTGCGCGAGTCCTTGAGCGCCCTGCTGGCCCGCGACGTCGACCTCGTCGTCGAGCGTGCCGTGCGCAATCCCTACTTCCTGGCCAGCCTGCAGCACTCGCGAGAACCGCTCTTTGCCGCCTGAACCTGCACTGCCGGTCGAAACCCTCAAGTACTGCTTCGACATCGACCGGGCAGCCGGAAGGATCCGGCAGTTCACTGCCCGCAGAACTCTTGCCGACTACCAGCGCGACGTCATGCTGCAGTCCGCCGTCGAACGGCAGTTCGAGGTCATCGGAGAGGCTGTCAGCCAACTCGCCAAGCGCGACCCGTAAGCCGCAGAGCGAATTCCGGAGTACCGGCGCCTCATCGCCTTTCGCAACGTGCTCATCCACCGATACGCGGAGGTTGACGAAGTGCTGGTCTGGGGGTTCATCGAATCCCACCTGTCCGGGCTTGTGAGCACCGTCGGCGCGATGCTGGCTGCCTCGTCAGCCGGTCAGCCTCAAGGCTAGGCGCCGTCGTAGCGACCAAGAATGAGCAGGCCCCGCCATCGCTGGCGGGGCCTGCGGTCACGCCCGGGTCAACTATCGAACCGCCTGCAGCCTGCGGGCACGGGTGTACCTCTCACGCAGCTGACCCATGTGGCCGAGCACGTTCTTCTCTTGTGCGTCGGTCTGGGCCTTGGGACGAAGCAGCCGGAATTTGAACGGCAGTCCGAAGCGATTGAACGCGCGCTGCAGGCCATTTTCGGTCCAGGGACGCCCACAGGAGGACAGAAAGACGTGACGCTGCGCACGCACCTCACGGGCCCGTTGGCGGCGAGCTTGGCCGCAGCCTTCTCGTAGCGCCGGGCGACCTGCTCCCGGTAATCGGCGGCCATCTGCAGGAAATACGCGACGCTGCTGGTGATTTCCTGCTGGTTCTTCTTGTGAGTTTTGCTTTCCTGCCAGCGAACCGCCCTGGCTTCGACGGCATCGAAGGTCAGGTTGCGCATGTCCGTCTGGCGCATACCCCACAGGTAGGCTAGGGCCAGCAGCGGCAGCAGGTGTGGCGGTGCGCGGTCCAGGGTCCGGGCCAGCAGTTCGCTGGAGACTTCCTCCGTGGAGGGATGCTCGATGTTCCGCTTTACGCCGCGGAACGGGTTGCTGCTGGTCCAGCCCTCCCCGCGCGCGTATTCGTAGACGCCGGACATGAACGCCTTCTCGCGGTTGCTCAGAACGGCGCGTCCGTTATTTCGGCACCACTTCAGGAATTGCGCTACATGGGTCTCCTGGATCTCCTCCAGGCGGTATTTGCCCCAGTGGTGCAGCATCCCGCATGCCGGTGGCGCGGCAGGTCTTGCGGGTCGCCTCCGACAGCTGACCCATGCCGTCCTTGAGGTAGGACAGGATCGCGTGCGGCACGGTACCCGTATCCACAGGGGTCGCCGCGTCCGTTCCGCTGTAGTTCAGTTCAAAGAGCTTCTCGTGCAGCGCGATTTCGCCCTCATCGACGCGGCAGATCCGGATCCACTTGTTCTTGCGGACGACGTAGTAGGAGCCGTGCTTCTGGTAGATACCCGCCGGGACCTGCGACCCTTCCTGGCTCACAGGTGCGTTCTGGTCAATGGTCTTGGTTGCCGTGCTCATGCCGCTGCCCTCGTGAAGGTCGCAACGCCGGGTTTGCGGGTGCGGCGGACGGCCGGCGCGTACCGGGCCATGATGGACACGATGCCGAAGTGATGGCGGACAGCGGTCCGGCACGATGACGGACGGTGTTCCGGGGTGAAGCCGGATGATTTGCCGGCCTGAGCGGAACGCTGTCCGGCATGCCGCCGGCGGCTACCAGCGGCGCCGGATCGGAGGATTCGACGCAAGCCTTTGTATCCCGTCACCCTTCGCCCTTTTTCCCAAAGGAGCGACGTGGTGGCCCAACCGAGGCTTGCGATGCAAAAGATCAAAGACGTTCTACGACTGCACCTGCTCGGCGGGATGAGCAGCCGCCGGCAATTGGCCCGGGCCGTCGGGTGCGGCAAGTCGGCGGTGCCGGACTGGACGAAGGTGCGCGAGGAACTGGCGCGTCCCGATAACCAGGTGACCCTCGCGCTGCTGTGGCAGGAGTACAAGAGCGAGCAGCCGGACGGCTATGCAATATGCTGCCGACAATAGACGTCGGGAGCTTGGTGATCGAATATGCCGCATGGTGTGGTCTCAGATTCCCAGCAGGGTGCTAGTAGTGAAATCTATAACGTACCTCGGCGTAGATCTGGAACGGATCATTCCAGTGCAGGCCGCCGAAGGTCAGGCTGTTGTCTGTGAGCAGATGCTGATTGGTGATGTTCGTGCCCGACAGCGAGACCGACAGGTCGCGGGTGATGTGGCGACCGACGGTCAGATCCAGGATCGTGTAGCTCGGCAGGTGGCTCGGTCCGGCGTCGCCATTGGACAGTCCGGAGTTGAATGACAGATTGGAGCCGACGAAAAATTGTTGCGGGAGGTCCGCGTTGTACCCGATATTCATCGTGTTGCGCTGATCGTGATCGAGCTCGGTGTAGCCTCCGCATTCCGTGCCGGCCACCAGCAGCCCGCCAGTGATCGAGCCGTAGCAGTCGGCCGTCTGGTTCGAGTAGGCCAGGTGCACCTGTCCGTATCGCCAGAAGGGTGGCGAGCGTACGGTGACTTCGGTTCCCTCGATGAGGGCCTGCTGGTCGGTAACCGGCAAAAATATGTCAGATTCGCCGAGGGGATTGTGATCGAAGAAATTGTCCGCTTCGGTGATGAAGTGATCGGCCTCGATACTCCAACCCTTAACGGGGATCGTCAGGCCAAACTGCCGTTCCGTGTCGCGCTCGCCCGGTAGCGGGAGGAAGGCGGTGTCGTTCGCCGTTGCATACGAGACCAGCGGCCCCGTGAGGGTTTCGAGCGGCGGAGCCTGGTAGTACTTGCCCCAGAAAGCGCTGAGGACCCAGTTGAGACCGGGCAGCAGTACCGTTCCGCCCAGCCGTGGGTCGGTTGCATTCTCGGTAAAGCTGCTTTGGAAGTGCGACTGGCGCACACCCGCCGACAGGTTGAGCCACTGCGTTGCCTCGAAAGTATCTTGTACCCACGCGGCGATGAGCCCGCCGGTAGGGCTCTGCAACTCCTGCAGCGTCGGCGAGCTGCCATCGGTGAACCCCAAGTTGAAGTCTGCCTGATCCTGCTGGAAGAAACCGAAGAGGCCGGCATCCAGATGATTACGGCCGAAGCTCATCCGCAGATTTTCTTCGGCGCCCTCGTACTGAGAGTCGTGATGATACGTGGTGACTGTGGGGTAGTTACCAGCGCCCCCGTCATAATCCGCCCGTTCAAAATGGTACAGAAGCGAGCTGGTGAGTACTGCACTGTTGGCGAAGGTGTGCGCCCAGGAGGCCAGCGCGAAATTGTCTGCTTCCTTTTGCACGTCACCGAACTGGCCAAAACAGCCTGGTTCATCGTCGAGCGGCACATTGCAATTCGGTATTTGATAGGTGTCCTGTCGCGCCTGAGCGACGAAGCTTACGGCGTCCTGTCCGCCGGGGTCGTACTGCAGATTCGTGAACGCCCCGTAACCCTGCGAGGCGTCGTGGAGCACCGGGGAGACAGGGGTCTGAAGTCCCAGGTCGCTGCGATTGCCCTCGACGCTGGCATAGTACGCGAAGTCATCCGTGTGGTCCGCGGCGCTCAAGTAATCGTTCGTCTGGCCGAAGTTACCTCCCGTGGCATCAAGCTCAGCCTCATGATCACTGCTGAAGCCGCTTTTAGGAATCACGTTGAAGATACCGTAGGTGCGGTCGCCCTCGTCAGCCTGATAGCTGCCCCGCTCGATGCCCAAGGTCTGCACGTCCTGTGGATCGAACGCAGGGCCGAGGTTCTCAGCGATGTTGGTATTCGGAATCTCGACCCCATCGATCAGCCAGTTCGTCTGATGCCCGCCACGCATGTGCAGCATGTCGTGTGCCTCATACGCTCCCGGAACGTAGTCGGTGATCATGGCGAGACTGTTGGCGTTAATTGCCCCCGGCGTGCTCTCGATATCTTGTTCGCTCACCATTGTGATCGGGGTTATTGAGGCGACGACCGGTAGTCGGGAAGCCGACACGGTCACCTCGGCGAGCTTCGTGGAAGGCGTCAAGGTGACGTTCGCGAATGGGAAATACCCTGCCTCCACCGTGACTGGCTGGCTGATCGAAGCGAACTCCTGTCGGGAAACGGTGAGGATGTAATGGCCGATGGCCAATCGTGGAAAATCAAAGCGGCCCATCGAGTCCGTCTGTTGCCGCATCACTACATGGGCGTCAGACTCGAGCTTGACTGTCGCCCCCGCGATCGGCTGGTCTGCACTTACTCGGACGATGCCACTGAGGCTGCCGTAGGCTGCAGCCCAGGCGTGCGTCGGAACGAAGAACAGTAGAAGGATGAGAACGACCGCCCCGGAGGGGGCAAGACAAGCTCGGGTCCGAGGGCGGACGCGTTCTGTTAGGGATTTGATCCGAGCTGCCACACAATACTCCCCGACCTCGCCTGCTGAGCGAGACCTCCGATGGACTTTCTACCTATCGTTCTGTGCTGAAGCTAAGGAAGGGACGTATGGTAACGAGCAGGAGCTGCCCGAACGCTGCGTCATTTTGACGCACCCGACTCCGCTGGCCTCCGAGACAAAGAGACGTGGCTTGATGGCGCCTATGGGCGCCGCAGCTGTGCTTCGAGCCAGAGCGGGATCCGCTCCCCCGCTGTCCTTAGCTGCGCGCCGGCTTCTTAGCGAGCTTGCGCTGTAAAGTGCGTCGTTGCACCCCGAGTGCCCGCGCCGTTGCGGAGATATTGCCTCCCTGCTCAGCGAGCACCTGGTGGATGTACTCCCACTCGAAGCGACGGGGGGAAGGACGATTGAGCTCGGGCTGCAGCTCGATGGGTCGAGAACCGCGCAGCGCTGAGAGAATCTCGGTTAGCTGCGCTGGCTTGGCGAGGTAATCGGTCGCGCCCAACTTGATGGCCTGTACGGCGGTGGTAATACTGGCATAACCGGTCAGTACCAGGATGCGAATGCCGGGATACTGCTGAACGAGTAGCGGCACCAGCGCAAGCCCGGACTCGCGACCGAGCCGCAGATCGACGATCGCGGCCGTGGGATTGCAGAGGGCGCCGCGCTCAAGGGCTTGTTGCACCGACGCGGCAGTTTCGACGTCGTAAGCGTGACGGCGCAGCGAGCGCGCAAGCAGCATCGCCGCCGTCGGGTCATCTTCGACGATCAGCACGCGGTGAGCGGCGCCGCGGCTGTGGTTCTCGACTGCGCGCTCGTTATCGTCCACGGCAATCGTCTTAATGACCGCTGTCGCCTGCTGCCTGCAGTGGCGGGTTGGTTCGCGTGCCAACGGCTGCAGTGGACAGCATGACGACTTGATCAATGGCGGTTGGTGTGCTGACTATGGGCATGCTGACGGTGGTGCGCGTGCCACCCCGAGGCCGATTGCTGAGGGTGACGGTGCCGTTGAGGCGATTGAGATTGGCGTGGGAAAGCACCAGCCCCAGCCCGAAGCCGGCGGGCTTTGTGGTGAACACCGCCTTGCCGGCCAGCTGGCCGATCTCGGAATCCAACCCCGGGCCTTCGTCCTCAATGAGGATCTGCAAGCTCGTAACGCCTTGGGAGAAGAAGATCCTGACGTGATCAGAACCACGCGTCGCGCTGGCGTCCGCGGCGTTATGTAACAGACTGTTGAGCGCCTGCGAAAATCCCTCATCCACCTCCAACGCTGTGCCGTGCCCAAGCCCGTCCCAGTCGATCTGCAGCTGCACCGCCGGGCGCACGATGCTCCAAGCATCTATCACCTGTTGTAATAGCGGCCCGGCTGGTTTGCGCGCGAGTCCCGGCGCCTCAGAGAGCTGCCGTGCGTGTAGTAATGTTGTGAGGCGCTCCTTGCAGAGCTGAATCTGCCGTTCGAGAAGCGCCAGGTCGGAATGAAATTGCTGATCGATTCTCCGGGCCACACGCAGCTCCGAAACCAGCATGGCCATTGACAGCAGCGGCGTACTTAGTTCGTGGGCCGTGCTCGCGGCGAGCAGTCCCGTGGCATTGAGGTGCTCGTTGCGCAATGCGGTTTCGCGCAGTTGCGTCATGGCACGGTCGCGACGGCGCATTTCCGCGCGCATCAGGGCAAGCGCGATCGTGAGCAGTACGGTGCTCAGCGCAAAGGTCACGTGCATGCCCACCATGTGGAGGTCGAACGCCGCCATCATGTTGGCGTGCATGAATGGCAGGGCACGAAAGTGCGTGATCAGCCACAGGTAGCAGCCGAGTGTGAGCGGCGTAATCCCGGATACGTAAGGCCAGGCGAGCGCTGCTGCTGAGAATGCCAGCGGAATGAGGAACAGTGAGGCAAACGGGTTGGTGGTTCCACCACTCACATACAGCACGGCTGTCAGCTGCAAGATGTCAACGAGCAACTGAAGCGCAAGCTCCAGCTGCGTGACTGGCAGCTTCGTGCGCAGGCGCACTGCCGTCAGAACAGCGGTCGCGGTCAGCGCGCCGATCGCGAGCACCAGCGGTTCGAGCGGCAGCGAGATCCCAAGGACGCGCTCGGCTATCGCCACGGTCGAAGACTGACCGATGACCGCCAGCAGACGCAGCCAGAGGAGCATTTGCAGAAACTTGCGGGGTGAGGCGGCGAGCTGTAGTTGCACGGTTAGTTTCTTAGCATGCAGCGCGCGTTTGAGGGTGCGTCAAATTGACGCGGGTGTCGGAGTATGCCAATACAATAGCGTAGGTTGCGCATCGAGGCACTCCGACGGATTTGAGGCCGTTCGTCGCTCCGGCAGAGATCTTAAGCTGTCAGGGGAGACCCCGCGTAGGTCACAAGGCCTACCGGCGGGCTGCCGTTACCGCTTACTGAAAGTCGACCGGTCGTGGCATGCAGGTGCCGTAATGGCGGGGACTCTGTGGGATTTCCAGCCTCAGCGCCAACTATCACCAGTAATCCTCGCGGCCGGCTGCGAAGGGCCGATATTCTCGAGTGTCAAGAATTGGGGTTGACAGTTGTCAATCCGGCCCCGATATGAGTGGCGGGCAGGCGTTGGCGGGTACAATGTCCACTCAGATTGAATGGACAGCCAGAGCGTGCGCCACTGCGCCTGTGCTTCCCGGCGACGCTCGCGTGACGCTGGATGCCGGGACGGTTCCCGGACCCGACGCATAGCATCAGCGGAACACGGAGCGGCCGCAAACGTGGACGATAAAGCCCCAGATCCGATCGTGATTCCTCATGCCGAGCTCTCGGATGAGGCGCTGCGAGGCGTGGTCGAATCGTTCGTGCTGCGCGAGGGCACCGATTACGGCGAACGGGAGTTTTCGTTTGAGGAGAAGGTCGCGCACGTCCTCGGCCGATTGGAGCGCGGCGAGGCGCAGATCATGTTCGAGCCGGAGTCGGAAACCGTGCACATAGTGGTCGTGTGATGGCCTGTGAATCAACCTGGTCCGCCAGCGGATGAGCGGACCTTGAGTCCTCATGGGTGGGGTGGTACGGTCTGGCTGCCTTCCGCCCTGCCGTTCGCCCTGCCGGAGACGCAAGATGGCCATCATGCTGAAGATTCATTGGGATATTAAGCAAGGCAGGGAACGGGAGTTCCGCCAGAACCAGGAGAACTTGTGCGCGGTGATGAGCGCCGATCATCCGGGTGTCATCTGCTATCACGTCGACTACCCGGCGTCAGGCGTCAGCGAATGGACCGAGATCTACGCGAGCAACGCTGTATTCAAGGCACACCTCGCTAATCCGAAGGGTGCAGCGCCGCTCGCGGCGCTGGTCGAGGCGTGTGACACGATACACTGCAGGTGCTGGGGCGACGCGGATGCGGATTCCAGAAAACTCCTGGTGGGCTTCGGAACCACCTATCACGACACCGCAAAGGCCGCGTTCGTGCTGCATCCCAGGGCCGACCGCGCCTCGCCGACTTGATCACGACTGAGTTCCGCCCGTCATCTTGCGCTGCGCACTGATATTGGTACTGGGGCTGCTGGCGGCTCCTGCCGCCTGGAGCGGCGGATTGAGCGGTCTGGGTATGGCGGCCCGCTCGATACTGGGCGCCAGCCAGGGCGTGTATGTGGAAGCCGCAGACGGCACGGTACTGCTGGCGCAGGCTGCCGCACGACCGGTGCATCCGGCGTCTGTTTCGAAGATACCCACGACACTTGCGCTGCTGCGCAAGTTCGGGCCCGATCACCGCTTCGTCACTACCTTTGCCGCGAGCGGCCGCCTGCTCGCAGGTACACTCTATGGCGATCTGTGGGTCGAGAGCGGCGGCGATCCGGCCCTGGTCGATGAGGATGCGCTGCTGGTGGCGCAGCGGCTGAATGCACTGGGCATCCGGCAGGTCACGGGCGGTCTGCGGCTGCAGGGCCCGTTGATATTCGATTGGCAGAGCGACCCGGATGGCGTGCGTCTGCGTGGAGTGTTGTCCGGGTCGACGCCGGCGGCCGCGTGGGCGGTGGTGCGGGCGTTGGACGCTTCCGGACCAGGAATCAACGCGTCGACTGCGGCCGAGATAGACGCATCGGCCGCGCCGGGCGCCGGCGCGCCTACGCCGCCGGCGATTGAATTTGCCGCCGCCACGGTGCGGCCCGTTGCCAGTATCGCCGGGGACGCCGGCCTGGCCGACCCGGGCGACGCCGTCAGTGCCTCGGGCGCCGCGGCGCCAGATCATCGGCCATTGATCGTATACCGCTCGCAGTCGCTGCTGCCGCTGCTCAAATCCCTGAATGATTATTCCAACAACATCTTCAAACCGTTCGCGGATGCGGCCGGCGGCGCGGCCGCGGTCCAAAGCCTGGCGCGCAGCGCGGTTCCTGAGGCGATGCGCTCGGAGATCACCCTCGGCGACGGCGCGGGCACCGACCCGCGCAATCGCCTCAGTCCGCGCGCGGCGGTGAAGCTATTGCGGGCGCTCGATCAGCAGCTCGCCGCCTCCGGTCACTCGCTGGCCGATGTGCTGCCGGTCGCGGGGATCGACGACGGCACATTACGCAATCGATTGAACGCGCCGGGCGAGGCAGGCCGCGTGGCAGGCAAGACGGGCACTTATGGCAGCTACGGCGCCAGCGCCCTGGTCGGCGCCATTCCCACTGCCGACCGGGGCACGGTGTACTTTGCAATTCTCGATCACGACGTTCCCGTGCCCGAGGCCAGGCGCCGGCAGGATCGGTTCGTGCGCGCGCTGCTCATGCACCTGCATAGCCGGCCGTGGCAATACCAGCGCGACGCGCGCCCGGCGGTGGCGCGGGCGCAGGTGTTGACGGTGTCGCGGTAAAGCCCGAGGTAAGGCGCCGATGTGCAGTCCGGGTCGTTGCATTACGGCAGTCCGATTGCCACGGACGCCGTAGCGTCATGACCCGACGCAAACGCCAGCCGCGCTGCGTTGTCATTGCCGGTCCCAACGGCTCGGGTAAGACGACGTTTCAACTGAAGAAGCCCAGCCGACGCAGGAAGCCCGAGAGCTTCGCCGCGGGCGTAGGCCGGGGTTTGCGCATGGCGGTGCGCAGCGCGCGCAAGATCGCGCGGATGTATGGGACGCCGATATACGTGTGGGAGAACGGCCGGGTGGTCGCCAAGAAGCCGTAGCGCGTCGGCGCGGGCGGCCGCGCCGGCGGTGCGCCCCGGCGAGCCGGACTTGCGCGAGCGGTGATGTTGATCGCATCATTGCACCCGATCGCGGCGTGCAGTGGCACGTCGCGCAAGTTCTCGGGGCGGAGTGAAAGTCTCCACCGGCGGTGATGGCGAGCGATCGCATGAGCCCGCGGGCGCTTGCCGACTCTCGGTCGGCAAGGCAGCAGAGTTGGTGAGAATCCAGCGCCGACGGTAAGGAACCGCGAGTACCGGTTTCTTGAAAGTCCGGATGTACGAGAGCTGAGCATCGCGTGGCAGCAGCGATGACCCGTCCGGGTCGTCGTTGGCGCGCCGCCGGCGGTCGCTCTGCGCCCCGAGGCCCGTCACCGGTTTTGGGAGCTGCCATGACCCTTCGCGCCGTCCGCCCTGCCGCCCGGGTTCGCGGTGTTCGCCGATCTTCTGCTGCGAGCGCTGCGAGCGCCCTGCGCGGCAGCGGCGCTGGACGCATCGCCTTCGTGCAGTCCTGCTGGCATCGCGAGATCGTCGATGAGGCGCGCCGCGGCTTCCTGCGCGAAATCGGGCGGCTCGGGGTGCCGCGCGGGCGGATCGACTGCCTGGAGGTGCCCGGGGCCTTCGAGATCCCGCTGCGGGCGAAGCTGCTGGCCGCAACGGGACACTATGCGGCGATCGTGGCGGCCGGATTCGTCGTCGACGGGGGGATCTACCGCCACGAGTTTGTCGCGTCCAGCGTGATCCAGGGACTGATGAGCGTGCAGCTGGCGACCGAGGTGCCGATCATCTCGGTGGTGCTGACACCGCAGCAGTTTCATCAGCACGAGGAGCACCAGACGTTCTTCCGCCGTCACTTCGTGGTCAAGGGGCAGGAAGCGGCGCGGGCGTGTGCGGCCGCCATAGCGGGGATCCGGCAGCTGCGACGTGCCGGCAGCTGAGCCGCGCGGCGCCCAGGTCGCGGACCGCTCTGCCGAGAAATGCGTGCAGTTTTCCTCGTCGCCGCTACATCCGCTCCACCAGCGCCCGCAGCTGTGCCTGCATCCGCGCCGCGTCCAGCTGTACGCTGTGGCCGTGACCGGGCAGCAGCCATTCGAATCGATGCTGCGCCAGTTGTCCTAATGAGACCTTGAGCTCATCCCACGAGTACCAGCACACGTCGCGGAACGCGGTGAGTTGCTCGCGCCCGCGGTCCCACGACAGCGAGTCGCCCGCGAACAGGAGAGTGTCTTGCCACAGGTACACCACACTGCCACGCGTGTGTCCGGGCACCGGAATCGCCAGCAGGCCGGCGCGGATCTGCGCCGGCTCGGTGCCAGTCAGCAGATCGGTGGCATAGGGGGCGGCCGAGCGGTCGTGCTCGTGGATCCACACGCGCGCGCCGAACTGACGGGCATAGCGATCCGCGGCGGCGACGTCGTCCCGGTGCGTGAGCAGGATGTCGGCGATCCCGCCCATTTGCTCGAACGCCTGCTGCAGCTTGCTGACGTACCGCGGCGAATCGATCAGCAGGTTGCCGTCCTCGGCCTGTACGAAGTACGCGTGGGCACCGAAGGATGTGTGGGCGTTGTAACCGCAGCGGTACACGCGCGGCGCAATCTGCTGGGGAAACAACCCGGGCGGCTGCGCCCGGGCGCTCTCGGTTCCGACCGAGGCGGTGGGGCAGAGCAGCGCGGCGCGCCACGCGGCGCGCTCCTCATCCTCGGAGGCCGGCTGGCGCGCGAACACTGACTTGCCGTCGCGGTGCACGATCAGGCCCGGCGCGACTTCCCGCGATGCCGCGCAGTCGATGCAGCGATTGTCGATGTACCAGTCTCCCGGCGCGGAGGCGGGATTGCGGTCGGTGCGCTTGGCCATGGTCGCTCGATTGTGCCGCCATCGGGCGCGGCGTGCACGCTTCGCGCGACCAACAGCTCAAGGACACCCGGCAGCAGGTCTGTCAAACCATGCGCCGGCGGGTTTGTCCAATTGCCGATGGATTCCTGGTCGCGTGACTTGTCGCTACCGCCGCCGCAGCGCAGAATTATCGCGCCTCGGGTGCATGACCGGTCGGCAATCGTGCGGCGACCAGTTGCGGCCCATCAGCGCACAGGAGGGGGGACGCGATGCGCGCGATCAAGCTTGCGGCGATGGCCGGCCTGGCGGGGCTGCTGGGCCTTGTCGTGGCAGCCGCTGCGGCGGCGGCACCGCAGAAGATCATCACCGATCCGTTGTTGCCCGAGAATGCCGTCGAGCAGGTCGCGCCGCATGTGTACGTCATCGAGGGATTCCCCAATGTCGGCATCATCGTCGGCGAGCGCTCGACCCTGGTGGTCGATACCGGCCTGGGCCGGCGCAACGGCGCGCTGGTGGCGGCCGCGGCGAAGAAGCTGTCGACCCGGGGCCAGCGGCTGTACCTGACCACCACCCATTTTCATCCCGAGCATGCGTCCGGCCAGGCCGGCTTCCCGGCCGATACCACTGTGATCCGCAACCGCGTGCAGCAGGACGAGCTGCAAGCCGATGGCGCGCGGATGATCGCACTGTTCGCCAGCCGCTCGGCCCAGATGCACGCGCTGCTGCAGGGCGCGACCGTTGGCGCGGCCGACATTCTGTACGAGCGCGCGCTCGACCTGGATCTCGGCGGCGTGCATGCGCAGCTGCGGTACTTCGGTGCCGCCCACACGCGGGGGGATGAGATCATCTTCGTGCCGGAGGACGGCGTGCTGTTGCCCGGTGACGTGGTGCAGAACCAGATCTCGCCGAATCTCAGCTGCAGCAGCTGCAGCCCGCGCCAGTGGATCGCTGTGCTGGATCAGGTGGCGCCGCTGAAGCCGAGGCTCATCGTGCCGGATCACGGCGGCATGGGGGGCGATGAGCTGATTGCGCAGGAGCGTGCCTTTCTGGCGGATCTGCAGGCGCGGGCGATGGCGCTGCGGGCGCAGGGTCAATCCGCGGCGCAGGCCGCACGCACCATCGCCGCGGAGTTTGCCGTCAAGTACCGGGGCTGGCAGAGCCTGGCGAATCTGCCGCGCTCGGTGCAGAGCGCCTACGCCGATCCGACCCCGTAGCGGCGGCGGCGCGGCCATGGCAGAGCGCGGCGTCTAATGAACCGCGGTTGCCTCGAAGCTCACCGGACCGAGCAGTGAGAACGAGAAATGCGCGAACGCCTGCTGCTGCAGCGGCAGGTTGTTCGCCACCGCGCTGATGATCCGCAACTCGTCCCTGCCCAGGTGCGCCGTGATCAGGTTGTAGAACGGCAGCGTGCCCAGTCCGAAGTCTTCGTGGTGAATCCGGAACGTCAGGGTGTCGCCCCGGATCTCGAAGGTGTCGAGCGCGGCCATCGTGTAGGGATTGTCACAGGGACCGCATACCATGCCGAGCAGCCGGTTGCCGAGCCTGCGGATGATGAAGTGTTGCTTGCCCGGGCCGGTGCCCGCGTACCAGACGCCGAGCAGCTGCGCCGGTGTGATCTGCTCCCACGGGCCGGGCTGCTGATAGGGTGGCATCCTGAAGCCGCCTCCGCGGGGGCCCGCAGCTCGCGTCGGGGCTCGCATGGGGGGAGGCTCTTGGCCGTGAGCACCGTAGGCGGCGGCGTTGGCCGCGGGGGCGCCGGGCTGGGGCAGCACGGCGGACACGGCGACGCCGCCGAAGGGGGCCGGCCCGCGCGGGTCCTTGTGCATGGCCCAGTGGAACGTGCCACCGGCCGGGCCGCCTGCCTGGCCGGTCACCGCCAGGTGATCGCCCTCGATCCGGGCGGTCACGTGATCCTGGTAGGAGGTGCTGCCGTCGTCGCGGACGTGATCGACGACGAAGCGCAGCCCATTCGCGCCGAGCTTGCCGATGACGAATGCCAGCGTGGTGGCATCGCTGCAATCGGTGCAGTAAATGCCCGTGACCTGATCGCCGCGGATCTCGAAGTCATAGATATGCTGGGTGCCCCCGACCGTGGTCTCCCAGCCGCCGCGTACGTCATTGGCGTCCAAGGCCCAGGCGGCCGGCGCGCTCAGCGCCCCCAGCAACAGCAATAGTGATGCTTTCATGGATGGCTGCGAAGCATGGCGCAGGCGGTGCAGGAGGGCAACGGGGATTTGCCGCCGGCCTGCTGTGAAATCCCATGGCGGCGTCGCGGCCGCAGCCCCCGGGGGGCAGCCGGGTCGCCGCGGCGCCGCTGCCGGCCATATAAGCCGGCCAAGTTCCGGGTTATACTTTTGGCCGCCATGCTTCGAGCAAAGCGCCGCGTTGCGGCCGGAGCAACCGGACCGAGCCAGCTCGGACCGGCACGGGCGCGGGCAAATTCAGGCAGAGAATATCGGGGGACATAATGATAGTTTCTACTGCGAGTGCGACGGCATCGGCTACCGACAAGCCCTGGGACACATCCTACGAATGGAGGATGATCCTGTTGCTGACCCTCGCCTTCGGACTGGTCGGGCTGGACCGCTGGGTGTTGCCGACGCTGTTCGCGGCTTCGATGGGAGCGGACCTGCATCTGAACGCCGGCGACCTGGGTAACCTGGTCGGCATACTGGGCGTTGCCTGGGGTCTGTCAGCATTCTTCATCGGTGGGCTGTCGGATCGCTTTGGCCGGCGGCGCGTGCTGGTCCCGGCGATCGTAGCGTTCTCGTGCCTGTCGATCCTGTCGGGCGCCGCGGGTGGGCTGGTGAGCCTGCTGCTGATCCGCGCGATCATGGGCATATCGGAGGGGCCGGTGGCCTCGATCGGCGTGGCGGTGGCGGTCGAAGCCTCGCATCCGAAGCGCCGCGGCACCAACAACGGCCTGTTCCAGTGCGCTTTTGCGCTGTTCGGGCTGGCGCTGGCGCCGATCATTGCCACGCAGCTGCTGCGGGTCACCTCCTGGCGGGTGGTGTTCCTGCTGGTCGGCATTCCCGGTCTGATCATGGCGATCCTGATCGGGCTGACGGTGCGCGAGCCGCCCAACCTCAAGCACGACGCGCACAGCAAGCCCAAGCGCGCGCCGATGAGCGCGATGTTCAAGCACCGTAACGTCGGGCTGGCGATGGCCGGGCTGCTGTGCGCGATGATGGGTATCTTCGTGCTCAGCGCGATGATGCCGAGCTATCTGACCGGCTACCTCAAGCTCAATAATACGCAGATGGGCTTCGTGGCCTCGGCGATCGGTTTCGGCGGCTTCCTCGGGCAGTTCCTGATCCCGGCGATCTCGGACGTGCTGGGCCGCCGGCTGGTGGCGGTGCTGTCGTTCGTGCTGTCGGCGGTGTTCCTGTGGCTGTTCATCCGCACCGGGGTGCACATGGGAACGCTGTTCGCGCTGCTGTTCGTGGCCTCCTGGGCGAACTTCGGCGCCCTGGCGCTGATCGCCGGGCCGCTGGCCGCCGAGGCGGCGCCGCTGGGGCTGATCTCCTCGGTCGCCGGCATCGTCATCGGCTGCGGGGAAATCTTCGGCGGCGGCATCGCCCCGTCGATCGCCGGCGGCATCGCGACGCACTACGGTATCCAGTACACGCTCTGGTTCGCGATGGCCGGACAGTTGGTGGGGATCATCGTGTCGCTGTTCTTCAAGGAGACCGCGCCGCGCTTCACCCGCGCGGGGGGCGGCTCGGCGCTGGACACCAGTCCGGAGAGCCTGGCCGGCGCCGCCAGCAACAAGTGACGCGGTACCCTACCGGAAGGTAGAAACGAAGAAGCGGCGCACGGGCGCCGCTTCTTCGTTTAGACAACGGGCCGCGGCTGCGCCGCGCCGGGCCGTCGACGGCTCAGGCGAGCGTCGCGCGATACAGCTCGAGCAGCTTGCCCCACGCCTTCTCGGCTTCGGGCTTGTTGTAGATCGGCTGCCCGTTGGCCTGGTGCGGCATGTCCGGCACGGTCCAGCCGTGCTGCATTCCCTGGTACACCACCACTTCGGCCTGCACGTTCGCGGCCTTGAAGGCCTCGCGCAGCTTGTCCTTGGCGTCGGGCTGGCGCACGTCGTCGCTGGTCGCGATCGCGATGTACATGCGCGCCTTGAACTTCGGGATCAGCAGGTGCGGGCTATCGGGCTTGTCGGTTACCAGGCCGCCGCCGTGAAAGGTGGCGCCGGCACCGACCCGGTCGGGATCGACCGCGCAGGTCTTGAACACCAGCGGGCCGCCCATGCAGTAGCCCTGGGTGCCGATCTTCTTCGAGGTGTCGACCTGACGCTGCGAGTCCAGGAAACCGATGTGCGCCTTGGCGTCGGTCTCGATCGCCCCCGGTGCATTGATCGGGCCGGTGATCTGGCCCATCTTCGCGCGCGCGGCCGGATCGCGGAAATCGAATTTGCCGATAGCGTCTTCCGTGAACACGGGCGACTTGGCGGTGCGATAGAACGGATTGGGCACCAGTACCGAGTAGCCGCTGGCCGCCAGGCGCCGGCCGAAGCCGCGAAACGTGGGCCGCAGCCCGAAGATATCGGTCCAGATGATGACGCCCGGATGTTTGCCGGCGGCTGGATGAAAGAAGGCGGCATCGCAGGTGCCATCCGGCGTCTGGATGTTTACATCGTGCTCGACCACCTTCATCTGCGCGGCCGAGGCCGTGCCGGCCGCCGTCGCCGCGATCCCTACTGCTGCGGACAGCGCGACGAAGTCACGCCGTGACTGGTCTTCAGGCGATGCTTCATCGCGCAGCCGATCCTTATCCTCGCTCGTCATTTGGGCTCCCCCTCTCTCGTTCCCGATCGTTGCATTCTTCGCTGCGGCAGCAGCGGCACCGGCAGAGCTTACTCCGGTTCGGATGCGGCGTAACTCTAGCCAGGGGGGAGCGCCGTGCCGGGCTGATTGGCCTGCTGCGGCCGGGCGGCTGGCGCCGAGGCCGGCCCGGCGGTGCCCTGCTCATGAGGGGGGGCAAGCGGTGTCTGCGCCTGCTGCGGCGAAGGTGACTGCGACTGCGGAGCGGTTCCGCTACCTCCGGCCGGTCTCGGTGCCGGCGCGGAGGGAGCCGCGGGCTGCGGGCTGGATGCCGGCGCGGACGGTTCTGGCGTGGGATCGGTCAGCGTTGCAGGTACGGGCGCTGTCGCCGCGGCCGGCGCGAGCGGTGCGGCCGGTGCAAGTTTGGCAGGCGGCGTCGACGCGGGCGCTGGCGGCGCCGGCTGCTCGTTGACCTGCTTGGCCGCGCGTCGGGACGCGAGGCGCGCGACCTCGGCCGGGGAGGACGGCAGCTGCTGCGTGACCAGCAGCGTCGGATTGATCACCGACGGATCGTCACGCAGCTTCACGTACAGCTGCTCACCGCTCGGGTGCGGTACCGGCAATGAATAGCCGGGGAAGCCGTCAGGCACCTGGACAGGGTGCGCGAAATCCCGGCCGCTCGCGATCGAATCGATCAGGAATAAATTGGAGCCCGACAGCTTGCAGGCCAGCTCCGGCGTCCCCGGGCACTTCAACTCCCTGAGCACCGGCAGGCGCACCAGCGTCACCAGAGGCTGCCAGTCGCCCATGACGCCATTGGCGATGATGCGGAACTGCAGCGGCCCAAAGGCCGAGGAGCCGAACGCCCTGGTCGGGTCGAGCGTGGCCACGGCCACCTGCGCGTCCTCGAGCGTGATGCCGCCGTTGTCGAAGCCGAGCGTGGTGGAGAAGGACTCATCGGCGGTGGCGACCTCGATTTTTTCATCGAGCGCGAACGCGGACGGGGAGCGCGCGCGCACCGAGAAGGTCAGCGTCGCATCCTGCGGCAGCTCGTCCTGGCCCTCGAGCTGGATGTTGCTGACGCCGCTGGAGGCCGACAGCTGCACGCTCTTGCCGATCAGCGCCACGTTCGGCCGCGGCGCGACCACGAGCGCGTCCAGATCGAATATGCGCCCGTCCTTCAGCATCACCCGGGAATTCACGCCGTCGCCCTGCTTGAGCGCCGCGAGCGGCTGGGGATTGCCCGCCAGCATCTCCAGCTGGTCGGTGCCCTGGCTGGACGAGAGCTTGCCGGGCGCAAACTGCACGCCCTTCATCGTCAGGCTCGCGACCTGGTCCAGGCGGCTGCCGCGCAGGATGCCCTGCGTGTCGCCTGCCCGGATCGTGAAGCTGTCGAGATGCCCGGCCTCGGAAAAGGTATGCAGCTGCAGCGGCTGCGGGCGGCGCTCGCCGTACTCGGTGACCAGCAGCGTGAGGGAGCCGGGTTTGGCCTCCTGCAACGGCAGCTTCACCTCCACCTCGTTGAACGTGACCTTCTTCCAGTCGGCCTTGAGCTCGCGCCCGTTCGGGTCCTTGAGCATCACGTCCTCGACGCAGCCGACGCTGACCGCCTGCAGGTGCACGGTGTTCTCGCGGCCGACGATCAATGCGCCGTCATCGCTGGACGTCAATGTCAGCGCGCGCGCCTGGGTATTGACCAGCTGGAACTCGGGACCGTCGTAGTCCCGGAAGCCCCAGTAGCCGTGCAGCGAGCCGTGGATGTTGTCGCCCAGGTCGGTGCCGCCAAGCGCGGCGGTATCCACCACGAAGCCGCCCTGCTGTGCCTCGGCATGGACCGGCAGATCGATGATGCTGCCACCCTTGCCGGTGAGCCGCAGGCTCAGGTCACGCGCATAGCCGGTGGAGAACACCAGCGGCGCGCCTTCCACCGGCAGTACCAGCGCGGTCTGGCGCGCGCAGTACATCTGCTTCGGGTCCACCGCGTGCAGCGGCGGCAACTGCGGCGGTTCGACGGCGGGCAGCGCGGTGACCAGCACCGAGCGCGGGTTGTGGAACGACGGCGGGGTGTTCAGTGTCAGCGCCATCGTGGCGCCGTATTGCGATGCCAGCGCGGGGATGTACTGGAACTGCGCGGTCGCAAACGAGCCGAGTATGCGCGCAATGTCGATGACCGAGGAGATGTAGGGACTGTAGTAGCCGTAGCTGAGCTGCGGCGTATAGCTTGCCTCCATCGCCAGGTCCGTGGCCGGACCGGAGGTGAGCGCCTCGACGATCGAGGTGCTGTGGCCGTCGTTGAGGATCAGTGAGTCCTGCCCCTGCATCAGGCAGGGGATCTGCAGCTCGGGGATCTTGTCCAGGCACTTCGGGTCGACCTTGATCGCGAGGCTTCGTGCCAGCAGCGGAGTGACCTCCTTGAGGTTGGCCAGATCGGTGCCGTCGAGGCTGCGCAGCGCTCCCATGTAGGCCTGCAGGCGCGAGCGGTCCAGCGTCGCCTGGTTCAGATCCTGCGAGGCGCGTACGAACGCGCCCGGCCGGCCGCGCACGGCGTTGATCAGGGTCTTGAAGTCGCCGCTGGTCTGCGGCGCGAGAAATACCAGCACCTGCTGCGCGCCGTCCGGGACCGTGATCGTCAGCCCGTTCGCGCAGCGCTGGTCCCAGGTGTCGCAGCGGTAGAACCAGCTGCGCGGCGGCGGATTGGTCGAGCCGCGCAGGAACGCGGCCACCATCATGTAATGCGCCGACTGCGTGGCCGGCAGCGCCGCCTTGATCCACAGACGATCGCCAGCCGCGAGATTGGGTACCTCGGAAATCGGCAACGTGGTTTTGCCGCGCGTGATCTTGACCTGCAGGTGCGGGCCGGCGAGGTCGAACGGCGCCGGATCGGCCAGTGCCGCAACGGCGGCGCTGACGGCGAGGATGGCGAGCAGCAGAGATTGGAAGCGCACTGTCATGGTTGGTGTTTCGAGCGAACCGCGTCCGGCTCCCTGTCGGCGTGCCAGCGCGCATTCAACGGGCGCAGCGCCGAGGTTGTCAACCCGCAGAGCGACGCTGCATTGCGATGTTTTTGATATCGGTGTCCAGGCGGATCATTTGTCGGCATTTGGCGTCGCTTGCTGGCGATGAAACGGCAGCCCTCGGCAGCCCTCGGCAGCGGGTATTATTGGCGCGCTACATGAATCGGAGCTGACGAGAACCTGCCGGGGGTCGGATCAACGTGACGGAGCCCGGTTGTGATGGAGCCGGATCGAGCCGGATCGCGGCACTGACGCGCACGGGTGTCGTGCTGATGCTGGGCGCGCTGCTGGGTGCCGGCTGCGCGCGCCTGGCACGGCCGCAGCCGCCAGTGCGGGCCGCGCTGCCTCGGGCGAGCGTGGGTGCGGCCGCGCCGCCTGTCGCGGTGGGCGCGCGCGCCATGACGCCGGCGCCGCTGCCGGCGCCGCCGCCGGTACCGGTGTCGCCGTTCGCCGATGCGGAGGTGTCGTTCTTCGTGCGCGGCTTCGGGATGGTGCACGGCGAGTTGGTCATCGTGCGGGTGTGCGTCGGGGCCGATCATTCCGTCGTCAGCTCCGACGTGGTCGAATCGTCCGGTGATCCGCAGTTCGACCGGCTGGCGGTGGTGTGGGCGCGGCAGGTGAGGCTGCGCACGGCGTCGGCGCAGGGCGCGCCGGTGGCGCCCTGCGGTGCGGTGCGCGTGGAGATGCGCCGCGCGCCCGACACGCCCGAGACACCCGTCACCGGCGCGCACGAGAACCTGCTCGGCTAGCGGGTTGCGGTTGCCCGATCAGTCGCAAAGCCCGTCCGCGTGACGGGGCGTCCGCACGAGGGCCGCGCATCACGCAGGGAGACGGCATGACGATACAGCCGCGTTTGTCCGCACTGCCATGGCCGACGGTGGGCCTAGCCGCCGCCGTGGCCGCGCTCGGCATCGCCCTGACAGTGGTGATGCGCGCGCTGCGACGGCAGCGCTCGGCGCGCCGCCGCGCCGAGCGGCTGCTGCAATTGCTCTGCGATGGCGTCGCCGAGCATGCACTGGTGGAGCTGGACGCATCGGGCTGTATCGCGCAGTGGAACGCGGGCGCGCAGCGCCTGTACGGCTACGAGGCCGGGGAGATCGTCGGCAGACACTGCTCGTACCTGTACAGCGACGAGGACCGCGGCGCCAACGCGCCGCAGAAGCAGCTGGAGCTGGCGGCACGCCACGGCCGGCACGCCGTCGGCGGCGTGCGAGCGGGCAAGGGTGCGCGCCGCTTCGTGACGGAGGCGCTGATCCACGCGCTGCGCGATCCTTCAGGCCGCCTGATCGGGTTCGGCTGCATCGAGCACGATTGCAGTGAGGCGCTGCGACGGCAGCAGATGCTGGAACAGATGCGCGCGGCGCTGGCGCAGGCGCAAAAACTCTCGGCGCTGGGACGGCTGTGCGACGGCATCGCGCACGACTTCAACAACATCATCCAGGTGATCAGCACCTGCGTGCAGACGCTGCAGCGGGGCGGGCAGGGACAGGGGAACGAGTTCCTGCAGATGATCAAGCGCAATACCGAGCGCGCGGCCGGACTGTCCGGGCACCTGCTGAGCCTGGCGCGCCGCTCACCTCGCGCGGCGGCGCTGACCAATGTGAATGAAATCGTCGCCGACGTGGTCGGGCTGCTGCGGCACACGCTCAGCGAGGAGATCACGCTGGACGTGCGCGTCGGGGACGCCCTGCTATGGACGGCGGTCGATCCGAACCAACTGGAGGCGGCGTTGCTGAGCCTTGCCGTCAATGCCCGCGACGCCATGCCCTCCGGCGGTACGCTGTCGATCGGGACGGCCGAGACGGACGAGCTGCCGGCGCTCCCGAGCAGCGGCTCAGGCCGGGCGGAGCATTACATCGTGATCAGCGTCGCCCATAGCGGCGCGGGTGCGGACGGCGAGGGGCTCGCGCCGCAGGCCGTACGCAGTGTCCTGGAGCAGTCCGGCGCCGTGCTCACCAGCGAGCCGCGCGACCATGGGGGTATGGCAAAGCTTCATCTGCCGCGCCATGCCGGTTGATGCAGCTGCTGGCCGGCTAGCGCGGGCCGGCCGGCAGACCGCTGCTCGCTGACGCATGCCGGCGCGCCGGCAGCGTCGAGCGTCAGCCGCTTCAGGAAGCGGCGGCTTCGAAATCGACGGTGATCGTCACCTCATCGCTGACCATCGGCGCGAACTTGCCCAGGTTGAATTCGCTGCGCTTGATGTGGCCGACCGCATCGGCGCCGATCGCAGCTTTCTTCATCATGTTGGTGCCCTGCTTGAAGTGCGTCACCGTCAACGTCACCGGCCGAGTGACACCCTTGATGGTCAGGTTGCCCTCGATGGCGACCGGCTCACCGCCGCGGAACCTCACCGAGGTGGACTTGAACGTCGCGGTCGGGTACTGCGCGGTGTTGAAGAAATCGGTGCCCTGGAGATGCTCGCTCAGCGGCGAGCCGGTGTCGACCGATTTGAGGTCGATGACGACGTCAGTCGAGCCGCTCTGCGCCTGCGGATCATAGGTAACCGAGCCGGTGACCTTGTTGAAGCGCTGCTGCTGGGTGGAGAAGCCCATGTGGTTGTACGAGAAGCGCACGTAGCTGTGATTGGGATCGAACTGATAGGTGGTCGGTGCCGCGAACGCCGAGGTCGCATAGGCGACCGCCAGCACGGACAGGGCGGCGACGGATTTCAACGGATTCATCGGAAGCACTCCTTGATTGGAATTGGTCTCGAGCGCCGCAGTGTATGATGGGCCGGTAAATGGAACAAATGCGCCGCAGGCGTGGCGAGCGCCGTTGCGGCGATCGGCCGGCCATCCGGGCCAGTGGGGTGGCGATTCAGCGGCGAAACGCGCGCGTGCGCCACAGGATCAATGCGGCCAGTGCCAGCGAGCCGCCCCAGCCCGCCGGGCTCGCGAACCAGCCGGCCAGCTGCCGCAGTCCCTCGTCACCGTAGCGCGCCGCATCCAGCCACGCAGGCGCCAGCAGCGGCGCCGTCCAAGCCGCCGCCGCGGCCATCGCCGTTGCCGCGAGCAGCACGCCTGCCGTCGCGAGGATTTGCCGCCACCGGCGCCGACGGTGCACCAGCGCCGCAATGCGCGCGGTGAAAGCCATGTCGCCTGCGCTGCCCGCGCCCGGCGGTTCGCAGGGCCGGCGTTCGTCGGTCTCGCAGAACAGGCGTCGCAGCCGCCCGTCCAGACCCGGCTCCGGCTCCGACTCCGGTCTCGGCTCCCCGGCCATGCCATTCATGCCAGCTCCTCGCGGGCCCGGTAGGCCCGCAACAGCGCGCGCAGCTGCTCGGCGCCGCGCCTGATATGTGATTTTACCGTGCCCAGCGGCAAGCCCGTCGCGGCGCTGATCTCACCGTGGCTCATGCCCTCGCTGTAGGCGAGCACGATGCATAGCCGTACATCGTCCGGCAGGCGCGCGAGCGCGGCATCCAGATCCAGCCGCTCTCCCACGCCGCCGGGTGTCGCCCCCGCGCCGGCCGACGCGCCGGGGGAGTCGACGGAGTCGGAAGACTCGAAAGAGTCGAGAGCATCGGCCGAAAGGGTCGGCAACGGTGCGCGGCGCAGATGCTGCAGCCATGCGGTGACGGCGAGGCGCCGCAGCCACGGGCCGAAAGCCGCGGCCGAGCGCAGCGCCGGCAGCGAGCGCCAGGCTTGCAGGAAGGCCTGCTGGGCCAGATCGTCGACCAGCCCGTGGTCGCGGCACAATCGCCTCAGCAGACGGCGCAGCCAGGCCTGGCGCCGACGCACCAGCTCGCCGAAGGCCGCGTCGTCTCCCGCCCGGGCGAGCACCACCAGCGCCCCTTCGGCGGCCTGGCCGAGCATCGTGCCCGGCGACATTGCGGTCAACCCGCCGGTCCGCAGCCCCGTGCTACTGGTGTCACGGCTGCGGCTGGCCGGGGGAGGCCGGGTCGTGCAGCTGCTGTCCGCGCTGGTGCTGCTCGACCGCGCGGGCCGCGATCAACAGCCCGATGCCGATGCATGCGGCCAGGGCCCCGGCGCCGAAGATCTTGACACTGGTCCAGAACATCGCCAGCAATGCCAGCCCGGCGCCGACGGCGATCGTGATGATGCTGCCGATTCGCAGGTGCAATGGCTCGATCCGCAACTGTTCGCGCTCCGGGGGGGCCATGAGCCTTTCGATGATCGCCGGATCGAGCTGCTGTCCGCGCTCGATGGCCGAGCGCAGCGGCTCGAGCTCGATGCGCCGCCTTTTGTAGCTGCCGATGATGCCGGCCACGGCCGCCGCGGCCATGAATACCCAGAACGCGACGGCTACCAGATAAGGTCCGATGCCCATGAGCCATGCTCCGTAATGCCAGTATTACCCGATAGATGCCGATCGGGGAGTATTTGGATGCGGCGGAGGGCGATTGCGTCGGCCGGTTGCGGCCGTTTCAGCCGGTTTCAGTGGGGACGGGGGCAGGTGCGGGGGCAGGCGGCGCGGCGGCAGTCTTGCCGCCACCTGCCGCCGTGCCGGTCATTGCGGTGTAGGCGGGGTTGTTCGCAAGGCGCTGCGCCATCGTGCGGTAGAGCGGCGGAGAGATCAGCTTTGACACCGCGGTGGCGACGATGACGGTGATGGCCAGCGGAAACACCATTTGATCCTGCGTGGTCATTTCCATCACGATGACCAGCGAGGTCAGCGGCGCCTGCGTGACCGCCGCCATGTAGCCGCACATTCCCAGGATCGCGAACGGGACGGCACTGGATTGCCCGAGCCAGTGTGCCAGAGCCGCCCCCAGGCCCGCGCCGGTCGACAGCGAGGGGGAGAACAGGCCGCACGGCAGGCCGCTCAGGTAGGAGATCAAGGTGGCCACGGCGCGCTCGGGTCCATACAGCCAGGACAGATGGGAGTTGGACTCCAGGATCGACCTGGCCTCGCCGTAGCCGGCGCCGTAGGTGGTGCCGTGAGATACGGCTCCGAGCACCGCGATCAGGATGCCGCAGGCGAGCGCGAACAGCGCCGGTCGCCGCTGCAGCTTGCCCAGGAAACCGGGCAGGCCGCGCGTGGCGGCCAGCAGCACGCGGCTGAAGAGCCCGCCGCAGACCCCGCAGATCGCCCCCACGATGAAGGTGTCGAGCGTGACGTGCTGGGCGGTGGCGGCAACCACCGGCTGGCCGAAATAGGTGTAGTTGCCTGCCAAGGCGATCGCGATGATGCCGGCCAGTACCACGGTGGTCAACGTCACGCCGCTGGCACGCTCCTCGAAGGAATGCGCCAGCTCCTCGATGCCGAACACGATGCCGGCCAGGGGAGTGTTGAAGGCGGCGGCCACGCCGGCGGCGCCGCCGGCCAGGATCAGCATGCGCCGCTGCGCGGCCAGCTCCCGATGCGGGATCCAGCGGCCGAAGCCGTAGGCGATCGCCGCGCCAACGTGCGCGGTTGGACCCTCGCGGCCGATCGAGCCGCCGCAGAACAGGCCGGCGGCGGCCATGAGCATGCGCGCCGCCACGATCCGGAAGCGCATCAGCGGCGCAGCGGCCTTCTCGCCCCCGGGCTGCAGGGTGTAGATCGTCTGCGGAATCCCGCTGCCCTCGGCGCCGAGAAAGTAGCGCCGCGTCACCCAGGCGATCGCGAAGAAGCCGACCGGCGCCAGTGCCAGCGGCCACAACCAGGAATGGGCCATCAGCCGCCGCAGCCCCACCTGGGCGATGTCGGCCAGGCGCGCGAACAGCACCGCGGCGATACCGACCGCGGCGCTTCCGAGCCAGAGGAGCAATCGCGCTTTCCAGCGCTGCACCGATAGCAATGCCGGGGTGGCATTGTCGAGGATATCCCGCATGCCGGCACAGCCTAGCATGAAGATGGCCGGGGGCCGAAGCGACAGTTCGCACTGCGAATCGTTCGCGGCGCGTCAGAGCGCGGCGCGGCCCAGGGCGCGCCGCGCGAATCAGAGGGGATAGCGCGTCGCGCTGTCCTTCACGGTCACCCACTGCCACTGGGTGAACTCGTCCCAGTTGGCCGGGCCGCCGATGTTGGTGCCGTTGCCGGACTGCCCGCGGCCGCCGAACGGGTTGATGCCCTCGTCGTTGACGGTCTGGTCGTTCACGTGCAGCAGCCCGGTGTGCAGCTGGTTGCCGAGCGAGAGCGCCCGCTCCACCGAGCGCGAGATGACCGCGGCCGACAGCCCGTAGGCCGTGCGGTTGGCCAGCTCCACCGCCTCCGCGTCGGTGTCGAAGGCCGTGACGGCCACGACCGGCGCGAAGATTTCCTCTTCGAAGACGCGCATGCCCGGTGCGACGTCGGCCAGCACGGTCGGCTGGTAGAACAGCCGCTCGTAGGTGCCGCCGGTCACCAGCCTCGCCCCCGCCTTGACACTGTCCTGCACGATCGCGTGCGCGCGGTCGCGCTGCCGCTCGCTGATCAGCGGCCCGAGCGCCACCTGCGCGGTGGCCGGATCGCCGACCGGCAGCTGCCGTGCCTTGGCTGCCATGCGCTCCACGAACGCCTGCGCGAGCGCTCGCTGCACCAGCACCCGGCCCGCGGCCATGCAGATCTGTCCCTGGTGCAGGTACGCACCCCAGGCTGCGTTCGATACGGCCAGGTCCAGATCGGCGTCGTCGAGCACCACCAGGGCGTTCTTGCCGCCGAGCTCCAGCGAGATCTTCTTGAGGCTGCGCCCGGCGAGCTCGCCAACGCGCCGGCCGGTGGCCGACGAGCCGGTGAACTGGATCATCGCCACGTTCGCATCCGTGCACAGCGCCTCCCCGGCGTCCGCGCCGCCCGGCAGCACGTGCAGCGCCTCGGCGGGCAGCCCGGCCGCCTCGAACAGCCGCGCCAGGATGAAGCCGCCGACCACCGGGGTGCGCAGATCGGGCTTGAGCACCACGGTGTTGCCGACGGCCAGTGCCGGTGCGAGCGCGCGCACCGACAGGTACAGCGGGAAGTTGAATGGCGTGATGACGCCCACGACGCCGAGCGGCATGCGGCGGCAGAAGCTCAGCCTCCCGTCCAGACTCGGCAGCATCAGCCCCTGCGGCTGCGAAGGCATCGCGCCTGCCTCATACAGGCACCGGATCGTCATCTGCAGCTCGAACTGTCCCTTGGGGCGGATCGCGCCGGTCTCGCGCATGATCCAGTCGATGATCTCGTCGGAGTGCTCCTGCGCGAGCCGCGCGGCGGTGCGAAACACCCCGGCGCGCTGCTCGAAATTGAGCGCGGCCCAGGCCGGCTGGGCCGCACTGGCCAGCTGCGCGGCGCGGGCGATGTCCGCGGGCGCGGCGACCCCGACGCGGGACAGCACCGTCCCGCTCGCCGGCTCGGCGATGTCCTGGCTGTGCTGCGCCTCGCGCCAGCCCCCGCTGTAGAAGCGCCCCCTCCAGGCGTCCCGGTCCAGAAAGCTGCGCGCTGCGCTCATATACCCCCCTTCATGTATACCCCCCTTCATGCCAAGGCTCCGCGTCCTCGCCGATGTTCCGACAGACGCGGTCCTGCTGCAAGCTGGCCGCGGCCGGCGGCGGCGGCGTAGACTCATCGGCTGATGTCCTCCCTGGAGCGCTTTCACCCCGCGGTCGCGCGCTGGTTCTCGGCGCATTTCCCCGCGCCGACAGCGCCGCAGTTGGCCGCGTGGCCGGCGATCGCGAGCGGCCGCCATACCCTCATTGCCGCACCTACGGGCTCGGGCAAGACGCTGGCGGCCTTCCTGGCCGCGATCGACGTGCTGGTGCGCGAGGCGGTGGCCGGTCAGATCGAGGATGCCACCCGCGTGGTGTATGTCTCCCCGCTCAAGGCGCTGTCGAACGACATCCAGCGCAACCTCGAGCAGCCGTTGGCCGGCATCGCGGCGGAGTTGGCCGCGATGGGGCTGCCGGCGGGCGCGATCCGCGCGCAGGTGCGCACCGGCGACACGCCGCCGGCGGTGCGGACCGCGATGCATCGCAAGCCGCCGCACATTCTGGTCACGACGCCCGAGTCGCTGTACCTGCTGCTCACCAGCGCCTCGGGGCGCGGCCTGCTCGCCACCACCCGCGCGGTGATCGTCGATGAGATTCACGCCGTGGCCGGCAACAAGCGCGGCGCACACCTGGCGCTGTCGCTCGAGCGGCTGCAGGGGCTGTGCGCGCAGCCGCTGCAGCGCATCGGCCTATCGGCCACGCAGAAGCCGATCGAGGCGATCGCCCGCTACCTGACCGGCGCCGGCGCCGGCGCCGAGGGCGTTGGGCCGGGCGCCGGGCCGGGCAGTGATCCGGACTGCGCGATCGTCGACGCCGGGCACGTGCGCGAGCGCGACCTGGCGCTGCTGCTGCCGGATGCACCGCTCGAGGCGGTGATGTCGAACGACATCTGGGAGAACGTCTACGACCAGCTCGCGCGCCTGATCCGCGAGCATCGCACCACGCTGGTCTTTGCCAACACGCGCCGCATGGTGGAGCGGGTCACGCGCCACCTCAGCGAGCGCATCGGCGAGCAGCACATCGCGGCGCATCACGGCAGCCTTGCGAAAGAGCAGCGCCTGGATGCCGAGCAGCGGCTGAAGGCCGGCACGTTGCAGGCGCTGGTGGCCACGGCGTCGCTGGAGCTGGGCATCGACATCGGCGAGGTGGACCTGGTGTGCCAGCTGGGTACCCCGCGCAGCATTGGCACCTTCCTGCAGCGGGTGGGCCGGGCCAACCACGCCGTGGGCGGGGTGCCCACCGGACGGCTGCTGCCGCTGAGCCGTGATGAGCTGATCGAGTGCACCGCGCTGCTGTCGGCCGTGCGTGCCGGCGAGCTCGATGCGCTGCGCATCCCGCCCGGGCCGCTGGATGTGCTCGCGCAGCAACTCGTGGCCGAGGTCAGCGCGCGAGAATACGGCGAGGACGAGCTGTATGCGCTGGTGCGGCGCGCCGGACCGTACCGCGCGCTCGCGCGCGGCGAGTTCGATGAGGTCGTGCGCATGCTCGCCGACGGCTTCAGCGCGCGCCGCGGCCGGCAAAGTGCCTACCTGCACCGCGATGCGGTCAATCATCGCCTACGCGCACGGCGCGGGGCCCGGCTGACCGCGATCACCTGCGGCGGGGCGATCCCGGACACGGCCGATTACCGCGTCGTGCTCGAGCCGGCCGGCATCTTCATCGGTACGCTCAACGAGGACTTCGCGGTCGAGAGCCTGGCGGGCGATGTGTTCCAGCTCGGCAACTGCTCCTACCGGATCCTGCGGGTGGAAGCCGGCAGCGTGCGGGTCGAGGACGCCCGCGGGCAGCCGCCGACGATGCCGTTCTGGCTGGGCGAGGCGCCGGCGCGCAGCGCCGAGCTGTCGGCGGCGGTCGCGGCGCTGCGAGCGCAGGTCGATGCGGCGCTGCCGCAGGTCGATGCCGCCACGATCGAGCGCTGCATCGAGCTGATGATGACGCGGCATCAACTCGCGCCGGCGGCCGCGCGTCAGCTGGTCGAGTATCTGGCCTCGGCCAAGGCCATGCTCGGAGCGCTGCCGACGCAGCGGCGGCTGATCGTCGAGCGCTTCTTCGACGAGGCGGCCGACATGCACCTGGTGGTGCACGGCCCATTCGGCAGCCGCATCAACCGTGCTTTCGGGCTGACGCTGCGCAAGCGCTTCTGCCGCGCGTTCAACTTTGAGCTGCAGGCCGCGGCCACCGAGGACGCGATCGTGCTGTCGCTGGGCGAGACCCACAGCTTCGCGCTTGAACAGCTGCCGAAATTCCTCAGTGCGCGCACGGTCGAGGCGGTGCTGGTGCAGGCGGTGCTGGATGCGCCGCTGTTCACGACCCGCTGGCGCTGGAATGCGACCATCGCGCTGGCGGTGCGGCGCGCTCGGGGCGGCAGCCGCACGCCGGCGCCGCTGCAGCGCATGGCGGCAGAGGATCTGATCGCGGTGGTGTTCCCCGACCAGCTCGCCTGCGCCGAGAACCTCGCCGGCGAGCGCGAGATTCCCGACCATCCGCTGGTGCGCCAGACGCTGTGGGACTGCCTGCACGAGGCGATGGACCTGGACGGGCTCACCGCGCTGCTCACGGCGATGGAGCGCGGCGAGATCGAAGTGCTCGCGCGCGACCTGCCGCAGCCCTCGCCGCTGGCGCAGGAGGTCCTCAACGCCCGGCCGTATGCCTACCTGGACGACGCGCCGCTGGAGGAACGGCGCACGCAGGCGGTCGCCGGGCGGCGCTGGCTCGATGCCGGGAGCGCCGCCGAGTTCGGCCAGCTGAGCCAGGCGGCGATCGACGCGGTGCGTGCCGAGGCGCAGCCCTCGCCCGACACTGCCGACGAGCTGCACGATGCGCTGATGCTGCTGGGGGTCCTGCGGGCGAATGATGATGTGCGTGGCGCCCTGGCCGCGGCGATGGAGGAGCTGGTGCGGCAGCGGCGTGCGACCACACTGCAGCTCGGCGCGCGGGCCGGGGGCGCCATGTCCGGCGGCACCGTGTTCTGGGTCGCGGCCGAGCAGCTGCCGATGGTGCGCGCGATTTATCCGCAGGCCGTGCAGACGTCGGCGTTGACCGTGCCGCCCGAGTACGCGCAGCGCCGCTGGGACGCCGAGGAGGGCACGCGCGAGCTGCTGCGGGGCCAGTTGCAGGCCCTCGGCCCCAGCAGCGCCGCCGCGCTGGCGGCGCTGCTATCGCTGACGCGCGAGCGCGTTGAGGCGGCGCTGGCGGCGCTGGAAGCCGAGGGCTTCGTGCTGCAGGGGCACTTCACGCCGCGTGCGGGTGCCGGCGAGCCGGACGCCGGCGCCACCGAGTGGTGCGAGCGCCGGCTGCTCGCGCGCATCCACCGCTACACGCTCAAGTCGCTGCGCGCCGAGATCGAGCCGGTCGCGAGCGCCGACTTCATGCGTTTCCTGCTCGAGTGGCAGGGCGTCACGCGAGCGCCGCAGCCGGAAGGCACCGAGAGCCTGGAGCGGGTGATCGAGCAGCTCGAGGGGTGCGAGATTCCCGCGGCCGCCTGGGAGGCCGATGTGCTGCCGGCACGGCTGCGCGACTACGACGGTGCCTGGCTCGACAGCCTGTGCCTGTCGGGACGCGCGTACTGGGCGCGGCTCGAACCCCCGCAGAATGTCACCGCCGGACCGGTGCGCGCCACCCCGATCTCGCTGCTGACGCGCAAGCGCCGGGCGCTGTGGCAGCAGCTGGCATCCGCGGGCGGCGGAGGCGCCCAGCTGTCGGCCACGGCCGTCGCGATGGAGCAGTACCTGCAGCAGCACGGCGCTTCATTCTTCGACGAGATCCGCCAGGGCGCCGGTCTGTTGCCGGCGCAGGCCGAGGGCGCACTGGCCGAGCTGGTCGCGGCCGGCCGCGTCAGTGCCGACAGTTTCGGCGGCCTGCGCGCGCTGCTGCTGCCCTTGCAACGCAAGCGCAAGCTGGCCGCGCGTGGGCGCCGCACGCTGCAATTCGGGCTGGAGGAGGCCGGCCGCTGGAGCCTGGTGCATCGCCAGGCGCCGGAGGCAGCGCTCGCGGCGGCCCAGGGCGCCGCGGCGGCGCGGCCGCCGGTGCCGGGGGCACCGGGGCCAGCGATCGAGGAGGCGGCGTGGCTGCTGCTGCGGCGCTACGGCGTGGTGTTCCGGCGGCTGCTGGCGCGCGAGGCGGCGTGGCTGCCGCCGTGGTACCTGCTGCTGCGCGCCTATCGGCGGCTGGAGGCGCAGGGGCACATCCGCGGTGGACGCTTCGTGGCCGGGGCCAGCGGCGAGCAATACGCGCTGCCGGAGGCAGTGGGGGCGCTGCGGGCAGTGCGCCGGCGCGCGCGCGACGGCGCACTGGTTGCGCTGAGCGCGGCCGACCCGCTGAACCTCGCCGGTATCGTCACGCCCGGCAGCCGCGTGGCCGCGCTCGCCGGCAATCGCCTGCTGCTGCGGGATGGTGTGGCCGTGGCGACTTACACCGGCGGGGAGGTGCAGTTTCTCGAGGCGCTGCCGCTGCCCGAGCAATGGCAGGCGCGCAACGCGTTGCTGCAGCCGGGACGCGCGCGCGCGCGCGTCGGCGGCCACGTTGCGCAGATCGGCTGACCGCAGCGGTGTTCCGCCTCGAGCACGTCAGCAAGCGATACGGCCCATTCACCGCGCTGGATGACCTGAGCGTCACGTTCTGCTCCGGCACCGTCAGCGCCATCATCGGCAGCAGCGGCTCGGGCAAGTCGACGCTGCTGCGGCTGCTGCTTGGCCTTACGTGGCCGGACGCCGGACAGGTGCTGATCGATGAGCGCGCGCTCGCGCGCACCGATCGGCTGGCGGTCCGGCGCCGCATCGGCTACGTGATCCAGGAGGGCGGGCTGTTCCCGCATCTGACGGTGCGCGGCAACCTGGCGCTGCTGCCGCGTCACCTGCGCTGGCCGCGTGCGCGCGTCGAGGCACGCGCCCGCGAGCTGTGTGAGCTGATGCAGCTGCCCGGGAGCTTGCTGGAGCGCTATCCGGCGGAGCTGTCCGGCGGCCAGCGCCAGCGCGTGGCCGTGATGCGCGCGTTGATGACCGATCCGCCGGCACTGCTGCTCGATGAGCCGCTGGGCGCGCTCGATCCGCTGGTGCGCTTCGAACTACAGGAGAGCCTGCAGCAGTTGTTCCGCGGACTGGGCAAGACCGTGCTGCTGGTCACGCACGATCTGCCCGAGGCCGCATACCTCGCGACACGCCTGGTACTGATGCGCGCCGGGCGCATCATCCAGGACGGCGATGCAGCCGACCTGTACGAGCGCCCGGCCGACGAGTTCGTACGCCGCTTCGTCGCCGCGCAGCGTGGGCCGCCCCCGCGGGTGCTGCCGCCGCCGCAGGGCCAGTGAGATGCGTCGCTGCCTGGTGCTGGCGGGCGCGCTGTGGTGTTGCCTGGGCTCCGGGCTCGGATCAGCTGCGGCCGCGCCGGCGGGGCCCGGCATCGGCTCGAAGAACTTCACCGAATCGATCATCCTGGCGGACATCCTGCAGCTGCAGGCGCAGAGGCGCGGGCTGTCGCTCATCCATCATCGCGCCATGGGTGGCAGCGCGATCCTGTGGCAGGCGCTGCTCGACGGCAGCATCGATGCCTACCCCGAATACACCGGCACGATCACGCAACAGCTGCTGCACGGGCTGCCGCCGCGCTCGCCGGCGCAGCTGGCCGCCGCGCTGGCGGCGCGCGGACTGGGTATCAGCGCATCGATGGGCTTCGAGGACCGGTACGCGCTGGCGGTCGAGCCGGCATTAGCCGCGAAGCTGCAGCTGCGCACGCTGTCGGATCTGGCCTCCCATCCGCAGCTGCGCTACGCGCTGTCCAATGAGTTCATGCGGCGCGGTGACGGCTGGCCGGGCCTGCGCAGCAGCTATGGACTGGCTCCGCGCAGCCTGCGCGGAATCGATCACAGCCTGGCCTACCGTGCGCTGGTGGCCGGCGCCGCCGATGTGATCGACGTCTACACCACCGATGCGGAAATCGAGCAATACCATCTGGTGGTGCTGCGGGATGACCGTCACTACTTTCCGAGCTATCAGGCCGTGTGGCTGTACCGACTGGCGGCCGCCGCGCAGCGGCCGGCGCTGCTCCGGAGCATCAATGATCTGGCCGGGCGCATCGACGTGCGCTCGATGCGCCGCATGAATGCCGCCGTGCAGATCCGGCACGACGCCGACGGCGTGGTGGCCGCGCAGTTCGTGGCGACGCTGCCGGGACCGGCGGGGCCGGCCGGCGCGCTCGCCGCGGCGGCACAGCGGCCGCCGATCCGCGACATCGGCGAGCGCTCGCTCGGTGCGCGCCTGCTGCAGCGTACGCGCGAGCATCTGGCGCTGGTGGGGGTATCGCTGGGCCTGGCGTTGCTGGTCGGGTTGCCGATCGGCATCCTTGCTGCCCGCTGGGCGCCGCTCGGGCGCGCGGTGCTGGCGGTGTGTGTGGTGCTGCAGACCGTGCCGACGCTGGCGATGCTGGTGTTCATGATTCCGCTGTTCGGTATCGGTGCCGAGCCGGCGATCGCAGCGCTGTTCTTCTACAGTCTGCTGCCGATCGTACGCAATACGCTGACGGGGCTCACCTCCATTCCGGCAGCGATGGAGGAGTCGGCGGCATCGCTGGGACTGCCGCAGCACGTGCGGCTGCTGCGTATCGAGCTGCCGCTGGCGACGCGCACGATACTCGCCGGCATCAGTACCGCCGCCGTGATCAATGTCGGCACGGCCACCCTGGGCGCGCTGATCGGCGCCGGCGGTTATGGCGATCCGATCCTGACGGGCATCCGCCTCGACGATCTGTCGCTGATCCTCGAAGGTGCCATTCCGGCGGCCGTGCTGGCGCTGCTGGTGATGGCAGTGTTCCAGCTGCTCGAGCACGTGCTCACGCCGCGGGGCCTGCGGCGGTTCCGCGAGGGCTGAGTGGCGGTGCACGGACGCAACCGCGGGCGCCGATCCGCGGTTTCAGCGTGCGTTCAGCACGCCGGCGGCACACTTGCGGTCGAGAGGTTTGCGCATGACATCGCAGATTGCAGTCCATCTGATCCGCTTTGCGATCCAACTGCTGCTGTTGCCGCTGCTGATCCTGGTGGTGCCGATGCTGTTCGCGGCGGCCTGGATGCGCGAGGCGATCGGCGACTGGGCCCGCCGCCGCGAGCCGCAGCACAGCTGATCCGCGCAGCTGCTGCCGGCACGCCTTGCGGCTGCCGCCGCCTCCTGCCGGGCGCAGGAGTATCCTCGTATCCATGCAGTGGCATCGGGACGGCACCCGCCGAATCGCGCATCTGGACATGGACGCCTTCTTCGCGTCGGTCGAGCTGCTGCGCTATCCGCAGCTGCGCGGGCTGCCGGTGGTGATCGGTGGCAGCCGCGCCCGCGCCCGCGCCCGCAGCGCAGCGCCGGGGAACTCGCTCGGCGGTCACGCGCCGGCCCAGCAACCGCCGGACCAGCAGGCGGCAGACGCGTTTGCGCGCCTGCGCGATTATGCGGGCCGCGGCGTGGTGACCACGGCCACCTACGAGGCGCGCGCGTTCGGGGTGCACTCGGCAATGGGACTGATGCAGGCCGCGCGCCTGTGTCCGCAGGCGTTGCTGCTGCCGGCGGACTTCGAGCAATACCGCCGCTACTCGCGGCTGTTCAAGCAGGTCATCGGCGAGTTCACCCCGCTGATCGAGGATCGCGGCGTGGACGAGGTCTATATCGACTTCGGCGCCGTCGCAGGCGGAGAGGAGCACGGCGGACGGGTGCTGGCCGAGCGCATCCGCGATGCCATCCGCGCGCGTACCGGACTCACCTGCTCGATCGGCGTCGCACCCAACAAACTGCTGGCCAAAATGGCCAGCGAGTTCGACAAGCCCAACGGCGTCTCGATCGTCCATGAGGCGGAGCTGGAACAAAAGATCTGGCCGCTGGCATGCCGCAAGATCAACGGCATCGGGCCCAAGGCCGGCGCGCGACTCGAGCAGCTCGGCATCCGCACGATCGGCGAGCTGGCGCAGTGCGAACGCGACTGGCTGATGCAGCACTTCGGCCGCCATCACGGCGAGTGGATGTACCAGGCGGCCCGGGGCCGGGACGACCGGCCGGTGGTCACGCACAGCGAGCCGGTGTCGATCAGCCGCGAAACCACATTTGAACGCGACCTGCATGCGGTATACGATCGATCCGAACTGCGGTCGCTGTTCACCGCGCTGTGCGAGCGCGTGGCGCAGGACTTGCAGCGCGATGGATATGTCGGCAGGACCATCGGCGTCAAGCTGCGCTATGACAACTTCCAGCGCGTGACGCGTGATCAGAGCGTCGAGGTCCATACCAACGATGCGGCAGTTATCCGGCGCATCGCCGGACAATGCCTCAAGCGGGCGTCCTTCGAGCGGCGCCTGCGGCTGCTGGGCGTGAAAGTCAGCGGGCTCGCCCGCCTCGGGGCGGCCGCGGGCCCCGCCGATCGGAACGTGCCAGAGGAGTTGCCGCTGTTTGCGCTCGAGCCCCCGGGGGGGCGATTCCTGAATGGGCGCAACATGTGAAGATCGAGCTCGATACTGAGGTTCGCCGCTTGCTGTTCGAGCAAGTCACCAGCTACGAGCAGCTGGAGGCGTTGCTGCTGCTGCATGGCCGGCCCGCGCAGGGATGGAGCGTAGCCGCCGTGGCCGTCGCGCTGCGCATCGATGCGGCTAGCGCCGCATCGGCCCTGGACGAGCTAGTCTCCCAACGGCTGGCGGCGCCGCAGACGGGCCCGCTCGGGCCCGAATTTCATTACGCTGCGGGGCAAAGCGGGGCCGGGGACAGCGTGGACCGGTTGGCGCAGGCGTACTCGGAGCAGCGGCTGGAGGTCGTCAAGCAGATGAGCGCGAACGCGATCGATCGCGTGCGCTCCTCCGCCGCCCGCACCTTCTCCGATGCATTCATCTTCCGGAGGAAGAAGGATGATCGCTGAGCTGATCTACATCGCCTGTGCGCTGACCAGCGCCGGCTGCGCGTGGCTGCTGCTCAAGGGTTATCGCGCCACCGGCACGCGCCTGCTGCTGTGGGCGGGACTGTGCTTCATCGGCCAGACGCTCGATAACGTGGTGCTGTTCATCGACCTGGTGCTGACGCCGGCCAGCATCGACCTGTTCTACTGGCGCACGGTGCTGGCACTGGTCGGGATGATCGCGCTGGTCTACGGCCTGATCTGGGAGTCGCGCTAGCGGCGGCCGCGCCCGCGCGCCGGTGCAACGCCCTCGGGGAAGCCGATGAAATACGAGCTGATGAAATACTATGTGTGGGGCACGCTGGCGATGTCGTGCCTGGTGGCGGCGCTGTTCTTCCTGCACCACTGGCGCGTCACCCGCGACCGGCTGTTCCTGTTCTTCGCCGCGGCGTTCGGGCTGATGGCGCTGCAGTGGACCGCCTCGTCGCTGGCGGGAACCAACGAGCAGAATCATTCCTACCTGCTGCTGCTGCGATTGTTCGCCTTCCTGTCGATCATCGCCGCCATCATCGACAAGAACCGGCGCGACCATCGGCCGTAGCGGGCCGCCGCTGCGGCGCTGCTGTTGACCGCGGTGTTATGTTCTTGTCACTGCAATGTCACGTTGGGGCGGCCTAGACTGCGCGCCAGGGGCCGCCAGCGCGGCGTCGATTCGACCGCTTCTGCTGCAAGGGGGTTTTATGGGACTGCAACTCGGCGATACCGCACCGGATTTCGAAGCCGATTCGACGGCTGGCAAGATCAATTTTCACCAATGGCTGGGAAGCTCCTGGGGAGTGCTGTTCTCGCATCCGAAGGACTACACCCCGGTGTGCACCACGGAGCTGGGTGAGACCGCCAGGCTCAAGTCCGAGTTCGACAAGCGCGGCGCGAAGGTCATCGGCCTGTCGGTCGACACGCTGCAGGACCACGTCGGCTGGAAGCGCGACATCGAGCAGACCCAGAACACGACGGTCGAATTTCCGATGATCGCCGATCCGGAGATGAAGGTCGCGAAGCTCTACGGCATGATCCATCCCAATGCCAGCGACCGCTTCACGGTGCGCAGCGTGTTCGTCATCGACCCCAACAAGAAGGTGCGGCTGACGCTGAACTATCCGGCCAGCGCCGGACGCAACTTCCACGAGATCCTGCGTGTGCTCGACTCGCTGCAGCTGACCGACAAGCACAAGGTGGCCACGCCGGTGAACTGGAAGCCCGGCGATGACGTCATCATCGTCCCGTCGGTGAGCAACGACGACGCCAAGAAGTTGTTCCCGGAGGGCTGGAAGGAGATCAAGCCGTACCTGCGCCTGGTGCGCCAGCCGCGCAACTGAGGCAGCGGGACCGGCAGGCGGCGAGCCGCCCAGCCGCGCCGTACCGCGGCTCCGGTTCGCCGGTCAGTGCGCGGCGAAGTCCTGTACCCAGTAGATGCGCGGCGGCCCGCGGCGGTTGCTGGCGAAGGCCACGCCGGTGTCGCGGAAGCCCGGGTCCATGATGTTGGCGCAGTGACCCGGGTTCTCGAGCCAGCCCTGCACGGCGCGCGCCGCGCTCTCGGGGCCGAAGGCGATGTTCTCGCCGGCTGCATCATACGGCGCCGGGTAGCGGGATCCGATGGCCACGGGAGAGTATACGATGCTGATGTTGGTTGCGGGCGTGATCCTGGTGTTCGTGCCGCACTCGATATCGATCGTGGCGCCGCACTGGCGCGACCGCATGGTGCTGCACGTCGGGGAGGCTCGCTGGAAGGGCGTGTATTCGGTGTTCGTCGCCGCGGGCTTCGCGCTGGTGGTGCTGGGTTACATCGGCGCGCGGCGCGCCCCGGTGGTGCTGTACCTGCCGCCGGCGTGGCTGCGCTACGTGACGTTCGTGCTGATGTTGCCGGTGTTCCCGCTGCTGTTCGCGACCTACCTGCCGGGACGGATCTCGACGCAGGCCAAGCATCCGATGCTGACCGCGGTGATGTTCTGGTCCGCGGCACATTTGTTCGCCAAAGGCACACTGCCCGGGGTGTTGCTGTTTGCCTGCTTCCTGGCATGGGCGCTCATCGACCGCCTGTCGCTCGGGCGGCGTGTGCCGGCGCCGATACGCCGTGCGCCGCCGAGGCGCTACAACGACTTCATGGCGGTGGCGCTGGGGCTGGCGCTGTACGCGCTGTTCCTCTGGCGGCTGCATGGCTGGATCATCGGGGTGCCGCTGCTGGGGCCGCAGTGAGCGGCGGCGCACTGCGCGCAGCGCTCGCGTAGGGCAGCAGCGTGCTGACGGGCGGCGCTGTTACAGCAGGTAGGGAATCAGCGCGCGGGAGTGGTGGCGGTATTCGTCGTAGGCCGCGCCGAAGGTCTCGCGCATCCAGCGCTCCTCGAGCGTGAGCTTGTACCAGATCCCGGCCAGCGCCAGCAGCACCGCGAGCAGCCCGCGCCACTGCCCGCGTGCGAGCGCCGAGCCGAGCAGCGCCAGCAGCAAGCCGGTGTAGATCGGGTGCCGCACCAGCGCATAGGGCCCGGTGCGCACCAGCTCATGACCCTGCTTGACGGTGACCGAGGCGCTCCAGTTGCGCCCGAGGTGCACGCGCGCCCACACGGCGAAGCCCAGCCCGGCCGCCACCAGCGCCACGCCGACCCAGTACACGATCCAGCCGCGGGCTACGAAGCGGTGAAACAGCAAGCCGCCGTGCGGCACGGTTCCCATCAGCAGCAGCGCGGCGGCGAGGAACAGCGGCACCAGGTGCGCGGCGCGCGACCATGCGGATTCCAGCCGCACGGTCGGCTTGGCATCCGAGCTCATGATGCGCCAGTAGCACACCCAGGCGAGCCACAGCGCGGGGATCAGGTAGGGGGCGGCCCTCTGCATGCCAGTTGAAGCGCGCTAGACGAGTAATCGGCTATGCGTCAGTGGAGCCGCCCGGTGGCCCCACTGACGCTGCGCGGGCCCGTCACGTCGTATGGACGCCCTTACAATACGCGTAGTAGGGACCTCTAATACGCGTAGTAGGGACCGGTGGTGCCGCCGGCGCTCTTGCCATCGATCGCCACGAACACCGCGCGGCCGTAGAAGAACGGCAGTCCCCAGTCGAACGAGCCGGTGGTCGGGCCGCCGACGTCATCGAGGGCGTAATTGTCGCTGCTGAGATCCGCGATACTGTCGATCGTGAAGTTCACGGTGCTCGGCGTACCGCTGCCGTCGTAGTTTTCGTTCTGGGCCGTAAGACTGATAGGGGGCTCGGGGCAATAGAACGCGCCCCCGGGGATACAAGAGGTGTCGATCACATTGGTCGTGGGGCCGTTGTCGTTGGGGAAGAACAGCGCATTGGACCCCGAATCGATGATGCCGCCGGTGCCATTGCCGGCGGTGAGCGTCGCGCCGTTGTAGAGCGTCGTGAAGGTGGTGTAGTTGGGGTCGGCCGTCAGGACCGTAGTAGCGGTGAGCGCGTTGCCGCCGCCCGCAGTGCCAATACCGAACACCAGGTAGCCGTTCGCTGTGGGCAGTCCGGCGTCCGGGATCGCGGGCAGCTGCAGGATGATGCCGTTGTTGTCCTGCGCGAAGCCCATCACCGGATTGGGGACCTGATTGACCACGGGCATCCCGACCTGCGTGCAGCTGCTCGGCGAGCTCGAGGTACAGGTGTAGTAGTAGTCACCGGCGGAGACCGTCGTACAGCCGGTGCCGCAGTCCTGCTGCATGACGCCGACGCCCAGCACGCCGTTGGCGTCGAAGTCGGACACGTTGCCGAACTGAACGGTCCCGCAGCCACCGGTCGGCGCGCCGTCCATGACGTCGTTGATGACCTGCACTTCGACACCCGAGGCAGTCTCGCTTCCCAGGCTGACATTGGCGGTCGCGACCGGCCCCCAGGCGCCGCTGCCGCCGCCGAAGCGCCAGCACTCGCCGATGGTGTTGGCGTGGGTGCCGGGGTCATTGATCGTCGTCAGCGACACGGGGCTGCCGCCGTCGGGCGCCGTCAGCGCCGAGGCCAGCAGGCGCAGGCCCACCGAGCCGGTATCGACCTCGACGTTGTTGATGATGGCGCAGGTGGTCGGGCTGCTGGGTTCGCAGACCTTGACGGTCACATAAGGGATGTTGAAGACGGGGCTGGTCGCCGCCGCCGGGCCGTTGCCGACCGTGACCGCGACCACGTTGCTGCCCAGGTTGGCCGCGTACTGGCTGCAGCTGACGATGACGCTGGTGACGTTGGCAGAGGCCACACTGCCGGAGCCGTCGCTGACGATGCAGGTCTCGCCGGTGGGCTGCGTCTTCACGGTGACGGCGTAGGCACCGCCGCCGGCGACCGCTGTGGCGAACGTAAAGCTGAACGCAGTTCCAGCCGTGGCGCCGTAATTGTCGCCGCCGTTATCCTGCAGCACCAACCCTGCGGCGGTCAGGCCTTCGATGGTCCCGCCGATGGTATAGGTGACGGGCGGTGGAGTATTGGCGGTGCAGCTCACGTTGGCATTGGTCACGTTGGCGGAACCGACTGTGTCGGTGGCATTGGCGACCGTGCAGGTCTCACCGGTCGGCTGCGCGCTGACCACCACGTCGTACGTGGTACCGCTCGGCAGCCCGGTGGACAGCTTGTATGAAGTGGCATTCGCCGCCACGGAGGCGGTGTCGCTGCCGTCTGCGAGCACTAGTCCCGAGGCCGTCAACCCGGAGACACTGCCGCCGATGGTATAGGTCGGGCTGGCGGTACAGCTCACGTCGGCATTGGTCACGTTGGCTGAGCCGACCGTGCCGCTGCCGTTGGTGATCGTGCAGGTCTCGCCGGTGGGCTGGGTGTGGATGGTGACCGCGTAGCCGATACCGGTTCCGAGCGCGGTCGGAAAGGTGTACGAGGTCGCGTTCGCGGCGACGGTGGTGGTGTCACCGCCGTTGTCGAGCAACACCAGTCCGGCCGCGGTCAGGCCCGTGATGCTGCCGCCGATGGTGTAGGCCTTGGGCGCGGTCGAGCCCGGGTGGCTGCTGCCGCCGCCGCAGGCTGAGAGAACGGACAGGGCCAGCGGCGCTGTCCAGCGATAGGCATGCTTCATGGGACTCCCTATTGAAGTCGTTCTATTGAAGTTCGTTCAGCGCAACGCCCGCCGGCACGAGGGACGGGACGTAGGCGAGGCCGTGAAAGTCGCGCAACCGGCCGCTGGACTCGACCACCAGATCCGATTGTGAAATGTCGAGCTGCCGGCGCATGCCCGGATTCGCCCGGTGCGCTGCCAGCGCCGCGCTCTGGAACTCGCCAAAGTAGCTGCCGAGCAACTGCTGCAGGTTTGGCGGCACCGGCCCGGCCCAGGTGACCGCGAACACCTGCCCGGCGAGCGTCAGGTACTCGTGCACCACCAGGGCACCGCTGGTGATCGACTCCACGTCGTATTGAACCAGCGACGTGCTGCGCAGCTGGCCTTGCAGCGCGGTGCTGTCGGCGCCGACCGAGTCGGCATTGCCGCCCAAGGCGGCGCGCGCCGGCGGTGCGGCCGTGAGCGCCATCCCCAGCGCGAGGCCAGCGAGTAGTATCGATGGATGCTTGATTGTCATGCGGCTCCCCGAATCCCGCGAGTAGCAGGAATGCCCCGATGCAGCGGGTCTGTGCGAACTAGCATGCCTGAGTTGACAACGCCGTTTCCAGCATCTGTCCCGCTTTGAGTCCCGGTCCTACCGTGTCGCAGCGCCGAAGCGGCATCAAATAAATAAGTGCGTCCTATTGAACTGTGCCGCTCAATGGGCGTATTGCGGCGCTTGACCGGCATCGCACGGCGCCGGCAGCCTGAGGGCAGTCAATACGCATAGAACGGACCGCTAATGCCGCCGGCGCTGGCGCCGTCGATGGCAAAGAAGGTCGTGCGGCCGTAAAAGAACGGCAGACCCCAGTCGAAGTAGGCCCCGAACTGGGCAATGGTTTCCGCCGGGCCGCCGGCGTCATCGAAGGCGTAATGGCTGCCGTTGTTGTCATTGAGGAGATTGGAGAGATTCGCAATCTGGAATGGCACGCTGCTGCTGGTGCCGTCCTCGCCCTGATTCGTGGCCGACAGGCTCGCGGTCGAGCTCGGGCAATAGAACTCATTGGCGGGGACGGTCTGTCCGCATAGCGCGAGCGAGCTGTCGGGGAAATACAGCCCGTTCGAGCCCGAGTCGATGAAGCTGCTGCCGAGCGTCTGGCCGTCGAACATCGTGGTGAAATTGCCCTCGTTGTCCGTAGTCAGGACCGTGGCGTTCCCGAGACCGTTATTGCTCTCGGTGCCGATGCCGAACACCAGGTATCCGGTACCGGTCGCGGCGCCGGCCGCGGATATGCTGGCCAGCTGCACGATCACGCCGTTGTTGTCGGTCGGGAAGCGCGCGACGGGATTGGCGACCTGATCCTCCAACGGCAGCGTCGTTTCCGAGCAGCTGTTTGCGGACGTGCACGTGTAATACACGTTGGTCGCGGAAGTCGCACAGCCCGAGCCGCAGTCCTGGACGAACGGGCCTATCCCGAGCACGCCGTTGGCATCGAAGGCGCCGACCGAGTTCAAGGATATACCGTCACTGGTGCAGGTCGACGGTGCGGCCGGAGAGGGCGAGGAGCTGTCGTTGATCACCTGCACCGGCACCGCGCCACTGCTGGTCTCGCCGCCGATCGTGACGATGGCGGAGGCCACTTCGCCCCAGGAATAGCCGTCCGCGAACGGCAGGCATTCGCTGATCGCATTGGCGCTGTCGTTCGGGTCGGCCATCGGCGCCAGCGTGACGCTCTGACCTGCCAGCGCGGAGGCCATCAGCCGCAACCCGTAGGAGCCGGTATCGACCAGCACGTCATTGATGGTCGCACAGCTGGTGGTACCCGGCTCGCACACGGTGACTGTCACGAGCGGAATATTGAAAGTTTGGTCGCTCGGGTCGGCCGGACCCGCATTGACGCTGATCGGGACGACGTTCGGGCCGCCGGCCGCGAAGTTGTGCGCCGTGGTTGTCGAGCCTGTACTACTGCCGCCGCCGCTGCTGCCGCCTCCGCCACAGGCCGCCAGCGCGCACAGCGCCAGCAGGCACATGCCGGGGAGCACGGTCCAACGATAGGCTTGCCGCATGAGGGAATCCTTCCAGCTCGTGGTAGTGGGTCGTTATGTCGCGTCTATATGGTAGCGGGTCGACGTCTATTGCAGCTGATCGACCGAGACACCGTCGGGCACGAGCGCCGGCAGGTAGGCGAGGCCGCGGAAGGCGCGCAGTCGACCGCTGGACTGCACCACGAGATCCGATTGAACAATATTGAGCTGGCGGTGGACGCCGGGGTTGGTGCGATGGGAGGCCGCGGCCGCTTCCTGAAAGCGTCCGAAATACGTGCCGAGCAGCTGCCGCAGATCGGGCGGCACCGGTCCCTGCCAGGTGACGGCGAACACCTGCCCGGAGCGGGTAACGTATTCGCGCACGGTCTGGGCGCCCTGGGTGATCTCCTGCATGTCGTACTGCACCAGCGATGTGCTGCGCAGCTGCCCGCGCATGGCGCTGCTGTCGGCGCTGACCGAATCGGCGCTGCCGCCCAAGGCGGCCAGGGCCGGCGATGCGAGCGCGACGATTGCGCCCAGCATCAAGGCGGCGGGGATCAGTAGCCTGCCCGGAGGGTTGAGTTTCATGTCGGTCCGTGACTCCCTGAATGCAGAAGATGCCTTATGCCGACACCGGCCAGGTGATCGGGAATTTTATTCGCAAAGGCGGTCGGACTTTGAGATTTGCTTCTCGGCGACAAGTTACAGCGAAGCGCTCGCCGAGCCATCGATGCCTGTCATGCCCTACTACAGCGCGCTGCCGCGGCAGAGTATGACAGGTTAACAAAACTTAAGAATTCGGTCGGCCGCCGCGGCGCCGGATACTGCGGGCCGGCTCCCCGCGGGCCCGGACCGCGCGGTCCGGACGCCGTGGGCCGGGCTCGTTGCGGCCCGCGCGAGGCTGCTCCGTCAGAAGTTAAACGCGGCCGTCAGCCAGAGGGCATTGGACGTATTGGTGTCCTGGATCTTGAGCTCGTCATACTCGAGCCGGACGTCCAGGCGCTGCACGAACACCAGCCCGACGCCACCGCCATAGACGAAGTGGTTGTAGGTCTTGCTGTTGGAGGTGTAGACGCCGAGCGGGGAGATGAAGGCACTACGGTAGGTATACCAGTACTCGCCGGCCTTGAGGAACAGTTCGAACGGGCCGACGACGCCGCTGTGGGTCACGGAGCCAAGCGGCAGGGTACCGACGAGCCACGGCGCCCAGCCGTCGATCTTGTTGGTGAGCTCCGAGCGGTAGCCCAGGTAGCGCTGATTGGTGCCCAGGTTCATGTACTGGCCTTCGAGTGCCACGTAGGGTGCGAAGCGCCATTGGGCAAAGAACTGATAAGCCGTATCGTTCGCCGAATAGTGATCGAGGGTGCTGCCGAGAGTCTCGGCATTGTCGATGCGGATGTTATAGCGGCCGACGCCGCCGCCGAGGGAGAAGCCCTGGCTCGCGTCAGCCCGAGCCGGTGCCGGGGCGGCGGTCCAGGCGACAGCCGCGACGGCCAGGACAGCGACGCTGCGAATCCCGTAGCGGCGGATTCCATGTGCGATTCGACGGTTCATGTACTGTCCTCGTGCTGCAATCGATGCCCAGCCATGGTGGGCGAGCGCGGACCGGGGTCGATACGGCGGGGCCACCATTCCGTTCGTCGGATTACACTGACCGGGTAGGGACTACACGAGCGCACATGATATTGCCGCTGCAGCGCTGGGGTGACTATGTCGCCGGTTGCGTGCGCCTGGCCCGCTCGCTGCGCGGCGGCCCGGGCCATGCCGGTGCACGCAGCGATCATTTCGACGGCGAGCATTTCTTCAATCCGGGGGCCGGCGCCGGCAAATCCCTCGCCGATGTGTGGCGCTGGCAGCGCACGCGCGTGCCCAGGCCGTGGCCGCCGTGGCGTGAATATCGCACGGTGGCGCAGCTGCCGCGCAGCATTTCGGCCGATGAGATCGCCGTCACCTTCATCAATCACGTGACCTTCCTGCTGCAGCTGCCCGGCGTGACGCTGCTGACCGATCCGGTCTATTCGATGCGCGCAAGCCCGGTGCAGTGGATCGGTCCGCGCCGCGTGCATGCGCCGGGGCTGCCGTTCGAGCAGCTGCCGCACATCGATGCGGTATTCGTCAGCCACAATCACTACGACCATCTGGATGCGCCGACGCTGCGCCGACTGGATCGCATGCATGCACCGCTGTTCGTCAGCGGACTGGGCAACGCGGCGTTCCTGCGCGGGCAGGGTCTGGGGCGGGTGGTGGAGCTGGACTGGTGGCAGCGTTTGCCGGTGGGCGAGGCGCTGCTGACGTTCACGCCCGCGCAGCACTGGTCGACGCGCGGCCCGGGTAGCGCAAATCGCACGCTGTGGGGCGGGATGTGGCTCACGGTCGGCGAGCGCTCGCTCTACTTTGCCGGCGACACCGGCTATGCGCCGCTGTTCACCGAGCTGCGGCGGCGCTGCGGGTCGCCGGAGCTCGCGCTGCTGCCGATCGGCGCGTATGAGCCGCGCTGGTTCATGCGCGAGCAGCACATGAACCCGGAGGAAGCGGTGCGCGCACACCTGGACCTGGGTGCGCGCGAGAGCATCGGCTGCCACTTCGGCTGCTTCCGCCTGACCGACGAGGGCATCGACGAGCCGCTCACCGAGCTGGAGCAGGCGCGGCGCGCGCACGACGTCGCGGCGAGCGACTTCCATGTGCTGCAGCCGGGGCAGACGCGGATCTGGCGTGCCGGGGCGCGCGGCCTGCACGTGGTGGCATGAGGCGGCACTTCGTGGCATGAGGTGTTACGGCTCACGGCTCATCGGGCCCGTGTAGAATGCGCGCCTGTTTTATCCCCCATGTGACGATGAACGCCCAGATCTCCGCCGATCCGCTGCGTAGCGCGGGTGCGCCAGGCACCGACGCGCCGGCGCGGCTGCGCGAGATTCCCTACAACTACACCTCGTTCTCCGATCGCGAGATCGTGCTGCGGCTGCTCGGGGAGCGCATGTGGGCGCTGCTGGACGAGCTGCGGCACGAGCGGCGCACCGGGCGCTCGGCGCGCATGCTGTACGAGGTGCTCGGCGACATCTGGGCGGTGCGGCGCAATCCATACCTGCAGGACGACCTGCTCGACAACCCTCGGCGCCGGCGGCTGCTGATTGCAGCACTGCATCACCGGCTGCGCGAGATCGACCGGCGGCGCGAGCGCGCCGACGCCGAGCGCTACCAACGCGTCGGCGAGCTGCTGGACGGCGCGCGCGCGGCGGTCGCCGGTTTCGAGGCCCAGTTCACCGCCTGGGTGCAGTTGCGGCGCCGGGCGCGGCGCGTGCTTGCACGCCACACCCGCGCGGACAATATCCGCTTCGATCCGTATGCCCGCGTCGCACACGTGACCGACGCGACTGACTGGCGGGTCGAATATCCGTTCGTGGTGCTGATGCCCGATGCCGAGGCCGAACTGCCCGGCCTGGTACGCGCCTGCATCGAGCTGGGCCTGACGATCATCCCGCGCGGCGGGGGCACCGGTTACACCGGCGGGGCGATTCCGCTGACGGCGCTGTCGGCGGTAATCAACACCGAGAAGCTGCAGCAGCTCGGCGCGATCGAACCGATGCGGCTGCCGGGCGTGGACGCCGAGGTGCCGACGATCTACACCGAGGCCGGCGTGGTCACGCGGCGCGTGGCCGCGGCTGCCGAGCAGGCCGGCCTGGTATTCGCGGTGGACCCGACCTCGGCCGATGCCTCCTGCATCGGCGGCAACATCGCGATGAACGCCGGCGGCAAGAAGGCGGTACTGTGGGGAACGGCGGTCGACAACCTGGCGTGGTGGCGCATGGTCGACTGCGATGGCAACTGGCGCGAGGTCACGCGCCGCTCGCACAACCGCGGCAAGATCCACGAGGTCGACCTGGTCGAATTCGAGGTGGTGGTCAAGGATGGCTCGGCCGCGCCGGAGCGTGCGCGCGTGCTGTCGAGCCAGACGCTGACGTTGCCGGGCAAGCACTTCCGCAAGGCCGGGCTCGGCAAGGACGTGACCGATAAATTTCTCGGCGGCCTGCCGGGGGTGCAGAAGGAGGGCTGTGACGGGCTGATCAGCGCTGCGCGCTGGGTCCTGCACCGTATGCCTGCACACACACGCACCGTGTGCCTGGAATTCTTCGGCCAGGCGCGCGAGGCAATCCCCGCGATCGTGGAGATCAAGGATTACCTCGACGGCCAGGGCACGCGCGGCGTGCGGCTGGCGGGGCTCGAGCACCTGGACGAGCGCTACCTGCGTGCGGTCGGCTACACCACCAAGTCCAAGCGCGGCACGCTGCCGAAGATGGCGCTGTTCGGCGATATCGTCGGCGATGACGAGGCGGCGGTGGCCGCCGCGACCTCCGAGGTGGTGCGCATCGCCAACGCCCGCAGCGGCGAGGGCTTCATCGCGGTGAGCGCGGAGGCGCGGCGCAAGTTCTGGCTCGACCGCGCGCGCACCGCGGCGATCGCGCGGCACACCAATGCCTTCAAGATCAACGAAGACGTGGTGATTCCGCTCGAGCGCATGGGTACGTACACCGACGCGGTCGAGCGCATCAACATCGAGTTCTCGCTGGCGAACAAACTCGAGCTGCTCGAGGAGCTCGAGCGTGTGCTGGCCGGCCCGCTGCCGCTGGCGCGGCCCGAGGACGCGGAGGCGGGCAAACTGCCGACCGAGGAGCAGCTGTCCGAACGCGTGGCGCTGGCGCGCGCGCAGCTCGGCGCGGTGCGCGCGCGCTGGAGCTGGCTCGCCGCGCACCTGGACACGCCGCTGGCCGACGCACTGGCGCAGCTGGCCGCTCTCGGGCTCGAGGAGCTGCTGCCGGAGCTGCGCGCGCGGCTGATGCGCGCGCCGGCGCTGCGGCTGTTCGATGTGCTGCAGGATCGCAGCGTGCGCGTCTCGTGGAAGCGCGAGCTGCGCGCGCCGCTGCAGCAGATCTTCAACGACGCCGCGTTCGCGCCGTGGCTCGCGGCCTGTGCCGAGGCGCACCGGCGCGTGCTGCGCGGGCGGGTATTCGTGGCGCTGCACATGCACGCCGGCGACGGCAACGTGCATACCAACATTCCGGTCAACTCGGACGACTACCGCATGCTGCAGGCAGCCACCGGCGCGGTGGCGCGCGTGATGGCGCTGGCGCGCGAACTCGACGGGGTGATCTCCGGCGAGCACGGCATCGGCATCACCAAGCTCGCGTTCCTGCGCGAGGAGGAGACGCGCGATTTCCGCGCCTACAAGCAGCGCATCGATCCGCAGGGCCGCTTCAACCGCGGCAAGCTGCTGCCCGGCGGCGACCTGTCGCAGGCCTATACGCCCAGTTTCAACCTATTGGGCCACGAATCGCTGATCATGCAGCAGTCGGACATCGGCTCGATCTCGGACGCGATCAAGGACTGCCTGCGCTGCGGCAAGTGCAAGCCGGTGTGCGCCACGCACGTGCCGCGTGCGAACCTGCTGTACAGCCCGCGCGACAAGATCCTGGCGACCTCACTGCTGATCGAGGCGTTCCTGTATGAGGAGCAGACCCGCCGCGGCGTGAGCATCCGCCACTGGGACGAGTTCGCCGACGTCGGCGCGCATTGCACCGTGTGTCACAAGTGCGAGACGCCGTGCCCGGTCGACATCGATTTCGGCGACGTGTCGATGGCGATGCGTGACCTGCTGCGCCGCATCGGCAAGCGACGCTTCAACGCCGGCACCGCGGCGAGCATGTTCTTCCTGAACGCGACCAATCCGCAGACCATCCGCCTCGCCCGCAAGCTGATGATCGACTGGGGTTACAAGGCGCAGCGCGCCGGCAACCGGCTGCTGAAGGGTTTCGCGCGCGCGCAGGTGCGCCGCCCGCCGGCGAGCACCGGCCGGCCGCCGATGCGCGAGCAGGTCATCCACTTCGTCAACAAGAAGATGCCGGGCGGGCTGCCCAAGAAGACCGCGCGGGCCCTGCTGGACATCGAGAATGCCGACTACGTGCCGATCATCCGCGACCCGGGCGCGACCAGCGCCGACACCGAGGCGGTGTTCTATTTTCCCGGTTGCGGTTCGGAGCGGCTGTTCTCGCAGGTGGGTCTGGCCACGCAGGCGATGCTATGGCACGTGGGCGTGCAGACGGTGCTGCCCCCGGGCTACCTGTGCTGCGGCTATCCACAGCGCGGCGCCGGCGAGTTCGACAAGGCCGAGAAGATCGTGACCGACAACCGCGTGCTGTTCCATCGCGTCGCCAACACGCTCAACTACCTCGACATCCGCACCGTGCTGGTGAGCTGCGGTACCTGCTACGACCAGTTGCAGGGCTACGAATTCGATCAGATCTTCCCCGGCTGCCGGATCATGGACATCCACGAGTACCTGATGGAGAAGAACATCCGGCTCGAGGGCGCCACCGGTGTGCGTTACATGTACCACGACCCGTGCCACTCGCCGATGAAGAGCTACGATCCGCTCAAGGTCGTCAACACGCTGATGAACGAGGGCGCGAACGGCCATATCGACAAGAACGATCGCTGCTGCGGCGAATCGGGCACGCTGGCGCTGACGCGGCCGGACATCTCCACCCAGGTGCGCTTTCGCAAGGAGGAGGAGCTGCGCAGCGGTGCCGACAAGCTGCGGACCGGTGGTGCCGCCGGCATCAAGGTGCTCACCTCCTGTCCGTCGTGCCTGCAGGGCCTGAAGCGCTACAACGAGGACGCCGATCTGGACGCCGATTACATCGTCGTGGAGATCGCGCGCCACCTGCTGGGTGAGAACTGGATGGCCGACTACGTGGCGCGCGCCAACGCCGGCGGCATCGAGCGGGTGCTGGTGTAACGGCGCGGGGCTTCCGCTAGTCCTACAACGAGCGATACTGCGCCGCCTCGGCGTCGGCCTATCCCAAGTCGGCCAGTCCGGGAGTAGCGGCGGTGCCGCTTGGTCTATTTCATTGCGACATGACGATCGCCTGTCCGGACTGCGGGACGCTGCAGCAACTGCCGAGGCTGGATCGAGGCGATGTTGCCGTTTGCTCTCGCTGTGAGGCCAGACTGGAGCGGGTCAACGCCCGCAGCGTCAGCGCGTCCCTGGCCTGCGCGCTCACCACGTGGCTGCTGCTGTTCCCGGCCAACCTGCTGACGCTGTTTTCGCTGCGAATCTTTGGTATCTCGGTTCAGACGCAGATCGGCTCCGGCGTGTTCGCATTGGCCGGGAAGGGCTGGATCCTGCTGGCGGTGCTGATCGGTGCGTCCGCGCTGGTGCTGCCGTTCCTGCGTTACGGGCTGTTGGTCGTGGCCTTGGGCTGCGTGCAACTGCGATATCGCCCGCGCTGGCTCGGCCCCGTGTTTCGCTGGGCCATCCTGCTCGACCGCTGGACCATGCCGGAGGTGTTCCTGATTGCCTGCGCCGTCGGCTATGCGCGTATCGCCGCGCAGGCTTCGATCGTCTACGTCGGTGCCGGCGGCTACTGTTTCGTCGGTGTGGCGCTGATGGCGATGCTGTCGCGCGCGCTGCTGGACCGGCGCACCGTATGGCGGGCGATCGCGCCGGAGCGCGCGGTACCGCCCGGGACGGCGGTGCTGTCGTGTACGATCTGCGATCTGGTGCTGCCGCTGAGCGAGGAGGGCAAGGACTGCCCGCGCTGCCGCCTGAAGCTGCGGGCGCGATGGCCGGGCTCGTGGACGCGCACGCTGGCGCTGGTGATCGCCGCGCTGCTGCTGTACATCCCGGCCAACGTGTTCCCGATGAGCGTGACGCACTATCCGGGCCGCGTGCAATCCTATCGGATCGTCGATGGGGTGATGGCGCTGTTCGGAGCCGGATTGTGGCCGCTGGGTGTGCTGGTGAGCTGCACCAGCATTGGTATCCCGGTGGTGAAGCTGGCTGGTCTGGCCTGGTGCCTGCTGTCTGTGCGGCGGCGCTCGGACAAGCACCTGCGGCTCAAGACCCAACTGTACCGGATGATCGACGAGGCCGGCCGCTGGTCGAGCGTCGATCCATTCATCATCGCGGTGATCGTGCCGCTGATGCACCTGCGTAGCTTCGTCAGCACCGACGCCGGCGCCGGGGCGACGGCGTTCATCGCCGTGGTGGCGCTGACGATGACCGCCTCGCGCGGCTTCGACCCGCGGCTGATGTGGGATGCCGCCCTGGAGCGCCGGCATGCGCGAGGATGACCGGCGCACCGAGCCCCGGGGGCAGGCAGACTCGCAGCCGCGGGACGAGACGCGGTCGGATGAGCCGCGGCCGGGCGAGTCGCAGCGGACACATGCAGCCGTGCGGCGCAGCCGCTGGCCGGGCTGGATCTGGCTGGTGCCGATCGCGGCGGTGGGTATCCTGGCGTGGCTCGGTGTGCGTTTCTTTTTCCGGCAAGGAACCACCGTGACCGTGATCTTCGACAAGGCACCGGGCGTGAGCGCGCAGAACACGCAGGTCACGTACCGCGGGGTCAATGTCGGCAAGGTCAGCGACGTAGCGCTGAGCGACGACGGCCAGCATGTGCGGGTCAAGTTGTCGCTCAATCGCTCAGTGGATAAGTATCTTCACAGCGGCACGCTTTTCTGGCTTCAGGGATTGAGTGGCGATCTGACCGATCTGTCGTCGCTGGTGTCGGCCATCGGCGGCCCGACCGTGGAGATGGAACCGGGCCCCGGCAAGCCGCAACATGAATTCATCGGGCTGGAGAAGCCGCCGGCCTTCACTGAGCCGGTCGCGGGCACGCGCTTCACGCTGTTGGCGGGACAGCGCGGCTCGGCAAAGCAGGGCTCCGGCGTCTATTACCTCGGATTGGAAGTCGGTAAGGTCACGGACGCGCGGTTGATTCCGCCGCATCAGTTCCGCTTCGACGTGCTGGTGCGCTCGCCGTACGATCAGCTGGTGCATGCCGGCTCGCGCTTCTGGGATGCCGGCGCACTCGAGCTGTCGCTGACCAACGGGCTGAAGCTGCAGCTGCTGTCGCCCGCGGCGCTGATCAGCGGGGCGATCGCGTTCGAGACGCCGGCGCCGGCGGCTTCACAACCGCGCAGCGGCACGGGCGCCGTGTTCACGCTGTACGGCGATCAGGACAGTGCCGAGCTCGCGCCCGCCGGCCCGCACGCGCTCTATAGCGTGCAGTTTCCGGGCGCGGTCGGCGCGCTGAAAGTCGGCGCGCCGGTGAAACTGCGCGACTTCGTGGTCGGCGAGGTGCGCGACGTCGGCTTCGATTACGACGTGCGCAGCGGCACTCTGCGCACGCCTGTCACCTTGGAGCTGGATGCAGACCGCCTGCATCTGTCCGGCACCGGCCAGGCAGGTGGCGGACAGGGAGGCGGCGCGAACTGGGAGCGCACGCTCAACCAGGTCGTCTCGCAGCTGGTGCGTTCCGGTCTGCGCGCGCGGCTTGCGCAGGATCCGCCGCTGGTCGGTGCTTCCTATGTGTCCCTGGACTTCGTGCCGCACGTTGCCGCCGCAGCGCTGGATCTGACCAATCGGCCGCCGCGCATCCCGGCTGCACCAGGCGGCGGCCTGAGCGCATTCACCACGCAATTGGGACAGCTGCCGATCGAGCAGATCGGCGCCAACGTGCGCCAAATCACCGCGCGCGTGCGCACGCTCGTGTCATCGCCACAATTGACCGACAGCCTCGGGCACCTGGACAGCACCCTCGCAGGCATCGACCGCATCGTGAAGGGGGCCGAGCCGCAGGTGCAGCCGCTGATCGCGAGCCTGCGCCGTGCTGCCAGCCAGATGGAGGGCGTCGCCGCGGCAGCCCGCCAGAGCTTGGGCGGAGCGGATGAGCAGGGAGGACTGACCGAAGCCATGGATGAGTTGACACGCGCGGCACGCTCGGTGCGCACGCTGGCGCAGTACCTGGAGCGTCACCCGGAAGCGCTGATCGAGGGCAAGCGGCCATGACGCGCACAAGGCTCGCCGGAACGGGGGGCGCGGCGCCGCTGGCGGCGGCGCTGGCCATGCTGCTTGCCGGTTGCGGCCACAGCCCCCCGACCCGGTTCTTCACGCTGGCGGCGGTGCGCGCGGACGCCGCGCAGCGCGCGTTTGCCGGCGCGCCGGTGCAGGTGCGCGCGGTGCACATTCCGGCGGTGCTGGACCGACCGGAGCGGGTGGTGGGGCGCTCGCCGCAGCAGCTCGACATCGTCGAGACGCAACAGTGGGGAGCGCCGCTGGATGACATGATACGGCGCGTGCTCAGTCAGGATCTGAGTGCACGGCTGCCGGCCGGCATGGTGCTGATGGCGCGCGCGCCGGCCAGCCTCGGCACCCGCGGGGTGGTCGTCGACATCCAGGAATTCCAACCGGATGCCGGCGGCAACGTGGTGCTGGATGCTAGCTGGGTGGTGCTCGGAGCGGTTCCGGCGGCACAGGGTGGGCAACAAGCACACGGGCTGGGACGCAACAGCACCTCATCCCCGCAGGCCGATCAGCCAATTGCGCGGGGCGCGCGCAGATGGCAGCTGCCCGGCGGCGCGGGCGCGGATGCGCAAGTTGCCGGGATGAGTGCACTGCTCGGGCGCCTGGCGGACGCGATCGCCGCATCTGTGAGGGGCGCGGCATCGTAGCGTCCGGCGCATCAGCGCGAACGGCTGATGTCGGACATCCGCCGTCGGTGACGGTGCGGAATTGGCCTTCACTTAGCCGCCATTCCAGGCTCGCGGTAGACCTAACGGATGCTAGGGTCGCTAGTTGTTCAGACCGGAGCCTCGGGCGCTGGCAAGACGACGCTTGCCACGGGCATCCAAAACCTACGCCCTGCAATATGGCGCGTGCTGTTCTTCGATTCAATTGGCATTCCTCCTGCCGCCGAGCTGGACGCGTTCGGCACAGAGCATCAGCCAGGAGGCGCTTGGCAGCGTCAGGCGACAATGCAATGGATGGATCGGATAGCCGGAATGCCTCGTGCGGGCGAGTCCGTGCTTTTTTGGAGGGACAGAGGCGAATCGCCTTCATTCGAGAGGCTATCGCGGCCTCCAAGATCGCTAATGCGCGCATAATTCTAATCGATTGCGCTGACGACTGTCGCATCGCGCGACTGACTGATCGAGGGCAAGCGCACCTGGCGACTCGGGACATGATGAATTGGACCCGGTATCTTCGAGAGGAGGCGCTTGAGACGGGGTGCGAGATCCTCGACACTGGGCCTTTGGCCATAGCCGGATGTTTGGAGCGGCTAAGATCATATTTGCGATCATGCGCATTGATGCAGCGACGCCCTCGGACCTGCCCGCCCGTGCCAACATGAATTGAGACACCTGCCTGGGGCTATTTAAAGTGCAGGCAGGACGACTCATGAACGAAGAAGGGATACATTCCTTGCTCGATGCCCGAGTGATTTCTGCTCCGACGGCTCCCTCGCAAGGAGCCCGGAGGGCGACTGGAGAGGGAGCCGTCGGCGGCGCGCGCGCCCCGGATCCCGAGGTGGTGGCGACGGCCAAGCGACGACAATTTCCGGCCAGCGAGAAGCGCCGCATCGTCGCCGCCGCGGCGTGCAAGAAGCCGGGCGAGCTCGGTGCGCTGCTGCGCCGGGAGGGCGTCTACTCCTCGATGCTCTCGACCTGGCGCAAGCAGATCGGACGCGTCAACGAGGCGGCGCTGGCGCCGCGGCAACGTGGACCCAAGCCCGACCCAGCTCGCCCCGAGCAGCTGCGCATCGAGCGGCTCGAGCGCGAGAAGGCGCGGCTGGAGCGTGAGCTCGCCCAGGCTCGACTGATCATTGATGTTCAAAAAAAAGTGGCCTCCTTGCTGGGGATCCCATTGGCCGAGCCGCCGCCGCAGAACAAGTGATCGCGGCTTTCGAATCGCTGCGCTCGGGTCTGGCCGTCTCGATGGCGTGCCAGGCCCTGTGGGCGTGCCGCGCGCCTCGATTTATCGGGTGCGCGAGCGCCGGCGGCGATCTATGCCACGCTGCTCGATGAGGGCCGCTACCTGGCATCGGTGCGCACCATGTACCGGCTGCTCGCGGCCGACGCACAGAACCTGGAGCGGCGCTGTCTGCGCGTGCATCCGGCGTACGAGAAGCCCGAGCTGTTGGCCGAACGTCCCAATGCCGTGTGGAGCTGGGATATAACGAAGGTCAAGGGCCCGGTGCGCTGGAGCGTGTACCACCTGTACGTGATCCTCGACATCTTCAGCCGCTACGTGGTCGGCTGGATGGTGGCATTGCGCGAGAGCGCCGAACTGGCCGAGCAGTTCATCGCCGACACAATTGGCAAGCAGCACATCGCCCCGGGCACCCTCACGCTGCACGCCGATCGTGGCACCAGCATGCGCTCCAAGCCCGTGGCTGCATTGTTGATCGATCTGCAGGTTGCCCGCACGCACAGTCGTCCGTATGTCTCGGACGACAATCCGTTCTCCGAATCGCAGTTCAAGACATTGAAATACCGGCCTGAGTTTCCCGAGCGCTTCGGTTCGCTGCAGGATGCCCGCGCTCACTGCCAGCACTTCTTCCACTGGTACAACCTGGAGCATCATCACAGCGGCATCGGCTTGATGACTCCGCATGCCATGCACTACGGCCTTGCCGAGGCCCTGCAAGCCCAGCGCGCCCACACACTGCAGCTCGCCTATGCCGCCCAGCCGCTGCGCTTCAAAGGCCGCTCACCACAACCCCCGGCGCTGCCGACCGCAGCCTGGATCAATCCGCCCAAAAAGGACACCGCCACCACCGCAATCCTCAGCCATTGCTCGCTAAATTCATGCAACCAGGTGTCTCAAAGTGATTGACACGTTCCGCTCTCCGGGCGTTGTTTTGTTCTAAGCCGTCCTCTCGCACCTATAATGCGTTCCAGGAATAGCGACAAAATGGCTGCCTTGTGACTCTGGTGCTCCTCGTAACTGCGCTTGTAATGCTTGCGATGAAGTGGCGTGACATCACCCGCAATCTGTCGAGATGGCAAGTGGCGCTGCTGTGTTTGGTGGTTGCCTGCGTGGTATTGGTGCTAGCCGTTCCAGAAGCTAGTGTTTTGCTCCCACTAATGGACGCTGTGGGATGGGACATCTTTGCGATTCTTATCGCGTTCCAGCTGAGGCACTACGTAGTGATTGCTTATCGCATCTCTGCCGCTCCTATTCTCCGAGTTGGCGGCGCTGTAATGCCTCAAGCTGTGTGGGAGGCGTATTATGCATTGAGAAGCGGTGATCTCGAACTCTTTAGCGCACCATGGTGGTCGATCGCACTTTTTGGCGCGCGGGCCGCTTTGCCCGTCGTCGCCTTTGGTTTGAGCATCCCCGTGCTGCTTGTGGCTGGCTTGCGCAATTCGGGCTTCGCGCTTCACTGAAGGCTCTCTCACAAGACGACAGCCACCAGTCTCGCTCAGGACCAAGTGGCCAACGCGCAGTGATGACGCGGTAGATCACGAGGCGACCGCCGTAGAAACTTCTCCAGGCGTCTGGCCTTCCCTGAAGCGGCCGTCGGCGACTGTCGCCTAAGGGTCGTACCGAGACGAAAACCACTCTACACTGATCCGAGCAGGTACCATCTGTAATGCCCATGAACCTCTACGCCCGTTTGGCGATGCCGTAGGGAGCGATTGTTGTGGATGCCATAGAGATTATCGGCCGCAGCAGTTTGCACTTCACGCGCATGGCAAGAATCTTTGCCGAGGAACTGGGCGTCCCTTACCGGCTCGTACCTGTGCTCGATATGACAGTGCTGTCGGCCAATGTATACGGCCACAATCCCGCTATGAAGCTACCGGCCATGCAGGTGGACGGTTCGACGTTTCGCGCAGAACATATGCCGCGCTCTCGCGCAGCGGTCGAGCCGCGACACAAGAATCATCTGGCCCGAAGAGCTACGTGATCTTCTGTAATGCAATGCACAAGAACTCGTCTGGCACGGGATGGCTGGGCAAGTCCAGATTGCCTTCGGCGTGTTGATCTGCAAGCTTCCGGAAGAGAACATCTACTTTGCCAAAGCCCGTAAGGGATTCGAGGGAGCGCTAGCTTGGTTCGATGCGCATCTTGCCGAGGCAGCCGGCCGTCTTCCCTCTGCCCGAGATCTAAGTCTCTTCGAGGTCTCTCTGTTCTACCTCATCGATCATCTGACCTTTCGCCCGACCGTGCCGCTCGCGCCATACAGAGCGCTTGTCAGTTTCGCAGATGAGTTTTCGGTTAGTTCCACCGCGTACCGCTTCGATTTTTAACCGCAGTTGTCAGGCGTTCCCCTATCTCGCTGCAACCTGAACCTCCAGAAGGCCGACGTTAACGAATGACAACTTCGGGTCGACACAAGTCGACGGATTGTCACCTTGCAATCCGCCAACCGCGCATGTCAGCCGCCCTGACTGAACATTACTAAACCGGCAGGTCCCGCCTTGCGATAGGCTACGCGTTGAGAAGCCTCACCCGACACTCAACCAAGGCACGACCATGACCAGCCCTATGTACATCAACTCAGTTCCCGTTTTTAAGCAATTGCTGACCGCTTTGAAAGCCATTCTGACTCAGGCCGATGCACACGTGGTCGCCAACTCAATAGAGCCAGACGCATTTTTACAAGCGCGCCTCTATCCGAACATGTTTCCGCTGGTCAAACAGGTGCAAATTGCTGCCGATTTTGCGCGCGGGATCTCGGCTCGCCTGGCAGGCGTTGAGGTTCCCGCCTATGAAGGCAAGGAGAAGAGCTTTGCCGATCTTGACGCACTGTTGGCCCGGACACTGGAATTCATCGATGGCGTAGGCCCTTCCAAATTTGATGGCAGCGAAACGAACGAAATCGTACTGCGTCCCGGTACGCCTAAAGAAAAGAAACTGACTGGTCAAGCATATCTCACCAACTACGGCCTGCCGCAATTTCTCTTTCATGTCACCACCACCTACGCGATTTTTCGCCACAACGGCCTGCCCATCGGCAAGCGTGATTTCATGGGGATTTACTAATCATCGCGCCGTGTCGCCGTGCGGATCAAATCGACCACTATGAGACACCGGTCGGCTAATTTACATAGCCGGAATGCGGTCATCCAGGACCGGAGAGTACGCTAGGCGCCGGAAGGGGCCGTCTTTCCATCGGAAATCATAAGTGGCCCACCCGCTCTATGAAACGGAAGCCAACGAATCAGCACTAACGGGCGTCGGGTGATATGAAGACTTGGGAAAAATGGACCACTTGGGCGAGCGTAATCGCCACAGCTGCGCTAGGCGCATGGTCAGAGTACACGGCTCATGAAGCCTTGCGGCTCAAGCAACCACTGGACAAGCACACCGAGATGGTTAGGAGCTATCAGGGCGAGATTGCATCAGCCCAGTCGCGCAAGGACCTCCATGCAGTAACGAGACTTCGCGTCGAGTATGAAAAATACGAAGAGCAGTGGCGGACGGTCGAGAGCGTAGCCGAAATCGTCAAACCTCTCACCGATTTGACTGCCTCAAAACTCTCTCCAGCGGCGACTGATAGGTTGACCACTTTACTGGGGCAACTGTCGGCGGCTCCTGCCGTTCCCAATTGGGAGCCTACGACAATGGGTGCCGCTTATTTGGCGCTCGATAAATACGACTTGGCCGCGCTCGAATTTTCTAATGCGACTGGCGGTCCTAAGACCCTGGCACTAAAGGCTGCCGCGTATGGTGGGCTCGCGACCACCACTTTCGACATACAACTACGGCAGCAGTACACGGATACAGCAGTGAGCAGTTTGAGAGAGAGTATCAGCAGCTCGCGCGGTACAGGCGTTGAGCGCGATGTCATTCGTTTCGCTCAAGAAACCCCCACGCTGTCAGAGTATCTGCCCAAGACAAAATAAGCACGGCGGCGATGTGATCGCTGAGTCGCACACATCCGGGTCGCCATACCGCAACGCTTTCGCTGGAGCCGTGAGGCATGCGGTGGTCATGATCAATAAACAAAGCAGGGAAAGCCGCCGTGTGGATCGGTAGGGACTCAGCCGCCCGGACTTGTCGCTTCCGTGCGCCACCATTTAGCCGCGATTCAGAGCACTATCACGGCCCGCCCCGAAAGGATTAGAAGTCCCCAACGTATCCCGATGGGAAAGGTATCGACCATGTGCTGGATTGGCGCATAGACCCGCGGATCGGCGATTGCGACTGAGAAGGCAAACGTCTTGGGGTCGCTCACGACGTAAGTCTCCCACATGGATGCATTCGTCCGCGTCCTGTACTTGATCCGAAGTCTGCCGGAGGCTCAATACGACCCAGCCTCAGGGTTGCGAGCGGGCTAGCACACCGATCGGCACCGGCAGACCCACTGCGAAAGTGATTTTTATCTCCCGATAGCCGTCATTGCGACTGTCCGTTCAGGGTCGCTACTTGCCGCGCGAGGCGCGATAGTCTCGAATGGACTTGGGTACTGCGTAGAGCAGCAATACCACGAGGAATCCGAGCAACACAGCTCTTGGCCTGAGACCCGCAGCGGCGAGAATGATGGCCACTATGCAGGCGCCGGGGAAGGCGACGTATCGTGACTTCAGCCATTCAGCAGCCGCATACACGTTGAGCTTATCGCTGAATTGCTACGTTAACAACGCCTAGCGTCTTCTCAACTCCGGCATCTCCGGCTCCTTCTCCGGGGCCGTCGTACTCCGGACTCTCCTGACGCGAAGAGGTCGGCGAGGGACGATGCGGACTCTTGGCGCTTCGCGTTCACGTCGCCTGGAGAACGATCGTCTCGCGCTAGCAACTCGGTCAGCTGCCGCTTAAGCATTGAAGCTCGAGATCTATGAGGCCTCGGGTAAATTGATCGTCGGATGAGGATAAACGAATGTCGAATTCAAGGAGATCAGGATAGCGACCACCTCCCGGGGTTAAACTGACGACGCCGTGAACGGGATCTCCCGAGGACACGAAGATGCCGGTGCCGATGCCCTCCTGATGCGCCGGTGTCGTGAACCTAACCAGCTTGGGAGTCAGTTAGGTGGTCATCGGGGAAAGGCTTGATCTTTGAGAAGTCAGGGGAAGGGAACCCTTCCGCTTTGACACGTGCGATGAAGTCGGCCATGACCCTTGAGAACAAGTCGGGCGGACACTTCAGCGACCTCAAATCTGCCCGAAGGTGACGAGAAGCTCTTCCAATTGCTCGAAAGTCTCGGGCATCGCGCCCTCCATCCCGGCGAGGGCACGGTCGAGAGCTTCCTTCGAGGGATAGAGTTCGTGCATCACCAGCAGCGTATTGCCGCCTTTTTCTTCGAAGGTCACCGTGGTGACGGCACCGTCGTCACTTTCGTCATTAGTCCAGACGAGGCGCGAGGGCGCTATCACTTCGACGTACCTACCGAAGAACGCCATAGGCTTTGAGGCCTCGTGGCCGAACTCGAAACGGTAGCTGCCCCCGACACGAACATCCGCCTGGCAGGAAAGCAGGGACACGCCTGTCGACTTCGGCGCCCACCACCGCTTGAGCAGCTCGGGCTTGGTCCACGCCTCGAACACGATGCGCGGCGGGCCGTTGAAGGTTCGCGTAACGACCAGCTCACGCTCGGACTTCCGTTCCACCGTCGTGCGGTTCTTCATGGGGTAGGCTCACGCTCTGTGCTTGCGTCCATCGATCTTCTCCTTGCGTTTCAGATCCTCGACAACCTTGTCCAGCTCGTCGAAGCGTGCGTCCCAGAGCTGGCGGTACCTCTCGATCCATGCCGCTTCCTCTTCCAGTCGGCGCAGGCCGAGCTTGCAGGTCCGCACGCGCCCGACCTTCTCCGTGGTGACGAGCCCCGCCCGCTCCAAGACGCCGACGTGCTTCTTCATGCCCGTAAGGGTCATGTGGAACTTTTCGGCAAGGTCCGTGATTGAAGCGTCCGCACGCCCGAGCTGCTCCAGAACGCCGCGCCGGGTAGCATCCGAGAGCGCGGCGAACGAGGCATCGAAGCGGGTCCGAGTACACTGAACCATATGGTTCAGTATGTACCACACCGGTTGGCGGCGCGCAATGGGGAGGCCGAGCGCGCGCTGCGTTGCCGGCCGCCTTTAATCCCGAATCGACCTCATTCCGATGCAGATTCGATCGACTTGGCGATCCGCATCCCTGGCAGCTTTGAGTTGACTACGGGCTTCGGCAGCAGCAGACCTGGTCAGCGCGGGCGCCAAGGAGCACCCTGATCCACGTCGAGGCGCGCTTTGGCGCCTCATGGGCTTAATCTAGAAGACCGAGTCCTTTAAAAATCCTTGGTATATGTTTCTCCACGCGGGCCACGCGCGTCGCCGATTGCTTCGCCCCAGAGAAATACAGCAAGTAGCCTCTCTGTCTTCCAGGGGTGAGCGCATGGAAAGCTTCGGCCAGTTTCGGGTCATCATCCAAGCGCTCTTGAAATTCCTTGGGCGTGTCGAATTGTGCGGCGCTTTTCATCTTGACCTTGGCGCCGGATTTCTCAATCGCAATGGCTTCCCTGATATAGGCGCTGACCGCCGTTTTCTGTTTCTCGATGTCCGCAAGAGAGGCAAACCGGAGTTGCCTCGCGGCCTGTACATTCCTGGTTTGCTGAACGAGGATGCCGTTGGGGTCTTTGAGTAAAGCGCCTTTCATGAATAGCAATGCGCAATAAGTTTTGAAGCCATGGATCAGGACCACGTTACGACTTTCTAAATCGTAGCAAGCCTGCCCCCATTTCAGTTCTTCATTGAGGCCAGACCCAAGGCAGAGCCGGCGGAGCGCGGCATATTCGGCACGCCAGCGCTTTTCCTGGCCATGAATCTTACTTACGAGTGGATTCATCTTTTCTTTAACTCGTTCCGAATACCTTCTGGTAGAGGTTTCATCCCTTCGTCGTGAATGCCAATCCACCAGCAGTAGTGTGCATCGCCGCGAGCCCCGATGCCAGCTTGGGCTTGCACTCAGTCACGGATCCGGGACTGTAGCTGATTTACCCGCAAGCGAATTCAGTTGCGCTTTCGACCCCGCTGCTGGCGTGCCTGATCATGGCCCTGCATTTCAAACGAGCAACAGTCGTTCCGGCGTATATCGTCAGCGTGGCGGCCACGTGGGGTCGTCGGCGACTACGAGAGGCTCGTTCGGCTCCAACTATTCCTGCCGCAGCGTTTACCTCGTGAGCAATATTCGGGTATGCAGCACCGCTATGGCGGCCCGGCGCGGAATACCTTTGGTGCGGCGATGCTGCCGGCTCTCGAGTTGTACCTCGTTCACTTGCACGTTGATCGTTCTGTTGGCTCTGGGCGCCGCCGCGCCCGTGGCGGCTCAGCGCCTGCCTGACGTGCTTCCCGGGCAATACACCGAAGAGCAGCGTCAGGCGGCCATCGAATTCGCGCAGGCTCGCAAGATGCCGGTCTTCGGTCCGTTTGCATTCATGATGCACAGTCCGGAGCTCGCTAAAGGCGGGCATCCCGAAGGCACTGGCTGATTCCGTGGCGGTGCGGCGCCGTCCTGCGCAGATGACTCCGGATCAGGTAATCGTCTACGACTTCACCAGTGAGCTGCTACGGCATCGGGTGGTCTCCGACGCTGCTTTCAATAGAGCCAAAGCACGCCCTTGGCGCCAAGGGCGTCGTCGATCTGACGGGCATCGTCGGGTACTACACGTTCCGGTCCATGCAGATGAATGTGGTCCAGTTTCCCACAGCGAAGGACGCCGCGACGCTGCCGCGGATATCGGACAAGTAGTTAGTGCGGCCCGAGGCCAGCGGCCGCTGTAGGCCGATGACAAAAGCTCGGCACTCAAATCGGAAAGCAACGGGGGTTTGGGCACAATATGGATTGCGCGTATAATCGCCACATTGAGGTGAAACGAGAGATCATCCATGGCCACAGATGAAGCAGTCACCGTGAGCGCGGCGGAATTTCACCGCAACGTCGGGATGTATCAGGACATCGCGCTGACGAAGCCCGTCACGATCACGAAGAACGGTCGCGAACGCACGGTACTTCTGTCGGCGCAAGAGTATGCGCGCCTCAAGCGCCGCGACCGTCAAGTCATTGCCGCCGGTGATCTGTCGGAGCGCCAGGTCGATGCCATTCGCAGTGCCCGTGTTCCAGACCGGCACGCTGATCTCGATAAGGAAATCAAAGCTCAATAACTGTGATATTTCCAGAACCGTACCCCGGTCTGGTCATTCGCTATTCCTACCTCTGGAGGCGAGAGCACGAGAAGGGGCGCGAAGAGGGGGAAAAGGATCGGCCATGCGCCATCGTCGTGGCCGTCACAGACGAAGGCGGCGAACGCCGGGTGTTGGTCCTGCCCATCACACACAGTGCGCCAACGGATCCAGCGGATGCGATAGAGATCCCGAGGGCGACGCCGATGGCGACCGCCAGGGCCTGCCCGAGCATCAGCTACCTGAGGCCGAAGGGTGCGCTGCGGGGTGCAGCTGCGAGCGCGCGCTTCAATGCGCCGGGACACCCCGGTCGGCCAGGTCGAGCTGGCCGGCACTCCAGCCGCCGCCGACCTGTGACACCAGGTCCACGCTTGCGACCAGCTGCGAGCTCTGGATCGCCAGCAGGCTGATCTCGCTCGCCAGGCGCGTGGTCTGCGCGGTGAGCACGCTGGAGTAGGCGACGATGCCGGCGGTGTACTGGTTGAGCGTGAGCTGCTCGGACAGACGGGCCGCGCCGACCGCGGTGACCTGCAGGCCATCGGAGCGCTCCAGCACCCGCAGCGTGACCAGATCGTTCTCGACCGACTGGAACGCCGACAGCACGGTCTGACGGTAGTCGGCCACCGACTCATCGTAGGCGGCGCGCGCGGCGCGGTCCGCCGCCAGGCGTGCTCCGCCGTTGAACAGCGTCTCGGCGACCGAGGGGCCGAATGACCATAGCGAATTGCTGGCCCGGAAGAGCTTGGAGAAACTGCTGGCGGTATATCCGGCGCTGGCGGTGAGCGTCAGGTCGGGGAACCAGGCCGACTCGGCCACGCCGATCAGCGCGTTCTGGCTCGCGACGGTACGCTCCGCGGCCGCGATGTCCGGCCGGCGCTCGAGCAGGTCGGACGGCAGGCCCACCGGCACCACCGGGACAGTGGTCGTCAGGGCTCCCTGCGACAGCGACAATTCGTCGGGCGGCTTGCCGATCAGCACCGCGATCGCGTGCTCGTAGGTGGCGCGCGTGAGCTGCACGTTGATGTCGGATACCTGGGTGTTCTCCAGCTGCGTCTGGGCGGCATAGACGTCGGCCAGTGTCGTGATCCCGGCGCGCACCTGGTTCTGCGTGATCCGCAGCGCGTTTTCCAGATCGTCCAGGTAGGTCTGGTAGATGCGCTGTTCCTGCTCGGCGGTGCGCATCTGGAAGTAGTCCTCGGCCAGGGTCACCTGTGCCGACAGCCGCGCGGCGGCGACGTCGGCGGCGCTGGCCTGCGCGAGCGCGACGTCGGCCTGGATCTGGCGGCGGATACGGCCCCAGACGTCCAGCGTCCAGCTGGCCTGTGCTTCCACGCTGATGGTGGACTGGTGAATGTAGCCGGAGCTGGCGGCGGGGAAGCCCGCGATGCCGGCCGTGCCGGCCTGCGCCCCGAGCACGCCGGCGCCCTCGCCGGAGCGGGTGCCCGAGCCGGTGGCGCTGATGCTGGGCAACAGCGTGCCGCGCTCCTCGCTGACCACCGCCAGAGCCTCGCGGTACGCGGCCTCGGAGGCCTTGAGCGTCTGGTTGGATACCTGGACCTGCCGCTCCAGGCCGTCGAGCACCGGATCGTTATAGATCGACCACCATGGCTGATTCGCCGGGATCTCGCGCGGCGTCGCCGGCTTCCATCCCTGATTCTCCTTGTAGACCGGCGTGCTCGCCACGCCGGGCCGGTGATAGGTGGGACCGACGGCGCAGGCGGCCAGGGTCAGGATTGCCGGCAACAAGGATAGGGCCCGCGCCGGGCCGCGCGGCAGGGGAAGGCGCTGGTTGTTCAATGTCGAGTTCCGATTGAGCGAATTATTGGTGGTTTGGGCTGCGTCATGCGGGACGTTCCTGCGCGCCGCCGATGAGGCGGCGATTGCGGCCATGGAACAGCCCGCTCGTCCAAACGCGGAAGCGATCCATGTACAGATAGACGATCGGGGTGGTGTAGAGCGTCAGCACCTGGCTGAGGACCAGGCCGCCCACGATCGCGATGCCCAGCGGCTGGCGCAGCTCGGCGCCGTTGCCGGTGGTCAGCGCAAGCGGCAGGGCACCGAACAGTGCCGCGAACGTGGTCATCATGATCGGGCGGAAGCGCAGCAGGCAGGCGTCATGGATCGCGGTACGCGCATCGACGTTGTTCTGCCGCGCGGTGGTGATCGCCACATCGATCATGATGATGGCGTTCTTCTTCACGATCCCGATCAGCAGGATGACCCCGATCAGCGCGATCAGACTGAACTCGGTGTTGAACAGGATCAGCGCCAGCACGGCGCCGATGCCTGCCGACGGCAGTGTCGAGAGGATCGTGATCGGATGCACGAAGCTCTCGTACAGCATGCCGAGCACGATGTAGACGGCGGCGATCGCGGCCAGGATCAGCAGGCCTTCGTCCGCCAGGGTCTGCTGGAATATCTGTGCCGTACCGGCGAAGGAGCCGTGCACTCCGATCGGCACGTGCAGCTGCTGCATCGTGCGCTGGATAGCCTGGGTGGCCAGGCCCAGGGTGCCGCCGACCGGCAGATTGAATGAGATGGTGGTGGCCGCGAATGCTCCCTGGTGAGAGACCGACATCGGCGTGAGCCCGGGACCGTAGCTGGCCACTGCCGCCAGCGGCACCATGTCCTCGGCGCTGGTGCTGAGCGAGGTGCCGGTCGAGGCGGCGCCGCGGCCGCTATTGGTGAGGGCGTTGAGCTGGGCGTTGCGCGCGGCCGTATCGGCCACGGTAGTGGCGCTGCTGTTGGCGGCGCTGACCACAGCGGCAGCACTGGCGCTGCTCGCCGAGCTGCTGCCGGCAGCCGTCGTGATGCCGGTCGCCGACGGCAGACCGGTGGAGCCCGGGCTGGCGCCGCCGGTGCCGGCGGCGCTGGTTGAGCTGCTACTCGAAGAGCCGATCGTGAACGCCCCGACGGCATCGGCGGTGGACTGCGAGCCTTTGAGCGCACCGCCGGCGGTGCTGACCCAGATGTCCCGCAGCGTCTCCGGGCTCTGCCAGAACTGCGGCGCGACCTCCATCACGACATGGTATTGGTTCATGTCGTTATAGATCGTGGAGACCTGGCGCTGACCGAAGGCGTCGTACAGCGTGTTGTCGATGTTCGTCAGGTCGAGGCCGAGCCGGGAGGCGGTGGCGCGGTCGATGTTGAGCCGCACATCCAGGCCGCTGTTCTGTTGGTCGGAACTGACGTCCCGCAGCTCGGGAACCTGCTTGAGCGCCGCGGTGATCCGCGGCGTCCAGTAGTTGAGCTGGTCCAGGTTGTCGGCCAGCAGCGTGTACTGGTATTCGGCATTGCTCTGGCGGCCGCCAGCGCGGATGTCCTGCACCACCTGCATGTACACCCGTGCCCCGGTCATGCCGGCGAGCTTGCGTCTGAGCCGGGCAATGACGCGGGTGCTGCTCATATGGCGCTCGGACAGCGGCTTTAAGTCGATGAACATGTTGGCGGTATTGCCGCCGCCGCCCGGGCCGCCGCCGCCGCCGGTGAAGCCGACCACGTTCTCCACCGCCGGATCGGCCTTGACGATGTTGACCGCGGTGCGCAGCTTCTGCTCCATGGCCTGGAACGAGATGCTCTGGTCGGCCATCAGCATGCCCTGCACATCGCCGGTATCCTCCTCGGGGAAAAAACCCTTCGGTACGGCCACGAACAGGTAGACGGTCAGCACCACCGTCAGCCCCAGCGCGCTGATCACCGAGCGCGGATGATCGAGCGCCACCTGCAGGGTGCGCGCGTAGAAGTTGCGCATGGCATTGAAGCCGCGCTCCATGCCGCGCAGGAACCAACCCTCCTTGGGCCGATGCCGGCCGAGCAGGTGCGCGCACATCATCGGCGTGACCGTCAGCGATATCACCAGTGACAGTAGGATCGCGACCGTCAGCGTCATCGCGAACTCGCGGAACACGCGGCCGACCAGTCCCGGCATCAGCAGGATCGGCAGGAATACGGCGACCAGCGACAGGCTCATCGACAGCACCGTGAAGCTGACCTCGCGCGCGCCGCGCAGCGCCGCCTGGAACGGCGGCAGGCCGTTTTCCATGTGGCGCGAGATGTTCTCCAACATCACGATCGCATCGTCGACCACGAAGCCGGTCGCCACCGTCAGGGCCATCAGCGACAGGTTGTCGAGGCTGAAGCCGAGCAGGTACATCGCACCGAAGGTGCCGATCAGCGATACCGGCACGGCGACCGCCGGAATCAGCGTCGCGCGTCCATTGCGCAGTGCCAGGTACACCACCAGCACCACCAGGCAGCTGGCGATCAGCAGCGTCATCTCCACATCATGCAGGGAGGCGCGGATGGTCTGGGTGCGATCGTGGTTCTGGCTGACGTGGATGCTGGCGGGAATCGAGGCCTGCAGCTGCGGCAGCACCGCCTTGATGCGGTCCACGACATTGATCACGTTCGCGCCGGTCTGGCGGTGGATGATCACCAGCACCGACGGCTTGCCGTTGGCAAGGCCGAGATTACGCACGTTCTCGACCCCGTCGCTGACGGTGGCGATGTCCTGCAGCCGCACCGGGGCGTTGTTGCGGTAGGCGATGATCAGCGGCTTATACGCCGCCGCATCGCGCGCGGTGTCGTTGACATAGACCTGGTAGCGCTGCTCGGTGCCCTCGATCGCGCCCTTGGGGCTGTCGGCATTGGCGGCCGATATCGCGGCGCGCACGTCCTCCAGGCCGATGCCGTACTGGAATAGCGCGCGCGGATTGAGCTCGACGCGCACCGCGGGCAGCGAGGCGCCGCCGACGTCGACCTCGCCCACGCCATCCAGCTGCAGGAGCTTTTGCTCCACGATGGTCGAGGCCTGATCGTAGATCTGACCGGTGGTGAGCGTGTCCGAGGTCAGGCTCAGGATCATCACCGGCGCGTCGGCCGGATTGAACTTGCGGTAAGTCGGGTTGCTGCGCAGCGTCGCCGGCAGATCTACCCGCGCGCCCTGGATCGCCGCCTCGACGTCGCGCGCCGCGCCGTCGATATCGCGGCTGAGGTCGAACACCAGCACGATCTGCGAGCTGCCGACCGAGCTGCGCGAAGTCATCTCGGACACGCCGGCGATGGTGCCGAGGTGGCGCTCCAGCGGCGTGGTGACGCTGGTGGCAACCGTCTCGGGACTGGCGCCCGGCAACTGCGCCTGCACCACCACGGCCGGCACGTCCACGTCCGGCATCGGTGCGACCGGCAGCAGGAAGAAGGCGATGCCCCCGGCGAGCGCCAGGCCGATCGTCAGCAGCGTCGTGGCGACCGGACGGTGGATGAACGGCGCGGAGATGTTCATAGGGTCACGGCATTTGAGGAGAGGGTTCCGAACCGGCACCCGGTCCGGCGGGCTCGCCGGCCGCGGCTCGCCGGCGCCGCGCGGCGTGCGCCAGCCGGTCGAAGTACAGGTAGATCACCGGGGTAGTGAACAGCGTGAGCGCCTGGCTCACCAGCAGGCCGCCGACGATCGAGATACCCAGCGGTGCACGCAGCTCCGAGCCGGTCCCGGCCCCCAGCATCAGCGGCAACGCCGCAAACAGCGCCGCCACCGTGGTCATCAGGATGGGACGGAAGCGCAGCAGTGCCGCCTGGTGGATGGCCTCGAGCGGCGGCTTGCCGCCTTCGCGCTCGGCCGTGAGCGCAAAGTCGATCATCATGATCGCGTTCTTCATCACGATGCCGATCAGCAGGATGATGCCGATGATCGAGATGATGTTCAGGTCCAGGCCCGCGATCATCAGCCCGAGCAGGGCGCCGATGCCGGCGGAGGGCAGCGTCGACAGGATCGTCAGCGGGTGGATGAAGCTCTCGTACAGCACGCCCAACACGATGTAGACCGACGCGATCGCGGCCAGCACCAGCAGCATCTCGTTGCGCAGCGTCGACTGGAACGCCAGCGCCGAGCCCTCGAACGTGGTCGAGATGCTGTCCGGCAGGCCGACGTTGCGCTGCGCCGTACGCACGGCGTCGACCGCCTGTTCGAGCGAGGCACCCGGGGCGACGTCGAACGAGAACATCGCCGCCGGGAACTGCCCCATGTGGTCGTTCTCCAGCGGTGCGGACTGCACGCTGATGTGGGCGATCGAGCTGAGCGGCACCGCGCCGCCGCCGGCCGAAGGCACGTACATGTTGTCGAGCGAGGCGACCGAGTTCGAGCCGCCCAGGTTCGCGTCGAGGATCACCCGATACTGGTTCGCCTCGGCGTAGATCGTAGAGATGATGCGCTGGCCGAAGGCGTCGTACAGCGCGTTGTCGATCGTGGCCGCGGTCACGCCGAAGCGCGCGGCGGTATCGCGATCGACGTTGATCTGCGCGGTCAGGCCCTGGTCGAGGAAATTGGTCGACACGTTACGCAGCTGCGGCGAGAGCTGCAGTTGCGAGAGCAGCTTCGGCACCCACGGACGCAGCAGCGCGTTGCTGGCGGCGCCGAGTTCGAATTGGTACTCGGCGCGGCTGACCGTCGACTCGATGGTCAGGTCCTGCACCGGCTGCAGGTACAGCTTGATGCCGGCCACCTGGTTGGCGGCCTGCTGGATGCGGGCCATCGTGGCCTGTATGTCATCGTCGCGCTCGCCCTTGGGCTTGAGATTGATCAGGAAGCGTCCGTCGTTGAGCGTCGCGTTGGTGCCGTCGACGCCCACGAACGACGACAGGCTCACGACATCGCGGTCGTGGCGGATGACGTCGGCCAGCACCTGCTGGCGCTGCACCATCGCCTGGAATGAGATGCTTGGGTCCGCCTCGGTCATGCCCTGCAGGATGCCGGTGTCCTGCAGCGGGAAGAAGCCCTTGGGGATGACGACATAGAGCGCGACCGTCAGCACCACCGTGCCGGTCGCGAACCACAGCACCGCCGACTGATGCGCCAGCACCCAGTCGAGGGCACGGCCGTAGGCGTCGATCAGCCGCTGGAAAGTGCGCTCGGCCCACGCGGATACGACGTTCACCGGGTGCTTCTCGGTCTCCTCGCGCGACTTGAGCATCTTCGCGCACAGCATCGGCACCAGCGTCAGCGACACGCAGGCGGAAATCAGGATCGAAATCGCCAGCGTGATCGCGAACTCGCGGAACAGGCGGCCGACCACCTCGCGCATGAACAGCAGCGGAATCAGCACCGCGATCAGCGACACCGTCAGCGACACGATCGTGAAGGCGATCTCGCCCGAGCCCTTGAGCGCCGCGGCCAGGGGCTTCTCCCCCTTCTCCACATAGCGCGAGATGTTCTCGATCATCACGATCGCGTCGTCGACCACGAAGCCGGAGGCGATCGTGAGCGCCATCAGCGACAGATTGTTCAGGCTGAAGCCGAACAGGTACATCGCCGCGAACGTGCCGACCAGCGACAGCGGCACCGACAGACTCGGGATCACGGTGGCCGGCACGTTGCGCAGGAACAGGAAGATCACCAGCACCACCAGCGCCACCGCGAGCGAGAGCTCGAACTGCACATCGTTGACCGATGAACGGATGGTATCGGTGCGGTCGGTCAGCACCGTGATATCGACATTGAGCGGCAGCGAGCTCTTGATCTCGGGCAGCAGCGCGCGGATCTGCTTGACGATCCCGATCACGTTGCCGCCCGGCTGGCGCTGGATGTTCAGCAGCACCGCCGGGGTATCGTTCATCCAGCTGGCGAGCTGGGTGTTCTCGGCGCTGTTGGTGACCTGGGCGACGTCGGACAACCGCACCGGATTGTTGTTGCGATAGGCGACGATCAGGTCCCTGTACTGATCGGCACTGGAGATCTGGTCGTTGGCGTCGATCGTGTAGGCCTGGGCCTTGCCGTCGAAGCTGCCCTTGGGCGCATCGGTGTTGGCATTGGCGATCGTGGTGCGCAGGTCGTCGATGCTGAGCCCATAGGCCGACAGCTGATCGAGATTGGCCACGATGCGCACTGCCGGGCGTTGCGCGCCGCTGAGGCTCACGAGGCCCACACCGGGCACCTGCGAGATCTTCTGGGCGATGCGTGTGTCGGCCAGATCCTCGACCTGCGTGAGCGGCATGCCGCTGGAGGTTACCGCCAGCGTCAGGATCGGCGCGTCGGCCGGATTGACCTTGGCATAGATCGGCGGCGCCGGCAGGCTCTGCGGCAGCAGGTTGCTGGCCGCGTTGATCGCCGCCTGCACTTCCTGCTCGGCGATATCGATCGACAGGCTCAGATCGAATTGCAGTGTGATGGTCGAGGCGCCCGCGGAGCTGCGTGAGGACATCTCCTTCAGGCCCGGCATCTCGCCGAACTGCCGCTCCAGCGGCGCCGTGACGGTCGAGGTCATCACGTCGGGGGCGGCGCCGGGCAGGAAGGTCTGCACCTGGATGGTCGGATAGTCGACTTCCGGCAGCGCCGACAGCGGCAGAAACATGTAGCCGATGATGCCGACGATCAGCACCGCCGCCATCAGCAGCGAGGTGGCGACCGGCCGCAGGACGAAGGGACGCGACGGATTCATATGTGGTTCGACCCTGCGCTCATCTACCAGGATGCCTGCCCGGCTACTGCTGCTGCGCCGGCGCAGCAGCGGGCGCGCCGGCCGGCGCGCCGCCGGCCTGTCCCGCGGCCGGGCGAGCGCCCGGATAGCCGCGGGTGCCATGCCGCCCGTGCATGTGCGCCGCGCCGGCGCTGCCCGCTGCGCCGTAGGCGCCCGCGGCCGTACCCGCGGCTGTGCCCGCAGCCCCTGGGGCGCCTGGGGCATCGGCATCGGAGGGGCTGCCTGCGGCGGCGGCGCCCGGAGCGGAGGCCGGGATGGTGATGCTCGCGCCGTCGCGCAGCTGATCGGCGCCATCGACCACCACGGTCTCCCCGACCTTGAGCCCACTGCGGATCGAGATCATGTTGCCGACGGTGGGACCGGTCTTCACGTAGCGCACGTTCACCGTGTACTCGGGCCCCGCATCGCCAAAGCCACCGCCAGGGCCACCGGCACCGCGGGGCCGGCGCGGCGGGTCGGCCGCGGGCGCGCCGCCGGCAGGGGCGGGAAAGGCAGGCCGGGCCGACGCGCCCGAAGTATTCACGACATACACGTAGTTGCCGTTGGCGCCGTTCTGCACGGCCGCGCCGGGCACCAGCAGCTGGTCATGCAGCGTGTTGAGCGTCATGCGGACGTTGACGAACTGATCGGGGAACAGCTCGGACTGGGCGTTGTTGAACATCGCGCGCAGCTTGAGCGTCCCGGTGGTGGTGTCGATCTCGTTATCCGTGTTGGACAGCACGCCGGTATCGAGCTTGGTGGTGAAGGTGCGGTCATAGGCGTCGACCGGCAGCTTCTCGCCCGCGTGCAGGCGCTGCACCACGTCGGAGAGATTGTCCTCCGGCACCGTGAACAGCACCGACATCGGATGCAGCTGCGTGACCACGACCAGCTCGGTGGAGTAGGCCGTGACCATGTTGCCGATGTCGACCTGGCGCAGGCCGACGCTGCCATCCACCGGCGAGGTGATGCGGCAGTAGCCGAGGTTGAGCTTGGCGGTCTCCACCGCGGCGTTATCGGTCGTCAGCGTGGCCTCATCCTGCAGCACGGTGGCCTGTTGCGTCGCATAGGTCTGCTCGGCCACCGAGTTCTGCGCGACCAGCGTCTTGTAGCGGACCAGATCGACGCGTGCATTCGCCAGCACCGCCTGGTCGTGCTGCAGCTGGCCCTGGGCCTGGTCGAGCGCGGCCTGGAACGGCCGCGGATCGATCAGTGCCAGCAGGTCGCCGGCCTTGACCATCTGCCCTTCCATGAATGCAATCTTGACCAGCGGTCCGGTGACCTGCGGATGCACCGCGACCGTGGCCAGCGGCGTCACGGTGCCGAGTGAATTGATCGTGATCGGCACGTCCCCGGTGTTCACCTTGGCTACGCTGACCGCCAGCGCGGCGCCGAAGCCGCCCCCACCGCCGCCGCGAAACGGAATGCCCTGCTGCTGCGGCGCGCGGCGCTCGGTCAGCCGCGCGTGCACGATGGCCGCCATGATCACCACGAAGGCGATGGCGCCCACCGCCCACAATAATTTCCTCCGGCGGCTCGGCGCGGTCGGTGGGCCTGTATCGAAGTCGCGCGCAGATGTGTCCGAGCTCATGCAATATTCCGTGTGAATGAAAGGAACGAGTGGTGGTCGATAGACACGTGGCGCCCGCGTGGTTGCCGCGGGCAGCGCCGCCGCCGTTGCACTCGCAGGCATTGAGAGCGATAGTTAAATCGATTAAGCGTTAACCAATGTTTAGTTAAGAACACTTAATGTCGAGTTCAAACAAGAATCCTCGTGCCGGAAATCCGGGCCTGCCGCGGCGCCAGGCAACGCGCAGCGCGCGCGCCGCGCGTGCGAGCGAATCTGCGCGCCCCGGCCGTCCGACAGCGTCCGCCTCGCAGGCCGCGGCGCTGCTGATGATCCTGTGCCCGCGCGTGGTGCAGACGGTGCGCCGCGGCCTGCATCAGCCCGAACTCGCCGGGCTCACGCTCACGCAGCAGCGCATCCTGCGGTTCGTCGGTGCTCACCCCGGCGCCAGCCTCTCCGCCCTGGCGGTCAATTTCATGGTCTCGGCTCCGAGCGCATCGACCACGGTCAATCGTCTGGCGCGCCTGAAGCTGCTGCAGGTCCATACGCCCGCCGAGAACCGGCGGCGCATCGCGCTGACCCTGACCAGCTCGGGCGAGGCGATCATCGGGCGGGCGCTGTCGATCGGCCAGCAGCGCCTCGGCGCGCGGCTCGCCTCCATTCCGCCGGCGCAATTGCGGCGCATGGTACCGTTCCTGCGAACCTTGCTGCAGAGTTTCCAGTGACATAACGCGGCTTGCCGGCATCGCTGATGCCAGGGCTTGGGTGATCGTCAGCCTGCCCCCAAGACCGTGCCGGCCGAACGCCTAGTATCGCCCGGCCGGTCGGTTTCGACAATGCTGCTGCGGCGCGGTGCCCGCCTCAGATGCCCGGCGTCAGTCCGAAGAACAGGCCGCGGCGCGGGCCGTACTGCGGCGCAAATACCCCCACGCCATCGCCGCTGCGGATCTCGTAGACCTCGCCGAACAGGTTGATGACATCGACGCGAGTGGCTCACGCCCAGATTGAACTGCGTGTAGCTGGGCGTGTGATCGCCGTTGCGGATCACGTAGCCGTCGGGCAGCACCAGGTCGTCGGGCAGGCCGGTGCCGAACAGCATGTCGAGGCTGACGTGGGTGCCGTGCCGCTGGCATCATCAGGGAAAGTGACCTGAACGTCATCGATCTGGCTCCCATCCGCATCGACTTGGAATAGCAGCGAGGTGGTGTCGCTGCGCGCGCCGCATCCTGTACCAACCAATGAGCAGCACGCGGCCACGGCAGGGGCGTGATAGGTCCAGTACCGGCGCGCAGACAATTGCCAAGGGCGCGGATCGAGGGCACTCTCGGCCCCTATGGCGGACGCTCACAAGCCCGGCACTCACAAGCCCGACGATCACGGCGCTGATGCGCGCGAGCGGCGCTTCGACGGTGCCGCGGCGCTCACCGAAGCGCTCGCGGCCGACATCGCCGCGGCGCTGCAGGCGGGGCTTGCGGCCGGCCGCGGCGCGAGCCTGCTGGTGCCTGGCGGGCACACGCCGGTCCGGCTGTTCGAGCGGCTCTCGCGGGTGGAGCTGGACTGGGCGAGCGTGTGGGTGGGCCTGACGGATGAGCGCTGGGTCGACCCGCACAGCAGCGCCAGCAACGAGCGGCTGGTGCGAGAGCATCTGCTGCGCAACGAGGCCGCGGGAGCCAGCTTCGTCGGGCTCAAGACTGCGGCGACGACTGCGCAGCGCGCCCAATCCGACAGCTGGTCGACGCTGGCCGAGGTGCCGCGGCCGTTCGATTTCGTGCTGCTGGGCATGGGTGATGACGGGCACGTGGCCTCGCTGTTTCCCGGCTCGCCGGGCCTGGTGCAGGCGCTGGATCCAGCCGGGCCGCCGGGGTGCGTTCAGATGAGCGCGCCGGTGCCGCCGCTCGAGCGCATGAGCCTGAATCTGCGGGCGCTGCTGGATTCGCGCCGCATCGCGCTGCTGATCACCGGAGCGGACAAGTGGGCGACCTATCAGCGCGCACGCGCTCGCGGTCCGGCGGCGCAGATGCCGGTGCGCGCGCTGCTGGCGCAGCAGAACGTGCCGCTGTCGATCTACTGGGCGCCCTGACGCTGCGTTTCCCCCGGCAAGATCTCGGAATCGGCCCCAACCATCTGATCGGAGCCTGTAAAGACAGCAGGTCAGCCGGCCGCTCCATCATGATGGAGCGGCCGGCTGACCTGCTGTCTTTACAGGCTCCGATCAGATGGTTGGGGCCGATTCCGAGAT
>DATAWM010000069.1:0-39406 GCA_036267195.1 Steroidobacteraceae bacterium
GTGGCGGGCCTTGTCGGCCGTGAACACGCGCCCCTTGTCGGCATGGCGGTTGAGCAAATACAGCGCGAACTTGCCGCCGGCGTACTGTCCTGCGTCGGGCGACTGGAACAGCTGCGTGTCGTAGAAGCGCGTCTTGAACTCGGCGACGATCCGGTCCGGCTCGTCGCCGAGGTCCCATAGCTGGGTGCGCACCAGTCCCTTGGCCGCGATGAGCATGGACTGGTAGGCCGCTTCGTCGGCCTTCTGGAATTCGTTTTGCTCCAGGTGAATCTGGGCCTCGAAGTTGCGCTGCTCGGCCGCCTGCAGGTCGAACTCGATCTGCGGCACGACCTCGCCGGCGCACTCACCGGTGGTGATGTCCGAGATCGTGAACTCGCGCGGATCGCGCCAATCCGAGTAGAAGCTGCGGTCAACGGAATAGGGTGGTACCGCGGAGAAGGCATCGACCATCTCCTTGAGCGCCTTCTTGCCGATGCGCGTGACGTAGTCCTTGAAGCGCTCGCCCGGCGTACGTCCGGCCAGATACCGCTGGGTCACGTGGTCGATGAACTCGGGGATGCGCTTGGAAGGTACCGCACCGATGGTCAGGCCGTAGGTGGCGCCGTTGTTCTCCCACTCCCCGCCCATGAGCACGCGGAAGTGCGGCACGGTCGCGCCGCCGATCTTGCGCGAGACGCCGTAGAAGCCGATGTCCGCCAGGTGGTGCTGCCCGCAGGAGTTGAAGCAGCCGGACAACTTGATGTGCAGGTCGCGCACGGCCGGGTCGGTCTCGCCGTTCTTCTGCCGTTGCACCAGGCGCTCGTGCAGCTCGGCCGCGAGCCCGCGGGAGGCGGCGATACCGAGCTTGCAGGTGTCGGTACCGGGGCAGGCGACCACATCCTCGATCTTGCCGGCGCCGCCCAGAGCCAGGTCCAGGCGTTTGAGCTCGGCGTAAAGCGCCGGCAGGTCGGCCTCGCTGACCCAGCGCAGGACCAGGTTCTGCTCGACCGTGGTGCGAACGTTGTCGCCCACGTACTTGCGGGCGACCTGGGCCAGCTGGCGCAGCTGCGAGGAGGTGATGTCACCGAGCGGCAGCGTGACCGTGGCCACGAGGTAACCGGACTGCCTCTGGGCGTAGGCGTTGGTCGCGCGCCAGGCCTCGAACTGCGGATCGAGATTGGCCAGGTCGAGGCTCGAGGAAGCCCTGGCCGGGTTCTCCTGGTAGCGCTCGACGTCCTTCAGGTAATCGGTCCAGCGCGGATCGGGGCGCAGGATCTTGCGCTCCTCGAGCACGAGGCGGCGAAATTCGTCGAAGCCAAGCTTCTCTATCAGGAACTTCATGCGCGCACGGCCGCGGTTGCGCTTCTCGCCCAGGCGGGCGAAGACGCGGCAGGTGGCCTGGGCGAGCGGCAGGATCTCCTCTTCGGGGACGGCGGCGTCGAAGAGCTTGGCATCGTAGGGCACGGCGCCCAGGCCGCCGCCGATCACGACCTCGAAGCCGCGGTGGGTCACGCCGTTGTCCTGCCAGGTCTTGGCGATGAAGCCGAGATCGTGGATGTTGGTCAGGCCGCAGCTTGCGGTCTTGCAGCCGGAGAAGGCGACCTTGAACTTACGGCCCATGTCCTGGGTGTCGGGATGGCCCAGCAGATGGTAGGCCATGGCGCGGGCGTAGGGCGTGGTGTCGAAGGCCTCGCCGCGGCACACGCCGGCCAGCGGGCAGGCGGTGATATTGCGTACCGAGTTGCCGCAGGCCTCGCGGGTGGTGATGCCGACGGACGCCAGCCGGCGCATCAAATCGGGCGTATCTTCGATGTGGACGTAGTGCAGCTGCACGTCCTGGCGGGTGGTGATGTGGCAGATGGCGTCGGAGTACTCCTCGGCCACGTCGGCGAGGACATCCATCTGGTCCGGGTTCAGGCCGCCGAAGGGGATCTTGATGCGCTGCATTCCCGGCGCATCCCACACCGTCTCCGTTCCCTTGCTGGCCGCGGTGGGAAACGACAGGCTGCGGTGAGTGATACCGTCGTGACGCTGGCCGTTGTCATAACGCTGGCCATAGGCGCCGCGGCGCAGCCGGGTCTCGGCGAACAGCTTGTCCTCGATCTTGCCCTGCTTCTTGAGCTCGAGCTGAGCTTCGAAGACGTCGACCTCGCGCGTGAGCTCGAGCGGCGTGCGATCCGCCAGTTGTTCTCTCCAGCTAGCCAATGTCGGGGGTATCCGGGGGTTGTGGTGGAAGCGCCAGGTCCAAGGCTCATGCGAGCCTTCCTTTGGCCGAGTCTGGCGATGATAAGCCCCGTGGCAGGACGGCTCAACATCTCGGATCGGGCTTCTTGCGTATATGCATATTTCCAATACACATTTCGCCGCCGGCCGCGCCCTTACATCGCGCCGGCCGCCTCGCGCAGCCCCTGTATCAACCGGTCGATGTGCTCCTCGGTGTGCGCGGCCGACAGGAAGGCGACCTCGAAGGCGCTCGGCGCCAGGTAGATGCCGCGCTCGAGCAGCGCGTGGAACAGCGGGGCGAAACTGGCGGCGGCGTCGGCCGGCAGGCCGTGCAACGTGCGGATCGGTGTCGCGGGCGTGCCGGCCTGCGATGCGATGAACCAGAAGACCGAGCCGACGCGCTGCAGCGCGAGCGCGGGGGCGCGCGCCCCGCCGCCGGCGTTGCTGGCCGCACCGGTGGCACCGGCACCGGCGGCACCGAGCGCCGCGAACGCACGCTCGAGATAGGCGCCGAGGGTCTCGAGCTGCTGATAGACCTGTCCGTCGGCCAGCCGCTGCAGGCTCGCGAGCCCGGCGCACATCGCCAGCGGGTTGGCGCTCAGCGTGCCGGCCTGGTACACCGCGCCGGCGGGCGCGACCAGTTCCATCAGCTCGCGCCGGCCGCCGTAGGCACCGACCGGAAAGCCTCCGCCGATCACCTTGCCGTAGGTGACCAGGTCCGGATGGATGCCGCTGAGGCCGGCGTAGCCCTGGAAACCCACGCGAAAGCCGCTGATCACCTCATCGAAGATCAGCAGCGCGCCGTGCGCGCGCGCTATCGCGGCCAGCGCACGCAGAAATTGCGGCCGCTGCGGCAGCAGACCGTAGTTGGCCGGCAGCGGCTCGATGATCGCGGCGGCGATCTGCTCACCGTGGCGCGCGAACAGGGCTTCGAGCGCACCGATGTCATCCAGCGGCGCGATCAGCGTCTCGCGTACCACCTCGGGCGCGAGCCCGGCGCTGTCGGGCAGCGGCGCCTCGGCCAGTCCGGAGCCGGCGCGCAGCAGCATCGAGTCGGCGTGGCCGTGGTAGCAGCCTTCGAACTTCAGGATCTTGGAGCGGCCGGTGGCCGCGCGTGCCACGCGTAGCGCCGACATCACCGCCTCGGTGCCGGAATTGACGAAGCGGATACTCTCTACCCACGGGATGCGGCCGGTGATCAGCTCGGCGAGCTCGAGGCTGTAGGGCTCGGCGGTGCCCAGGCTCCAGCCGCGCGCGAGCGCGCCTTGCGCCGCGGCGCGCACGCCGCCATCGGCGTGCCCGAGGATCAGCGGCCCGAACGCCATGCAGAAGTCGAGGTACTCGCGCCCGTCCACATCGCGCAGCATCGCCCCGGCGCCACCGGCCATGAAGCGCGGCGTGCCGCCGACCCCGCGGAAGGCGCGCACCGGCGAGTGCACGCCGCCGGGGGATACGCGCTTGGCGCGCGCGAACAGCTCCTCCGAGCTCGCGTGCGCGTGCGCGTGCGCGTGCGGCGGTGTGCTCACGCGCCGAGCCACTCGCGCGCGTAGCGCGCGCCGTAGGTGATGATCATCTGCGCACCGGCGCGCTTGAACGCGGTGAGGATCTCGCGGTGCAGGGCGGCGCGGTTGGCCAGGCCCTGCGCGGCCAGCGCCTCGAGCGCGGCGAACTCGCCGCTGACGTGATACACCGCCCAGGGCTTACGGATCGCGCGCGACAGCTCGCGCAGCAGATCGAGATAGGGTAGAGCGGGCTTGACCATCAGGATGTCCGCCCCCTCGGCGGCGTCGCGCTCGGCGCACAGCCACGCATCGCTCGGACGGGCCGGATCGAGCTGGTAGGTGGAGCGATCCTTGAGCGCCGCGGCCTTCGGGGACGAGTCGGCGGCCACGCGGAACGGCCCGTATAGCGTGGAGTGGAATTTCACCGCGTAGCTCATCAGCACGGTGCGCGCGAGTCCGGCGCCATCCAGCGCACGGCGGATCGCGCCGATGCGCCCGTCCATCATGTCGCTCGGTGCCACGCAGTCCGCGCCGCTCTGGGCATAGGCGACCGCCGCCTGCGTGAGCTCGTGCACACTGGCGTCGTTGTCCAGGTGATCGCCTTCGGGGTTGAGCACGCCGCAGTGGCCGTGAGGCGTCGAGGAGCACAGGCACACGTCGGCCGCGAGCCAGATGTCATGGCCGAAGCGCCGCTTGAGCGAGGCGATCTGGCCGGCGGTGAAGGACCAGTCGATCTGCCGCTCGCGCCGCGCCTGCGGCACGCCGAACAGGATGAACTTGCTCACCCCGGCCGCCAGGTCCGCCTCGACCTGGCGCGCCAGCGAGTCGCTGGTATCCTGATTGACGCCGGTGAGGCCGGGTACGGGCACCGGATTTGGGCTGCCCTCGGCGACGAACAGCGGCTGGATCAGTTGCTCGAGCCGGACGTGGACCTCGCGCGTGAGGTCACGGACGTGCTCGTTTTGGCGCAAGCGGCGCAGATTCAGGGAGCTCATACCGGCAAGTTTGCCGCGGGCCGCGGCCGCGGCGGTCATGTATTGTCACGTGGGACGGACCGGCCCTGACCTTATGAGCCAAAGTTATGACCGCGGGCGGCACACTAGACCCATGGCACAGTCCCTGACCCCGTCAGTGGTACATCCGGCAGCTCCGTCGGTTTCGGCGCTGCCCGCGGTGCATGCCCCGGTGATCGACGCGGCCCTCGCCGCGCGGATCGAGGCCAGCGTGGCGCTGCTGCGCCGGGCGGTCAACGATCACGGCCGGATCGTCTATGCCAACAGCCTGGGAGCCGAGGCGATCGTCCTGACGGACCTGATCTGCACCGAGGTGCCGCAGATCGACATCGTCACGATCGACACCGGCCGGCTGCCGGAGGAGACCCTCGCGCTGCTGGAGCGGCTGGAGCGGCGCTACCACCGGGCGTTCCGGATCTACTACCCCGACGGTGCGGCGGTCGAGCGGTACGTGCGTGAGCACGGCATCAATGGCTTCTACAATGGCCTGCAGGAGCGGCTGAGCTGCTGCCAGATCCGCAAGGTCGAGCCGTTCAAGCGCGCGATCGCCGGCTACGACGCCTGGGTGACCGGCGTGCGCCGCGAGCAATCCGAGCAGCGCGCGTCCGGGCAGGCGGTGGCGCATGACGGGCAGTACGGGCTGACGAAGATCAGTCCGCTGCTGGACTGGAGCGAGACGGGGATCTGGACCTACATCCTGGCGAAAAAGCTGCCGTACAACCCGCTGCACGATCGCGGCTATCCGAGCATCGGCTGTGCGCCGTGCTCGCGCGCGATCGAGCCCGGCCAGGATCATCGCGCCGGACGCTGGTGGTGGGAGCAGCCCGACTCGCGCGAGTGCGGCCTGCACCCGCGCAAGCGGCCCGCAGCGACCGCCTGAGCGCCGCGGCCGCCCGAGCGCCGCTGGCCTGCCGATGGATTACCTACCGGTCTTCCTGGACCTGACCGGCCGCGGCGTGCTGGTCGTCGGCGGCGGCGCGGTGGCGCTGCGCAAGGTCGAGCTGCTGCTTGCCGCGCACGCGCGCGTGCGGGTCGCGGCCCCGGCGCTGCACACGCAGCTGACGCGGTACCGCGACGAAGGACGCATCGAGCACCTGGCCGCGCCGTTCGAGCCGCAGCAGCTGGACTCGATGGTGCTGGCGATCGCGGCGAGCGACCGGCCGCAGGTCAATCGGGCTGTTGCGGCCGCGGGCGCGGCGCGCGGGGTGTTCGTCAACGTCGTGGACGATGGCGCGGCGTCCTCCTTCATCATGCCCGCGATCGTGGATCGCTCGCCGGTGATCGTCGCGGTCGGCACGGCCGGAAATTCCCCCACACTCTCGCGCCGCCTGCGCGCGCAGCTCGAAGCCGCGCTGCCCGAGCGCCTCGGGGAGCTGGCGCTGCTGGCCGGCCGGATCCGCGAGCGCGTGCACCAGGCGCTGCCGGACCCATTGCGGCGGCGGCAGTTCTGGGAGCGGCTGCTTGGCGGCAGCATTGCCAGCCAGGTGCTGGCCGGCCACGGCGAGGCCGCGCAGGCGATGGTGGATGCGCAGCTCGATGCGGCCGCCACGGCCACGGCCGCCGCGGCAGGTGAGGGTGGCGGCGCGCCCGCGCGCGGCGAGGTGTATTTGATCGGGGCCGGGCCGGGCGACCCGGATCTGCTCACACTGCGCGCGCAGCAGCTGTTGCAGCAGGCCGACGTGGTGCTGTACGACCGGCTGGTCAGCGACGCGGTGCTCGCGCGCGTGCGGCGCGAGGCCGAGCGTGTCTATGTCGGCAAGGAATCGGGGCGCCACCGCATCACGCAGGAGCGCATCCATGCGCTGCTGCTCGATTACGCGGGGCGCGGACTGCGGGTCGCGCGCCTCAAGGGTGGCGATCCGTTCGTGTTTGCCCGCGGCGGGGAGGAGATCGAGGTGCTGCGGCGCGCGGGAGTGCCGGTGATCGTCGTGCCGGGCATCACCGCGGCGCTGGGCGCGGCCGCCAGCATCGGCCTGCCGCTGACGCAGCGGGGCGTGGCGCAGTCGGTCGCGTTCGTCACCGCGATGGGCGAGGGGGCCGAGGGGCTCGACTGGCGCGCCCTGGCCGCCCCGCTGCAGACGGTGGTGTTCTACATGGGCGTGGCGCAGCTGCCGCGCATCGTCGAGCGCTTGCAGGCACACGGCGCGCCGGCCGACCGACCGGCCATCATCGTCGAGCAGGCAACGCTGCCGGCGCAGCGGCTCGTGGCCGCAGCGCTGGGCGAGATCGTGGCGCGCGCGCACGCGGCGCGGGTCGGCGCGCCGGCGCTGCTGATCGTCGGCGAGGTCGCCAGGCGCCCCGGCATGGCGGACAATGCCACCCAATCCTCGAACGACTCAGGTATTGCGAGCGCATGAACATCGTGCAGGACTTCGTCGATGCGGTCGGACGCACCCCGCTGATCCGGCTGCGGCACCTCTCGGAGGAGACCGGCTGCGAGATCTTCGGCAAGGCCGAGTTCATGAATCCCGGCGGCTCGGTCAAGGATCGCGCCGCCCGCGGCATCATCCTCGACGCCGAGCGCCGCGGGGTGCTCAAGCCCGGCGGCACCGTGGTGGAGGGCACCGCCGGCAATACCGGCATCGGGCTGGCGCACGTGTGCAATGCGCGCGGCTACCGCTGCATCATCGTGATGCCGGACAACCAGTCACCGGAGAAATACGGGTTGATCGAGGCGCTCGGCGCGCAGGTGCGCCGCGTGAAGACGGTGCCGTACAGCGACCCGAATCACTATCAGAAAGTCGCCGGTCGGCTGGCCGATGAGCTGCCCGACGCGGTCTGGTCCAACCAGTTCGACAACACCGCCAACCGCCGCGCGCACGTGCAGACCACCGGACCGGAGATCTGGGAGCAGACCGCCGGCCGCATCGATGCGTTCGTGTCCGCCAGCGGCACCGGCGGCACCATCGCGGGCGTGTCCGAGTATCTCAAGACCCGCAGCTCGCGGGTGCGCACCGTGCTGGCCGATCCGCCCGGCAGCTCGCTGTACGAGTACATCCGCAACGGCGTGCTCAAGGCGACCGGCAAGAGCTCGATCACCGAGGGTATCGGCATCGGACGCGTCACCGCCAACCTGCAGGATGCCCCGATCGACGACGCCGTTCACATCGAGGACCCGGAGACGGTGCGCTTCGTCTACCGCCTGCTGCGCGAGGAGGGGCTGTTCGTCAGCAGTACCAGCGGCATCAACGTGGCCGCGGCAGTGCGGGTCGCCACCGAAATGGGCCCGGGGCACACCATCGTCACGATGCTGTGCGATGACGGCTCGAAGTACCTGTCGCGCCTGTTCAACCGCGAGTGGCTGGCGCAGAAGGGGCTGCTGGAGGCGGCGGGGTTCGCGCCATGAGATCGCCGCCACACGCGCTGTCGGCGCCGCGCGCGCTGCTGGCGTTGCTGGCGGTGCTGCTGCTGGCCACGTCGGCGCCGGCGCAGGCGAAGTGGCTGTCGCGCACTGACGACGGCATCATGGGCACGCGCATCTTCGTCGAGCTGTGGGCCGACGACACGCCTGACGGCCTCGCCAAGGGCCAGCAGGCCATCGACGCCGTCATGGCCGAGATGCGCCACATCGACGACACCATGAGCACCTTCAAGCCCACCAGCGAGGTCTCGAAGGTCAACCGGCTCGCCGCCAGGCAGCCGGTGGTGATCAGTCCGGAGCTGTTCTACGTGTTGCAGCAGTCGCTGATGTACTCGCGCCTCACCGAGGGCGCGTTCGACATCACCTATGCCAGCGTCGGCTACATGTACGACTTCCACACGCACAAGCGGCCCACGGCGGCGCAGATCAAGGCCGCGCTGCCGGCCATCAGCTACCGGCACATCCTGCTGGATGCCAGGACCCATACGGTGCGCTTCACCCGTCCCGGCGTGCGCATCGATCTGGGCGGCATTGCCAAGGGATACTCGGTCGACCAGGGCATCGATATCCTGGCGGCGCGCGGCTTCAAGAATGCGCTGGTCAACGCCGGCGGCGACAGCCGCGTGATCGGCGACCGCCGCGGCCGGCCGTGGATCATCGGCATCCAGAATCCGCGCCACCTGGATGAGGTCGTCACGCGCTTCCCGATGGTCAACGAGGCATTCTCGACCTCCGGCGACTACGAGCGTTACTTCATCGACAACGGCGTACGCTACAGCCACATCATCAATCCGCACACCGGCGACTCGGCGCGCAAGGTCCTCAGCGCCACCGTGATCGCGCCGACCGCCACGCGCACCGACGGCCTGTCCAAGACCGCATTCGTGCTCGGAGCGGCCGAGGCGCTGAAGATCTACAACAACCTACCGGACGTGCAGGCGATCCTGATCACCCCGGACGGACGCGTGGTCTACACCAAGGGACTGGAGCCCGGCCACCTGCCGCCGCCGGCGCCGGCGTCCGGGCCGGCATCAGGGGCGGCATCAGGGGCGGCATCAGGGCCGTGAGCGCGGCCCGGCCGGACTGCCTCATCAGGGTTTGCGTGCCCGGGGACGAGGCGGCGCTGGCGCTGCTTGGGCAGGCGACCTTTCTGGAAGCCTTTGCCGGCACGCTGCGCAGCAGCGACATCAGCGCGCATTGCCGGCGGGCACATCAGCCCCGGGTCTATCGCGGCTGGTTGCAGGATCCGCAGGCGCGCGTGTGGTTGGCGCAGACCGCGCAGGGAGGCGCCCCGGTGGGCTACCTGGTGCTCGCGGCCGCGGATCTACCGCTGGCGGACCTCGATGCGCAGGACCTGGAGATCAAACGGGTGTACCTGCTGCACCGGTTTCAGCGCATGGGCCTGGGCCGCAGGCTGATGGAAGCCGCCCGCGAGCACGCGCGCCAGCGCGGCGCCCGGCGGCTGCTGCTCGGCGTGTACCGCCACAACGATGAGGCACTCGCGTTCTATCGCGAGCTCGGCTACGACACGGTCGGCGGCCGCACCTTCCGTGTGGGCGAGACGGATTGCCAGGACCTCATCCTTGCCCTGCCGCTCACGCCGCGGGCCTGAGATGGCGGAAGCCGACCAGTTGCTTGCGCTCCTCGTCCCACAGCCGCAGGGACAGCGATTGCAGACTGGAGAGCAGCGTCATGGGTTTGACCTCGAGGAACATCGCACCGGCGTCGTGGCATTTGCGCAGGTTGTAGTTGGGAATGCCGGGGCTGAGATGATGCACGTGGTGGAAGCCGATATTGCCCGAGAACCAGCGCAGGATCGCGGGCAGCTTGTAGTATGAGCTGCCCTGCAGCGCGGCGGCGGTGTAGTCCCAGTCATCGCGGCGTTCCCAATAAGCCCCGTCGAACTGGTGCTGCGTGTAGAACAGCCACATGCCGGCCGTTCCGGCCACCGCCATCACGGTCAGCTGGATCAGCAGATAGGCCTTGAGGCCCAGCACGGCGCTCAGGGTCGCCGCCAGGCCCAGGATGGCGAGGTTCATCCAGTACACCGAATGGCGCTCGCGCCGACGCACCGAGCTCGGACAGAATCGCTGCGCCACGACGAAGTAGAACAGCGGCGCCACCAGCAGCAAAATGACCGGATTGCGCGTCAGGCGGTACGACAGCCGCTGCCAGTACGAGCGGTCCAGATACTCCCGTACCGTCAGCGTCCACACATCGCCGGCGCCGCGCCGGTCCAGGTCGCCGGAACTGGCATGATGATCGGCGTGCTTCGCGCGCCAGCGCTCGAACGGCGTGAACGTCAACGCGCCGGCGACCAGTCCCACCAAGGTGTTGGCCGCCTTGCTCTTGAAGAACGAGCCATGAGCGCAGTCATGGAAGATGATGAACAGGCGCACCAGCAGGCCGGCGGCCGGGAGCGCCAGCGCCAGCATGAGCCAGTAGGACACGCCGAGGGCCCAGTCCATGGCATACCACAGCAGCGCATAGGGAAGCAGGGTGTTGAGCAACTGCCAGGCGGCCCTCCCGGCGGATGGCTGCCGATAGCTCGCGACGACCTGTTTCCATGCCTTGTTGCCCGATCTGCGGTTGGCACGGGTGCCGTCGGAAGTCATGGTCATTGATCCACAGCATACGCGCATTGCCGGGCATTTCATGTGGCGCTGCGCCCAGATGCCGCACGGGCGTATGCTAGGCAGCGCACAGACGCAACCAAGCGGACCGGGCAGGGCCAGCGACGCACCGCCACCGACCGCACAGGAGCAGGATCGATGAGCAAGGAACGGAATCAAAAAAAGGAAGGCAAGAAAAAGCCTGCCAAGACCCTGGAAGAGAAGCGGGCCGCCAAGAAGGCGAAGAAGGCCGAGCGCTCGTTCGTGCAGCCGGGCTGATCGCGGGGCGAATGCCGGATACGAGCGATGATCGGTAACGAGGGGAGATGAGGATTAAGCCCGACGGGTTCATCATCATGAACCCGTCGGGCTTGATCCTCATCTCCCTTCGCTGCCAGCTTTCTCTCGTCTCCGATTACAGGGTTCTCCCGGGCGCCACCCCGAGCATGTGCGCGAACAGCCAGCGCAGCAGCGCCGCGACGATCAGCGTCACCGTGACGCTCAGCGCCCACAGCGTCACGAACCACAGCAGCCGCCGGCTCAATGGTAGCCCTCAGTGCTGACCTTGCCGCGGAACACCCAGTAGGCGTAGCCGGTGTAGCACAGGATGATCGGCACCAGCACCGCGGTGCCGATCAGCAGGAACTGCTGGCTCGCGGCCGGTGCGGCCGCGGCGCTGATCGTGATGCTCTCGGGCACGAGGTACGGATAGATGCTGATGCCGAGGCCCAGGTAGCTGAGCACGAATAGTGCCAGCGTCAGCAGGAACGGCGCGCGCTGCCAGCGGCGGTGCAATCCGAGGAAGAACAGCGCCGTGACGATCGTGACCAGCAGCGGCACCTGCGCGGTGGCGATCACCGTGGGCCATGCGAACCAACGCTGGTAGTAGCGATTCTGCAGCCAGGGGGTGGCGGCGCTCACGGCGGTCATGCCGACGATCAGCGCGATACCGCAGCCGCGTGCGATCCGGTAAGCACGCTGCTGCAGCGGCCCCTCGGTCTTGAGGATCAGCCAGCCGGCGCCGAGCGTGGCGTACCCGGCCATCAGCGACACCCCGGTCAGGATGCTGAAGGGCGAGAGCCAGTCCCACCAGCCGCCGGCGTAATGGCGGCCCTGCACGTGGATGCCCTGCAGGACCGCGCCGAGCGCCACGCCCTGCATGCAGGCGGCGAGCGCGGAGCCCAGGCAGAAGCCCGCGTCCCAGTAGGGTTTGCCGCGGCGCGTGTGCCAGCGGAATTCGAACGCGACCCCGCGGAAGATCAGTCCCACCAGCATCGCGATCAGCGGGGTGTACAGCGCCGGGATCAGCACCGCGTAGGCCAGTGGGAACACCGCCATCAAGCCTCCGCCGCCGAGGATCAGCCAGGTTTCGTTGCCATCCCACATCGGGGCGATGCTGTTCATCACGTGGGTGCGGTCCTGTTCCGTGGCGAACAGCGCAAAGAGCATGCCGATGCCCAGATCGAAGCCGTCCATCGCGATGTAGCCGAACACCGCAAAGGCAATGATGCCGGCCCAGACATAGGTCAGGACCGGATCGGGACCCATCACGGCAGCCGGGCTCACGGCGGTCCGCCGTGCAGCGTGCGGTCAGGTTGCACCGCCGGGGCGGGGGTGATGCCGGCGCTGCGGTGGGGTGCACCCTCCGGGGGCGGGGTCTCGCCGGGATGCGGCGGCTGGCGCATCAGGCGCAGCAGGAACATCGCGCCGGCGCCGAACACGGCGAAGTACACCACGGCGAAGGTGGCGAGCGAGGAGATGACCGCGGGGGCGGCGATCGGGGACGCGGACTGCGCCGTGCGCAGCAGATGATAGACCGTGTAGGGCTGGCGGCCGACCTCGGTGGTGAACCAGCCGGCAATCACTGCGATCAGCCCGGCGGGCGACATGAGCCAGGCCGCGCGATGCAGTGTGCGGCTCGCGTACAGCCGCCCGCGCACACGCGCCACGAGGCTCGCAAGGCCGAGGGCCAACATCGCGAGCCCCAGGCCCACCATCAGGCGGAAGGTCCAGAAAATCAGTGGCACGTATGGCCAGTCCAGCCGCGGCACGCTATCCAGGCCGGCCAGCGGTGCGTCGAGGCGGTGCTTGAGGATCAGCGAGCCGAGCTTGGGAATCTCGAGCGCATCGCGCATGCGGCCCGCGGCCTGATCGGGTATGCCGACCAGCACGAACGGCGCGCCGTGCGGGTAGCTGTCGTAGTGTCCCTCGATGCCCATGATCTTGACGGGCTGATACTTGAGCGTGTTGAGGCCGTGCTGGTCGCCGGCGATGATCTGCAGCGGTGCCACCAGCGTCGCCATCCACATGGCCATCGAGAACATGCGCCGCACCTCGTCGGTGTTCCGGCGGCACAGCAGGTGCCAGGCGGCTACCCCCCCCACGATCAGCGCGGTGCTCAGGTAGGCCGCGAGCACCATGTGCACCAGGCGGTACGGGAACGAGGGATTGAAGACGATGTGCAGCCAGGAGCGCGGCACGAACTGGCCGGCGGCATTGAGCGAAAATCCGGCCGGAGTCTGCATCCAGCTGTTGGCCGACAGTATCCAGAACGCCGACAGCAGCGTGCCGAGTGCGACCGCGAGCGTGGCCAGGTAGTGCAGCGTGCGGCCGACGCGCTCGAGGCCGAACAGCATGACGCCGAGGAAGCCGGCCTCGAGGAAGAACGCGGTCAGCACCTCGTAGGCCATCAGCGGACCGACGATCGGACCGGCCTTGTCCGCGAACACCGACCAGTTGGTGCCGAACTGGTAAGCCATCACCAATCCGGACACCACGCCCATGCCGAACGCGACCGAGAAGATCTTGATCCAGTACTTGTAGAGATTGAGATAGACCGCGCGAGCGGTGGCGAGCCACAGGCCCTCCAGCACCGCCAGGTAGCTGGCCAGTCCGATCGAGATGGCCGGAAACACGATGTGAAAGCCCATCGTGAAGGCCCACTGCGCGCGTGCCAGCAGGACCGGGTCGGGGGTGGCCGCCATCGGTGCGGCCTACGGCGGCAGTTGCCCGGCGATCGCGGCCTCGAGCCCCTCGGGCTTGTCAGCCGAGGCAAAGCGCTTGACCGGCTCGCCCGCGGTGTCAACCAGGAATTTGGTGAAGTTCCACTTGATCGCCCCGAAGCCCAGCAGCCCGGGACGCTCGCGCTTGAGGTAGCGGTACAGCGGATGCGCGTCGGCGCCGTTGACCTCGATCTTGGCGAACATCGGGAAGGTGACCGCGTAGGTCTGCGAGCAGAACGCGCTGATCTGCGCCTCGTCGCCGGGTTCCTGGTGACCGAACTGGTCGCACGGGAAGCCGAGCACCGCGAAGCCGCGAGCGCGGAACTTGCGATACAGCGCCTCGAGCCCGGCGTACTGCGGCGTGAAGCCACAGCGGCTGGCGACGTTGACGATCAGCATTGCCTGGCCGCGGAAGTGAGACAACGATTGTTCCTCACCGCCGATGGTCCGGGCCGTGAAATCGTAGACGCTCATCCGCCCCAGTATGCCAGCGGCCGCGTGGCAAGCGCTATACTGCGGCGCGCGTTGGAGGAAAATCATGCGAATGAGCGTCGGGCTGCTGGCGGCACTGGTACTGGCGGGGGCCGCGCCGTGGGCACTGGGTGCCAGCGGTGCCAATTGGGTGGCGGGCACGAACTACGAGGTCCTGGGCAATCCGCAGCCGACCTCGGTGCGTCCGGGCAAGATCGAGGTCACGGAGGTGTTCTCTTACGCCTGCCCGGCCTGCAATGCGTTCTATCCCACTGTCGACAAGCTGCGCGCGAGCCTGCCGGCCAACGCCGTGCTCGATTTCGTCTCGGCCGCGTTCATCCCCAGCGAGGACTGGCCGATGTTCCAGCGCGCCTATTACACCGCCTCGCTGCTGGGGCTGGTCAACCCGCGCATCCACGATGCGATGTTCAATGCGGTCTGGAAGACCGGCGAGCTGGCCGTGGCCGATCCGAAGACCGACCGGCTGATACAGCCGGCGCCGACGATCCAGGACGCGGCCAAGTTCTACGCGCAGGAGACCGGAGTGAGCGCCGCGAAGTTCGTCGCCGCATCCAATTCCTTCGGGGTCGTCACCAAGATGCACGAGGCAGATCAGTACATCCAGGACTGCCAGGTGGATCAGACGCCGACGATCATCGTCAACGGCAAGTACCGCCTCACCCCGCAGACGGCCGGCGGCTACCAGCAGCTCATCGAGCTGGTGAAGTATCTGGTCGCCAAGGAGAGCGCCGGCGGCTGAGTGAGCGCACGGCGCTGCGGGGCTCAGCGCCGCGGGCTCAGTCGTTGTCGCTGTCGTCGAGCTTGATCTGCAGCTCGTGCCGCCGGTAGTCGATGATCAGGATGTCCAGGCGGCCGAGCGCATCCATGCCAATCAGCATCGCCGGCTGATCGGTCATGTGCCAGTGCTGGAAGATGTGCATGTCGCCGAAGGTCATGCGATCGTTGCTGATCCTGACTGTTCGGCCCAACTGCATCGTCCCGATCATGATCGGCGGTACGTTGGCACTATCGCCGGCCTGCGTGGCCTGGGTGACGTCCTCGATCTTGTCCGGTTGGGCCTTGAGCTCGGCGCGCCGGCGCTCGAGCGCGCTGCGCATCGCCAGGTTGGCGATCGTGGTCTGGCCGCCGGTATCGATGATCGCCTGGGCGCGCACGTTGCCCACGTAGGCATCGACGTCGATCAGCTGACGCCGCAGGTGGAACGGAATCGTCACGTAGTCAGGGGGCGCCGGCTGACCATGCGAGCGCGCGATGGTGATCCGATCGTGATGGAAGTCGATCAGGATACGGCGTCCGGACATCCCGTCCGTGCCGAGGATGCCGTCGGCGCCTCCGAGTGCATCGGTCACGATCGGAAGATCCCGGGTGCCGAACGACAGATCCCCGGCGCTGAAGCTGTCGACCCGCACCAGCGGCACGCTGGCCAAGCCGACCACACCACGCAGCAACACCCGACGTGAGGCATCCATCCGTAATCCCAGCATCTTCGCGATCGGCAGCGTGATGCCCGAGGAGCTGGCGCCGGAATCGAGCACCAGCCGGAACGGGCCGCGGCCGTTGATCATGACCGGCGCCCAGATGCGCCCAATACGGTCGCGCCGCGTCGGCGCCACGAAGCGGGGCTCGGGCGCCGAGACGATGATCGGTTCGAGGGGCTCGCGGTCGGGAGCCGGCCCCGGCAGCGGGGAGATCGACGTCGAGCCCGGCGCGGCCGCCGAGCCGGCGCAGTACACCATGAGTGCGCCCGCCACGACCGCGGCCGCCACGACTGCGCCCCGGATCGAGTGGTGCCGCCGGACCGTCCTGCAGGGTGGCCGAGTGCTCAACTTGCCGCGATTATAGTCTCTCGCGGTGGCGTACGCGCCCCGATCGGGCCGCCGCCGGCGACTACGCGGTGGGCGGCCGGGGCGGCAAACCAGGTGTCAGATCAACCCGAATGCTTGGCCTGGTAGGCGTGCAACTCGTCGTTGAACTTGGCCGCGACCTTGGTCAGCTTGTCGACTTGGTCGTTGTTGAGTTTGGCGTACTGCGCATTCAGCTTGCCCTTGTCGGCGCCTGCCGCCACCTTGGCGTTCTCTTCCTGCTGCAGGCAATCGCCATAGGACTTGACTGCCGTGTCATACGCCTTGACTGCTCGCTGCGCCGCAATCATCTGGTCGCGGGTGGCGGTGGCACCGTCCGGGATCTGGACGGTGTCGTCCGGGGGCGTGCAATCGGCGAATGCGGGGCCGGCCGCGAGGGCAATCAACAGGGAAACAGTCAGCATGGCTCTCATTATTGAATCCTCACCCTTTACCTTATGACGCGACGCCCCCACTGGCAGACCGATCCTTCCCGGAGCCGAAGCACCGTAGAGCCGGCACCGAAGGGTCAATTTGCGCCTATGATATCGCGGTTCGTGACACGAAGTTAGATCGGTTGGATCGCCGGGGTAAGCGCATGACCACCGTCACAAATCCGTGCTGCACCCGCCGGCAGATGCTTGCGATGGGACTCGCCGGCGCCGGGGCACTATCGGCACCGGAGCTATTCGCGCAGGGCGCTGCAGCGCCGATCACCAAGCCGATCCCGAGCAGCGGACAACGGCTGCCGGTGATCGGCATCGGCACCAATGCTTTCCGCGAGAGTGAGCTCGCCAACCTGCGCGCCGTGCTTGATCGCATGGTCGAGCTGGGCGGCTCGGTAATCGATACGGCCGCCTCCTATGGGCGCAGTGAGCAGATCATCGGCCAGATCGTCGCCGAGCTGGGTATCCGTAACCAGGTGTTCCTATCGACCAAGCTGGTCGGCGAGGACAGCTTCAACCGCTCGCTCGAGCGGCTGCGCACCGATCACGTGGATCTGCTGCAGGTTCACAATCTGGAGGGGGTGGAGACACTCTGGCCGCTGCTGATGAAGTGGAAACAGGCCGGCAGGATCCGCTACACCGGCATGACCACGTCCTATCCGCCGCAGCACGAACGCATGGCGCAGCTGATGCGAGAGTATCCGGTCGACTTCATCGAGGTCGACTACTCGATCGGCGATCGGGATGCGGCCAGGACCATCCTGCCGCTGGCGCAGGCGCGGCGCATGGCCGTGATCGCCGACGTGCCGCTGGGTGGCAGGGGCGGTCCCAACCTGGCCGCGGTGCGCGATCAGCCGCTGCCGCCGTTCGCGGCCGAGATCGGCGCGCGCGACTGGGCGCAGCTGATGCTCAAGTACGTGGTCTCGCATCCGGCCGTGACCTGCACGATTCCGGGCGGCACCCGCGTCAGTCACGTCGAGGACGACCAGCAGGCCGGCCACGGGCGCCTTCCCGACGCCGCGATGCGCAGGCGGCTCGAACAATATTGGGACCGCCTGGTCGGCGGCCCGGGTCCGGCGTGAGCAGCGAGCCGTGACCGGCAGCACCATCGGCCTGAGCTTCATCGTCATCGGCGTGGCCGCCGCGCTGGCCGGTGTGTTCGTGGGGGCGCTGGCGGCGTGGTTGCTGGCCGGTAGAGGGCTGCGGCGCGAGTCGGAGCGGCGCATCGAGGCGCAGAGCGCCGCGGCGCGCGTGCCGGTGCTGGAGGGGAAACTGGACAGCAGCGCCGAGGCGCTGCAGAGCCAGCGCGGCCGCATCGCCGAGCTCGAGACGCTGCTGAGCAACGAGCGCAGGCTCGCGCAGGAGAAGCTGCAGCTGCTCTCGAACGCCGAGGCTACGTTTGCCAAGGCGTTCAAGGCGCTGTCGGCCGAGGCGCTGGCGCAGAACAATCACAGCTTCATCGATCTGGCCACCGCCACGCTGGAGAAATTCCAGGAGGGCGCCCGCGGCGATCTGGCCGCGCGGCAGCAGGCGGTGGACGCGATGGTGCAGCCGCTGCGTGAATCGCTGCAGAAGGTCGACGGCACCCTCGGGGCGATCGAGCGCAGCCGCATCGCCGCCTATTCGGCCCTGAGCGACCAGCTGCGCGGCCTAGTCGAGACGCAGATACCGATGCTGCGCAGCGAGACCGCCAGCCTGGTCAAGGCACTGCGCCAGCCCAGCGTGCGCGGGCGGTGGGGCGAGATGCAGCTGCATCGCGTGGTAGAGATGGCGGGGATGCTCGAGCATTGCGATTTTCTCGAGCAGCCCAGCCGCACCACCGAGAACGGCGCGCTGCGGCCGGACATGGTGGTCAGACTGCCCGGCGGCAAGCAGATCGTCGTGGATGCCAAGGCGCCGGTGGCCGCCTACCTGGACGCCGCGGAAGCGCCCGACGACGCGGTGCGCGAGAGCCGCCTCGCCGATCATGCACGCCAGGTCCGCGATCACATGGTGGCGCTGGGCCGCAAGGGCTACAGCGAGCAGTTCACCCCGTCGCCGGAGTTCGTGGTGATGTTCCTGCCCGGGGAGATGTTCTTCAGCGCAGCGCTGCAGCAGGACCCCGGCCTGATCGAGTTCGGCGTCAACGAGAAGGTGATTCCGGCCACGCCCACGACGCTGATCGCGCTGCTGCGTGCGGTGGCTTACGGGTGGCGCCAGGAGGCGCTCGCCGCCAACGCCCAGCAGGTCGCCGACCTGGGCAAGGAGCTGTTCGCACGCATCGGCGTGCTGGCGCGGCACTGGGGCGAGGTCGGCGAGCGGCTGGGCAGGGCCGCCGATGCCTACAACAGATCGGTCGTCACGTTGGAGTCACGGGTGCTGGTCTCCGCCCGGCGCTTCCGCGACCTGAAGGCCGCGCCCGAGGATACCGAGATCGTCGCGCTCGAGCCGATCGAGGTGCTGCCGCGGGGATTGCAGGCGCCGGAGCTGCTCGAGGCGGACCCGGAGCTGGTCGAGGCGGATGCCGGCAATGCCGTCCGGACGCTGCACGCGGTGACCGACAGCGGCAGGTGAGGCTCGCAGCCGGCCGGTGCCGCCCATGCGGGCACCGGCCGGCTGGTTGCGATCGAGCGTTACGCGCTACCGTGTGCCGTGGATGAACGCCAGCACCGGGCCGGAGACCGTCGTATCCGGCGAGTCGATCGAAAACACCATCGACATGTGACTGTGGCCCTTGGCGACCAGCAGCGTCGGGCAATGAGAGCGACCCGCCGCGCACAGTGCCTGGTCCAGCGCCTTATTGAAGGTGGTGAGCCCATGCGCGTCGGGCGAGTGATCGACGCCGATATCCATCTGTCCGTTCGCCAGCATGATCCGCACCGAGGTGTGCTCGAGCTCCGGCAGGCTGGAGCGGGCCAGCTGCGTAGCCGCATCCGGCGGGCGCGGGAAGCCTGCCATGCCCGGCCCCGCCGCCGGCGGGCCTCCGGGGCCGCCCGGGGCTACGCCCGGCAAAGCGCCGGCGGTACTCATCGCCGCGGACATGCCAGGAGTCATGCCGCATTGCTTGCCGGTCGTGGCCATGATCGCGCCCATGGCACGCATATCCATCGGCGGCATCTTCACCGGCGCAATGTCGAATGCCGCGCCCGACATGAAGATCACACCCTTCACCCCCACGCCCTTCGGGCCGTACAGCTCGGGCCGGCCGATGTAGGTGCCCAGCGGCACATTGCCCGCCGAGTGCGCCCAGATGAACATGCGGTCGGGATTGCCGTGATATTGCCCGATGTGCGCCTCGACCCACTGCAGCATCGCCGAGATGTCCTTGGCCCCGCCATCCCAGGTCGGGCTCGCTTTGCGCTGCATCAGCACGCCCACCATGCCGTGCTGCGTGGCCCAGCGGCCGATGTTGTCGTAGAACGCGTTGGCTTCGCGGTCCTGGATCTCGGTCTTGTCGCCGGCGCCGCCGGGCACGAAGATCAGCACCGTGCGCGCGGCCGGACCGTGCTCGGCGCTGAACACATCGACCACGTCGAGCGGATCCGGTCCGAACGACTGGTTGCGCGCCACGGTGATGCCCTGGTAGGGCTGTGCCACGCCGCTGCCGATGTCGTTGGCGGGCATCAGCGGCCGGTACAGCTTGGCGGTGCACGGCGGATCGACGATCGGGCCGATCTTGATCAATGCCGCTTCGATATCCGGCGGCACGGCGGCCAGGGCAGCGCCGCCCGTGAGCGCCGACAGCGCCAGCAGCGTCAGTCCACGCCGCACCAGCGGCAGATGGCGACGCGGGCGCTGTGGCCAATACGTTGGCTGCAGTCCGTCCTGGGTATGCGAGTCTGCAAATGTCATGAATGGCTCCCTTGCGATCTATTATCGTTATGACCGCATTCATCGCCGGCTAGGCGGTGCGTGTCCCGGCCAGTGTGGCGCTGGCCGCCGGATTGTCAATCCGCGCACCGCGCTCTCAGGCGAGCAACCGCTGCGCCCCGTCCCACAGCTCGCCCACCAGGATCGTGGCCGGCTGCGCCCGTGCCTGCGCCGCCGACTGCCCGGCCCAGGCCTGCATGCGCTGCAGGCGCGGGTGTCCGTCATGCCTTTTCGCGTACGCCGTCGATTCGGGGCCGTCCTATCGCGGTCCACGCGCTGCGAGCGAATCGGCCGCCGCCGTGAGCGTGCCGGCGGTGTGCCGGATCAGGCTCACCAGCGGCGACGGATAGACTCCGAGCACCACCAGTGCGAGCAGCAGCACCGCCATCACCGTGCCGCCCAGTGTCCCCGTGCAGGCGCGCGCGCGTGGTCCTGAGGGCACCTCGGCTGGTGCGCCCGATGCGACGACCGGCGCGGCCGGCGCGGGCCGGATCAGTGCCACGATGAGCCGCAGGTAGTAATAGAGCCCGATGATGCTGCCGACCACCAGCGCGGTGACCGGCGCGGTCAGGTGTGCGCCGACGCCGGCGGTCACCGCATAGAACTTGGCAATGAAGCCGAGTGTCAGCGGAATGCCGGCCAGCGACAGCAGCATCACCGTCAGCACCGCGGCGAGCGCCGGACGCGTCCAGAACAATCCCTGGTAGTCGCCGATCGAGTCGGCGTCGCGTCCCTGTCCGGGCCGCGACAGCAGTCCCACGACCCCAAAGGCGCCGAGCGTGGTGATCGCGTAGGCGACCAGGTAGGCGCTCACCGCCTCGACCGCGAGTGCGCCGCCGGCCAGGAAGGCGACCAGTACATAGCCCAGGTGCGCGATCGACGAGTAGGCCAGCAGCCGCTTGACGTTATCCTGCAGCAGCGCCAGCAGATTGCCGGCCAGGATCGACAGCACCGCGATGACGCTGATCAGCAGCGTAAGCGTGGCGGCGTCGAAAGCGCGAGCGGCGAGAAAGTAGCGCAGCAGCAATGCGACCACCGCGCACTTGGATACCACGGCGACGAAGCCACTCACCGGCGCGGGCGCGCCCTGGTAGATGTCCGGCGCCCACAGATGGAATGGCACCACCGAGAGCTTGAAGCCGACGCCGACCAGGATCAGCGCGACCCCGGCCAGCGACGTGAAATCGCGCGGTCCCGCGCCGGGGCCGCCCACGCCCAGCGCCCCTGGGGCCAGCGCGGCGAACGACAGCGTCCCGAGCTCGTTGTAGACCAGCGCGATGCCGAACAACAGCAGCGCGGAGGACAGTCCTGACAGGATCAGGTACTTGATGCTGGCCTCGGCCGGCTGGGCGATGGCGCGCGGGTAACCGATCAGCCCCAGCAGCGAGATGCTCAGTGTCTCCAGCCCGAGAAAGAACGAGGCGAAGTGATCACTCGCGACCAGCACCGCGGCGCCGAGCGTCGCCAGCAGCAGCAGCACGTAGTACTCCTCGCGCGGCTGAGCGCGCTGCTCGCGCAGATAGCCGTGGGACAGCAGCGCCACCACCAGCGCGGCCAGCAGCACCAGGCCGGTATAGAACAGCGCATAGCCGTCGATCAGCAGCAGCGGCGTCACCGCGCGCGGCGTGTGCGGCGCGGCCACGAACAGCGCCGCGAATGCCAGCATCAGCCCCAGCGCGCAGATCCAGGCGCTGGCACCATGGTGGCGCCGCCAGGCGATCACCAGCAGCTCCAGCACCGCGGCGGCGCCGAGCACCAGGTAGGGCAGCAGCGCGAGCAGATCGACGCGGCTCATCGCGGACGCTCTGCACGCGTCAGTGCCAGCGTCAGTGCCAGCGTCGGCGCCGGCGTTGGCGTTGAGTTCGGGGCCGGGGTGGGCGCCGGCGATGCGACTGCGATGAGCGGCGCGCCCTGCTGCAGATGGTCCAGGCCGCCCGCGGCGGCATCGAACAGCGGCCGGGGATACACGCCCAGCCAGACGATCGCCGCCGTCAGCACCGCCAGCACGGTGGTCTCGCGTGCCCCCAGATCGAGCAGCGGCGCCCCCGCCGGTCGAAGTGCGTGTGGCTGTCCGTGCAGCGCGCGCTGGACGAGCGCCAGCGCATAGATGACCGCCGCCACCAGCCCGACGGAGGCGACGATCGTGAGCGAGCGGTTGACAGTGAAGCTGCCGAGCAGGATCAGGAACTCGCCGATGAAGTTACCCAGTCCCGGCAACCCGAGCGAGGCGATCGCGAACAGCATCGCCAGTGCAGAGAGGCGCGGCAGCTCGGCGGCGAGGCCGCCCATGCGCGCCAGATCGCGCGTGTGCAGCCGCTCCTGCAGCATGCCGACCACGATGAACAGCGCACCGGTGCTGATGCCGTGCGCGACCATCTCGACCACGACCCCCTGCAGCGACAGCGCCGTCCAGGCGAACACTCCCAGCAGCACGAAGCCCATGTGGCTGATGCTCGAGTAGGCCACCAGACGTTTCATGTCGCGCTGAGCGAATGCCAGCAGCGCTCCGTACAGCACGCTGATCGCACCGAGCAGCATCGCGATCGGCGCGAACGCATGCGCGGCCTGCGGAAACAGCGGCACGACGAAGCGCAACAGCCCGTAGGCGCCGGTCTTCAGCAGCACCCCGGCCAGCAGCACGCTGCCGGCGGTCGGCGCCTCGGTGTGCGCGTCCGGCAGCCAGCTGTGCAGCGGCACCGCCGGCAGCTTGACCGCGAACGCGAAGAAGAAGCCGAGCATGATCCAGAACGCGATCCGCGGGGATAGCGCCGTGCCCTGCAGCGCGAAGTAGTCGAATGTGAGCACGCCGGTGGCGCGGCGGTGCGCCAGCGCCAGCGCCAGAATCGCCACCAGCATGACCAGGCCGCTGCCCTGCGTGAAGATGAAGAACTTGATGGCCGCATACACGCGCCGCTCATGCCCCCACAGCGCGATGATGAAGTACATCGGTACCAGCATCAGCTCCCAGAAGAAGAAGAACAGGAACAGGTCGAGCGCCAGGAACACCCCGACGATGCCGGCGAGCGTGAACAGCAGGTTGGAATGAAACGCGCCGACGCGCTCGCCGATCTCGCGCCACGAGGCCGCGACCGCCAGTGCCGTCAGGCCGATCGCCAGCAGGATCAGCACCAGGCTCAGGCCGTCCAGGTCGAGCCGGAAGCTGATGCCGAGCTGCGGGATCCAGCGCCAGTGGGTGTGCGCCAGCCACCGGCCGCCGGGCGCCGTCACGGCAATCGCCACGGTCAGCGCCAGCTCGACCGCCAGCGCCGCCAGCGCGATCCAGCGCGGCGCATCGCGCGCGGCGCGGCCGCTGACGGCGGCGATGACAGCGCCGAGCACCGGCACGAGGATGAGCCATGCGAGCATCATGCGAACATCGCGATCGCAATGGCCGCGAGCGAGCCGGCCGCTATCCATCCGGCGTAGCGGCGCAGCCGCCCGCTCTCGGTGCGGCTGAGCAGTCGATTGAACAGGCGGCTCGCGGCGGCGATCAGTCCGTAGAACGCATCGACCCCGTCGGCGCGGTTGATGCGGGCAAGCCAGAGGAACGGCCGTACCAGCAGGCAGTCGTACAGCCAGTCGAAACCCCAGCCGCAGAGCCAGAAGCGGCGCAGGGCGAGCGCGGGGCGCGTGCCGAACAGCCGCGCAGGGGCGGCGGCACGGCGGCCGTAGATCCACCACGCGATCCCCACCCCGAGCAACGCGGTCAGCGCGGCGATCACCATCACCGCAGCCTCGGTGGAGGCGGCCGTGGGAACCTCCTGGCGCGCCGGCAGGATCGGGTCGAGCAGGCGCGAGAACGCGGTGACGTTGCCGAGCGCGGGCGGCATGTCGACGAAGCCGGCGGTGAGCGCCAGCGCCGACAGCAGCGCCAGCGGGATCACGATACGCGCGCCGTAGCGGCCGCTCGGCGCGGTATGTCGCTCACCAAAGAACACCACGAACACCGCGCGGAAGATATAGATCGGCGTCAGCAGCGCCCCCAGCAGCCCCGCGCCCCACAGGATGGGTCCGCGCGGCCCGGAGTTCCACGCGCCCCACAGGATCATGTCCTTGCTGTAGAACCCGGCGGTCACCAGCGGCAGCGCCGCGAGCGAGGCCGCACCGATCAGGAAACTCCAGAACGCCACCGGCAGCTCACGCTTGAGGCCACCCATGCGGAAGATGTCGTGTTCGTCGTCGATGCGCATTATCACCGCGCCGGCGGCCAGGAACAGCAGCGCCTTGAAGAACGCATGCGTCATGAAATGGAAGATCGCCGCGGTCCAGGCGCCCACCCCCAGCGCGAGGAACATGTAGCCGATCTGGCTCATGGTCGAATAGGCGAGGATGCGCTTGAGATCGTGCTGCGCGAGCGCGCTGAAGGCGGCCAGCAGCAGCGTGGCCGCGCCGATCAGCGTGAGCGCCAACTGCACGCTCGGCGCGAGGTTGAACAGCGTGTGGGTGCGCGCGATCAGGTATACCCCGGCCGTGACCATCGTGGCGGCATGGATCAGCGCCGACACCGGCGTGGGGCCGGCCATCGCGTCGGGCAGCCAGGTCTGCAGCGGCAACTGCGCCGACTTGCCCACCGCGCCGCCGAGCAGCAGCGCGGCCGCGGCCGTCGGCAGCGCCGAGCCCGCGGGCCAGGCGCTCTGCGCGCGCTCCATCAGCGCGGCGATGTCCAGCGTGCCCAGGTGCGTCGCCAGCAGCAGCAAACCGATCATGAAAGCGGTATCGCCCACGCGCGTGACGATGAAGGCCTTGCGCGCCGCCCGGCCGTTGGCCGCGTCGCGATACCAGAAGCCGATCAGCAGGTAGCTGCACAGGCCCACGCCCTCCCAACCCAGGAACAGCAGCAGCAGGTTGTCGGCCAGCACCAGGATCAGCATCGAGGCAACGAACAGGTTCATGTAGCAGAAAAAGCGGCCATAGCCGTCGTCGTGCTGCATGAACTCCGAGGAGTACAGGTGGATCAGGAAGCCGACGAAGGTGATCACCAGCGTCATCACCAGCGACAGCGCATCGAGCTCGAAGCCGATCGGCGCGGTGAAACCGCCGACGCCGATCCACTGCCACAGTGTCGCGCGCACGATCGGCTGCCCGGCGTGCAGGAACCACGCCGCCAGCGCCAGCGTCAGCAGCGCTGCCAGTGCGGTCGAACCCACACCGATGATGGCCGTGACGAGGCGCGAGGCGCGGCCGCCCGCGAGGAACAGCAGCAGGAAGCCGAGCAGCGGCAGGGCGGGCACGATCCACAGCAGCGCTGCCATGCTTTAGTCTCGCAGCGAGCGGGCGCTGTCGGCGTCGACCGAGGCGCTGCGATAGAACAGCTGCAGGATCAACGCCAGCCCCACCGAGACCTCGGCGGCCGCGAGCGTGAGGATCAGGATGAACATGATCTGGCCGTCGGCCTGGCCCCAGCGCGCCCCGGCGGTGATGAACGCCAGCCCGGCGGCGTTGAGCATGATCTCGACCGACATCAGCATGAACACCAGGTTGCGCCGCGCCAGCAGGCCGGCGAGCCCGAGCCCGAACAGCACGATCGCGAGCACCCAGGCATGGGCCAATGGCACTGAGCCCTCCATTCAGCCGTGCTCCGCCGCGCGTTCGCGCCCGAGGTGGTAGGCACCCACGAGGCCGGCCAGCAGCAACATCGAGCCCAGCTCCACGGCCAGCAGGTATGGGCCGAACAGCAGCATGCCGACCTGCCGGGGCTCGATCGCGGCCCGCATCGCGCCGCCGGGGATGGCGGCCGCGGCATGGTTCGGCGCGCCGAGGGCGCCGGACACCAGCAGGTACAGCAGCTCGCCGATCAGCACGGCCGACAGCAGCGCGGGCCCCACCCAGATGCCCGGGCTCATCCAGCGCCGTTCCTGTCCCGCCGCCTCGGGGCCGAGGTTGAGCATCATCACCACGAATACGAACAGCACCATGATCGCCCCGGCGTAGATGATGACCTCGAGCGCCGCGGCGAACGGCGCCCCGAGCGCGTAGAACACCACCGCGACCGCCAGCAGCGACACGATCAGGTACAGCAGCGCGTGCACCGCGTTGGCGCGCGTCACCACCAGCGCGGTGGCGATGACGGCGACCGCGGCCGCCAGGTAGAACAGCCCCGTCATCGCGGCGCTCCGGTCATTGGGGCGTCCCGCTCATGGCAGCAGCGTCCGCACGTCCACCGGCGGCTCCTCGCGCTGGGCCTGCCCCTTGTCCTTGCCGGGGATGGCCACGCCGCAGACCCGGTAGAAGCTGTAGTCGGGGTACTTGCCGGTACCGCTGATCAACAGGTGCTCCTTCTCGTAGACCAGGTTGGGACGCTCGTACTCGCTCATCTCGAAATCCGGCGTGAGCTGGATCGCGTAGGTGGGGCAGGCCTCCTCACACAGGCCGCAGAAGATGCAGCGTGAGAAATTGATGCGGAAGAACTCGGGGTACCAGCGGCCTTGCTCCTCGGTCTTCTGCAGCGAGATGCAGTCGACCGGACAGACGGCCGCGCATAGGTAGCAGGACACGCAGCGCTCCTGCCCGTCGGGGTCGCGCGAGAGGATGATGCGGCCGCGATAGCGCGGCGCCAGATAGGGCTTTTGTTCCGGATAGCGCACCGTCTCGCGCCGGTGGAACAGGTGCAGGAAGGTCAGCCACAGGGTTCGAAGCGCACTGAACATTGCGGGGCTCCTCGAATCTCACGTTCTGCCGGGTTGCAGCGCCAGCACCACCGCGCCGGTGACCGCGAGGTTCAGCAGCGCCAGCGGCAGCATCAGTTTCCAGCCATAGGCCATCAGCTGGTCATAGCGCGGCCGCGGCAGCGCTGCGCGCAGCAGGACGAACAGGGCGATGAAACAGCCGGTCTTGACCAGGAACCACAGGATCGGCGGCAGCAGCGGTCCCTGCCAGCCGCCGAGGAACAGCGTGGTGATCAGTGCCGACACCAGCACGATGCCGGCGTACTCGCCGATGAAGAACAGCCCGAACTTCATGCTCGAGTACTCGGTGTGATAGCCGGCGCCCAGCTCGTTCTCTCCCTCGGGCAGGTCGAACGGCAGCCGGTGAGTCTCGGCGACGCCGGCGATCAGGAACACGACGAAGCCGAGGAACTGCGGCACGATGAACCACAGCCCGCGCTGCGCGCGCACGATCGCGGACAGGTCGAAGGAGCCGGCCAGTATCACCACCCCCACCAGGCTCAGGCCCATGAATACCTCGTAGCCGAGCATCTGCGCGGCCGCGCGCATGCCGCCCAGCAGCGAGTACTTGTTGTTGGAAGCCCAGCCGGCCAGCACCACGCTGTAGACCGTCAGCGAGCTCATCGCGAGAAAGAACAGCAGCCCGATGTTCAGGTGCCCGGCGACGCCGATCGCGGCGGTCACCGGCACCACCGCGAAGGCCAGGAAGACCGTGATCATCACCAGCGCGGGGGCGATCACGAACACGGCGCGGTCGGCGAACGGCGGCACCCAGTCCTGTTTGAAGAGGATCTTGAGCATGTCGGCGAGCACCTGCAGCACGCCGGCCGGACCCGCACGGTTCGGGCCGTAACGGTCCTGCCAGACGCCGAGCAGGCGCCGCTCGACCCAGGTCAGCATCGCGGACGCCCCGAGCAGCACCACCAGGATGCCGAACACATTGGCCAGGCCGGCGGCGAGCGGGCTCATGCGCGCGCCCGTGTGAGCCGGGCCCACGCCGGCAGCGATACCCACGGCTGATCCGGCAGTCCCACGCTCAGCGCCGCGACCCCGCGCGCGAGTGCCGGGCGCAGCTCGGCCGCCAGGCGGTGCGGTGGGCCGGGTCGCGGCGGCTCTTCGATCGCGATCTCGACCGGGTCGCCGTCGCCCACGCCCAGCAGCGCCGCGTCTTCGGGATTGAGGCCGAGCGTCGGGGCCGTGATGCGCTCGGCCACGGCTGGTGCCCGTGCCGACAGCTCATCGCTGCCGAACACGCGGTGCTGCGGGATCAGCAGCCATGCGCCCGCGCGCGGCGCGAATGCCGCTGGCATCGCCGCTGGCACCGCCGCTGGCACCGCCGGTGCGGCGCCGCCAGGCGACTCGCCGCCGGCCTGGATCACATGTGCGCCGGCGGGTCCGCCGCGCAGCGGACCGCCGACCTCCTGCTGGAATTTGTTCAGCCCCTGCTCGGAGTTCCAGGCCGGGGTCCAGAAAAACGGATACAGCGCCGCGGGCATCGGGCCGTAGTAGCCCTCCATCGAGCCGGTGTAGGGCGCATCGGCATTGGCCGGCGGCGGCGGCTCGTGCACGGTGCGGTCCGCGTACATCGCGGTGCGGCCGCTCTCGCGATGTGGCGCGCTGGCGATGCGGCTGCCGTCCACTCGCAGCTGCGCCCCGGGGGCGGCGGCGCGCACCGCGGACAGCGCGGGCAACTCGGCGGTGAGCGCGGCGATTACCTGATCGAGCCCGTCCCAGCGCGCCGCGGTCGGGTCGCACGCGCACGCGGCCTCATTCAGCCAGCGCCAGCTCGCCGCCACCTCGTCCTGGGGGAACAGCAGCTGAAAGAAGCGCTGCGCGCGCCCCTCGCAGTTGATCAGCGTGCCGCTACTTTCCGCGAAGGTGGCCGCGGGCAGCACCAGCTGGGCGCGGCGTGCGGTCGCATGCAGGGTATGGTCGAGCACCACCACATGACGCGCGCCCTGCAGCGCTGCGTCGACGCTGGCGCGATCGGCACGGCGATACAGATCGTTCTCGAGCACCAGCAGCGTCGCGGCCTGTCCGGCGCTCGCGCCCGCGGCGGCCGCCGCCAGCGCCGCGGACAGCGGGGCGCCTCCCAGCAGCGCAAGCCCCAGGCTGTTGCACTCGGGCACCGTCAGCAGCATGCGTGCAGCGCGTCCGCTGCGCACGAGCGCGCCCGCGATCGCGGCGGCGGTGCGCAGCAGTGCCTCGCTGCCGGCCCCGGTGCCGGCGATGATCAGCGGCCGCTGCGCACGCTGCAGCGCCTGTGCGATGCGCCCGGCCAGTGCCTGCTGGTCCTCGGGTAGATCCGGCACCGCGGGCGCGGCGGCGTCGAGCGCGTGCAGCACGGCGAGCGAGAGCCGCACGATGTCGGGCGGCGCGGCGCGCAGCGGCGTGGCGACGTCGTCGAGGCGGGTCGCGTCGGGGCTGGCGATGAACAGCGGGCTTCTCGTATCGCGGCCGAGGTCGCGCACCGCCGCGTCCTGCCATGCCGGTACCTGCTCGTGCGCCGCGAGCGCAAATGAGGCGTGGCGCACCATCTGGCGTAGCGCCAGCGCCAGCCGCGGCGCCGTATCGGGCAGGTTCTCGCCCAGCACCAGTGCGGCGTCGGCCGCCTCGGCCTCGCGCAGCGTCGCGACCGGCGCGGGGGCGCGTTGCAGCAGCTCGAGCACCGCGGCGAGCAGGCGGTGCTCGGCGTCGGCGATTCCCTGAGAAAAGTGCTCGGGCCCGACCAGCGCGCGTAGCGCGAAGTTGGCCTCGAGCGAGGCGCGCGGCGAGCCGATGCCGATGAGCACGCCGCCGGCACCGCGCTCGCGCAGCATCGCCGTCAGCTGTTCGAGGGCGTGCGAGCGGTCGATCGGTCGCAGATCGCTGCTACCGTCGCTATTGCCGTTGCCGCGGTCGCCGTCGCCGTGTGCCTGCAGCGGGCCGCGGATCCGGGACGGCTGGCTGACGAAGGCGTGACCGTAGCGGCCGCGGTCGCACAGGAAGTAGCCGTTGAGCTCGTGGTGATAGCGGTTGATCACGCGGCGCAGCTCGCCATAACGGGCATTGGGAAAGGTGTTGCAGCCCAGGCCGCAGTGCACACACACCGAGGGCGCGCTGTGCAGGTCCCATTTGCGTGTGTACACCGCCGACAACGTCTTGTCGGTGAACACTCCGGTCGGACAGACCTCCACCAGATTGCCGCTGAATTCGCTCTCGAGCACGCCGTCGGCCTGGCGGCCGAAATAGACGTGGTTGTGCGCGCCGAACACGTCCAGGTCGCGCCCGCCGGCATACTCGCGATAGAAGCGCACGCAGCGGTAGCAGGCGATGCAGCGGTTCATCTCGTGCTTGACGAACGGGCCCAGGTACTGGTTGCGATGCGTGCGCTTGCGGAAGCGATAGCGGCGGTACACGTGGCCGCTCATCAGCGTCATGTCCTGCAGGTGGCACTCGCCGCCTTCCTCGCACACCGGGCAGTCGTGCGGATGATTGGTCATCAGCCACTCGATCACGCTGGCGCGAAACTCCACGGCCTGCGGGTCGGCGATCGAGATGCGCGTGCCGTCGGTGGCCGCGGTCATGCAGGCCATCACCAGGCGGCCGTGGGTGTCGTGCTCGTCATGGAACTGCGTGACGGCGCACTGCCGGCAGGCGCCGACCGAGCCGAGCGCCGGATGCCAGCAGAAGTAGGGCAGGTCCAGTCCGTGCGACAGGCAGGCATGTAGCAGGTGGTCGCCGGGATCGACCGGGTAGGCTGTGCCGTCCACATGGATCGTCGCCATCAGTGCGCTGCCTTCCACGGGCAATGCCGCTCGCGGATGTGGCGCTCAAAGTCCGCGCGGAACAGCTTCAGTCCGCTCTCCAGCGGTGCCATCGCCCCGGGGGCGTGCGCGCAGAAGGTCTTGCCGGGACCGAGCAGGCGCGTGTGCATCGCTAGAATCTCCAGGTCCCGCTCCTCACCCTCGCCATCCTCGATCGCCTCGAGCAGCCGCTCCGTCCACGGCAGTCCGTCGCGGCAGGGCGTGCACCAACCGCACGATTCCTGCGCGAAGAAGTGCTCGAGGTTGCGCAGCAGCGCGACCGGACAGGTCTGGTCGTCGGCGACGATCAGGGTGCCGGTGCCCAGGCGGCTGCCGGCCATTTCCACCGAGGTGAAATCCATCGCCACGTCCAGGTGCTCGGCGGTCAGGAAGGAGGTCGAGGCGCCGCCGGGCAGCAGCGCGCGCAGCGCGCGGCCCGCGCGCATGCCGCCGGCGTGCTCCTCGAGCAGCTCCCGCAGCGGCGTGCCCATCGGCAGCTCCCAGGCCCCGGGCCGCTGCACGTGGCCGCTGGCGCCATAGATCTTGGTGCCGCCGTCCCGGCCACGCGCCAGACCGCGAAACCAGGCGGCGCCGTGGTTGATGATGTGCGGCACGTTGCACAGGGTCTCGACGTTGTTGACCACGCTGGGGCGCCCCCACGCGCCGGCGACCTGCGGAAACGGCGGTTTGGCGCGCGGCAGGGCGCGCCGGCCCTCGAGCGCGGTCAGCAGCGCGGTCTCCTCCCCGCACATATAGCGGCCGGCGCTGGAGTGCAGGTGCAACGTCAAGCTGAACGAGGAGCCGAGGATGTGCTCGCCCAGATAGCCATGGGCCTGCGCCTCCTGTGCGGCGCGCCCGAGCCGCTCGGCCGCCAGCAGGTATTCACCGCGCAGGAAGATATAGGCAGTCTGCGCGCCGATCGCATAGGCGCTGACGATTACACCTTCGATCATCTGGTGCGGATCGCCTTCCAGCAGCAGCCGGTCCTTGAACGTGCCGGGCTCCATCTCGTCCGCGTTGACGACCAGATACTTCTGCGGCGGTGCCTGCGCGCCCTGCGGCACGAAGCTCCATTTCTTGCCGGTAGGAAAGCCCGCGCCGCCGCGGCCGCGCAGCGTCGAATCGCTCACTTCCTGCATGACCTCGTGCGGCGAGAGATCCCGCAGCGCCTTGCGCACGGCCTGGTAGCCGCCGGCGCGCTCGTAGCCGGCCAGGTCGAGCGGCGGCGCGCCGGGGCGGATGTTGCGCGTCAGGGGACGTTCGGGCGCTGGTGGCATCGGCGCATCTCCGTGGGTCCTTTAGGGGTAGGCGTCGAGCAGCCGGTCCAGGTCCGCCGGCGCCACATCGCCGTGCAGGTCGTCATCGATCATCAGCGCCGGCGCATGATCGCAGTGTCCCAGGCACACGATCGGCAACAGCGTGAAGCGATCGTCCGCGCTGGTCTGGCCTGGACGCACGCCCAGGCGACGCTCGAGCCGCTCGCACAGCGCCTCATGGCCCAGCAGCCAGCACGACACGCTGTCGCACAGCAGGATCACGTGCCGGCCCACGGGGCGGCGATAGACCAGGTTGTAGTAGGTCGCGACCGCGTCGAGCTCGCCGGCCGACATGTCGAGCAGGCGCGCGAGCGCGTGCAGGTGCGCATCGCTGACCCAGCGGTAGTGCCGCTGCACCAGCTTGAGCGCCTCGATGCAGGCCGCGCGCCGGTCCTCGTAGCGGCGCACCAGCTCATCCACCGCCTGCGTGAGCTGCGGCGCCAGCGGCGCTCTGTCCTCAGCGGTCGACATCGGCCATCACGAAGTCGATGCTGCCGACGATCGCGATCAGATCGGCGAGCAGGTGGCCGCGGCTGATCGCCGGGATCATCTGCAGGTGCGGGAACGAGGGGGTGCGGATGCGCGTGCGGTACGACATCGTGTCGCCGTCGCTGATCAGGTAGTAGCCGTTGATGCCCTTGGTCGCCTCCACGCTCACGCAGGCCTCGCCCGGCGGGATCACCGGTCCCCAGCTGACGTTGAGGAAATGAGTGATCAGGGTCTCGATGTCGTGCATCGTGTGGTCCTTGATCGGCGGGGTGGTATTTGGATGGCGCGCCTTGTAGGGACCGGAGGGCATGTTCTGCAGGCACTGGCGCACGATGCGCAGGCTCTGGCGCATCTCCTCGATGCGCACCGCAACGCGGTCATAGCAGTCCCCGCGCGTGCCGGTCGGCACGTCGAACTCGAACTGCTCGTAGCCGCCGTAGGGCCGCTGCTTGCGGTAGTCCCACGGCAACCCGCAGGCGCGCAGCCCCGGTCCGGTCACGCCCCAGTCGAGCGCCGTCTCGACGTCATACTCGCCGATGCCGACGGTGCGCGCCTTGAACAGGCGGTTCTTCATCACCATGCGGTCGTATTCGTCCAGGCGGGGCGGCAGGTATTCGAGGAACTCGCGCACCATGCGGTCCCAGCCCTGCGGCAGATCGGCGGCGACCCCGCCGATGCGGAACCAGGCCGGGTGCATGCGAAAGCCGCAGATCGCCTCCATGATCTCGAACACCCGCTCGCGGTCGGTGAACATGTAGAACACCGGGGAGAGCTGGCCGAGGTCCTGGCTCATCGTGCCGTAGAACACCAGGTGGCTGGCGATGCGGAACAGCTCCGCCAGCATGATGCGGATGACCTGGGCGCGCTCGGGCACCTGGATGCCGGCGAGCCGTTCGACCGCCAGCACGTAGGGAAAGTTGTTCATCACCCCGCCGAGGTAATCGATGCGGTCGGTGTACGGAATATAGGTGTGCCAGGACTGGCGCTCGCCCATCTTCTCGGCGCCGCGGTGATGGAAGCCGATGTCCGGCACCGCGTCGATGATCTCCTCGTCCTTGAGCTGCAGCACGATGCGGAACACGCCGTGCACGCTTGGATGGTTGGGTCCGAGGTTCAGGAACAGGAACTCGGTCTCCCCGCTGTGGCGTTTCATGCCCCATTGCTCGGGGTGAAAGCGCATCGCCTCGAGCTCGGCGCGCTCGTGCTGCTCGTCGAGCGAGTAGGGCTCGTGCTCGGTGGCGCGCGCCGGCGCGTCCTTGCGCAGCGGATGACCCTGCCAGGTCGGCGGCAGCAGGATGCGGCGCAGGTCCGGGTGGCCATCGAAGCGGATGCCGAACAGGTCCCAGACCTCGCGCTCGTACCAGTTCGCATTCGGCCACAGGCAGCTGATGCTCGGCAGGCTTGGCGAGCTGCCGCGCAGCGCGACCTTGATGCGCAGATCCTCGTTGTGCTCGAACGACATCAGGTGGTAGACCACGGTGAATTCGCTGGGCGGCTGATGCTCGCGGTGCACGCGCGTGCGCTCGTCGATCGCGGTCAGATCCCACAGCATGCGGTACGAGGCCGGTGCGTCCTGCCTGGCATAGCGCAGCAGCGGCTGCAGGTGCGCCACATCGGTCCACACCGTGGGGATGCCGTCGCGCGTCGGCTGCCAGCTGGCCGCATGCTCGCCGAAGCGCTGGGCGATCGCGCGCACGATCGGGGGGGCGAACTCGAGCACGGCCGGCTCGGCCAGTGCGCTCATGCCGGCGCTCACACCGTGTCCGGGGATCGCAGCTGCGTCTGCTGCGCGCGTTGCGCGTGCTTTGCGTCGCGCAGGCTCGGCTTGGGCGCGCGCTCGACCCCCTGCGGGCCGACCACCCAGCTCAGCGGACGGCGCTCGCTGCCCACCGCCTGCTGTAGCAGTATCAGCCCCTCGAGCAGCGCGTCGGGCCGCGGCGGACAACCCGGCACGTACACGTCCACCGGCAGGAAGGTATCCACGCCCTGCACCACGCTGTAGATGTCGTACATGCCGCCGGAATTGGCGCACGAGCCCATCGAGATGACCCAGCGCGGTTCGAGCATCTGCTCGTACAGCCACTTCACCACCGGCGCCATCTTGATGAACACGGTGCCGGAGATGACGATCAGGTCCGACTCGCGCGGCGTCGCCCGCAACACCTCGGCGCCGAAGCGCGCAATGTCGTACTTGCTGGTGAAGGCGGTGGCCATCTCGACGTAGCAGCACGACAGCCCGAAGTTGAACGGCCAGAGCGAATATTTGCGGCCCCAGGCCACCATGTCCTCGAGCCTGGTGAGGATCAGATTGCGCCGCACCGCCTCGGTGAACGAGCCCGTCGCCGGCCCGGCGGCCGGCGCTGCGGCTGCCGCTGCGGCCGGCCCGGACTGCGGTGCCCCCGCGGCTGACTGCGGGCGCAAGGTCGCCGAGGTCTCATGGCCGGTGCCGGAAAGGCGCGTGATGGACCAGCGCATGGTCAGTCCTCCCTCCCTCGGTCCGACAGGCGGCGCGCGGCGTCCCGGCGACGGCTGCGCCGCGGTGCCCAATCGAGCGCGCCGGCGCCCCACAGGTAGATCAGGGCCGCGACCAGCACGGCAATGAACACCAGCACCTCGATGTAGCCGGCCCAGCCGACCTCGCGCGCGGCCACCGCCCATGCATAAATGAACACCGCTTCCAGATCGAACACGACGAAGAACATCGCCACCAGGTAGAACTGCGAGGGGAAGCGCACGCGCGCGCTGCCGACCGGGATCATTCCCGACTCGAACGGCTGCAGGGTGGCCGGTGTGGCGTGGCGCTCGCCCAGGACCGCGGACAGAGCGATCATCAGTGCGACCAGCAGCACGATGGCGCCGAAGTAGAGCGCGAGCATCGACAGTTGCAGGGCGTGCGGCATGCGGCCTTCGCTCGGGCGGGTCTGTGGACGACCGGGATGATCCGATCCTGCGCATCGCCCGAGCGGTGCCAGAATCAGTGCCGACGCGCTGCAGCTATAGGCCGGCGCTGACATGGCGCGTCGGCCGCCGGGATGGCTCTGCTAGAATGGCCGCCCGCCAGGAGGCGATGGCAATGACGGTCCGACGGGTGCTGCGCATGGGCGATCCGCTGCTGCTGCGGGTCAGTGAGCCGGTGGCGGAGGCCGATCTGCCGCAGCTGCGCGAGCTGCTGGCCGACCTGCGCGACACCATGGCCGCGCTCAACGGCGCCGGGCTCGCCGCGCCCCAGATCGGGGTGCCGCTGCGGGTGGTGATCTTCGGCACCGGGGCGCCCAATCCGCGCTATCCCGACGCCGACCTGGTGCCGCCCACCGTGCTGATCAATCCGCTGGTCGAGCCAATCGGTGAGCAGATCGAGCAGGGCTGGGAAGGTTGCCTGTCGGTGCCGGGGATGCGCGGCCTGGTGCCACGGTACAAGCAGCTGCATTATCGCGGCGTCGACGAGCACGGCCGCCCGATCGACCGGCGCGTCAGCGGCTTTCACGCCCGCGTGGTGCAGCACGAGGTCGATCACGTCGACGGCATCCTCTATCCGATGCGCATCATCGACATGCGCTACTTCGGCTTCAACGAGGAGCTGTTCCCCGGTCAGCCGCTGCAGGACGATTGACCGCCGGCCACGCAGCCGCGGTGGCGATCGCGTAGGATCATCAGCATGAGCAAGTCCGAGTCCGCACGCGACCAGCTGCGCCAGTCCCTGACGCAGCTGCATGCCCAGCTCTCGGCCACGCCGCGCGTCGATGCGACCGCGCGGCGCCTGCTGCGTGAGGTGCTTTCAGACATCGAGCGCCTGCTGGGCGCGTCGGGCGATGGCAGGAACGAGGCGGGTGTCGCGGCGGCTGCCGGTGGTGCGGTCAGTGCGCCACAGAGGCTCGAAGCCCTGGCGGTCGAGTTCGAGGCCCGCCATCCCGCGCTGTCCGGCGCCCTGCGGCAGTTCGTCGATCTGCTCGGCCGCGCCGGCCTGTAACGGAAACGGGAACCGAAACGGGGACGGCGGGGGGCTGTGGCTGTCCTCAGCCCCGGTCCGCTCAGTTCCTGGTTCAGCCTCCTGGCGGCGGCTCGTCCGGTTGTGCCTCGGCGTCCGGTTGCCCCCCGGGCTGCTCCCCGCGCCGGCCCCGTGCGCCGCGGTCTTGCCCTGACCGGGCCGCGCGCTGCTGCATGCGCGTACGCATCTGTGCGAACGTCTGCGTCAGCTGCGTCTTCTGCTGGGCTGTCAGTACGTTGTAGAGGTCCTGCTCGGTCTGGCTGGCCTGCTGGATGCGTTGTGACGCCCGGTCCTTGGCCGCCTGCACCGCGCGCGCATGGTTCGGGTCGCCGGGGTTGATCAGCGCAGTGAAGTCGCCCTGCGCGGCCGCGCCACGCGGCATCCCCTGCCGGCGGGCAGTCATCAGGACGGTGCGAATTTTCTGGCGCTGGTCAGTCGTCAGGTCGAGCCGGCGGAAGGCGCCGAGCAGGGGGTGGTCCAGCATGCCGGGGCCGCCCGGACCGTCCATTCCCCCCGGGCCGAAGCCCTGAAAGCGCCGGTGCATCCGGTACGGGCCCGGGCCGAATCCGGGACGCACGATGATGGCCGGCCCGCCGCCGTACCAGCCACGGTGATACCAGGCGCGATGCCAGCCGTGATGCTCCCAGGGCCCCTCACGGCCGCCGTCAAAACCGCCATGGAACCCGCCATCGCGCGCGCCGCCGCGCCGGAAATCATCCCGACCGCGGAAATCCCCGCCGGGGTGCTGATCCTGCGGCGCCGGGGCCGCCGCAGTGGCATCGCCGGCGGCAGAGCCGCCATTATCGGAAGCCGTGCTCTGAGCCATGGCCACTCCGCCGGCAAGACCGGCCAGCGCCAGGGTAGCCAGCAACCACCTGACCGTGCGCATCGTCGTCCTTTGCATAACGCCTGAACCTCGTTGAATTCGTGGTCTATGCGCTTTACGAACGCGGCAGGGGCCGGATCGGTGGACAGTGCGGGCGTCGGTTTGGGTTAACTTAGGTCAAGTTGCTCAGTGCCCGGCACGGCATCAGACCGGCAGGACTTCTTCGCGCGCGGCGCGCCGGCGCTCGTGCGCTTTCAGGAAACGCTTGCGCAGGCGGATGCTCTGCGGGGTGACTTCCACCAGCTCATCCTCGGCGATGAACTCCACCGCGTACTCGAGGGTGAGCGGAATGGGCGGGGTCAGCAGGATGGCGTCGTCCTTGCCGGCGGCGCGGATGTTGGTGAGCTTCTTGGTACGGATCGGGTTGACCACCAGGTCATTGTCGCGGCTGTGCATGCCGAGGATCATGCCCTCGTAGAGCTTCTCACCGGGGCTGACGAACAGCCGTCCGCGCTCCTGCAGCGCCCACAGCGCGTAGGCGACGGCTTCGCCGTCTTCGTTGCTGATCAGCACGCCGTTATGGCGGTCGGGGATCTCGCCCTTGACCTGCGCGTAGCCATCGAAAATATGGCTCATCAGGCCGTTGCCGCGCGTGAGCGTCATGAACTCGCCCTGAAAGCCAATCAGGCCGCGGGCAGGCACGCGGTAATCGAGCCGGGCGCGGCCGCTGCCTTCGATCACCATATTGGTGAGCTCGGCACGGCGCCGGCCCAGCGCCTCCATCACGCCGCCCTGGTGCGCCTCGTCGATGTCCACCGTCAGCGCCTCGAACGGCTCGAGCAGCTCCCCGTCCACCAGCCGCTTGAGCACCTGCGGCTTGCCGACCGCCACCTCGTAGCCCTCGCGCCGCATGTTCTCGATCAGGATCGTCAGGTGCAGCTCGCCGCGGCCGAGCACGCGGAACGCGTCGGCATCGGCGGTATCCTCCACACGCAGCGCGACGTTGCTCTGCAGCTCACGGTAGAGCCGCTCGCGAATCTGGCGGCTGGTGACGAACTTGCCCTCGCGGCCGGCGAGCGGAGAGGTGTTGACCTGGAAGGTCATCGCCAGCGTCGGCTCATCGACCTGGATCGGCGGCAGCCCTTCGGGACGCTCGGGATCGCAGATTGTGACGCCGATGTTGACGTCCTCGATGCCGGTGACCGCGACGATATCGCCGGCCGAGGCTTCCTCGACCGACGCGCGGTGCAGGCCGATGAAGCTGAGCACCTGGCCGATCCTGGCGTTGCCGCGCTCCTCCTCGCCGTAGCGCAGCGTCACGCTGCGCCCCGGGCGCACGGTGCCGCGGCGGATGCGGCCGATGCCGATGCGTCCGACATAGGAGTTGTAGTCGAGCGTGGAGATCTGCAGTTGCAGCGGTGCCTCGAGCTGCGCTTCCGGCGGCGGCACGTGCTGCAGGATCGCCTCGAACAGGGCCGACATGTCGGGCTCGCGCCGCGTCATGTCGGTGCTGGCCCAGCCCTGCAGGGCCGAAGCATAGATCACCGGAAAATCCAGTTGCGCGTCGGTCGCGCCGAGCTTGTCGAATAGCTCAAACGTCTGGTCCACGACCCAACCCGCACGCGCGCCCGGGCGATCGATCTTGTTCACCACGACTATGGCCTTGAGCCCCAGCGCCAGCGCCTTGCGGGTCACGAAGCGCGTCTGCGGCATGGGTCCCTCAACTGCATCCACCAGTAGCAGTACCCCGTCCACCATCGACAGCACCCGCTCAACTTCGCCGCCGAAATCGGCATGGCCAGGGGTATCGACGATGTTGATGCGGGTACCGCCGTACTCGATGGCACAGTTCTTCGCCAGGATGGTGATGCCGCGTTCGCGCTCGATGTCATTGGAGTCCATGACGCGCTCGCCGACCTTCTCATGCGCCGCAAAGGTGCCGGATTGCTTGAGCAGGCAGTCCACCAGCGTGGTTTTACCGTGGTCGACGTGGGCAATGATGGCGATATTGCGGATCGGG
>DATAWM010000070.1:0-43029 GCA_036267195.1 Steroidobacteraceae bacterium
TGGTGGATATCACTGGTAATCGACCCCACTTCGATGCCCGCTACCAGCGCAGCGATGAGCGTGACGTGGTGCAATTCCTGCTCGCCGACCGCGACAACCCGGGCTCGATCGTCTCATCACTCGACATGGCGCGCGAGAATGCGCGCACACTGCGCGACGTGCTGCCGACCGAAGCCTGGGAGGAGCTGAACCGCTTCTTCACTCAGTTCACAGAGGACTTGCCCGCGGGATTGAACCGTCGCACCCGCTTCGACTTCCTCAAACGCAGCGTACTTATGTCCCAGACGCTGACAGGCATGCTCGAAGGCACCATGAGCCGCAACGAAGCCCACACCTTCATGATGCTCGGCCGCAACCTCGAGCGTGCCGACATGAGCAGCCGCATCATCGACGTGCGCTCGGCGCAGTTGCTGCCGGCGGATACCGCCGAGCTGCGTCCCTTCGAGACGATCCAGTGGATGAGCGTGCTGCGTTCACTGTCCGGCTACGAGATGTACCGCCTCGGCCGCCGCACACGGGTGCACCGTACCGACGTACTCGAGTTCGTGCTGCGCGACGAGCAGTTCCCGCGGGCATGCCTGCTGTGTCTGCGGCAGATGGAACAGTGCCTGAACGGCCTGCCGCGCAGCGGCGGCGCCCGTAACGCGCTCGTGACCGCTTGCCGCTTCTTGTCCGACGTCAGCCTCGACCAGCTCAGTCAACCCGAGCTGCACGAGTTCATCGACAGCCTGCAGCTGCACTTCACGGCCGTGCACGGCTCGATCGCCGGCACCTATTTCCCGCCGCAGCATAGCGCGCAGATACAAACGCAGGTGCAGAGGACGCAGGACACATCGCGCTCGCTGCCGCTGTTCTCTTAAGGACGATACATGAGCACGGCACTTCCATTGGCTCCAGCCGACCCGTCACCACCCGAGGGCGATCGCGTCGCGCTGACCAAGGAAGCGCTCAAGCAGGCCTTTGTCGACAATCTCTACTACATTCAGGGTAAATTTCCTACGCTGGCGACCAAGCAGGACTACTACCTGGCGCTCGCCTATACGGTGCGCGATCGCATGATGCAGCGCTGGATCAGCACCGCGGCCGCCTATACGGCCGCGGGCTCGCGCACTGTGGCCTACCTATCGGCCGAGTTCCTCATGGGCCCGCACCTGGCGAATAATCTACTGAACCTAGGCATCCACGACGTCGTGCGCCAGGCCGTCACCGAGCTGGGACTGAGTCTCGACGAACTACTAAGCCAGGAGGACGAGCCCGGATTGGGCAACGGCGGGCTCGGCCGGCTGGCGGCCTGCTTCATCGATTCGCTCGCGACATTGCAAGTGCCGTGTCTGGGCTACGGCATCCGCTATGAGCACGGCATCTTCCAGCAGGAGATCGTCAACGGCTGGCAGGTGGAGAAAACCGACAAGTGGCTGCGCCACGGCAACCCCTGGGAGATCGCGCGACCGGAGTGGGCGGTCGAGGTCAAGTTCGGCGGCCACACCGAGCGCTACACCGACGGGCGCGGCCGCCTGCGCGTGCGCTGGGTGCCTGAGCGCACGGTCAGTGCCGTGCCGTATGACACCCCGATCCTGGGCTATCGCGTCCATACCGCCAATACGCTGCGCCTGTGGCGCGCCGAGGCGCCGGAATCATTCGACTTCTCCGTCTTCAACCGCGGCGACTATTGGGGTGCGGTCCAGCAGAAAGTCACGTCGGAGAACATCTCCAAGGTGCTCTATCCGAACGACGAGCGGCTGCAGGGCAAGGCCTTGCGGCTCGAGCAGCAATACTTCTTCGTCTGCGCCTCGCTGCAGGACATGCTGCGCATCATCCGCGTGCAGAACATTCCGCCCGAGTACTTCCATGAGAAGTTCGCCGTCCAGCTCAACGATACCCATCCGTCGATCGCAATCGCGGAGCTCATGCGCCTGCTGGTCGACGACCTGGTGATCGATTGGGACCGCGCATGGTCGATCACGCGTGCCACATTCGGTTACACCAACCACACGCTGATGCCCGAGGCGCTGGAAACGTGGCCCGTGAGACTGTTCGGCAACTTGCTGCCGCGGCATCTGGAGATCATCTACGAGATAAACGCGCGTTTTCTCGAAGAGGTGCGCATTGCCTTCTTCGGCGACGAGCAGCGCCTTGCGCGCATGTCATTGATCGACGAGCGCGATGAGCGCTCCGTGCGCATGGCGCATCTGGCCACCGTCGGCAGCCATGCGGTCAACGGCGTGGCGCGGCTGCACTCCGAGCTGCTCGAACGCAACCTGCTGCGCGACTTCCACGACCTGTGGCCGGAGAAGTTCAGCAACAAGACCAACGGAGTGACCCCGCGCCGCTGGATCGCGCTCGCCAACCCGCGCCTGGCGCGCTGCATCACCCACGCCATCGGCGAGCGCTGGCTGCTCGATCTGGAGCAGCTGGGCGGGCTCGAGCCGCTGGTGGAAGATGCAGATTTTCGGGCGCACTGGCGCGACATCAAGCGCTCCAACAAGGTCGCGCTCGCCTCCATGATCCGCGAGCGCACCGGCGTCGTGGTCGACCCGCAGGCGATGTTCGACGTGCAGGTCAAACGCATTCATGAGTACAAACGCCAGCACCTGAACATCCTGCACGTGATCGGCCTGTATCATCGGCTGAAGAACGATCCGCACCTGCAGCTCGAGCCGCGTGTGTTCATCTTCGGCGGCAAGGCCGCGCCCGGCTATGAGCTGGCCAAGCTGATGATCCACCTGATCACCGCGGTCGGCGCCACCTTGGATCGCGATCCGGCCGTGCGCGAGCTGCTCAAGGTGGTATTCCTGCCGAACTTCAACGTCACCAGCGCCCAGTGCATCTATCCGGCCGCCGACCTGTCCGAGCAGATTTCCACGGCGGGCAAGGAGGCCTCCGGTACCGGCAACATGAAGTTCCAGATGAACGGCGCCCTCACCATCGGCACCCTGGACGGGGCCAACATCGAGATCCGCGAGGCAGTCGGCGCCGAGAACTTCTTTCTGTTCGGGCTCAGCGCCGGACAGGCGCAGCGCCTGCTCGCGGACGGCTATCATCCGCTGGAGCTCTACCGGACCAACTCCGAGCTGCGCGAGGTGCTCGATCTGATCCGCGACGGCTTCTTCTCGCGCGGCGACGGCTCGTTGTTACGCCCGCTGGTGGATCATCTGTTGCACCACGACCCGTACCTGGTACTGGCCGATTACGCGGCCTACGCGCAGTGCCAGCAGCGGGTCGACGCCGCCTATCGCGACACCGAGCAGTGGACGCGACAGTCGATCCTCAACACCGCGCGTTCGGGCCGCTTCTCCTCCGACCGCAGCATCCGCGAGTATTGCGCCGACATATGGCGGGTCGAACGCGTGCCGATCGATCTGACGCAGCTGGAACACATGCAGGCCGGGCTGATGCAATAGCCGGCGGCGCCCGCGTTCGGCCGCGGGATCAACCTAGAACGATCAGCAGGTCCTTGGCGTCCACCTGGGCACCCTGTTGCGTGAGTACCTCGGCGACCCTGCCGTCGACTTCCGCGTGCACGCCGGTCTGCATTTTCATCGCCTCGAGCGTCAGCAATACGTCGCCGCGTGCCACCATGCTGCCGACCGAGGTCGAGACCTGCGCCACGACGCCGGGCATGGGCGCGGCCACGTGTCGCGGATTGCCAAGATCGGCCTTGCGAGGCGGCGGCTGCCTGGGCGTCTGGCTGCGGTCGGCGACCCGTATCGAGCGGGGCTGGCCGTTGAGCTCGAAGAACACCGTCCGGGTGCCATCCTCATGCGGCTGGCTCTGCGCGAGGTAACCGATGATCAGCGTCTTGCCACGCTCCAGATCGACGCTGATTTCCTGCCCCGGCTCCATGCCGTAGAAGAACACCGCGGTGGGCACGATGGCGACATCGCCGAAGCGGCGCCGATCGGCGGCGTAGTCGGTGAACACGCCTGGATACATCAGATACGAGGCGAGTTGTCGATCGGTGAGATCCAGGCCGACACGGGCGGCGGCCTCGGCACGTAGCTGCTCGAGGTCGGCCGGCGGCAACTGCGCTCCCGGCCGCTGCGTGAGCGGCGCGGCGCCCTTGAGCACCTTGCGCTGCAGTGCTTGCGGGAAGCCGCTGCACGGCTGGCCGAGATCGCCGCGGAAGAACTGCACCAGTGATTCCGGAAAGGCGATCTGAGTCGCCGGGTCCAGTACCGCGGCGGCGGCCAGGCCGCTCGTGACCATCAGCAGCGCCATGTCGCCCACCACTTTCGAGGTCGGCGTCACCTTGATGATATCGCCGAGCATCTGGTTGACCTCGGCATAGGCGCTCGCCACCTCGGGCCAGCGCGTGTCGTCGATCCCGAGCGAGCGGGCCTGTTCGCGCAGATTGGTGTACTGCCCGCCGGGCATGCCGTGGACGTAGACCTCGGACGTCCCGGCGCGGTTGTCGCTCTCGAACGCCGCGTAGTGCCGGCGCACCTGCTCCCAGTAATGCGACACGGCGCGGATGGATCCGCCGTCCAGCTGCGGATCGCGCGGACCGTGCCGCAGCGCGTGCGCAATCGAGCCGAGATTGGGCTGCGAAGTCAGTCCGCTCATCGAGTCCATTGCACCGTCGACCGCATCGACGCCCGCCGCGATCGCCGCGAACACGCTGGCTGCGCCGATGCCGCTGGTATCGTGCGTGTGAAAATGCACCGGCAGGCCGGTCTCGGCCTTGAGCGCGCTGACCAGCGCATAGGCGGCGCGCGGCTGGCACAGGCCGGCCATGTCCTTGATGCCCAGGATATGCGTTCCGGCGGCGGCCAGCTCGCGGGCGAGCTTGCGGTAATAATCCAGCGTGTACGTCCGCTCGCCGGGATCGCTGAGGTTGCCGGAGTAGCAGATCGCCGCCTCGCACAACGCGCCGCTGTCCCGTACCGCATCGATGGCGATGCGCATGTTCTCGACCCAGTTGAGGGAATCGAATACCCGGAACAGATCGACGCCGGCGTCCGCCGCCTGACGCACGAAATACCGCACGACGTTGTCCGGATAGTTGCTGTAGCCGACCGCATTGGCCGAGCGCAGCAGCATCTGCAGCAGCAGGTTGGGCATGGCCTCGCGCAGCCGCTCGAGCCGTTCCCACGGATCCTCCCGCAGGAAGCGCATCGCGACGTCGAAAGTGGCCCCGCCCCAGCATTCCACCGAAAACAGCTGCGGCAACAGCGCGGCATAGGCCGGGGCGATGGCAATCATGTCGAAGGTACGCATGCGCGTCGCCAGCAGCGACTGATGCGCATCGCGCATCGTGGTGTCGGTCAGCAGTACGCGCTGCTCGGACAGCATCCATTGCGCAAACGCCTCGGGCCCGAGCGCCTCGAGGCGCTGCCTGGTGCCGGCAGGCGCGCCGGCGCAGGCCGCGCCGGCCGGCAGGCGCGGCGCCGATGCCGCCAGCAGCGGCTGCGGCCGCGCACGTCCGCGGGCCTCGGCATTGCCGTTGACGATGATCTCGGCCAGGAACGTCAACAGGCGCGTGGCGCGGTCGCGCCGCTCGGGCGCCGTGAACAGCTCGGGCGTCTCATCGATGAAACGGGTGGTATAGTCGCCGCGCACGAAACGCGGGTGGGTGATGATCTGATCGAGAAAGCGCAGATTGGTCACGACACCGCGGATACGGAATTCCCACAGCGCGCGATGCATGCGCGCGATGCTTTCCTCGGGGCTTGCCGCCCAGGTGGTCACCTTCACCAGCAGCGAGTCGTAGCTGCGCGTGATCACCGCACCCGAGTAGGCCGTACCGGCGTCGAGGCGCACGCCGAAGCCTGCCGGGCTGCGGTAAGCCGTCAGCCGTCCGTAATCGGGGATGAAGTGGTTGTCCGGATCCTCGGTCGTGACCCGGCATTGCAGGGCGTGGGAGAGCAGCCGGATCTGCTCCTGCCGCGGCACGCCGCTATCGGCCTCACCGATGCGCGCGCCGCCGGCGATGCGCAGCTGCGCCTTGACCAGATCCACCCCGGTGGCGCATTCGGTCACGGTGTGCTCGACCTGGATGCGCGGATTGACCTCGATGAAGTAGAACCGCCCCGTATCTGCATCCTGCAGGAATTCAACGGTGCCGGCATTGCAGTAATGTGCCGCGCGTCCGATCGTCAGGCCCGCCTCGCACAACGTGGCGCGTTCGACGTCGCTCAGGAATACCGCCGGCGCCCTCTCCACGACCTTCTGATTACGCCGCTGTACCGTGCAGTCACGCTCGTACAGATGCACCAGATTGCCGTACCGGTCGCCGAGTATCTGCACCTCCACATGGCGGGCGCGCCTGACCAGCTTCTCCAGGTAGATCTCGTCGTTGCCGAAGGCGGCCATGGCCTCGCCCCGCGCCACCGCCAGCAGCTCCAGGAGTTGAGCATCGTCTTCGATGACGCGCATGCCGCGTCCGCCGCCGCCCCAACTCGCCTTGAGCATCAGCGGATAACCGACCTGGCGTGCCAGGCGCCGGCACTCGGCCGGATCGGGCGGCAACGGTACGGTCGCCGGCATCACCGGCACGCCGGCCGTCAGCGCCAGATTGCGCGCCGCCACCTTGTTGCCGAGCACGCGCATCGTCTGTGCCGACGGGCCGACGAACACCAGGCCAGCGGCGTCGCACTGCTCGGCAAACAGCGGATTTTCCGCCAGGAAGCCGTAGCCGGGGTGGACCGCGTCCACACGCGCCTGCCGGGCGATGCGCAGGATGTCGGCGATGTCGAGATAGGCTTGGTTGGCGCCCTTGCCCTCGCCCACCAGATAAGCCTCGTCCGCCTTGGTACGGTGCAATGAAAAACGATCCTCCTGCGAATAGATCGCCACCGTGCGCAGGCCCAGCTCGGAACCGGCCCGCATCACCCGGATGGCGATCTCCCCACGATTGGCAACCAGGACGGCACCGATCGGCTTCGGCATTGAAATCTCCGCCCGCAAATCTACTCGGCGCGCGGCGCGGCTGTACGCAGCGCGGCGGCCTGCCGTGCGAGCTGTTCGATGTGCTCCCAATCCCCGGCCTGAAGCGCAAAGGCACTCGCCACCCACGAGCCACCCACGCACGGCACATTGGGCAGAGCGAGGAATTGCGAGGCGTTCCGCGCCGTGACGCCGCCGGTGGGGCAGAACAGCTGATCCGGGAAGGGTCCCGCCAGAGCGCGCAGCATGCCGAGGCCACCGGCCTGGTGCGCCGGGAATAGCTTGCACGCCTGGAAGCCGGCGGCGCGTGCGCCGATCAGCTCCGTCGGTGTCATGACGCCAGGCAGCAGCGCGAAGCCGGTCTCGCGCGACGCCGCCACCAGTTCGGTCGTCAGGCCCGGGGTGACGCCAAACTGCGCCCCCGCCGCCGCGGCGGCGGCAAAATCCTGTGCTCGTGTGAGCGTGCCGGCACCGACGATCGCCTCCGGCACCGCTGTGCGCATTGCCGCGATCGCCTCGAGCGCACAGGCGGTGCGCAGCGTCACCTCCAGCACGGGCAGCCCGCCGCGCACCAGCGCGCGTGCCAGCGGCGCGGCTTGCTCGAGCCGGGAAATCGTGAGCACCGGGATTACCGGCGCCACGCGCAGGATCTCGAGAATATTCATCCCGGCGGCACGCGCTCGGCCCGCGAAATGCCCTCTGCCGGCGGCACGCCGGCGACCCCTCGCGCGCTCACCCGGTGCATGCCAGTGCGCCACACTCGGCATCGGCCACGACCTGGCGAAATGCGCCGAACAATTCGCGCCCGCAACCGTACTGGGCCTCTGCCAGCGCCGGCTGCGGCAGCTCGCGCCGGCGCCAGATCTCCTCGGGAACTTTGGCCTCGAGCGTGCCGGTGACACTGTCGAGCCGTATCAAATCACCGTCGCACACCCGTCCGATCGGGCCGCCGCCCAGGCATTCGGGCGTGAGGTGGATGGCAGCCGGTACGTTGCCGGAGGCCCCCGACATGCGCCCGTCGGTCACCAGCGCGACTCGGTGCCCTCGCTTCTGTAGCACGGCCAGCGCGGGCGTCAGCGCGTGCAGCTCGGGCATGCCGTTGGCCCGTGGTCCCTGGAAGCGAACCACCACCACCACGTCCCGCTCGAGATCGCCGGCGGCAAACGCGGCCGAGACCTGCTGCTGGCTGTCGAATACTCGCGCCGGCGCTTCGACCACGCGATGCTGCGCCTGCAAGGCCGACGTCTTGATGATTGCACGGCCGAGATTGCCCTGCAGCAGCTTCAGCCCGCCGTCGCTGCTGAAAGGATCGGCAACCGGGCGCAGCACCTGCAGGTCGCCACTGCGCTGGCAGGCATCGCGCCAGCACAGCCGGCCATCGCGCAGCTGCGGCTCACGCGTGTACGGCGCCAGGCCCGTGCCCATCACGGTGCGGCTGTCCGGATGCAGCAGCCCGGCGTCCAGCAGCTCGCGGATCAGGAATCCCATGCCGCCGGCAGCATGGAAATGATTGATGTCGGCGCTGCCATTGGGATAAATGCGCGCCAGCAACGGCACGGCCGCCGACAGGTCGCTGAAGTCATCCCAGGTGACGAAGATTCCTGCCGAGCGAGCGATCGCTACCAGATGGATGGTATGGTTGGTCGACCCACCGGTCGCGAGCAGGCCGACGATGGCATTGACCAGTGCCCGCTCGTCGACGATCCGGCACAGGGGAAGGTAACCCGGACCCAGCGCGGTGATCGCCGCCGCCCGGTGTGCTGCGGCGCGGGTCAACGCATCGCGCAGCGGCGTGTTGGGCGGCACGAAGGCGGCGCCGGGCAAGTGCAGCCCCATGATCTCCATCAGCATCTGGTTGCTGTTCGCCGTGCCGTAGAAGGTGCAGGTGCCGGGCGCATGATAACTCTTCGCCTCCGACTCGAGCAGCGTCTCGCTGCTCACCTCGCCCTGAGCGTGGAGCTGGCGCACGCGGGCCTTTTCATGATTGCCGAGACCGGAGGGCATCGGGCCGCCCGGGACGAAGAGCACCGGCAGGCCGCCGAATGCCAGGGCGCCGATCAGCAGGCCGGGAACGATCTTGTCGCACACACCCAGGCACAGCGCCGCATCGAACAGGCCGTGCGCCAGCGCCACCGCCGTAGACATCGCGATCACATCGCGGCTGAAGAGCGACAGCTCCATGCCGGCCATCCCCTGCGTGACGCCGTCGCACATGGCCGGTACGCCGCCGGCGAACTGCGCGACCGCACCGGCCTCATGGGCCGCCATCTTGATCAGCGCCGGAAAACGCTCTAACGGCTGATGCGCCGACAGGATGTCGTTGTAGGCCGAGACGATGGCGATATTGGGCCAGACGAGCTGCCGCAGGGCAGCCTTGTCGCCGTCACCGGAAGCGGCAAAGCCGTGGGCGAAGTTGGCACAGGGGAGTCGGCCGCGAGCGGCGCCGGGCCCCGGAGCAAGGCGCGCGAGATATGCCCCGCGCAGGTCCTGGCTGCGTGCGCGGATGCGCGCCGTGACCTGTGCGACCACGTCGTTGAGCGGTGGAATGGATTTCGCAGCGGTGGTCACTGGGGTATTGGTCAGCATTTGCCGTGCCACCGACATACCGGGAGCGAAGTTCCCCCAAGGAAGATCGATTGGCCACCATTCAAAGCGCCGCCCCGCCACCTAAGCATTTGCCTGAGTTCGACTTGGTGCTGTTCGGCGCCACAGGCGACCTGGCCATGCGCAAGCTCCTGCCGGCGCTGTTCCGTCGTTACCGGGCGGGGCAGTTTCCGCGCCGCGCCCGGATATTGGGCATCGGACGCACCCAGATCGAGCGTGACGAGTATGTCGCCCTGGTCGAGGAGAGCAGCAGGAAATATCTTGCACCGGGACTGGATGCGACTCGCTGGACGTCGTTCAGCCGCCTGCTCGACTACCTGCAGCTCGATGCCGCGTCCGCCGCCGACTATCCCAGGCTCGCGGCCCGGCTCGCGGTGCAGCCCATGGCGGTGCGTGTGTTCTTCCTATCCACGGCACCGGCCCTGTTCGTGGGCATCAGCCGCAACCTGGCGGCCGCCGGCCTGGTGACTCCCGGCGCGCGCATCGTGCTGGAAAAACCGCTGGGTCAGGACCGTGCCTCGGCCGATGAGATCAACGAGCAGGTCGGTGCGATCTTTCCGGAGACGCAGACCTACCGGATCGACCATTATCTCGGCAAGGAAGCGGTGCAGAACCTGCTGGCACTGCGGTTCGGCAATGCGCTGTTCGAGCCGCTGTGGCGCCGCGGGCGCATCCGCCACGTGCAGATCACGATCGGCGAGCAGCTGGGTGTCGAGGGACGCGGCGCATTCTATGATCAGACCGGCGCGCTGCGCGACATGGTACAGAATCATCTGCTGCAGCTGCTGTGCATCATGGCAATGGAGCCTCCGCTGTCCAATCATCCCGACGCCGTGCGCGACGAGAAGCTCAAGGTGCTGCGGTCGCTGCGCAGACTCGAGGGACCGGACGTGGCAACGCATGTCGTACGCGGCCAATATCTGGCCGGCGCGGTCGGCGGCAAGCCGGTGGCCGGCTACCTCGAGGAACAAAACATTCCGCCCGACAGCACCACCGAGACCTTCGTCGCGCTCAAGGCCTACGTCGATACCTGGCGCTGGGCGGGCGTACCGTTCTATCTGCGCACCGGCAAGCGCCTGCGGGAGCAGGTCGGCGATATCGTCATCCATTTCGAGGACGTACCGCACCCGATCTTCGAGTCGACCGCATCCGCCAACACGCCCAACCGTCTGGTCATTTCCCTGCAGCCGCGCGACAGCATCACGCTCACGCTGCTGGCCAAGACGCCGGGGGAACATATGCGGCTGCGTCCGGTCGACTTGCGTCTCGATATGGCCGAGACCGCCAGGGCCCCGCAGCTCGACGCCTACGAGCGGCTGTTGAGCGACGTCATCAACGGCAACCTGACGCTGTTCATGCGCCGCGATGAGCTGGATGCGGCGTGGCGCTGGATCGATCCGATCCGTGCGGCGTGGCTACAGTCGGACGAACGCCCCGAGGGCTACAGCGCCGGCAGCTGGGGTCCGCCTGCTTCCAGCGCACTCATCGGGCGCGACCATTACGTCTGGCACGCAGAGCCTTGACGAGCCCGCGAGGCCGGCCGCCGCTGACTAGGCGGCGACGTGCGGTTGCCGGTAGAATCGCCTCCCCGTTCTGCTCACAACCAATAGAGCGCTCGCCACTGCAAAAGCCTCGGAGGACATGCATGAAGTCAAGACAGATGCTCGGCCCAGCGGGGGCTGTGACGGGTTCCGGCATCGACCGGCGCACCTTCCTGGGCGCGACCGGAGCGGCGGTCGCCGGCGGGGCGCTGTTCGCGCGCAGCGGGGCGGCGCTCGCGCAGGGCGGCTACGTGTCGGGAGCGAGCTCGATCGCGCAGACGCAATCGGGCAAGGTGCGCGGAGTGCACAACGGCAAGGCGCACGTGTTCAAGGGCATCCAGTACGGCGCATCCACCGCCGGCGACAATCGCTTCATGCCACCGCGCAAGCCGCAGCCCTGGTCGGGCGTGCGCGATGCGACCAAGCTCGGCAACCAGACCCCGCAGCTGACCGCGGTCATGCTGGCCGAAGAGGTGGTCTCGCTCGACAACTCGCCATTCAGCGAGGATTGCCTGTACCTGAACGTGTGGACCCCGGCGCTGCGCGACGGCCGCAAGCGCCCGGTGATGGTGTGGTTCCATGGTGGCGGATTCACCAACGGCTCCGGCGGCGACGTGCGCTACGACGGCAGCAACCTCGCACACAAGCACGACGTGGTGGTGGTGACGGTCAATGAGCGCTTGAACGCGTTCGGCTTCCTGTACCTCGGCCAGCTCGGCGGCGAGCGCTATGCGGACTCGGGCAACGCCGGCCTGCTCGACCTCGTGGCGTCGCTGCAATGGGTGCACGACAACATCGGCGAATTCGGCGGCGATCCGGGCAACGTGACCATCTTCGGCCAATCCGGCGGCGGCGCAAAGGTCTCGACGCTGATGGCCGTGCCTGCGGCCCGTGGCCTGTTCCACCGCGCGATCTGCGAGAGCGGCCTGTCGATGCAGGGCGTGCAGCCGGACCAGGCGACCGCGATGACCCGCAAGGTCATGGACGCGCTGAACCTGCAGCCGAGCCAGATCGAGGAGCTCAGGGGCGTGTCGGTCGACGACCTGCTGGCTGCGCTGAGCTGGGTATCGGCTCAGGCCCCCGGCGGCGCGGGCGGGCTGCTGCGCTTCGGTCCGGTGATCGATCACCGCACCCTCTCACGCAATCCATGGGACCCGGATGCGCCGGCCGAATCGGCTTATGTACCGATGCTGCTGGGCAGCACCCTGACCGAAGGCACCTTCATGCTGACCACGCCGCGCGATCCGATCAACGATCGCGAGCTGCACCAGCGCGTGGAGCATGGCCTCGGATTCGGCGCCGGGCGCCTGAGCCCCGAGCAGGCCGGACAGCTGATCGCGCTGTACCGGCGCGACTATCCGAACACTTCGAACACGCGCCTGTTTCAGATCATGACCGGCGACAACTGGATGATCCCGAACGTCGCGGCGGTCGGTGAGCGCAAGGCGGCGCAGCACGCCGCGCCGGCCTACGTGTATCACTGGGAGTGGATCACCCCGGTCGAGGGTGGACGCCTCGGCGCGCCGCACACGATCGAGATCCCGTTCGTGTTCGACAACCTGGACGTACCGACCGCCGAGCTGATCACCGGCAGCGGTGAGGACCGCTTTGCGATGGCGGACAGGGCGAGCCGCGCCTGGACCGCCTTTGCCCGCACCGGCAACCCGAACGTCAAGGGTCTGCCGCAGTGGACGCCCTACTCGGCGCAGCACCGCGCGGTGATGATCCTCAACAATGAGTGCCGCCTCGAGATCGATCCGCATGCTGCCGAGCGCGAGGCAATGTCGCACCTGCGTTCCGCCTGATCACCGCGACCACCGCTGCCGGGCCGGAGCGCAGGGCCCGGCAGCAGGCCGCTGCCTACCACGCATAGTCCTCGGGCGCCGGCCGGTGGCCCGGGAAAATCTCGTCGAGCCGCGCCAGCGCCTGCCGATCCAGACGGATGGAGAGCGCACGCAGGGCGGCCTCGAGCTGCTCTGCCGTGCGTGGTCCGATGATGGGCGCGCTGACCGCCGGCTGGTGCAACAGCCACGCCAGCGCCACATCGCCCGGTTGCGCGCCCAGCTCGGCGGCGAACTGCTCGTAGCGCTTGATCTGCGGCCGATGTTTCTCGAGCTGCTGAGCTGCCCGCTGGTCCAGGCGGCGCTTGCCCGTGCGCTGCTTGCCCAACACTCCGCCCAGCAGGCCGCCCTGCAGGGGAGACCATGGAATGAGTCCCAGGCCGTAGTGCTCGGCGGCTGGAATCACCTCCAGCTCGATCGTGCGTGCGAGCAGATTGTAGAGCGACTGCTCGCTCACCAGGCCGAGCCTGCCGCGCGCTGCGGCCGACGCCTGTGCCTGCGCGATATGCCAGCCGGCGAAATTACTGCTGCCGGCGTAGATGATCTTGCCCTGCTGCACGGCCAGCTCGACCGCCTGCCAGATCTCGTCCCAGGGCGTGGCGCGGTCCACGTGATGAAACTGGTACAGATCGACGTGGTCGGTCCGCAGCCGCCGCAGGCTGGCGTCGAGCGCGCGGCGGATGTGCAGCGCGGACAGCTTGCCCTCGTTCGGCCACTCTCCCATCGCCCCGTACACCTTCGTGGCCAGGACCGTGCGCTCGCGCCGCCCCCCACCCTGGCCAAACCACTCGCCGATGATCTCCTCGGTACGGCCCTTGTGTTCCCCGAAGCCATAGACATTCGCGGTATCGAAGAAGTTGATCCCACGCTCGTGCGCCAGATCCATGATGGCGTGCGCATCGGCGAGCTCGGCCGTCCAACCGAAATTCATGGTCCCGAGACAAAGCCGGCTGACGGACAGCCCGCTGCGGCCGAGGTTCTTGTATTCCATGGGTGTCTGCGGCCGCCTTTAGTCCGAAGAGGAGCCGCTCAATGAGCGCGGCGACACCAGTGGCAGCGCATCCGCGTCCCACTCGTGGCCATCCCGAGGCAGCACGGCGCGGCAGGAGACTCCGGCCCATTGCCATTTACGAATGACGCCCGCGGCATCCGTGATGAAGCGCGTCACGCAGGAATGTGTAGTCTTGACCGATTGGAATTCCTCCTCCCGCTTCGCGGCTTTGAACATCTCCACGGTAGGATTCGCCGCACCGGTAAACTGCTGCGCCTGGAACTGCGGCTGCCCGGCCTGCAGATCGGCCTCGTTGGTGGATTTGCGGGTGTACTGCAAAACCGCGCCGCCGTCGGGGCCTCGGTAGACGGCATCGGGCTGGCCCCAGCGGGCGACCAGATCCTTGATCGAATCGCCGGTCCAGGTGTTCAGCAGGGCGTTATAGCCCGCCGGTGTCGCCACGCCAAACGCCGCGCAAGCGCATAGCGACGCCAGCGCGGCAGCCGGCAGCAGCCGCCGCAGGTGCAGTGTGTGCATGGCATATATCCCCCCAAAAAAAATCGGCGGCGCCGTGGCTGCTTGGTGCAAGCCGCGGCGCCGCCGACTGGATCATCCGCCGAGAGGCCGGATCGCTGTTACAGGATCAGAAGTTGAACGTTGTCTTGACGCCAAATTGCAGCGGCGGGCCGTACAGCACCGTGGTGCCGGTCTGGTTCGTCGTATAGGTCTGGTTCGACAGGTTGGTGCCATACAGGGTCGTGTCCCACCGGCCGTCGAGGAAGTCCAGGTACGCATTCCACAGTTGGCGCTGACCCATCTCGTAGTAGTCGTTGTTCTGCAGGATGTTCGAGTACTGCTTGGACGTGTACGAGAACTGCACGCGCGGCTGCAACGTGGCCTGACCGATCGGGAAGCCGTACTGCACGGTGATGTTGGTGGTCAGCTCCGGCGCATACGGATCCTTTGCACCGCTCAGATTGATCTGATACAGGTAGTAGGCGGCGCAGGTCGAGCTGCTGGGTGTCCCTTTCGGGCACGCCGGCTGGAAGCTACCGAACCCCGCCGAGGCGAAGCCCGGTGGGAACTCGTACGTCGGTACATCGATGATCGGCGACAGGTCCGAATGCGTATAGGCCGCGGAGATGTTGGCGCCGAAGTGACCTATCTGCGCCTGCAGGCTCTCCTCGATACCGTCGATCAGCGCATGCGGCACCGGCGCAATACCGCCGTTGTTCGGGTTATTCTGGTTGAAGACGTTCTGCTGCATGTTGTAGTAGTTGTCGTAGTAGATCCCCAGCTGGTTGGTCAATTTGCCGCCGAGGAACGTTCCCTTCCAGCCGATCTCGTAGTCATCCAGTGTCTCGGCCGCGGCGGGGACTTCCGGCTCCGTGAAGGCATGGAACTGGGTCAGGCCCGGCTTGTAGCCTCTCGCAGCGAAGGCGTAGAAGAACTCGCCCGGCAGCGGCGTCCAGTTCAGGCCGATCTTGCCGGTCTGGTGATTGTTCGTATAGCCGCCCACGTTGTTCAATACGGCGTACGTGGTGGGGGTGGCGCCCTGCGGGATGGCGTTGCAGGGCAGCGTGCAGGCACCGGACGGATAGATATTGAAGGTGCCGGTACCGAAGTTGTTGTCCCAGTTGCCGCGCAGGCCCGCCTCCAACTGCAGCGTGTCGGTGAACTGCCAGTTGATGTTCGCATACACGCCCACGTCCCGCGCGGTCTCGTCCAGAGGGAAGTAGCCGAGCCCCGGCGCCGCCGGGGTATCCCCCGCGGACGCGGGACCCGTGGTGACAGAGAAGTCCGTGAACGGGCTCATGCTCCAGACGTAGGCCGCGCCAACGATCCAGTTGAACTTGCCAGTGGCCGGCGAGATCAGCTCCATCTGGACGTAGTCGTTGGTACCCGGCTCGGCGGTGATGCCGGAGCCGCCGCCCAAGCCGAAGCCGTCATTTTGCGAGCAGTCGCAGTTGGGATCGATCTCGGGGGTCTCACTCGCCTCCGAGCCGGCGTAGAAGTGAAACACCGTGCCGCCGGGGAGCGTATAGCGGATGTCGCCGCTATAGAAACGATCCCAGTATTCATACTTCGTGAAAGTGCTGTAATTGAGCACCCACGGATTGCCGGAGTAGTTCCCCTGGTATTCCGTTTGGCACTGGCCGTTCACCTCGGCGTACGGACATCCCAGGCCGGGCAGCGGCGCGAAGGTGTTCGGACTGACGTTGTAGGGGGTGCCGTCCGTGTTGTTCTCGTCGTACTGCAGCTTGAATAGGATCTGCAGGTTATCGGTGGGCTTCCACAGCGCGCTCAGGCGCACGTCGCGCATGTCCGTGTTACCCGGGTCGAGCGCGGCGTCCGAGCCATCCGGCAGCTTACTGAAGCCGACGTCGCTATAGAAGCTGTTCTCGACCTCGCTGTGCATGGCCAGACGCATCGCGAAGGTGTCGCTGACCGGCAGGTTCACGGCGGCCTCTTCGAGGTCGTCATGGTAGTTGCCGAGCTGTGCCGTCACGTAGCCGTTCACACCGCGGAAGTTCGGATTCGCCGAGTTCACCACGATGGCGCCACCGGTGGAGTTCACGCCCACCAGCGTGCCCTGCGGCCCGCGTAGCGTCTCCACGTCGCCGATGTCGAACCACGCCCAGTTGAGTCCCGTGCCGCGCGGATTGATCATGTTGTCCAGCACCACCGGCACGCCGGTGGTCACCGGGTCCTCGCCGAGGGTGTTGCCGACGCCGCGCATGACGACGAGCTGGTAGCCGCCCTCATTGGCGACCGACAGCGTGGGCGCGAGCAGGGCCAGGTCATTGACGCTGGTGATATTGTTCGCCTTGAGCTGATCGCCCGTGATAGCCGTCACCGCGATCGGGGTCGTCTGGATGTTTTCCGCGCGACGCTCGGCGGTCACGACCACTTCCTGCAGCTGGCTGCCGCCCGCCTGGCTTTGGGCCTGGGCCGTCTGGTCAGCGCCCTGGCCGCCCTGATCCTGCGCCCAGGCAGCCCCTACGAGACCGCTGCAACCCAATACCGCCGCGGCGGCGCTGGCCGCCAGAGCATGGCGCCTGACCGGCGAACGCTCCGTGCGCTGGCCCAGCCGAAACGACTTGAAGCACATCGTCATGATCTGATTCCTCCCCAACCTATATTTACGCCTTGTTCTGGCGATTTCGTCCCCCCAGCGCGACGGGGACGATTGTTGGGCCCCCGCAACGGCCGGATGCCTATTGATAGACTACCCGGCGGCCCCCTTAGGGCCCTCTGTTGTTTACACGCCTTGCAGTATCGAGCAAGCCCGCGACGGATGTCAACTAAGGTGTCTGCCGGCCGGGAAGGCACAGCCAATCCACCGGCGTCTCGCCCATGCCATTCTGCAGCCGGGCGATATCAGGGTAGGCGCACAGGGAACGCACACCGAACTGCAGCTCGAAGACCAGGCCCGGTGGCGGCTTGGGCGTCACTCCCCGGCGGCGGGATATGGTTGGCCAACAACACCACGTCCGCCGCCTGGCCGCGCTCCACCCACTCTTCCAGCGCAGCGAACCAGTCGAATGTATAAGTACGACCCATGGCAGGGACCAGGAACAGGCGATAGAAATTCCGGGTCGCTGCCAGTCCGCCCTGTGCAGCGACGACGTTCTCGTAATACCTGATGCTGTTCTGGGCGGGCACGATGGGCTGCCCCAACCCTGGTATTCGATGATCTTGCCGCCGCGGGCCTCGAACGCCGACAGATGCGTCGAGACAGCATCGATGTCGCTGTCGGCCTGTCCGGCCGCATGAAAGTCCGTTGCCAAGTTCACAGATCCGGCGCGCGTTGATCAGCGTGTAGGCCGCCCCGGTACCGAGGGGCCGGCCCTGCTCGTCGCGGTTCGCTCCCGCAATCAACTCCGGCCAGGCAAGGCCCGTGCGGAATCGCGGCACGTCGTCCGTCTCGAACACGTCGATGAGCGGGGCGCCGAAGCTGATCAGATCGAGCACGATGGTGCCGCTGCCGGCGATCTGCCGAGCAGCGTCATAGCTCATGAAATCCTTGTTGGGCAGATGTACCTGGTGGCGCACGCCCGCCTCGGTCGCGCCGAGCATCGCCGGGGTGGACACCGCGTGCACCACCACTTGCACGCCGTCCCGCTTGCCCTCTTCCACCGCGACCCGCAGCACCGCGAGTTCCTGCGCAGTCGCCCCCGGCTCGGGCGTGACGGCCATCTCTGCGGTGAAGCGGATGCCCTGCGCCGCCATGGCGCGGATCGCCGCGCGCGCCTCTTCCGGGGTGCCGCGCAGATTGACGCGGCCCGAAGCGATGATGCGCGGGCCGTTGATCCGGCCGGTATCGATCTGTTTGATCAGCACCAGGTTGGACAGCGCGGGCTCGAGGGCCGACGGCACGGTGGTGAACCCGTCGTCGATCAGGTCCGTCATCTCCTGGAATTGCGCCGGTCGCCCAGCGTTCTGAATCCGATCAGACCCCTGAAGCGAAACGCCGCCGGCCAGTATAGTATTGCCGATCGCATAAAGATGAGTGCGAGCGCGCGGGGGCTTCCATGAAGGCAGCGACAGTCATCTTAATGATTGCTTTCGTTGGCTGGGGCGATTGGGGGAGCATGGCGACGGCCGAAAACATGGCCGACGCAGTTCCCGACTCCGTTACCGCCTCGGTGATCTTGCACCGGGTGGCTGCCCTGTACGCCGCAACCAAAACGTATCAGGACAGCGGCGTAGTGACGCTGCGCATCGAGGGCGCGGGCGCCGGTGGCGGTTTGATTTCAAACGTACCGTTTAAAACGGCGTATAGAGCACCGGACCAATTCCGCTTCGAATTTAACGCACCGCATCCGCGGATGATACCGATGCCCTCGATGCACTGGATCATTTATCGTAACGGCAAGAAGGTCGAGCAGTGGGCATTCTCAAAGACCGGCACCCAGGGCTCGCTGAATAGGGCCCTCGCCGGGGCGACCGGCGTGTCCAGCGCAGCGGCTCACACCATCCCGGCACTGCTCATGCCAGAAGTCATTGGTGGCCGTAAGATTACTGATGGCACTGGAGCCAGCTTGCTATCGGAAGCGGCATGCAGTGGTAGCATCTGCTTTCGCGTCCAAGAAGGCTCCTCCGGACAAGCGCAGTCCACAAAAACCATCTGGATCGACAGAACACTTCTGGTTCGACGCATTGATGCTCATCTACCCATACCCGACCACGCCGCGATTGATACCGCCACCATTTACCGCCCTGTCATCAATGAACCCGTCGCCGACGCCGCGCTGAAATTCGATGCGCCCACCGGGATACTCGGCGAATGGCTGCAATACCTTCTCCTTTGAGGGCAGCCCGTCGCGATTCGGAAGGTGTCGGTCAAACATCCAACCAGCGAGACGCTGCCGCTTTAACAACCATACGGGGGAGTGCTGTGATGTCGCGCTATCTCGGTATCCGGATCATCGTAACGTCGATCGCGTTTCTCGCCTACAACGTGCAGGGTGCCTACGCACAGCCGAGCGGGCCGTCGGGCGCGCAGCCGCCACCGTTCAAACTGAGCGCCGAGGCGCTGGCGGAGCTTCGAGAGGTGCCGCCGCCGCTGGCATTGCGCGAAGTGTGGAAGCAGCCCAGCTACACCGGGCGGCTCACGGACCCGAAGCGCCGCGTCACGCAGGAGGCCGTCACCAATCCGAATCTGCAGCTGCAACTCTACGGTGCGGACGCACGCGACCTGGAGGTCTACAACCACTACAACCACTTCGATCTGTGGACCGGCCCGGCAACTTCGCCGGTGGCAGTGACGCTACGGGACAAGAACGTCTATTTCGATCTGACCGGACTGGCCAAGATGCGCGCGAGGACCCGCACGGAAGCCCTGCATGCGCTGCATCCGGTCGTGAGGCTGCCCGATGGTACCCTGCTGGTCGGCAGCCAGACGGTGTCGAGCCCCCAGCCATCGATGGGGGGCGGCGATTTCGTGGTTTCCGAGGTGACGTTCGACGATGAACGCTGGTTCCAGCTCGATCCCGACAGACTCGTCACGACGCAGGAGGTCAAAAAACCCGATCTGAGCCGGGTTGACGCGATCGGTTTCGTCGATCTGATGGCCAGCGGCGGACACGGATTCTCCGGCTGCTCCAATATTTCGTGGATCGAGCTGTACGCGCAGACACACAAGCGTTGAGGGCCATGACGTCGGAGCGTTTTCGGGACCGGGCGGGCATTTGCTTAGCACAGACGGGGCGCAGGGCGTATCAGGACGGCGGGAACAGCGCTGACACGCGCAGCAGCACGTGCAAGTCTCGCGCGTCAATGTCCGTACGGGACCGACCGGCCGCGCCGGTGCCGGTGCCGGTGCCGGTGCCGGTGCCTGGATCCTCTCCCTCGACATTGGCGAACCCGCAGGTCCAAGCGATCCGGCCGGCGAGAATGGTCGGATGCAGGCTCAGCGCGTGACCCGATAGCACACGCGGCTGGCGCGATTCCCGTAGGTGATCCACAGGGTCCCGCGGTAGAGATCCTCGAGGCCGGCGAGCGATTGAGCGCCCATGGCTCACGTCCTTTCAGTATTCAGCTTGCGGAGGTCGAGGCTAGCCGCGCTGGCGGTAGTCGGCCAAGATCGCCACAAGAAAAATGCGAGCGATCTACACCATCCTCTATCGGAGCTGCCCCTCCCGTCCGGCGGCAGCGGCACCTATCAAACCTGCTGTAGACGTGGAGGCGACGAGAAACACGATGTCGCGTCTCTCAATAGCGGCCGCTCAATGCAGAGCTTCAACATCACAACGGCGATGGGTCTGCGCTGCGCATGATTTCCCAAAGAACTCGAAGTGAAGATGGCGCTGCGCGCAAAGCGGCGGCGCAGTAATCAGGGGGCCAGGCGAGCTGGCCCCCTCAACCATACTTTCTACCGATGGAACCGAGCCACGAGCTCGGCCTTGCCTAGCACGTGACCTTCCATCGCGTCGAACACGGCCATGCGGGTGGCGGAGGCCTGCTGCGGCGTGCCCTGCGGCACGTCGAGCACCGTGTCGAGCGCATAGAGCTGGAACGTGTAGTGGTGATACGGACCGGGCGGCGCCCCCGGACCCATGTAGCCGTTCGAGCGCAGACTGACCTGTCGGCTGCCATCCGGCAGCGTCCCCGCCTTGACCCCCTCCGGCAGCCCGGTCGATGTGCCCGGGATGTTCCAGATCAGCCAGTGGGTAATGTCCATCTTGACGCTCTTGTTCAGCACGGGCTCAGGATCGTGCAGAAGCAGCACGAAGCTGCGCGTGCCAGGCGGTACCTGCGACCAGTGAAGCTCGGGCGACACGGCTGCGTCGCCCGCGGCCATCGTATACTTGTTGGCCAGAACGCCGCCGTCCTCCCAAGCCGGACTCGTCATTAACAGGGGCGGCGTACGCGGCCCCCCTCGCTGGGCCAGCAGCGGTTGTGTCACGAAACCCGTGGCCGCCAGCAGCAGCGCCGTCGCGCCCATACGAACAACCTGCGCAAACTCTCTTTTCATTTTGGCTACTCCCGAACCGTGCGCCATATGCTAGCGCGATTCGCGCCCACGGCACCAGAGCGCCCCTCTTATTCATCGCCAACTGGCGATGCCGGCCGGCGGTGAGGCGCTAGCACGAGCCTTCTACAGAGACGTTCTCGGAATTCCCGAGATTCCCAAACCGCCTGATCTTGCCAAGCGCGGCGGTTGTTGGTTCGAGCGGGGCGAGCTAAAAATTCATCTCGGTGTGGAAGCTGATTTCCGCCCGGCGCGGAAGGCTCACGCCGCGCTTCTAGTGGAGGTCCTAAAGACGCTCATCGGCAATCCAAAGATCGCCGGATACACAATTCGAGACGATGAACCGCTCGCCGGCTATTTCCGCGTCTAGGTCGATGATCCGTTCGGAAATCGGATCGAATTGATGGAGCCGGCGGGGTCGTATGCCCGGTCGCTCTGTTGCCCCCGTAAACGCCCCAGTTCCGCGCGCTTGCGACAACAAGGTGCCGGTCAGCTATCGAATGTGGCCCTCAGAATCCGCCGGAGATTACTTTGCCCCCCATAATCAGGTCGCCGGGCTTCATGCCCGCCGGGCACTGACCGACATACTTGGCGTCCGTGATCATCACGGTTTCCGCTTTGCCCACGTTCATGTGCATCTCCGTATGAGATGCAATATCGCGTTGAATCGTGTAAACAACCTTGACCACGGAGCCGGCGCCTGGCCCTTTGGCGCATCGGTTCTCCTCCACGTACGTGTTCGCCGACGGCTGAGTCACGCTTACGGTGCATTCATTCTTCTTCCTCAACCTCTCTGCGTTCAACTCCATCGACTGCGTGAGTTCTTTCGACTGACACATCTTCACCGACGTTTCAGACACGGCCTTACCTTGCTGAACCTGCGTGCTGTGAGTCTCCCAAAGGCCATCTTTCATCGGTGGCGGCTTGAATCCATCCGCTCCGGCAATTCCGATCCACACCAACAGCACCGCACCGAAGAAGGCAGGCTTGAATGTCATGGCAGTTCCTTTGCCGAGAGGGAGTAATTTGCGACGTGGCTCGCCAGGAACGACTCTACCACACAGCCCGCCGCCCCAAATCAGCGCATCTGTTAGCGAGATTGAGATGCCAAAAGCCGCCGGTCGCGGTGGACGGCACAGGGCGCCTTGCGGCACCGCCGTCCGCGCTCACGCCATTCAGCCGATGGCCCCTGCTGGACCTTCTGGATCGCCGGATTCAGTATAAGTGCATGGATATGCATATCCTCGTTGCCAACATACGGCGCAACAATGCCGCTAGCCGGCGCAACGCCAGCGTTACCGCTGCGCTGGGGCTGACGTAGGGGACCCGTATGTCACAGGACAGCGCTTGGCTTACCGTGAGTTCCGGCGCGCTCACCGCGCAGGTCAATCCTCTGGGGGCCCAATTATCGATTCTGCGGGACCGGTCGGGCCGTGAGCTGTTGTGGGACGGTAATCCGGCTTTCTGGAACGGGCGAGCGCCGTTGCTGTTTCCAATCGTGGGCACTCTGGCCGGTGGGGTATACCGGGTTGCGGACAAGACCTATGCGCTATCGCGCCACGGCTTCGCGCGCAGCAAACCCTTCGAGGTGCTGGGTACCGCGCCGACCGCGGCCGTGTTGCGCCTGAAGGCCGACGAGCAAACCCTGGCGGTGTATCCGTTTTACTTTCAGCTGCAGGTGCGCTTCGAGATCGCCGGCTCGACGCTCATGGTGACGACCTCCGTGAGAAACGACGGCGATGCGCCGATGCCCGCAAGCTTCGGCTATCACCCGGCATTTCGCTGGCCGTTACCTTTTGGCGCCGCGCGCGCGCTGCATGCTATCGAGTTCGACCGCGACGAGCCGGCACCAATTCGCCGCCTCAATGCCGCTGGCCTGGTGACGCCGGTCCGATATCCCACGCCAATTCACGCACGGCGGCTGCTGCTCGACGATGAGCTCTTCAGAGAAGACGTGGTGATACTCGACGCCGTTCGCAGCCAGGGCGTGAGCTATGGCGCGGACACGGGTCCCCGGCTCGCTGTGCAGTTTCCGGATACACCCTACCTGGGGCTCTGGAGCAAACCCGGTGCGCCCTTCATCTGTATCGAGCCCTGGCACGGGATGGCCGATCCGGCGGGCTTCGCTGGAGATTTCACCGAAAAGCCCGGCGTATTCATCGTGGCGCCGGGCGCACAACGCGAGTTCAGGATGCAGGTAACCCTGACCAGCGGTTAACCTGCACGCCTCACGGCACGATCAGATACTTCTCACCGGTCCGCCTGGCGTGGTACGCGAGCACATTCTCTCGAAGCAGCGCGTCCCGTAACGACACGCGCGCTTTGTAGCGGCTGACAAACGTCGTGGTGAGATGCTGGCGCACGCGCTGACGCAGCCGCTCCACATTCTCAGGGCCAATGGATTGAAGGAACGGTGTCACCAACCACCCGCCGATGTTCCAATTTAAACCGTACCGTCGCGTCAGGATGGTCGGCGAGAGATCCAAGCCGCCGTAGATGTAGGCCTGTTTGGGCGTGTTGGAGCCGTAGCGGCTATATGGCGCACCCTTGCTGGCCACTCGCTCCATGGTAGTCAGGATACGATCGACCAGCGTTCCCCCGCCGATCGGGTCAAAGACCAGCGTCGCCCTGGTGACTTCCAGCGCCGAGGCAAGCTGCGCTTCGAAGCGCTCTGTGGAACTGTCGAGCACATGCTCCGCGCCGATGCTCCTCAGGACCCCAGCCTGTGCGTCATTGCGCACCACGTTGACAAGCGCCATTCTGTCTTCCTGGCAGATTCTCACCAGCATCTGCCCGAGATTTGAGGCGGCCGCCGTATGCACCAGCGCGCTGTGGTGCTCGCGCCGAGCCGTTTCAATAAAGCCAAGCGCCGTCATCGGATTGACGAAGGATGATGCGCCTTGCTCCGCCGTTATATCCTCGGGCAGAGTCATGCACTGGCGTGCTTCGATGATGCAGTGCTGCGCGTACATGCCGCCGCCGGGGGCACAGGCCACCCGCTTATCGAGAAGCGCTCGCGCTTCGGCTGCGGCGCCGCACGCAATCACGGTTCCGGCGCCTTCATTGCCTGCCGGCAGCGGGACACCGACGCGTGCCGCCATCGCTTCGATGGCAGCCTCAGGCATGCGGGCCTTAATCCGTCCGCCGCCGAATACGGCATCCTTGATATCCGCGGGGCCAAACAGAAGGCCCAAATCCGAAGGATTGATTGGCGCGGCTTCGACACGCACGAGCACCTGACTCTCGGACAACTCGGGAAGCGCTATTTCGACCAGTTCTACTACGACCTGACCATCCGCTCCAAGCGTCGAAACCATTCGCAGACTGATCGTTTTGCTCATGCATGCCTCCTCCAGAACTGCATCGCTTACCCTTCGCGGCCGGAGGTCCTCGGCGGCTGATCACGCTATTCGGGTGCGCCGGTATGGCCATCTGGCGCCCGCTCACCGGGCCGCCGCAGCAGAGGAAATCTGGCACAAAAGCCGGCACAGTGGGAAGGCAGCGGCTTTACGGTGCTTAAGTGCTTGATTTCTGTGGCTAGGGAGGGACTCGAACCCTCGACCCCGGCATTATGAGTGCCGTGCTCTAACCAGCTGAGCTACCTAGCCGTCGTGGGGATGCGCATTGTAGGGGCGCCCACCCGGCGGGTAAACGCCCGGCGCGGGCGCGCCTGTAAAAATTTTTGAGACTGCCCAGCACGCCGCCCCACCGCCAAGGCCGCGCGACAGCCCAGGCCTGCGGCATAGCCGCAATGTCCAGCCGTTCGGGTCATCGTCCGACTTCGCAGCGCCGGCCCCGACTTTGCATGATGGGCGCCGCTTATGGCACAGGTATTCGATCGCGGCCTCGTGCTGGCGCTAAAGCTCTCTGCGCTGGTCGCAGTCGCATTGATCGTCGCCGGCGTGTACCTGTGGCGCTGGGCGATCGATTACCCGCATCAGATCGGCGCCCCGCCGACGCAGCCGCTGCCTTTCAGCCATCTGCATCACGTCGGCCAGGACGGTATCGACTGCCGCTACTGCCACACCTCGGTCGAGACTTCCCCGTTTGCCGGCATCCCGAGCTCGGACGTGTGCATGACCTGCCATTCCCAGCTGTTCCGCGAGGTCCCGCTGTTCGCAGTGCTGCACCAGAGTGTCTCCGACGGCACGCGGCTGCAGTGGACGCAGGTCAACGACCTTCCCGATTTCGTCTACTTCAACCACAGCGCGCACATCGCCCACGGCGTGCCCTGCACCGCCTGCCACGGCCGGGTGGATGAGATGCCCCTGACCGAGCGCGCGGCGTCGCTGCATATGCGCTGGTGCCTGGGCTGTCATCGGCAGCCGCAGGCGCACCTGGTCGTGCCGGCGGAGGTATTCAGCACGCTCGCTCGCGGCAGCCCCGATCCGGCCCGGCAGCACCAGCTGCTTACCCGCTATGGCCTGAATATGCGGCGATGGCTGACTGACTGCTCTACCTGTCATCGCTGACCTTTCGTCCGGTCACGCGCATGCACCGTCGATCCAACCAACAATGAAGCCCCCCCCGGATCCGATCAGCTCGGCGGCGCCCGCAGGCGCCGACGCGCTCAGCGGTACCGGTGCGGAGGCCCTGTCGGCATTCCAGCGCGAGCGCCGGCACCTGCTCGCGGTCATGGCAGCCGGCGCCGCACTGGCCGGCAGCGCCTGCAGCGGGCCGCCGGACCAGAAGATCGTCCCGTATGCGATCGCGCCCGAACAGCTCGTGCCCGGCGTGCCGGTGTTCTATGCGAGTGCGTTGTCCGAGCGCGGCCATGCCATCGGCGCGCTGGTCGAAACCAACGACGGCCGTCCCACCAAGGTCGAGGGCAACCCGCGCCATCCGGCCAGCCTCGGCAGCACCACGCCGCAGATGCAGGCCGCCGTGCTGCAGCTATGGGACCCGGCGCGCTCCAACATCGTGCTCGGCCATGGGCAGCTGCAGGACTGGGCGGCGCTGCAGACGATGCTCGCATCCCGGCGCACGGACCTCGGGCGCGACGGTGGCGCCGGACTGTACCTGCTGATGCGGCCGAGCAGCTCGCCGACCCTCGCGGCCCAGCTCGACTCGCTGCGCCAGCACTATCCACGCGCCAGCCTTCACGTGTACGACCCGCTCGGCCGCAATCAGCGGCTGCAGGGCGCGCAGCTCGCCTTCGGCCGGCCACTCGAGCCGCTGTTTCACTTCGAGCGCGCGCGCGTGGTGGTCACGCTCGACGCCGACTTCCTGCAGGGCTGGCCCGAGAGCGTGCGCTATGCGCGCGACCTGATCGCACTACGCGACCCGCAGGCGCGCATCATGAGCCGTCTGTACGCGCTCGAGAGCACGCCGGGCTTGATCGGCGCCCTGGCCGACCATCGTCTGGCGCTTCCGCCCGCCGAGGTCGAGCGTTTCGCCTACCGCCTGGCAGCCGCGTTCGGGGTAGGCCCGGCGGCGGGTGGCTCCTCGCCGGCGCCGCGCTGGGAAAGCGCGCTGCTTGCGGATCTGCGCGCACAGGCGGGCTCCTGCCTGGTGGTCGCGGGCGAGGCCATGCCCCCGGCCGTACACGCGCTGGCCTACGCACTCAACGAGCGCCTCGGCAGCCAGGGCGGCACGCATGACTATATCGAGCCGCAGACCTACCTCGCCACCGCCGTCGGCAACGCCGGCCCAAACCAGTCTCTCGAAACGCTCACCACGGCGGCAAGTGACGGCGCGGTGAAGCTGCTGCTGATCCTCGGCGGCAACCCACTGTACGACGCGCCGGTGGATCTGGAGTTCGCCGCCGCGCTCGCGCGCGTGCCCGAGTCGGTGCACCTGTCTGCCTATGTCGATGAGACTTCCAGCGCCTGCAGCTGGCACGTGCCGGCGACGCACCCGTTCGAGCACTGGAGCGACCTGCGTGCCTACGACGGCACTGCGAGCATCGTGCAGCCGGTGATCGCGCCGCTGTACGGCGGGCGCTCCGCGCACGAGCTGCTGCGCCTGCTGCTGCCGCTCTACGCGGACGACGCGCACGCTCTGGTGCGCGCAACCTGGCGCGCGTACCTCAACGGCGGCGCCGGGAGCGGCAAGGCGGCCGCCGCCCACGGCAGCGCCAACCCCGATATCAACGGCGGCAGCGGCGCTGACTTCGAGGCCCAGTGGCGCGAGCTGCTGCGTGCCGGCGTGATCGACGGAACCGCGGCGGTGCCGGTACGCGCCAGCGCGCGGCTACCGGCGCTGCCGCCGCCGCAGGCCGCGCGGCCGCCGCAAACCCTGCAACTGATCTTCGCACCCGACCAATCCGTCCGCGACGGTGAGTGGAGCAACAATGCGTGGCTGCAGGAGCTGCCGCGCTCGGTCAGCAAGCTCACCTGGGGTAACGCCGCGTATCTGTCGCCGCGTACCGCGGCGCGCCTGGGCGTGCAAACCAACGACGAGCTGGTGCTCGAGCAGGACCTCGGCGGCCCGCACGCCGGCGGTCGCGACGGCGCGGGTCCCCGCCCCGGCGCGGCAGGCGCGCGGCAGCTGCGCGTCGGCGTGTGGGTGCTGCCCGATCAACCCGACGACTGCATCACGCTGCCGCTGGGCTACGGGCGCACGCACGCCGGAGCGGTCGGTAACGGCGTCGGCTTCGACGCCTACCGGCTGCGCACCGCCGCCGCGCCGTGGTATGGCAGCGCGCGCGCGCGCCGCAGCGGCACGCACTGGGCCCCGGCGCTCACCCAGCGCCAGCTCGACTTCGACGGCCGCGACGACATCCTGCGCCTGGCAACCCTGGAGGAGTTTCGCCGCCATCCGCGCTTCGCCACCGCCACCGAGGAGCAGCGCGTGCCCGGGCAGACGCTGTATCCGCCGTTCCCCTATCGCGGCTACGACTGGGGCATGACGATCGACCTGAACACCTGCATCGGCTGCAACGCCTGCACCATCGCCTGCCAGTCCGAGAACAACATTCCAGTGGTCGGCGCCGAGCAGGTCCGGCTTGGGCGCGTGATGCACTGGATCCGCGTCGACCGTTACTACGACCAGCGGCCGGCGGCGCTCGATGCGCTCGATCCGGGCGCCACGGCGCCGCGTGCCGCGTTCCAGCCGGTGCCGTGCATGCAATGTGAGCATGCGCCCTGCGAGGAGGTCTGCCCGGTCGAGGCCACCGTGCACGATTCGCAGGGCCTGAACGTGCAGGTCTACAACCGCTGCATCGGCACACGCTTCTGCTCCAACAACTGCCCCTACAAGGTGCGGCGCTTCAACTTCCTGCAGTACGCCAACCTCGAGGTCGAGGCGCTCAAGGCGCTGCAGAACCCGGACGTCACCGTGCGCCGCCGCGGCGTGATGGAGAAATGCACCTACTGTCTGCAGCGCATCGAGCGCGGTCGCATCAGCGCCGAGCTCGAGCACCGCGGCGTGCGCGACGGCGAGGTCGTCACCGCCTGCCAGGCCGCCTGTCCGACGCAGGCGATCCGCTTCGGCAACATGAACGACCCCGACGCGCAGATCCGCCGTTTCAAAGCCTCGCCGCGCAACTATTCGCTGCTGGCCGAGCTCAACACGCGCCCGCACACCACCTACCTCGCCAAGGTACGCAACCCCGCGCCGGCCGCTGGCACGGCGAGCACCGGCGACGCATCGCCGGGCTGAGCCGATGGCCGAGAGCTCCTCATCGGCGCTGGCATCGCCCTCCCTGTCGGAGGCCGAGGTCCCCGCGGGCGTGATCCCTGCGGGCTGGAGCTATCACTCCCTCACCGACAAGATCGCCTTCATCGTCCTGCACCGCCGCTCGCGGCTGCCATGGCTGCTGGGCCTGGGCCTGGCGCTCATCGTCAGCTTCGCGTTCTTCGCCGCGATCGGCTACCTGCTGGTGTTCGGTCCGGGCATCTGGGGCATCACCATGCCGGTGGCCTGGGGCTATGCGATCGCCAACTATGTCTGGTGGATCGGCATGGCGCAGGGTGGCACCTTCATCTCCGCGATCCTGCTGCTGGTACGGCAGAAGTGGCGTCGCTCGATCAATCGCTCGGCCGAGACCATGACGCTGTTCGCCGCGGTGATGGCGGGCCTGTTCCCGATCCTGCATTTGGGGCGGCCGTGGTTCTTCTACTGGCTCGCCCCCTACCCGGACAAGATGGACCTGTGGCCGCAGTGGCGCAGCCCGCTGGTGTGGGATTTCTTCGCGATCGCCGCCTACCTGCTGGTATCGCTGCTGTTCTGGTATGCGGGCATGCTGCCCGACCTGGCGGCGATGCGCGATCGCGCCAAGCGGCACCTCACCCAGATCCTCTTCGGGCTCGCCGCGCTCGGCTGGCGCGGGGAGTCCAGCCACTGGAAGCGCCACCAGAGCGCCTACCTGCTGGTGGCCGCACTCGCCGCCCCGCTGGTGGTATCGGTGCACAGCGTGGTGTCGCTCGACTATGCGATCGGCAACACCCCCGGCTACCACTCCACCATCTTCCCGCCCTACTTCGTCGCCGGCGCGCTGTTCTCCGGCTTCGCGATGGTGCTGACGCTGGCCATTCCGCTGCGCCGCTTCTTCCACCTCGAGGACTTCATCACGGTGCCGATCCTGGACAACATGGCCAAGGTCATGTTCGCGGTCGACTGGATCCTGATCTACAGCTACCTGGCCGAGACCTTCACCGACTTCTACAGCGGCGACAAGTTCGAGATCCACATGGCCGTGGACCGGCTCACCGGCCTGTACAGCCCGATCTACTGGATCCTGATCTTCTGCAACGTGTTCGCCACCCAGGTGCTGTGGTGGCGGCGCGCGCGCCGCAATCTGACCGTGCTGTTCGTGCTGAGCCTGATCATCCAGGTCGGCATGTGGATGGAGCGCTTCATCATCACGGTGCAGCCGCTGCACCGTGATTTCCTACCGTCGGCCTGGGGCGTGTTCACCCCGACGCGCTGGGACTGGATCACTCTGTTCGGCTCATGCGCGCTATTCGCGCTGCTGTTGCTGCTGTTCGTGCGGCTGCTGCCGGCGATCTCGATGCACGACCTGCGCGAGCAATTGCATGAGCAGAACGCTGCGCCGCCGGCCGCGGCGCCCCCACCGGCGGCAGCGGCGGGATCCGCTACCGCGGCGCATCCGTCCCCGCAGGGCTGACCGGCCATGGCACTGTATGGACTGCTGGCTGAATTCGCGCACGCGGACACGCTGCTCGAGGCGGTGCGCCGCACCCGCGCGCAGGGCTTCAGCCGCCTGGAAGCCTACTCGCCGTTCTCGGTCGATGGACTGGATGAGGCGCTCGGCGAGGCGTCGAACCACGTCCCGCTGATCACGCTGATCGGCGGCATCGTCGGCGCCGCGGTCGGCTACTTCATCCAGTGGTACTCGGCCACGATCAACTATCCGATCAACGTCGGCGGACGGCCGCTGGACAGCTGGCCCGCCTTCATGCCGATCACCTTCGAGGTGTCAGTGCTGTGCGCGGCATTCGCCGCGCTGCTGGGCATGCTGGCGCACAACGGCCTGCCGCGGCTGATGCATCCGCTGTTCAACATCGCCGATTTCAAGCGCGCCAGCAGCGACCGCTTCTTCCTGTGCGTGCGCAGTGAGGACCCAAAGTTCGACCCCGGCGCGACCGCCGACTTCCTGCGCTCCCTGGACGCACTCTCGGTGCACGAGGTGCCGGCGTGAACGGCAGACACCTCGCAGCACCCTCGCGCGCATCCCTGCCCGCGTCCGCGTCCGCGCTGGCGCTGGTGCTCGCGGCGCTCGCCGCCGTGCTGCTGTCAGGCTGCGAGAAGGGTATGCACGACATGTATCACCAACCACGCTACGACCCGCTCGCGCCCAGCCCGCTGTGGTCCGACGGCGGCGCCGCGCGGCTGCCCGTGCCCGGCACGCAGATCGCCGCCCGCGGCGGTTTCGCCGTCAGCTCCTCCGGGCGAGCGGGCTACGACCTGGCGCAGCGCTGGAACCGCGATGAATACGCTATGGCCAATCCATATCCGCTCACCGCCGCGCTGCTCGCGCGCGGCCGGGAGCGCTTCCAGATCTACTGCGCGCCCTGTCACGGCCCGATCGGTGACGGCGACGGCTACATCGTCCGGCGCGGTTTCCCCGCCCCGCCGTCCTATCACATCGACCGCCTGCGCACAGCGAGCGATCGCTACCTGTTCGATGTCATCACCAACGGCTACGGGCTGATGTACTCCTACGCCGACCGGGTCGCCCCCGCCGATCGCTGGGCGATTGTCGCCTACATCCGCGCGCTGCAGCTCAGCCAGCACGCCCCTGCCGCGCAGCTGTCGGCCGCCGACCGTGCGCAGCTCGACGCAGGCCGCGCAGCCGCGAGCAGCCCATGAGCGAGTTCCTGCGCTCCTACCTGTTCGTCTACCTGTTCTGCCTGGGCCTCTCGCTCGGCAGCCTGGCCAACCTGATGCTGCACCAGCTCACCGGCGGACGCTGGGGCGATGCGCTGCGCGGGCCGATGGTCGCCGCGGCCGGCCTGCTGCCGCTGGTGGCGATCTTCTGCTTTCCGCTGCTGATCGACCTGCCACTGGTGTTCCGCTGGATGGGCGATCCGGCCAGCGTCGCCGACAAGAGCTGGTGGCTCAATCGGCCTTTCTTCCTGGCACGCGCAGCACTGTACCTCGCGATCTGGAGCGTGCTGGCGCTGCGCTGGCTGGCACTGGCGGCGCGCGCGCGCGGCACACGCAGCCCCGAGCTGATCCGCCTGAGCGCCGCCGGCCTGATCATCTACGGCATCACCGTAACGCTGGCGGCGATCGACTGGATCATGTCGCTGACGCCCGAGTGGTACTCGAGCACCTTCGGCCTGGTGGTCGGCGTCGCCGCGATGCAGGCGGCGATGGCCCTGGCGGTGTGCGCGCGCACCTGGCCGGCGCTGACCAGGCCGCGCTCGGCCGCCCGGCCGCAGCAGAGCGCCGAGAGCCGGGCGCTGTGCGGCGACTTCGCCAACCTGCTGCTGATGTACATCCTGACACTGACCTACCTCTCCTACACGCAGTACCTGATCGTGTGGGCGGAGGACCTGCCGAAAGAGATCGCCTGGTACCTGCCGCGCCTGCAGACCAGTTGGCGCGCGATCACGCTGGTGCTGATCCTGCTGCAATTCATCGTGCCGTTCCTGCTGTTGCTGATGCGTCCGATCAAGCGCGACGCGCGCTATCTGGGGTTGATCGCCGCGGTGCTGCTGTTGTGCGCGCTGTTGACGTTCTTCTACCTGGTGAAGCCGGCGTTCATGCCGTCCGGCCTGGCGCTGCGCTGGAGCGACCCGGCCGTCGCGGTGGTGTTCATCGGCGCCTGGTTCCTGGCCTGGCGCCGGCGGCTGCCGGCGGTCCGCATCGCGTGAGCCGCCGATGAACGCGCAGACACAGCCCTCGAGCCCGCGCGACACGGACCGCGATACGCGACGCGACACCCAGCGCGATACCTCCGGCATCGACGGACGTGCGATCGCCGCCGCGGCGCTCGGCGTGCTGCTGCTGATCGCGATGGCCGCGGCGCTGGTGCGGCTGCTGTCCGCGAGCAACGGCACCACCACCTCAGCCGCCCTGAGCACCGGCGTGCAGGTGCCGCGCCTGTCGCGCACCGATTCCACGCGCGAGCTGATGCAGTACCAGGTCACCGAGGCAGCCTGGCTCGACGGCTACGGCTGGCTGGACCACTCGCATACCTATGCGCACATCCCGATCGAGCGTGCGATGCAGCTGCTGGTGCAGCAGCCGCAGCAATCCCCTGCGCCGGATCGGCCGCCATGAGCCGCGGGCGCTCCCGGCGCGGCGCTGCGCTCGCGGCGCTGGCACTGATCCAGGCCGCGGTGGCGCTCATACCGGCGGTGGCGGTGAGTGGGCTCTTGAGCGTGACTGCGCTGCCGGCGCGCGCCCAGCCGCCGCCGGACCTCGGTCGCGCCGACTGGCAGCAGCGGCTCGGGCAACCGCTGCCGCTGCAGCTGCGCTACCTGGACGAGCAGGGCCACCAGGTACCGCTCGGCAGCTACTTCGGCCGGCGGCCGGTCGCGCTGATCCTGATGTACCTGTCCTGCTCGCAGCTGTGTCCGCTGACCATGCGGCTCACGCAGCAGGCCTTCCGCCGCGCCGGCCTGGTGCCGGGACGTGACTTCGATCTGCTCGCCGTCAGCATCGATCCGTGGGATCGGCCCGCCGCCGCCGCGCAGCGCAAGCTGCAACTGGCCGGCAGCGATGCCTGGCGGCGCGGCCTGCACATCCTGACCGCGGTGCCCGGCACCGACCCCTCGGCCACGCTCGCCGCCGCCGCCGGTTTCGGCTATCTCTACGATCCGCACAGCCGCCAGTACGGCCACCCGGCGGGCTGGGTGCTCACCGACGCGCACGGCCGCATCAACCGCTACTTCTTCGGCCTGCAGTACGATCCGGCCACGCTGCGCGCCGCGGTCCGCCAGGCCGCGGCCGGCGCTCGCCCGACCTGGAGCCAGCCGCTGCGGCTGCTGTGCTACTGCCTGGTGGTGCTGACCGGCCGCTATGACGGCCGCATCCTCGACATCCTGCGAGTGGCCTGCTTCGGCGTGGTGCTGCTGGGTGGTGCACTGCTGTGGCGCGGCCTGCGCCGCCCGATGAATCCCTCATGAATCCATTCGATCCGTTTCCGCCCGCCGCCTCGACCATGGCGCCGCAGGTCGACCACCTGTTCATCGCGCTGCTGGCGATGTGCGGCCTGGTCGCCGTTACGATCACGGTGGTGATCGTGGTGTTCGTGGTGCGCTACCGCCGCGGCTCGCGCGCCGACCGCAGCAATCCGCCCACCGGCGCGTTCTGGCTGGAAGTGGGCTGGGCCGGCACGCCGCTGGCCGTGTTCTTCGTGGTGTTCATCTGGTCCACCAGCATCTTCTCGCGCTTCTATCGGCCGCCGGCCGACTCCACCCAGATCTACGTGATGGCCAAACAGTGGATGTGGCGCATCCAGCATGCCAATGGCCGGCGCGAGATCAACCAGCTGCACGTGCCGCTCGGGTACCCGGTGAAACTGATCATGAGCTCGCAGGACGTGATCCACAGCTTCTATGTGCCGGCGTTCCGCATCAAGCAGGACGTGCTGCCGGGCCGCTTCACCTACCTGTGGTTCCAGCCCACGCAGCTCGGCCGCTTCACTTTCGCCTGCGCGCAATTCTGCGGCATCCAGCACTACGCGATGGGGGGGCAGGTCATCGTCATGCGTCCGGCCGACTACGAGCGCTGGCTCGCCGCCGGCAGCGAGCAGCCTGGCCTGGTCGCACGCGGCGCGGCGCTGTTCCGCCAGTCCGGCTGCAGCGGCTGCCACGAGCCCGGCTCGAGCGTGCACGCGCCCGATCTGCATGCCCTGTACGGCCAGCCGGTGCATCTGGCCGACGGCAGCACCGTGCTCGCCGATGACAACTACCTGCTTGACTGCATGCTCGAGCCGGCCAACCAGCGCGTCCTGGGCTATGCGCCGGTGATGCCCTCGTTCAAGGGTCAGCTGACCCAGGACGATCTGGACGCGCTGATCACCTTCATCAAATCAGGACAAGCGCCATGAACGCCGCCGTGCCCGCCGACACCCCCGCATCTGGCACACCCGCCGTGCCCGCCGAGGTGCTGCATCCGCGCAGCTACCTGCACGAAGGCTCGACGCTGCGCTCCTGGCTCACCACGCTCGATCACAAGCGCATCGCCCTGCTTTATATGATCTCGATCACGCTGTTCTTCTTCATCGGCGGCTGCGCGGCCGGCCTGATACGGCTGCAGCTGATGACTCCCAACGGCCAGCTGGTCGACGACCGCACCTACACGGAGCTGTTCACCGCGCACGGCATCATCATGGTGTGGTTCTTCCTGATCCCCTCCATTCCGGCCACCCTCGGCAATTTCCTGCTGCCGCTGATGATCGGCGCCAAGGAAGTCGCCTTCCCCCGCCTCAACCTCACCAGCTGGTACATCTACACGGTCGGCGGGGTGATCGTGGTGCTCACGCTGCTCAGCGGCGGTGTCGACACCGGCTGGACCTTCTATACGCCGCTGTCGACGCTGTTCTCCAACACCCGGGTGATCCTGGCCGCCACCGCCGTGTTCGTGGTGGGTTTCTCGACCATCCTGACCGGATTGAACTTCATCGTCACCGTGCACCGGCTGCGCGCCCCGGGCATGACCTGGTTCCGCCTGCCTCTGTTCGTGTGGGCGCAGTACACCACCAGCGCGATAATGGTGCTCGCCACCCCGGTGCTGGCGATGACGCTGATCCTGATGGTATTCGAGCGCATCACTCGCATCGGTATCTTCGATCCCTCCCTCGGCGGCGATCCGCTGCTGTTCCAGCACCTGTTCTGGTTCTATTCCCACCCGGCCGTGTACATCATGGTAGTGCCGGCGATGGGCGTGGCGAGCGAGATCATCCCCTGCTTCGCGCGCAAGAGCGTATTCGGCTACCGCGCGATGGCCTACGCGATGATCGGTATCGGCGTGATCGGCTTCCTGGTGTGGGGACACCACATGTTCGTCTCCGGCCAGTCGAGCTTTGCCAGCGACGTGTTCTCGATCCTGAGCTTCGTGGTGGCGGTGCCGTCGGCCATCAAGGTATTCAACTGGACCGCGACGCTGTACAAGGGCTCGATCGAGTTGTCCGCGCCGATGCTGTACGCACTCGGCTTCGTCGGGCTGTTCATGATCGGCGGCCTGAGCGGACTGTTCCTGGCGGCCACCGCGCTCGACGTGGATCTGCACGCCACCTACTTCGTGATCGCACACTTCCACTACATCATGGTCGGCGGCACGGTCATGGCCTACCTTGGCGGCCTGCACTTCTGGTGGCCCAAGATCGTCGGCCGCATGTACCCGGAACGCTGGGCGCGCATCGCCGCGTGGCTCATCTTCATCGGCTTCAACCTCACCTTCTACCCCCAGTTCCTGCTCGGGCTGGCCGGCATGCCGCGCCGCTACCACCACTACGCCCCGCAGTTCCAGCTGCTCAACGAGCTGTCCTCGACCGGTGCGGGGGTGCTCGCGCTCGGCTACCTGCTGCCGCTGGTGTACCTGATCTGGGCCATGCGCCGCGGGGCGCGCGCGCCCGACAACCCGTGGGGAGCCACCGGCCTGGAGTGGCGCACCAGCTCCCCGCCGCCGAAGGAGAACTTCGAGACCATCCCGCGCGTGACCGGGGGACCCTATGACTACCATCCGAGCGGGCAGCGGGCCTGATCGGCGTCCGCAGGCAGCACCGCCATGAGCGAGGTCGCAGAGCACTTCGGTACCCGCGAGAACCAGAACGAGGCCACCGAGTTCGGCATGTGGGTGTTCCTCGCCACCGAGCTGATGTTCTTCGGCGGCCTGCTGCTCGGTTACGCCTACGTGCGCCACCGCGACCCGACCGGCTTCGCCGAGGCCAGCCGCCACACCGACCTGGTGATCGGCACCGCCAACACGGCGGTGCTGCTCACCAGCGCGCTGCTGATGTCGCTCGCAATCCGCGCCGCGCAGCTGCTGCGCCACCGCCAGCTGATGCTGTTCCTGTCGCTGGCCGCCCTGCTCGGGCTGCTGTTCCTCGGGCTCAAGGGCTACGAGTACCACGACGACATCGACCAGGGGTTGGTGCCATGGCTGGGGGCGGGGTTCCACTTCCCCGGGCCGCACCGGGCCACCGCGGCGCTGTTCTTCTACCTCTACTACGCCCTGACCGCGGTACACGCGCTGCACCTGAGCATCGCCGTGTGCGTCGTGGGCATCTATCTGTGGCGGCTGCGACGGCGCAGCGTCGCCGCCTTCACCCAGCAGATCGTGGTCACCGGACTGTACTGGCACTTCGTCGATGCGATGTGGGTGCTGCTGTACACGTTGATCTACGTGGTGGGGCCGCGATGAGCGCGGCGCCCCCCCGCCTGCCGCAGCTGCTGCTGACCTGGGTGGCGATGCTGGCCCTGCTGGCCCTCATCGCTGCCACCGACTACCTGCCGCTCGGCAGCTATCGTCCGTGGGTGCAGTTCGCCGCCGCGGCCGTGATCGTGGCGCTGCTGGCGTTCTTCTGGATGAATCTCGCGACCGGCTCGGTGGCGGTAAGAATTGCAGCGTTCGTAGCCATTTTCTTCCTATTCATCCTGGTGCTGCTGAGTTTCAACGACTACCTGACGCGCCACTGGGATCTATCCCCGTTCCAGGCCCTGCCGTCAGTCTCCGCCCCGATGTAGGCGGCGCACGGCACCGCTGGCACGCATCATGCTCTCACAGGAAGATGGCCGATTATTTCTGGTCCGCGCGCTTCATCTGCGGCGCGGTGACGCTGGCACTGGGGGTCGCCCTGCTGGTCGGCGGCCTGCTGTTCCTGCCGTACGCGCCCCCTGCCGACTGGTACTTCCCGGCCGCCGGGGCAATGCTCTGCCTGGACGGCGTGCTGCTTGCGCTCGCGAGCCGGCCTGGGCTGTTGCTCTACGGGGCGCTGCTGCTCGGCGCGCTCGGCTGGACGCTGGCGCAGCTCGGACTGAATGTCTGGGCGCTGATGCCGCATCTGCTCGCCCTGACGCTGTGGGGCGCGATCCTGTGGACGTTGCGCCATCGTATCGCGCCCACCCGCGATCCGGCCGGCAAGCCCGCCGAGCGGGTGCGCGAGCTGGTGTTCGCCATCCGCGACTCCATCCGGGAGCATTCCATCCAGGAGCACCGCTGAGGTGGGAACACTACTGATGCGGGAGCACTACTGATGCGCAAGCCGCGAGTCGTGGTCATCACCGGCGCCAGCGCCGGCGTCGGACGCGCCGCCGCGCTGCAGTTCGCGCGCCACGGCGCCAACCTCGCGCTGATCGCGCGCAACCGCGAGGCGCTCGAGGCTGCGCGCGCGCAGGCCGAATCCTACGGCGTGCGCGCGCTGGTGCTGCCGCTCGACGTGGCCGACGCCGATGCGGTCGAGCGTGCCGCGCAGACGGTCGAGGCGCAGCTCGGGCCGATCGACGTGTGGGTCAACGATGCCATGGTCACGGTGTTCTCGCCGGTCTCGATGCTGCAGCCCGAGGAAGTACGGCGCGTGACCGAGGTGACCTATCTCGGTACCGTCCATGGCACGCTGGCGGCCCTCAGGCGCATGCTCGCGCGCAATCGCGGCGTCATCGTGCAGGTCGGCTCGGCGCTCTCCTACCGCGCGATCCCGCTGCAGGCGGCCTATTGCGGCGCCAAGTTCGCGATCCGCGGCTTCACCTCTGCACTGCGTACCGAGCTGCTGCATACGGGCAGCCGCGTGCACGTGACGATGGTGCAGATGCCGGCGGTGAATACCCCGCAATTCGACTGGTGCCGCACGCGCCTGGCCGGCCGCCCGCGCCCGGTACCGCCGGTGTTCGACCCCGAGGTCGCCGCGCGCGCGATCTACTGGTCTGCGCGCCACCGCCGGCGTGAGCTGTTCGTCGGTGGCAGCACCGTCGCCGCCATCTGGGGTAACCGCCTGGTTGCCCCGCTGCTCGACCACTACCTGGCGCGCACCGCCTACGCCTCGCAGGTCTCCCGCGAGCCGGTCCAGCCCGATCGGCCCGACAACCTGTGGAAACCGGTGCCGGGCGATCGTGGCGCACGCGGCCGCTTCACCGCCGGCTCCTATCAGCGCAGCACCCAGCTGTGGCTCACGACTCACCGGCACTGGCTGCTCACCGGAGGCCTGGCCGCCCTGGCGCTGACTGGCATCGCCTTCGGCCGCGCCCGCCGCCGGCATGGCGCGCACCCAGATCATTCATGAACGACGTCACCGGCGCACAGGGCCGCGGGCTGGGCCTGTTCTATGAGGACACGCGCTACCTGAGCCTCTACCGCCTCACGCTGGACGAGCGCGCGCGCTGATCGCCCTCTCAAGCGAGCATGGCGGCGGCGACTGGGCGACACACTCCCTGGAGAACGAGGCGCTGGAACAGCCGGGCGAGGCGCCCCACGCCGCGCACAGCACAGCCCGACGCGGTCAATCGCCGCATGAGCGTCGTCGACCCCTGTCTACCCGAATGGCTCGACCGGCTCGCGCTGGCGAATGTGCACGTGGGCGCCGCCCGCGTCGATCTGCGCTTCGAGCGCACCGCCGGCGGCCGCATCGAATTCGAGGCCGAGGTGCGCGAGGGCGAGCTACAAATCTGTAGCGGCTGACGGCCTCCTCAGCCACCAGGCAGCATCGGCCGCGACAGCTGCAGAGGTCAGCCGACGAACAGCCGGCACACGAGCGTGATCCACACCATGGCGCAGACGACCAGCGCCAGCATGACGGCGGCGCTGCCATAATCCTTGGCGCGTTTGGACAGGCCATGGTGTTCAAAAGAAATTCGGTCAATCGCCGCTTCGATGCTGGAGTTCAGTAGCTCGACGATCAGGACCAGTACCACCGAGCCGATCAGCATCAGGCGTTCGATGGCACCGAAGGGCAGCAGCAGCGCCAGGGGAACCAGGCACGCCGCCAGCGTCAGCTCCTGGCGGAATGCGCTTTCCTCGCGTACTGCGAACACCAGCCCGCTCCAGGAATTCTTGGCGGCGTGCCAGGCGCGCATCAGTCCGCGGTTGCCTTTGTGGGGGTTGCGTTCGCCGGAGTAGTCGGCGTCGGTATCAGTCATCAGGGTCGGCTCGCGTCGGCCGGTGAGGGCGGCAGCTTGGCGCTTCGCGTGCGCGGGTGCAAATTGGCGAGAAATTGCTCCGTCGTGGCCCGCCACGAGAACTTCCGGGCATGGGCCACCGCGTCTTCGCGGCGCAGCTGCCGGGCTTCCAGACAGGCGGTGCGCAGGTCTTCGTGCATGATGCCCGCAGTCCTGGAATCGCCGATGACATCCAGGGGACCGGTCACCGGGTACGCCGCGATGGGCAGACCGCAGGCCATAGCCTCCAGCAACACCAGTCCGAACGTGTCCGTCCTACTCGGAAACACGAAGACGTCCGCGGAAGCGTACACCTGTGCCAGCTCGTGCTGGTCGAGCACGCCAAGATAGTTCACGTTCGGATACCGCGCCCGGATTGCCTTCAACGCGGGCCCCGCGCCGGCCACCCACTTTGATCCGGGCAGATCCAGCTCGAGGAAGGCTTCGATGTTCTTCTCGACTGCGACCCGACCGACGTACAGAAAGATCGGCCGATCGCTCTTGAGTCGTTCGCTGTGCTGGGGCTTGAAGATATCGAGATCGACGCCGCGCGACCACATCACGACGTTTTTTAATCCATAGGACTCCAGGTCGCGCTTGACAACCTCGGTCGGGGCCATCATGGCTTCGGAGGGCCCATGAAACCAGCGCAGGAAGGCATACGTCCACGACAGGGGAATACCGGTACGCGCGCGTATGTATTCGGGAAAGCGCGTGTGGTAGGCGGTGGTGAACGGCAGGCCGCGCGTCAGGGCGAAGCGTCGCGCAGCAATGCCGAGCGGACCTTCCGTCGCGATATGCAGGGCGTCCGGATCTGACTCCGAGAGGCGCTGCACAACCTTGCGGCCGGGGAACAGGGACAAACGGATGTCGGGATAGGTCGGGCACGGCAGCGTCGAGAATTCCAGCGGCGTGAGGAAATCGACGGTGTAGCCCATCGCCTGAAGCTCGCGCGCGGTGTACTGCAGCGTCCGCACGACGCCGTTGACCTGCGGCTGCCAGGCATCGGTGACCATCATGATTTTCATCGTGTCCCTTCGACCGTGGCCGGGTTATGCCGGCACCGACTTGATGGCCGGCAGCTCATCCATGATGCGGCCCAGGTTCATCGGCTCCGTCAGTCGTCCACGCCAGTGGATCAGATGGAGCTTGCCGTCGAAATCCTCGGCAAGCGCGCTCAGGCTCTCCACCCAGTCGCCGTCGTTACAGTAGAGGATACCGTTGATCTCGCGCACCTCGGCCTTGTGAATATGCCCGCAAACGACGCCGTCGCAACCGCGCCGGCGCGCTTCTTCGGTCATCACGTGCTCGAAATCGGAGATGAAGTTGACGGCGTTTTTTACGTGGTGCTTCAAGTACTGGGACATGGACCAGTACGGTAGCCCGAAGCGCTGACGGATCGCGTTGAACCAGCGATTGAGCTTCAGAAGAATCGTGTACATCCAGTCGCCGAGATGTGCAAGCCAGCGCGCGTGCCGCATGACGCTGTCAAACAAGTCGCCGTGCACGACCCAGAGTCGTTTACCGTCCGCGGTCGTGTGAATTGCGTCTTCGATGATGGCGATCTCGCCCAGGTGCAGCCCGACGAACTGGCGTACCAGCTCGTCGTGATTGCCGGGAACGTAGACGACCTTCGTGCCCTTGCGCGCGCTGCGCAGAATTTTCTGCACGACATCGTTGTGTGCCTGCGGCCAGTACCACCCCTTCTTCAGCTGCCAGCCGTCCAGGATGTCGCCGACCAAATACAGCGTGTTGGCCTCATGCGTGCGCAGGAAATCGAGGAGATAGTAGGCCTGGCACCCGGAGGTGCCTAAGTGGATGTCGGAGATCCAGATCGTTCGAAAATGATAGTGGTCGTCTGCTGCGGACGCCATGCGGCTGCTCGCTGCCTGTTACAGGGCGCAGTAGGACACGATTTCATGACGGTATGATGAAAATTCGGCGCCTGCTCGCGGATACTCCGATCTCACCGCCTGGCGGCTCTCAGACGTTGAACCGGAAGTGCATCACGTCGCCCTCGCGCACGATGTACTCCTTGCCCTCCAGCCGCAGCCGCCCGGCCTCGCGCGCGCCGGCCTCGCCGCGGTGGCGGATGTAGTCGTCGTACGCGATCACCTCGGCGCGGATGAAGCCGCGCTCGAAATCAGTGTGGATCACGCCGGCCGCCTGCGGCGCGGTGCTTCCGGCGCGCACGGTCCAGGCGCGCACCTCCTTCGGTCCGGCGGTGAAGTAGGTCAGCAGTCCCAGCAGCTCGTAGGCGCCGCGGATCACGCGGTTCAGGCCCGGCTCCTCGACCCCGAGCGACTGCAGGAACTCGGCGCGCTCGGCCTCCTCCAGCTGCGCGATCTCCGCCTCGATCGCCGCGCACACCGGCACCACCACCGCGTGTTCGGCCACGGCGCGCGCGCGCAGCGCGGCCTGCTGCGGGCTGCCGCCGGTGAGTCCCGCCTCATCGACGTTGGCGACGTACATCACGGGCTTCGCGGTCAGCAGGTGCAGCTCGCGCAGCTCACGCCGCTCCTCCTCGCTCAGCCCGGCCGCGCGTGCCGGCTTGCCCTCGTTCAGCAACGCGCTTACTCGCTCGTACAGCTCGCGCCGCCGCAGCGCGTCCTTCTCGCCGCTCTTGACGGCCTTGCCGGCGCGCTCAACCGCCTTGTCGACCGAGGCGAGATCCGCCAATGCCAGCTCGGTATTGATGGTATCGACGTCCGCCAGCGGATCCACCCGCCCGGCCACGTGCACGACATCGCCGCTCTCGAAGCAGCGCACCACGTGCGCAATCGCATCGACCTCGCGGATATGCCCGAGAAACTGGTTGCCCAGACCCTCGCCGGTGGAGGCGCCGGCCACCAGCCCGGCGATGTCGACGAACTCGACCGCCGTGGGCACGATCTTGTCCGGGTGCGCGATGTCCGCCAGCGCCGCCAGCCGCGCATCCGGCACCGCCACCACGCCGACGTTCGGGTCGATGGTGCAGAACGGATAGTTCTCGGCCGCGATCTGCGCGCGCGTCAGCGCATTGAACAGCGTCGACTTGCCGACATTCGGCAGCCCGACGATGCCGCATTGAATGGCCATGGGATCGGCTCCTGGCGGAAAAAAAAAGAGGGTGCGCGCGGCGGTTAACGGCTGCACGGAGCTATCGGGTCGCCACCGACCGCTACATCATGATGTAGCGGTC
>DATAWM010000071.1:0-2528 GCA_036267195.1 Steroidobacteraceae bacterium
CGCGAGCCACACCGCGCCTTTGTCATGACAAAGACGCGGTGTGGCTCGCGTCAGGCTCTGCGTGCGTGTGGCGATCCGGTGGCGCCTTCGGGGCCTTCCGGCCCATCCACCGGGCCCCTGTCCGCCAGCGGCCGCTCGCCGGGGCGGGCGGCTACTCCAGCGGGTACGGCAGCGGCAGCGCGGTGGCCTCGATGCGCGCCGCGGCCGCGGCCGGGGTGGTGGGGGGCGCGGTCGGGTCGGGCTCGGCGGCAGCGCCGGGCAGCGCGGTCACCGCCAGGAACTCGCAGCGCCCGTCCTCGCGCTGCACCGCCTCGATCACACGCAGGCTGCGTCCGTCGCCGAGCTGGCGGGCATCGCCGGCCACCAGGTGCAGCGGCGAGTGGCTGACGAAGCGCTGCATGCGGCGCTTCACCCGTCCGCGATAGTGGGCGCGCGCGATCACTTCCTGGCCGGTGTAGCAGCCCTTGTCGAAGGCGATCGCGCCGACCTGATCCAGATTGAGCATCTGCGCGACGAACTGCCCCGAGGTCGGCAGGTACAGCTGCGGCAGCCCGGCGGCGATGTCGAGCGCGCGCCAGCGCGTGCGCGCGAGCGCCTCGCCGGGCGGGGCGGGGGCCTCGGTGCGCCGGATCACCAGTGCGCGCAGCCCGTCGTAGGGGTATGAGCCCGCAGCCGGCAGGCCGTCCGGCGCCGCGGCCGCCACGACTCCGTAGATGCGGTGGCTGGCGCTGCGGTCGCTGATCGCGACCTTGGCGCGCAGCACGTAACGCCTGAGCGTGGCCGCGGTGATGACGATCAGCTCGCGCGGCAGCACCGCGAGCACCTCCTCATCGGCCGCAGCGCCGGGCGTGGCCGCATCGAGCGGGCCGCTGATGAGCGCCAGCACGGCCAGAGTGCGTCCCTGGGGGGTATGCAGGCCGGTGCGCAGCAGCGCACCGGGCAGCAGCTTGCCGGTGTCGTTCGACAGCTGACCCTGGAGGAATTTGCGTGTGTCGGGCCCGCGAAAGCTCAGCAGGCCCAGGTCGTCCAGGCAGCACACGGCGGGGGAGTCACTCATCGTACTCATGCCGTCTCATCGTACTCGTGCCATGGTTGATTGCGCGCGCGGTAGCGGGCGTTTCGCCGGGTCTCGTCCGGTGCGGCGGTGGTCGATACGCCGCAATTCTGGCACACTTGAGCACATGCCGGCTCCCATCACTCCAGCGCCCGCGGCCGCGGAAGCCGCGGCGCGCGCGCCGCAGCCGGTGCCACCGGCGGCCGGGGAGCAGCACACCGTGCTGCCGCGGAGCGCTCCTGGCGGCGCTGAGATCGGCGGACCGGGCGGCCCGGAGCCGACGCGCTACGGCGACTGGGAGCGGCGCGGGCGCTGCATCGATTTTTGAGGGAGTAAGCATGGCTGAGCGGCCGCTGTCACCGCACGTGTTCCACTACAAGTGGGCGTACACGATGACGCTGTCGATCCTGCACCGGGTCAGCGGCCTGGCGCTGGTCCTGGGCCTGATCGGCCTTACGGCCTGGCTGGTAAGCATCAGCCTGGGCGCCGCGCAGTACGCGGCGCTGCAGTCGCTCTATCTGTCCTGGCCGCTGCAGATCCCGATCGCGATCGCCATCGTCACGCTGGTCTATCACTTCTGCAATGGCCTGCGGCACCTGGCGTGGGACTGCGGCTGGGGCTTCGAGCGCCACCAGGCGCGCCGCAGCGCCGCCGTCGTCGTGGCCGCCACGCTGATCATCAGCGCGGCCTGCCTGTACTTCATGTTCCGGCACGGTGCCGCATGAGGCCGGGCGCCGCATGAGCCTGCGCACTCCTCTGGCGCGCGTGCTCAATCAGGGTGCGGCACACGACGGTGTCGGTCACTGGATCGCCGAGCGCGTCACCGCACTGGCGCTGGCGCCGCTGTCGATCTGGCTGCTGGTGGCGCTGCTGTCGCTGCCGCAGACCGACTACGCCACCATCAGCGCCTGGGTCGCCTCGGGTTGGAACCCGGTATGGCTGTCACTGACGGTGCTGCTGGCGGCGTGGCATTCGTGGCTGGGCGTGCAGATGGTGGTGGAGGACTACGTGCACGGCGCGTTCACGAAGACGCTGACGCTGCTGCTGTCCACGTTCGCGCATGCGCTGCTGGTTGCCAGCGGCATCTATGCAGTGCTGCGCATCGCGCTGCGGGCGGCGTCGTGAGCGGCTACGAGATCATCGACCACACGCACGACGTGATCGTGGTGGGCGCCGGCGGCGCCGGCCTGCGTGCGACGCTGGGGCTGGCCGAGGCGGGTCTGTCGACGGCCTGCATCACCAAGGTGTTTCCGACCCGCAGCCACACCGTGGCAGCGCAGGGCGGCATCAGCGCTTCCCTCGGCAACATGGGCGAGGACGACTGGCGCTGGCACATGTACGACACCGTCAAGGGCTCGGACTGGCTCGGCGACCAGGATGCGATCGAGTTCATGTGCAAGCAGGCCCCGGCGGCGGTGCTGGAGCTGGAGCATTACGGGCTGCCGTTCTCGCGCACCGAGGACGGGCGTATCTA
>DATAWM010000072.1:0-6334 GCA_036267195.1 Steroidobacteraceae bacterium
GGGACCATGTCATGACATGGTCGCGCAGTGGCGCCCCACACCGATCCTCATGCGATAAGTCTCCGGTCGGCGTGTACTACAATCCTCCGCCTCATCCTTCCCACCGCCTGGAGCCGCCCCATGACCACTCCGCTGCGTTCCGGCACCGACTGCGCCGCCTGGCGCGAGCTTCAGGACCTGGCCCGGGAGCTGGGCGCGACACCCACACGTACGCTGTTCGACCAGGATGCGCAGCGCTTCGAGCACTGCTCGGCGCAGGGCGCCGGATTGCTGCTGGACTATTCGCGCCAGCGCGTCGATGCGCGCGTGCTCGAGCGGCTGGCCGCGCTGGCCGACCAGCTCGACCTGCGCGGTCGCATCGAGGCGATGTTCCGCGGCGAGCCGATCAACAGCACCGAGGGCCGCGCGGTGCTGCACACGGCGCTGCGCGCGCCGGCCGGTACGTCCGGCGAGCCGCTGCGGGTCGAGGGCCGGGACGTGCGCGCGCAGATCGCCTCCGAGCGCGAGCGCATGCTGCAGTTCGCGCAAGCAGTGCGCAGCGGCGCGCTGCGCTCGAGCTCGAACGAGCCGTTCGAGCTGGTGGTGAACATCGGCATCGGCGGCTCGGACCTGGGGCCGGCGATGGCGGTGGAGGCGCTGAGGGCCTTCGCTGCCGGGGCGCCGCGCGTGGCGTTCGTGTCGAACATCGACGGCTGCCAGCTGGCCGATCTGCTCGAGGGCGCCAACGCCACCCGAACGCTGTTCATCGTCTGCTCCAAGACGTTCACGACGCTCGAGACGCTCACCAACGCGCGCACGGCGCGCGCCTGGATCCTGCAGCGGCTGGGCGCGGCCGCGCTGCCGCAGCACTTTGCCGCGGTGTCGGTCAACACACGTGCGATGGATGAGTTCGGAGTGCATCCGCAGTATCGCTTCCCGATGTGGGACTGGGTCGGCGGGCGCTACTCGGTGTGGTCGGCGATCGGCGTGTCGCTCGCGATCGCGATCGGCCGCGCCGGCTTCGAGGCGTTCCTGGCCGGCGGGCACGAGGTCGACCAGCACTTTCGCAGCGCGCCGTGGCGCGCGAACCTGCCCGCGCTCGCAGGGCTGCTGGGTGCATGGAACATCGACCTGCTGGGGCTGCCGACGCTGGCGGTGCTGCCGTACGACTCGCGGCTGGCGCGCTTGCCGGCCTACCTGCAGCAGCTGGAGATGGAGAGCAACGGCAAACACGTCAAGCTCGACGGCACCCCGACGCAACTGCCGACCTGCGCGGTGATCTGGGGCGAGCCGGGCGATAACGCACAGCACTCCTTCTTCCAGCTGCTGCACCAGGGCACGCAGCGCGCCGCGCTCGACCTGCTGCTGCCGATCAATTCTTCGTGCGCCAATCAGCCGCAGCAGGACCTGGCGATTGCCAGCTGCCTGGCGCAGGCCGAGGCGCTCGCCTTGGGCCAGAACGCCGCGCAGGTGCGCGAGGAACTCGCCGGACAGAAGCTGTCCGAGGAGCGCATCGCCGCGCTGATCCCGCACAAGATCGACGAGGGCAGCCGCGCCCTGAGCCTGCTGATGTTCGAACGGCTCGACCCACGCACGCTGGGCCGGATCATCGCGCTCTACGAGCACAAGGTGTTCGTGCAGAGCGTGGTGTGGGGGAACAACGCGTTCGATCAGTGGGGGGTGGAGCTGGGCAAGAAGCTAACGGAGCGCTTCATACCGCTGGTGGAGAAGCCGCAGGCCGTGACCGGGCAGTCCAGCTCGCTGCAGGGGGCGCTCGGCTATGTGCAGCGCTGGCGGGACGCGCCGCATCGATGAACGCGGTGCAGGTGCCCCCCGAGCCGGCGCCGGTGCGGCGCATTGCGGTGGTGCGTCCGAACCGACGGCTGGGCAATACGCTGATGCTCACGCCGCTGGTGCAGGAACTGGAGACGCGCTTCCCGCAGGCGCAGATCGAGCTGATCACCACCTGCGCGGCCGCCGCCACCCTGTTCCAGGGCTTCCCCGCGGTGACAGCCGTACACGCGATCCTCACCGAGCGGCCGGTGCGCTCGCTCGGCCGGCTGCTGGCGCTGCGGCGGCGTTCCTATGATCTGGCGATCGATCCTGTGCTGCGCTCGCGCACCGGCCGCGCGCTGCTCGGCTACATTCGCGCGCGCGATCGCGTCGGCTTTCGGTGGGGTGTGCCGGGCCGCGACCGCATGCTCACGCACGCCGCCGATCCGGCGCTGGCCCCGCCGCACATGGCGCACTCGCCGCTGTACCTGCTGCGCTCGGCCTATTATTCGCGCGCCCTGCCGGCGGCGGTGACAGGCGGGATCACCGGCCTCATCGCTCCGCTGGAGCTGCGCTTGAGCGACTCCGAACGCCGCGACGGCGAACGGCGCTTGGCCGAGAAGCTCGGTTCGGCGCAATGGGGCACGCAGCCCCGCGTCGGTATCTACGCGCACGCCACCGGCAGCAAGAGCTACCCGGTCGGATGGTGGCGCCAGGTGATCGAGTGCCTGCGCCGCCAGCCAGCCGCGCTTCAACTGCTCGAGTTCATCCCGGCCGATGGCCGCCCGCGCCTGGCCAATGAGATCCCGGGGCTGTACACACCGGATCTGCGCCTGCTCGGCGCCACGCTCGCGGCGGCCTCGCTGGTGGTCATCCCCGACGGCGGGATCATGCATCTGGCCGAGGCGGCCGGCGCGCGGGTGCTGGGCTTATTCCAGACCACTGAGCCGGCCTGCTATGGCCCGTACCGGCCGGGAAGCGAGGCGCTGTGGGCGCGGGACGCAAGCGCCGAATCGGTGGCGGCGCGTATCCGAGCGATGCTGCATCGCAGCTCGGCGGTGGCAGCGGGGTAGGGCAAGCGCCTCAGCGGCGCATCTGCAGCCTGTTGCCGCCGAAGAAACCGTCGACGCTGTCCAGGTCGATGATCAGCGGCACGCCCTTCTGCTCCTTGTCCAGGTCCTGCTCGAGCTTGGGAGAGTTGCCGTAGACGGCACGCCGCACGGGCGCGTCATTATCGATGCGACCGCGGCCGTGGAAGGTGGCGAAGGCCTTGGACTGCGCCGAGAGCTCGCCGTACAGGATGGCGATGTGCGGATGGCCGGCGTGTACGGCCTTGATGATGCCGCCCTCCGGGTTGCGTACCCAGATGGCCAGCTGCGTGTCGCTGTAGGCCTGCAGGCTGCCGCGGAAAGAGATCTCCGGCTTGCCCTCGGGGCTGACGTAGGCGACGCTGAGCATCCTGCCGCGCTCCAACGCGGTGTTGATGGTTTCCTTGAGCGCCTCGGTCAGCTTCAGCTCGGTCAGTACCGGGGGCATCTGTTGTGTCGCCATGATCGTTCTCTCCACTTTACGCCACGTGTAAGGTACCACGGACGCGGCCGCCCGGAAGCCAGCCGCTGCCGGCGCCTCAGCGATAGGGGTCGTCCGCCGCCAGGAAGCGTTGCACGTAGTCGGTGACGCCGGTTTCCAGCGACGTGAACGCGCGCGTGTAGCCCGCGGCCCGCAGCCGCTGCATGCGCGCCTCGGTGAAGTACTGATACTTGCCGCGCAGCTCCGGCGGCATGTCGATGAACTCGATCGCGCGCGGCCGGCCGCTGGCGGAAAACAGCGCCGCGGCCAGATCGAGCCAGCTGCGCGCCGTGCCGGTGCCGACGTTGAACAGGCCGGACACCTGCGGCTGCGCCAGCAGCCACAGGATGACCTCGACACAGTCGGTGACATAGATGAAGTCGCGCAGCTGTCCGCCGTCGGCGTACTCGCTGCGGTAGCTGCGGAACAACCTGAGCGGCTCGCCCGCGCGCACGCGCGCGAAGTTCTGCGCCACCACGCTGCGCATCGTGCCCTTGTGGTACTCGTTGGGACCGTAGACGTTGAAGAATTTGAGCCCGACCCATTGCGGTGGCAGAGGCTGTCCCGTCTGCGCCAGGCGCGCGATGCGCCGGTCGACCAGGTGCTTGCTCCAGCCGTAGGCGTTCAGCGGCCGCAGCCGCGCGAGTGCCTCGCAGCCCCCATCATCGTCGAAGCCGGCGCTGCCGTCCCCGTAGGTGGCCGCCGAGGAGGCATGGATGAGGCGCACCTGGCGCTCGGTACACCACTGCAGCAGGTTGAGCGTGGCGCGCACGTTGTGGCGCACGATTAGGTCGACGTCACTCTCGGTGGTGGAGCTGATCGCCCCCAGGTGCACTACGGCCGAGAGCTGCGATCCCGAGCGCGCCAGCCACGCGGGCAGCGCCTCCGGCACGATCAGATCGGCGAGCTCGTGCGCGGCCAGATTGCGCCAGCGCTCATCGCGCCCGAGCCAGTCGCACACCACCACGGCATCGCCGCGCTGCGCCAGCGCCGCCGCGAGGTTGGAGCCGATGAAGCCCGCGCCGCCGGTGATCAGGTACATGGGTCGAGCCGCTCGATGATGCGTGCCGCCTGCAGCAGGTCGGTCGCGACGTAGTGCGCCGCCGCCGGCGCGGGATCTGCGCTGATCAGCACCGTGGTGGCGCCGACGTGCTGCCCGAGCTCGACGTCGCAGCTCTGATCGCCGACCACGATGCAGGTGTGCGGGTCGAAGCCCAGCTCGCGCGCGGCCTGGTGCAGCAGGGCGGCCCGCGGCTTGCGGCAGTCGCACTGCTCCTCGGGCCGGTGCGGGCAGCAATAAATGGCGGTCAGCTGCGCGCCGGCCTGCCCCACCATCTGCATGAGCCGGTCGTTGATCTGCCGCAGCCGCTCGAGCGTGAACAATCCGCGGCCGACGCCGGACTGGTTGCTGATCACCACCAGCCGATAGCCTTGCCGGTGCAGGCGGCGCAGCCCCTCGGCGGCGCCCGGCAGAAATTCCAGGCCGTCGGGGTCCGCGAGGTACTCGCGGTCGACCACGATGGTGCCGTCGCGGTCCAGGACCACGACCCGATCGGCGCCGCTCACTGGCCGCGCACCGCCGCGATGCGCTCGATCGTGCCGGTGGTGCTGTGGGCCGGCACCAGATCGACCAGCACGACCTTGCCGCCACGCTGCAGCACCAGCTCGGCGCCCACCACGCTGTCGACCGTGTAGTCGGCGCCCTTGAGCAGCACGTCGGGCTGCAGCGCGGCGATCAGTTCCAGCGGCGTGTCCTGCTGGAAGATCACCACCGCGTCGACCGATTTGAGCGAGGCCAGCAGCGTCGCCCGCGCGACCTCGCCCTGCACCGGCCGGTCCGGTCCCTTCAGCCGCCGCACCGACAGGTCGGAATTGAGCCCCACCACCAGCCGATCGGCCGACTTGCGTGCCTGGCTCAGCAAGGCGACGTGGCCGGGATGCAGCAGGTCGAAGCAACCGTTGGTGAATGCCACCCTCAGGCCCAGTGCCCGCCAGCGGGCCACCAGCTCGCGCACACTCTGGAGCGTGAAGTACTTGCCACTGATCGCATCAGCGTCGGCATGATCCAGACGCGCGATCAGCTCCCCGGCGGTGACGGTGGCGGTGCCGTGCTTGCCGACCACGACGGCCGCCGCCATGTTGGCGAGGCTCACTGCGGCGGCGATCGGCGCGCGATGCGCCAGGCCCAGCGCCATCGCGGCCACGGCGGTATCGCCGGCGCCGGAGACGTCGAACACCTCTCGCGCCGTGGTGCGTATGTGGGTCGCCTCGCCCTGCGCGGGAATGATCGACATGCCGTCGCGCCCGCGCGTCACCACCAGCGCGTCGCAGATCTGCCGCGACAGGATCGCGCGTGCACCGGCGACCACCTGCTCATCGGTGTCGCAGTCCTGGCCGCAGGCCGCCTGCAGCTCGTGGCGATTCGGCGTCAGCACCGTGGCGCCGCGATACTTCTCGAACGAGCGACTCTTGGGGTCCACCAGCACCGCGCGGCCGGCGGCGCGTGCGAGCGCAATGGCCGCGGCGCTCACCGCCTCGGCCAGCACGCCCTTGGCGTAGTCCGACAGCACCACGATCTGCGCCTGCTCGAGCGAGGCGCGGAAGCGCGAGAGCAGCGCATCGGCGATCCCCGGCGCCAGCGGCGCGCGACTCTCGACATCGGTGCGCAGGATCTGCTGCCGGTCGGCGATGTAGCGGGTCTTCACCGTGGTCGGGCGGGAGGCATCCACGACCAGCTCGGGCCGGATCGTCGGCAGCGCCGCGAGCTGCGCACGCAGCTCCTCGGCCGCACCGTCGGCGCCGACCACCCCGAGCAGGGTCACCTGGCCGCCCAGGGTTGCGACATTGCGGGCCACGTTGGCCGCGCCGCCGGGCATCGCCGCGGTGCTCGCCACCGCCATGACGGGCACCGGCGCCTCCGGCGAGATGCGCTCGACCGAGCCGTAGATGAACCGGTCGAGCATCAGGTCACCGAGCACCAACACGCGCGCGCGGTGGAACGAGTCGAGCAGCT
>DATAWM010000073.1:0-3493 GCA_036267195.1 Steroidobacteraceae bacterium
GGATCAGAGCATCCCGTTGCAGGTCCAGCACCTGGCTGCCGTCCGCCTTGCTCACGCGCATGTAGCCGATCAGCACCGCGTTCCCAGCTCCATAAACGACCGATTACGTGACAACGCGCGCAATCCACGCCGCCGCGTCCAAGGCTGTCACGTAAGCCGTCACTCTGTCTATGCTCTATAAATCTCCCAGTTTTGCCTTGCGAGACGACCCGCATCGGCCGTCGCGTACGCGTTGCGGCGCCGCGCTGCGCGCCTCATCGTTACCCGCAGCTCGTCCACCGCCTTGCTCCCGCCCTCGGTCAGCAGCCCGCCCTGCAGCTCGTTCACGCGCACCCATATCATTGCAGGAAGCATCGTCCGTATCTGCTCGATGGGCACGCCCGTGCCGGCCGACAGACAGGCAAGCTCCGCCTCCGAGATGCTATCCAGGTCGCGTGCTCCGCGCCCTATGCGCCCGAGAGCACGCTTGAGGAACGTGTCGTAGCTGACCCCGTACGTGTCCGCGATCCGGCGCACCCACGTCTCCAGGCCTTCCCATTCGGCCGGCTGCGGATGCAAGGGCCAGCGGCGGCCGGGCATGGGGTCAGCGGGAATGCCGCTCACCGTAGCGCGCGCTCGAACAGGCGCCGGCGCACCGTTGGCGGCTGATACACCGTCGTTTCCAGCGAATTCGCATCGATCCGCTCCAGACCGCCGAGCAGTGCCGCCTCGGCCGCGGCCGCGAGCAACGCCGCCACCTCGCCGATGGTCCCCTCCGAGCGCCGCAATATCGCCGCGCGCATCGCCGGCAACCCAAGGCCGGATGGCTCGCGGAGCGGCAGCACCGCCTCGAAGCTGGCGAGCAGGCGGCCGAACTCCGGGCCGTCCTCCCAAGGCGGCAGCAGAAACGGCTCGAAGCGGTTCTCCAGCTGGTCGTCGCTGCGAATGGCCAGATACGCCTCGCGCGTCCCCAGGCAGGCAAGCGGAATGCGCAGCTCATTGCCCAGGTAGCGCAACAGATTGAGCAGTTCGTGCTGCCGCGGGATCGACGCGGCCAGCAGGTTGTGCAGTTCGTCGATCACCAGCATGCGGCATTCAACCCGGCGCAACAGATGCAGCGCCGCGCCTTCATGATCCGGCGATCGTGGGCGCAACGCGCCGGGAACGCCAAGGCCGGCGAGGATCGCAGCGTACAGCCGGGCCACCGTGGGCGCGGGCGGCATCTGCACCAGCAGTGCCGGAAAAATCTCGTGCTCGCCGTCTGCCGACGGGCGCTGTGGGTGATCGCGCAGGAAACGCTCGGCGATCGCGGTCTTGCCGTTGTTGGTCGGCCCGACGATCAGCAGGTTGCGCGGCCGGATGCGGCCGGGCTCGCGCTCCAGCAGGCGCCCGAGCAACGTGATCGCCTGGTTCGCGCGCGTGTAGCCGATCCAGCGATTGGCCGGCATGCTCGCCAGGCGCTCGGTCGCGGGCAGCAGAGCCAGGTCGCGCGCCTCAGGGCGGAGATGCGCCATATCCATCGGCTGCTTACCACTGCTCGATGATGTCGAACGGAGACGGCGCGGCGGCATCCGCCACATCCGCAACAGCGGTCGGTGTGCTCGCCGGCGCTGTTGATATCGCTGGCGGCGGTGCTGCAGGTTGTCCGGGGGCAGCGGACCGGCGCATGCGGTCTCGCCGCGCCGACCGGGTCAGCCGCGCGGCATCGCGTTCGGCCGCACGCATCTCCTCGATAGCCGCGAACAGCGCTGCCTCGTTCACCTCGCCGCGGTGCCGGGCGCGCAATCGCCGCCGCGCCAGGCGGTGCTCCCACAGCGAGATCGCCGGCCGCGATAGATCGCGCGTCGGCACTTCGAGGTAGCTGTCATCTTGAGGGTCGAGCACGAACACGCGGCTGAGGTCGCGCGGGTCGCGGCGGACCAACACTGGGCCGGGCCGATCACGCGCTGTGATCCAGGCACGCAGCGCGGAGCTGAAATAGGTCAGGTGATCGATCGTGATCCCGTCGCGCTGCAGGCTGCGGCGCAACACCGGCAGGAAGTCCACCAAATACGCGCGCGGGTCCCGCGGCACCGGGATGCTGCCGCCCTCGGCCAGAAGCGTGGCGACGCCTTCCTGCCAACGCAGCAGCGGCGTCTGCCCATCAAGGCCCTCGTGCGGGTGCTGGTGATAGTACTTCGCCACGGCGATGGTGAGCCAGCGTTCCACTTCCTCCAGGGTCAGACACGCAGCTTTGTCGCTGTCGTAGCTTCCCCGCTGGCCGACATTGGAGAACGTCGTGCCGGGGACGCCATGCACGAGGCCCATCAGCGTGCCGATCACCCGCTCGATCACGCCGCCGAAATGCGGCCGCCCCGGCGGGCGCCAGTCGATGGCGATGCCGTGCTGGGCACAGCCGCGCTCGAATGCCTGGGAATGGAACTCGGAGCCGTTGTCCACGCCCACTCGGCGCGGCTTGCCCTGCACCGGCCAGCTTGCCTCCACCTCCCGCAGCGCGAGCCAGGGTGCCTTGTCCATCGCCATGTGCGTCAGGCACAGGCCAACAGACGTTGCCGACGGCGCCTCCAGAGTGATGTGCAAGCCCGCGATGCATCGGCTGTATGTGTCGATGGCGACGGTGAGCCACGGGCGGCCGATCGGCTCGCGGTCGATCGGGTCGACCACGATCAGGTCCATCGGCGTGTGGTCGACCTGCACCAGGTCCAGCGGATGCCGGCCATGTGGAGCATGGTCATGCACCGGCTTTGCTTCGGGGTGCTCCTCGCCGCGCTGTCGCAGGTCAGCGATGGACAGCGCCTTGAGCCGGCGCCGGATCGTGCTGGGTGATGGCGAACGCAGTTTCTCGGCACCGCATCGGCCGAGCACCTCGCGTACAACGCGCGCAACTGTCGGCTTCTGCCGGGTGAGATACAGCTCCTGGACGGTCCGATGCAGAACGGCATCGGCCACCGTCGCGACCCGCGGCCTGGCTCGGCCGCCGCTCGACCTGCCTGGCAGAAGCGCAGTCAAATCGCCGCCCGCATCCAGGCAGCGGCGGACCAGTGTGTACGTCTGGCGCTCCGACAAACCGAGCGTCGCCGCCGCGGCCAGAATCAGATGGCGCGGCCGGCGTTCGCGTTCCGCGAGCGGACGGATGACCTCAGCCCGCCGCCGCGCTTCGCGCCACGCCGCATCGGAGATGAGCGACAGGTCGGCCATGCCCGCCCTCCAATCCGCAACGCATTGCAGTCGACTTTGACCAAATGCTGGCTTCTGCAGCCCACTTTGATCAGAATTGCAGAGGACTGTGACAGGGTAAACCGTTATATTTCAACGGCACCCACTGAAGCCAACTTTGAAAAATGACAGCCCACCTCCGCCCTGTCAGACTGCGACCATGAACCTGACCGTCACCCTCCCGGACGACATCGCCACCCGTCTCGCCGCCGATGGTGCCGACCTCCCACGCCGCGCGCTCGAGGCGCTGGTGGCCGACGAATATCGTGCCGGTCGCCTCAACAAACCGGACCTGCGG
>DATAWM010000074.1:0-82037 GCA_036267195.1 Steroidobacteraceae bacterium
GCCCGAGAGCATCCGCACCTACGTGAGGTTTGGCGCGAGCGTGCGCGCCACGATGTTCCTGCTGCTGTCGGCCAAGGCGCGGGCGCTGCTGGAGGGCCGCTACCACGTCACCGACGCGGACCTGCACGCGCTAGCGCTGCCGGTGCTGCGCCATCGCGTGCTGACCAACTACCAGGCCGAGTCCGACGGCCGCAGCGTCGACGACGTGCTGCGAGCGCTGCTCGAGGCGCGCGCACGCTGAGCGAAGCCGCGCGACCATGGACGCCAACCTGAACGCCCTGCTACAGCCCGAGGTGCTCGCGAGCCTGGCCACCCTCGAGCTTGCGGCCCGCGCCGCGGTCGAAGGCACGCTGATCGGGTTGCATCGCTCGGCGCTGTTCGGCTTCAGCCAGGAGTTCGCCGAATATCGCGCCTACGCCGAGGGCGACGATCCGCGCTTCATCGACTGGAATGTCTATGCGCGCACCGACCGCACCTACATCAAGCGCTTCCTGGGCGAGACCAACAGCCACCTGATGCTGCTGCTCGACGCCAGCGCCTCGATGGCGTTCGGCGCGGCCACGCTCAACAAATTCCGCTATGCGCAGATCCTGGCCGCGAGCCTGGCCTATCTGGCCTCCCGCCAGCACGATGCGGTGGGCCTGATCGTGTTCGACGAGGCCGTGCGCGATTTCCGCGCCCCGTCCACCCGCACCGGCCACCTCGACGGCGTGCTGCATGCGATCGATCGCGCCCAGCCGGCGCGGCGCACCGACTATAGCGGTCCGGTCGAGCGCTTCCGCGCGCACAGCGCGCGGCGCGGGCTGGTGGCGCTGCTGTCGGATTTCTATTGCGAGCCGGCGGCGCTGATCGCCAGCGTGCGGCCGCTGGCGTTCCAGGGCAGCGACGTGGTGCTGTTCCAGATCCTCGATCCGCAGGAGCTGCACCCGCTGCTGCGAGCGGCCAGCGTGCTCGAGGACATGGAGACCGGCGAGGCGGTGGAGGTCTCCAGTGAGTTCGTCGACGGCGTCTACCCGGCCAAGCTGCAGCGACACATCACGGCGCTGCGCGACGCGGCCGCCGCCATCGGCGCCGATCACGTGCTGCTCGACACCTCGGTGTCGCTGGCGGTGCCGCTGCGCAACTACCTGCTGTTTCGCGAGCGGCGCCGATGAGCCTGCTCGCACCGCTGTTCCTGGCGGGGCTGGCGGCGATCGCGCTGCCGCTGTGGCTGCACCGGCTGCGCAGCCGCCAGGCGCAGCGCGCGCCGTTCAGCTCGGCGATGCTGCTCGAGCACTCCCCGCAGCAGCAGCTGCTGCGCAAGCGCTGGCGCTACCTGACCTTGCTGGGGCTGCGTGTGCTGCTGCTCGCAGCGCTGTGCTTCGCGTTTGCACAGCCGCAGTGGCACCGCGCCGTGGCGCGCCACGCGGCGCGCGCGGGGCTGCAGCTGATCGTGCTCGACACCTCGCTGTCGATGGGCGCCGACGGGCGCTTCGCGCGCGCGCGCGCGGCGGCGCAGCGGCTGATCGATCGGCTCGACGGTGCGCGCGCATTGATCGTGAGCGCCTCCGACGGCCTGGCCGTCTCCTCGGCCGCGGGCGCCGGCGGCGGCCCGAGCGCCGACCCGGCCGCGCTGCGCGCCGTGCTGCGTCAGCTGCACCCCACTGCCGCGCGCCTGGACGACGGGGCCGCGATGGCCGGCCTGGATTCGGTGTTCGACCGGCAGCGCGGAGAGGTCGAGGCTTATTTCATCAGCGACTTTCAGGCCAGCGGCGCACCGACGCGCTTCGCGGACCTGCTGCCGCAGCTCGTGGCGGGACGCGCGCTGGCGCTGCAGTTGCAGCCGGTGGCGGGCGCGGCCGTGCCTGCCAACTGGGCGGTCAGCGCGCTGCGCCGCGACGGTGACGATCTCGTCGTGACGGTGCGCGGCTTCAACACGCCGGCACGTGTGCTGGGCGTGACGCTCGAGATCAACGGCAAGCCCGCGACGGCCAGCGCGACGGCGACGCAGCTGGTGGGTGCCTCCGCCGCGGCGCAGTTTCGCTTCGTGCATCCGTTGCTGCGTCAGGGCGACAACCGCGTGATCGCACGCCTGGCCGCGGGCGATGCCCTCGCCGCGGACAACGTGCGCTACGCCGTCATCCGCGATACCCCGGTGCAGCCCGTCCCGGTGCTCAGCGCGGATCCGGGCGCGCGCGCGGCCAAGTATCTTGCCACCGCGCTGGCCGCCACCGGCGGCGGCTACCAGGCCCAGGTGCTCTCGCTCGGCAGCTTCGATGCGCGCACGCTGCCGCGGTATCGATGGATCGTGCTGGACGATCTGGGTGCGGTCGACGCGACGCTGGCGGCGCAGCTGCAGACCTTCATCGCCAACGGCGGGGCGGTATTCGCCGCGCTCGGGCAGCGCTCGGCCACCACGCCGCGGCTGCCGCTGCTGGGCGACCGGATCACCGGCGGCGCCGGCGGCACGGTGCTCAGCGTCGGACAGCTACAGGCCAATCATCCGCTGCTGTCGGGCCTGCGCGGCTGGGAGTCGCTCACCATCGGTCACATGCTGGTGCTCGCCCCGGATCCGGCCGACGACGTGCTGGTCTCGGCCAGCAACGGCGCGCCGCTGCTGCTGGAGCGGCGGCTCGGGCGCGGCCGGCTGCTGCTCTACACCAGCGACCTCAACGATGACGGGAACGACCTGCCGGTGCAGCCGCTGTTCGTCGGCCTGCTGGCGCAGCTGGGCCGCTACCTCGGCGGCCAGGGAGAACTCGCGCCGGTCCAGACCGTCGGGGCGAGCATCGCACTGGGACGTGGCGGCGGCCCCGCCGGCCAGGTGATCGACCCCTCGGGCCGGACGGTGCTGTCCTTGGCCGATACCCGCCGCGCACTGACAGTCAAGCTGGACCAGCCCGGCTTCTATCAGATCTATACTCCCGCCGGCGAGGCGCTGGTTGCAGTGAATCCGGATCTGCGGGAATCTGACCTGGCACCGATGCCGGCCGTCGAGCTCTCGCGCTGGCGCAGTGCGCTGGCGGCGCAGCGCGCCGTGCCCGTCGCGGCGCAGGCAAGCTCGACGAATGACCCGACGATTCCGCTGGCACCGGTGCTGCTCGGCCTGCTCGCCGCGCTGGCGCTGGCCGAGTCATTGCTCGGCAACAGCTATCTGCATCGCCGGCTGACGGCAGGGGCAGGTCGATCATGAGCGAGCCAATCGGTACCGGCGGCACGGGCGGCGCCCCGCGGCCGGGCGGTGCGCCGTCCGCGCCGCCGCCGTCATCGTCTGCGCCACCGTCCGCGCGCCTGCTCGGCTACCTGGACGCGTTCGGCCAGCGGCTGCGCCGGGCGGTGTGGCTGCGCGCCGCCGCCGTGCTCGCGCTGGCCGCGCTGGCGGTGACGCTGTGGGGCAGCGCCGTCGTCATCCACAACGGCTTCGGCGGCGGCACCCTCGCGCTGGTGCGCGCGGTGCTGCTGGGGGTGCTGGCGGCGCTGTCGCTGGGACTGCTGGTGCTGCCGCTGCGGCGCCTGCGACACGAGCGCGACCGCAAAGTCGAGGCGCTGGCACGCGAGTTCGACGGCCGCCTGCGCACCTTCGCCGATCTCGAACGCACCCATCCGTTCAAGGAGCTGCTGGCGCAGGACGCTCTGACGATCGCGGCCCGCCACCCGCCGCGCTCCCATGTCGGCCGGTCACGGCTGGCGTTGCCGGGGGCCGCCGCAGCGGCGCTGGTGCTGGCGCTGGTATGGCTCGCGTGCGCGGGGCCCGGGCTGTACCGCTACGGCACGCGCGCGATCTGGGCGGGCTGGCTGTTCCGCGGCCTGCTGCCGGCCCAGCGCATCGATGTGGATCCCGGCGACCAGGCCGTGCGCCGCGGCGGCAATGTCACGGTGCGCTCCTGGCCGCGCGGGTTCGATCCGGCCACCGCGCAGCTGCACGCGCGCGTGGGCGGCGGCAGCTGGCAGCAGATCGACATGACCGGCGGCGGCGGCGACTTCACGTTTACTTTCTTTTCAGTACGCGATCCCGTCAGCTACTACGTGTCAGCGGCCGGCGTGCGCAGCCCAACCTATGCGCTCAAGGTGGTCGATGTGCCGAACGTCGATCGCCTCCGGCTCGTCTACCACTACCCCGACTGGACGAAGCTGCCGCCGAAAACCCAGGACGGCGACGGCGACATCAGCGCCATCGCCGGCACCCGCGTCGAGCTGCAGGCCCATACCGACAGCGCGCTCGCCGCCGGCGAGCTGGTGCTGGACGCGGCGGCCACGCCGCTGACCACCCACGGCAACGAGGCCAGCGCCCACCTCCAGGTGACGCGCGATGCGCGCTACTACCTGGCAGCGCGCATCGGCGGCGAGCGCGTGCGCCTGACCGACGACTACCTGATCAAGCTGCAGCCGCTCGGCAAGCCACAAGTGCACATTACCTGGCCGGGACGCGATTACTCGGCGAGCAGCATCGAGGAGGTGAGCACGCAGGTGCAGGCCAGCGACGACTTCGGCCTGCAGTCGCTCGAGCTGCACTACTCGATCAACGGCGGCGCCTGGCAGTCGGTGGCGCTGCCGGCCAAAGGCCGCGAGGCGAGCGATCAGCACGTGTTCATGCTCGAATCGATGCGGCCGCAGCAGCAGCGCGCGCTCGCACCGGGCGACATGATCAGCTACTACGCGGTCGCGCGCGACCATGCGCAGGCGACGCAGAGCGACATGTACTTCATCAACGTGCAGCCGTTCGACCGGCGCTTCTCGCAGGCATCGGCGGCCGGCGGGGGTGGCGGCGACGAGCAGCAGCAGATCGCGCAGCGCCAGCGCGAGATCCTGGTGTCGACCTGGAACCTGCTGCGGCAGAAGCGCGCGGCCAGCGCCGCCGCCGCGCTTCACGACAACGCGACCCTACTGGCCAACCTGCAGGGCAAGCTGGCATCGCAGGCCCAGACCCTGGCGGCCCGGGCGCAGGCGCGCGAGCTGGTCGCCAGCGACCCGAAGATCACCCGCTTCGTCGACAGCATGAAGAGGGCTGCGGGCGCGATGCAGCCGGCCGCCAAGCAGCTGGCGGCGACCCAACTCGAGGCCGCGCTCGCCCCAGAGCAACAGGCGTTGCAGTACCTGATGCAGGCGGCTTCGCAGTTCACCGATGTGCAGGTCGCGATGCAACGCGGCGGCAATAATCCGGGCGACCAGTCCGGCCGCGATCTGTCGCAGATCTATCAGCTGGAGATGGATCTGCACAAGAATCAGTACGAGAGCGGCAACGATGCTTCCCCGCAGGCGGGCGACCGGCAGAGCGATGAGCTGGCGCGGCGGCTGCAAAGCCTGGCGCAGCGTGAGCAGCAGCTCGCCGATCAGATGCAGCACGCCTCGCAGCTCACCCCCGAGCAGCGCTGGCAGCAGCAGACACTGCAGCGTGAGGCGCAGGACCTGCAGCAGCAGCTCTCGCAGCTGCAACAGCAACAGCTGGCCCAGGGCCAGCCGGGCCAGGGCCAGCAAGGCCAGGGCCAGCAGGGACAAGGTGCGCAGGGCAATCAGCTCGCGCAGGCCAACGGTGCGCAGAGCGGCAGCGGCGCGGCGGGAGCCACCGGCGCGCCGGCCGGCGTGCAGCCGGGCGCGGGAGGCGGCGGACAGCCCGGCGGCAGCGCCGGACAGCTCGGTGGCGGTCCGCTGGGCGCCGATACCTTCGGCGGCACCGTGCTGGCGGGGCGGCTCGGCGATGCTATCAGTGCGATGGGACAGGCCGCGGCGGCGATGCGCGCCAATGATGCCGGCGCGGCCGCGCGCGCGCGCAGCGCCGTGCAACAGGCCCAGCGCGCGCTGGCGGGCGCCGGCACGCAGCTGGCGCGCGATCGCGCGCAGGCGATGCAGCAGGCCGTCGATACGCTGGCCGAGCGCGCCGGTCAGCTGTATTCGCAGCAGGCGGCCACCCAGGCCGAGCTGCAGGCCGCGGCCGCGGGAGCCGCGCGTGCCGGGGGTGCGGGCGCGCACGGCGAGCTGCCCGGCGGCGGCGTGCTCGACGGCACGCCGCAGGCGCAACTGGCGCAGCAGAAGCGCGAGCTGAGCGCCGGGGTGCAACGGCTGGGCGATCAGATCGATGCCGCAGCCGCGCGCTATCGCGGCGACTCGCCGCAGACCTCGCAGGCGTTGGCCGATGCTGCCCGGGTGGTGGCGGACAACGACCTGACGGACCGCCTGGGCAATGCCGCGCTGGCCATCGATCAGGGCCAGGGCGGCTACGTACTGCCGGGGGAGGGCGCCGTGACGCAGGGGCTGCGCCAGCTGCGCGACCAGCTGCAGGCCGCAGCCCGCACCGCCGGCGGCGCGGTGGCGACGGCCCGGGCCGCGCCGGATGCGCTGGCTTCGCAGCTCGCGCAGGTGCGCGAGCGGCGCATCCAGCTGCAGCGTCTGGCCGATACGAGGCAGGCCGCGAGCGGCGGCACCGGCCGTGACGCAGCCGTGACCGCCCAGCTGCGCACCCAGATCACGCAGCTCGAGCAGCTCGAGCTGCAGCTGGAGCGGCGCGAGCAAACCGGACAGGCCGTGCGCGCCGCGGTCACCAACCCCGGCGCCGACCAGTACCGCGACGCGGTCGCCGAATACTACCGGCGGCTGGGCCGCCAGTAGCTCAGCCGACTTCAGGCTGCGCCGTCCCGACTTGCAGGCTGCACCCGCATTGGAACGCTTCAGCCGCTCCGAGTACCAGCTGCTGTGGCTGGTGGCGGCTGGCTTCTTCATGCAGACGCTGGACTCGACCATCGTCACGACGGCACTGCCGGCGATGGCGATCAGCCTGCACGAGAGCCCGCTGCGCATGCAGTCCGTGATCATCGCCTACACGCTGACGATGGCGATGCTGATCCCGGCCTCCGGCTGGCTGGCGGACCGCCTCGGCACCCGCACCACCTTTTTCTGCGCGATCGCGGTGTTCGTGCTGGGCTCGGCGCTGTGCGCCGCCTCCTCGACGCTGCGCGCGCTCGCCCTCTCACGCATCGTGCAGGGGGCGGGCGGCTCGATGCTGCTGCCGGTCGGCCGCCTCGCGGTGCTGCGCAACGTGCCGCCGCAGCGTTACCTGCCGGCGCTCGCGCTGGTCACGATCCCGGGGCTGGTCGGGCCGCTGATCGGTCCGACCGCCGGCGGCTGGTTGTCCGAATACTATTCGTGGCACTGGATCTTCCTGATCAACATCCCGGTCGGCGTGGTCGGCGCGGTGCTGACGCTGCGGATCATGCCGCAGACCCGCGGGGTGCGCCGCGATGCCTTCGACCTGGTCGGCTACTCGATGATCGCGGTGGCGATGCTGGCGATCTCGCTGGCGCTGGATGGTCTGGCAGAGCTGCATCTGCAGCACGCGCTGGTGCTGGTGCTGTTCGTGTTCGGGCTGGCAGCGCTCAGTGCCTACTGGCTGCACGCCTCACAGCGCCCGCGGCCGCTGTTCACCCCGCAGCTGTTCCGCGTCGCCAGCTTCAGCATCGGCCTGCTCGGCAACCTGTTCTCGCGCATCGGCAGCGGCGCCGTACCGTTCCTGCTGCCGCTGACGCTGCAGATCGGCCTGGGCTACACCCCGTTGCAGTCCGGGCTGATGATGGTGCCGGCGGCGGTGGCGGCAATGCTCACCAAGCGGCCGGTGACGCCGCTGATCATGCGCCACGGCTACCGCAGGGTGCTGATGGCCAATACACTGCTGCTCGGCGCGGCGATCGCGAGTCTCGGGCTGGTCGGCCCGGGCGAGCCGCTGTGGCTGCGCATCATTCAGTTCGCGCTGTTCGGTGCGGTCAACTCACTGCAGTTCACCGCGATGAACACGCTGACGCTGAAGGATCTGGGCGCCGAGCGCGCCAGCAGCGGCAACAGCCTGCTATCGATGGTGCAGATGGTGTCGATGAGCTTCGGGGTTGCCGCCGCCGCGGCGCTGCTGACCACCTTCACGCAGATGCTCGGGGCGGTGCGCCCGCTGCAGGTGCTGCGGGCCTTCCACCTGTCGTTCCTATGCGCCGGCTGCATCACCGTGGCGGCCACCTGGGTGTTCTCGCAGCTCTCGGGCGAGCTGCCGAGCCGCGGCGAACGCGAACGCGAACGCGAAGTCGATGTTGCACCGTCATAGGGCTGGGAACGGCCGGCGATGTCATGCGCGATGCCCGCGGCGGCGCACCCGACTGAATCGCGGGGCGCTCAGCTCGCCGGCTGCGCGCCGGCACGCAGCCGGCCCCAGATGCGCTCGTATGCGCCGGCGTGGGTGTCCCCGCTCTTCAGCGCCGCCAGCGCCTCCTCCTCGCTGATCGCCTGGCGCGAATACAGCAGCGCCAGCGCGCCGATGAAGCGCCCGATCTGCAGCGAGCGTCCCAGCGAGCTGGCATGGGCGACCCCCGCCGCTGCCTGGTCCGCCAGCGCCGTGTCGATGCGCTCGGACAGCTCCCAGCTGGCGGCGATGTGGCGCGCGACCGGCGCGGCCTGGGCGTCGATCAGCCCCGCGAGCGCCGCCGGGGCCGGCCGCAGGTTGCGCGCCAGGTACTCGTCGGTTGCCACGCGGAACACGATGATGGTCGCCAGCCCCATCAGCAATGCCAGCAGCTGTGCGGCGAACGGATCGGAGTTCTCCACCACGGCGGCGTGCGCCTCGGCGGCGCCGGCCGAATACAGCGTGTGCTCCCAGGTCACCTCGGCGAACTGCGCGAACATGCCGCCGCTGATGCGAAACACCGGCTGCAGCAGTGCCGCGGAGATCAGCGAGCGCATGCCCTCCAGGCCGAGCAGCGCGATCGCCCGGTCCAGGCTCTCCACCGGCTCGGGGCGGATGCGGTAGAACGGGCTGTTTGCCAGCCGCAGCAGGCTGCCGGCCAGCGCCGGATCGGTGCCGACGATGCTCGCGAGCTCCCGTCGCGACACTTCGTCGTCGTGCATCGCCCGCATCAGCTTCGGCAGCAGCATGGGCCGCCGCGGCGCATAGTTCGGCTTGTCGGCGATGCCCTCCAGCGCCAGCCGGATGGCGGCCGCCGCCTCGCCCTGTTCGCCCGCGCCGTCGATCGGGACGGGCCCGATCGCCGCGCCGAACGCCACCACCTGCAGCTGCTGCAGGGCCTGCAGGCGTGCCTCGAGCTGCCCGCGCGGCTCCTCGTAGGGCGGTGTCGGCGGGGGTTGCGGTCTGCGAGCCGTTGCCGCCGGCTCGGCGGGCGCAGGCGCGGGTGCCAGCCCGGCGGCCGGCAGCGGCGCCACATCGGCGGCGGCAGCCTGGCGGGCACGCGCCCCGGCGCGCACGCGCGCGACGATGCCAATGGCAGCGATGACCAACGCAATGGCGATCAGCACCAACGCGAGTGGCCAGGCAGTCATCGGTTCAGCGCTTTGGAGTCTTGCATGCGTCCCTGTGCCGCGCACATGCGGCATAGAGTAGTCGATATTGAAAATATTTCAGCAGCCTTGACCGAACTTGACCGGTAGCCGCCCGCGCCGCCTGCGCATTGACGCGCATGCGCCGGCGCGGCTAGGTTCGGTTCTTCCGTCCCCGCGCGGGTCGCTGCTCCCCACTCGACCGCCGAAACTCGACACCGATGCTGCGCTCCATTTTCATCCGCTCGGTACTGCCGCTGCTGGTCGCGGCCGGAGTGGTGGCGTTCTTCGGCCTGCCCTACGTCGATCGGCTGCTGCGTGACTGGTTCAGCGCCGACGTACAGCTGCGCGCGCGCCTGGTCATGAGCTCGCTCGAAGATACGCTGCCGCCGCTGGTGGCCCGCGACGACCAGCGCGCGCTGAGCCGCTACGCCAACAAGATCACACTCGACCAGCGCGTGCTCGGGATCCTGATCTGCCGGCTCGACGGGCGGGTAGTGTTCGAGACGGCGCGCGCGCCCGCGGCGGTGAGCTGCCCGGACACGACCCGGCTGGCCGACGGGCACAGCGACATCCTGCAGACCCGCACCGGCTCGGTACAGTTGTCGGTGTTCGACCAGGACCCGCCGAATCAACTGCCCTACCGCATCGGCATTCTCTACGACATGAGCTTCGTGGACCGTCGCCAGAACACCGCACGCGATTACCTGATCGCCTTCGGCGGCGTCTCCGTGGTGATCGTCGCGCTGATGCTGGTGCTCGGCGCCTGGCTGCTGCTGCGGCGCTGGGCCAACGTCCTGGTGCGCGACATCAGCGGACGGCGCTTCCTCGACAACGCCCAATCGGCGCCGCTGTGGATGCCGATCCTGCGCCAGGTCCGCAAGGTCCTGCACGAGATGGAGGAAAGCCAGCGCCTGGAGATGGACTATCGCGAGAACTGGACCCCGCAGGCGCTGCAGCAGGTGGTGCGCGATCAGCTGCACTCCCCGCAGATCGTCGTGGTCTCCAACCGCGAACCGTATATGCACGAGCTGCGTCCCGACGGCACCATCGAAGTGCAGGTGCCGGCCAGCGGCATGGTGACCGCGCTGGAACCGGTGGTGCGCGCCTGCGCGGGGACCTGGGTTGCACACGGCAGCGGTTCGGCCGACCGCCAGCTGGTCGATCGCCACGACCGCGTGCGCGTGCCGCCCGACGATCCGGCCTATACGCTGCGGCGCGTGTGGCTGTCGGACGCGGAGGAGGAGGGTTTCTACTACGGCCTGTCGAACGAGGGACTGTGGCCGCTGTGTCATCTGGCCTATGTGCGGCCGAGTTTCCGCGACGAGGACTGGGTGGTCTACCAATCGGTCAATCGCAGATTCGCCGAGGTGGTGGCGCGCGAGGCCGGCTCGGCCGACCCGGTGATCCTGATCCAGGACTACCACTTTGCACTGCTGCCGGGCCAGCTGCGCCCGCGCCGGCCCAAGGCGACGATCGCCTTGTTCTGGCACATCCCCTGGCCCAACGCCGAGACCTTCGGTCTGTGTCCGTGGAAGCGCGAGATGCTGTCGAATCTGCTGATGGCGGACGTGCTGGGCTTCCACACGCTCTATCACTGCCAGAACTTCCTCTCCACCGTGGATCGCTTCGTCGAATGCCAGATCGATCAGGAGCGCATGACCGTGGCGCTGCAGGGGCACATCTGTCATGTGAACGCCTATCCGATCTCGATCGAGTGGCCGCCGCGCTGGCTGCAGGGTGCCCGCGACGCCCAGGCCTGTCGCAGCGCCGTGCGCGAGCGTTTCGGCATCGCCGGGCACGTGATGCTCGGCCTGGGGGTGGAGCGCTGGGATTTCACCAAGGGCGTGATCGAGCGCTTTCTGGCGCTGGAGATGCTGCTCGACCAGGAGCCGCAATTGCGCGGCCAGGTGACGCTGCTGCAGATCGCGGCGCCTTCACGCAGCAAACTGCCCGCCTACCAGGCACTGCAGCAGGGCACGCTGGCAGAGGCCGAGCGCATCAACGCCCGGCTCGGGAACCTGGAGTGGAAGCCGATCGTGCTGGTCACGGTGCACCAGCCGCCCGAGCAGGTGTTCGAGTTCTACCGCGCCGCCGACTTCTGCATCGTGAACAGTCTGCACGACGGCATGAACCTGGTCGCCAAGGAATTCGTCGCCGCCCGCGACGACGAGGACGGCGTGCTGATACTCAGCACCTTCACCGGAGCCTCTCGCGAGCTGGTCGAGGCGCTGCTGGTGAACCCATTCGACGTCACCGAGACCGCTGCCGCAATCCGGCGCGCATTGCATATGCCGCGCGAGCAGCGTCGCGAGCGCATGCGGCTCATGCGGCGCACGGTCAAGGAAAACAACGTCTATCGCTGGGCGGGCCGCATGCTCATGGACGCCGCTCGCATCCGCCAGCGCCAGGCGCTCGAGCCCGGGCGCCGGGTGACCTGACGCTTAGGGCGCCGCGCGGCGCCGGCGCGCGACCAGCATGTAGGCGATCAGCACCACCGCCAGCGCCGCCAGGCTGACGTACAGCTGGCTTGCGAGCGCGCGCGTCAGCGCCATTGCGACCAGCACCGCGAGCATGCCGGCGATGGCGGCGTAGCTGCTCCATGGAAACCACCATACCCGCACGGACGGCGGCCCGGGACTGCAACGCCGCCGTAGCCGGATTTGGGCGCCGGCGGTCAGCAGGTAGACGAACACGATCAAGGCCCCCGAGGCGTTGATCAGGAAGGCAAACACGCCGGCGGGAGACCAGGTGGCCGCCAGGATGCCGGCCACCCCGGCTGCGCTGCCGATCAGCACCGAGCGGGCGGGCACGCGCCGCACGTTCAGACGTACCAACCAGCCCGGAGCGTCGCGATTCTCCGCCAGTGTGAACAGCACCCGCGAGGTGACGTAGAAGGCCGAATTCAGGCACGACAGCACCGCGGTGAGGATGACCAGGCTCATGACGCCGCCGGCCCGGGAAAAGTGCATCGCCGCCAGCGCGTGCGTGAACGGCGACTCGCCGGGAACGATCCGGTTCCACGGGACTACCGTGACGATCAGGAAGATTGCCACCACATAGAACAGCAGGATGCGCAGGATCACCGCGGTGGTCATGCGCGTCAGCGCGCGCGCCGGGTCGCGCGACTCCGCCGCGGCGACCGTGGTGATCTCGGCGCCGGTGAGCGAGAAGAAGACGGTGGCGACGCCGGCCAGCACCGCCAGCGGGCCGCGCGGCATGAAGCCGCCGTGACCGCTGAGATTGTGCAGTCCCGGGTTGCCGGCCGACAGCACGCCGGCGGCGTAGGCGCCCGCCAGCACGATGAACAGCACGATCGCCGCCACTTTGATCGAGGCGAACCAGAACTCGAACTCCCCGTAGGAGCGTGCCGGCATCAGGTTGACGGCGGTCATCGCCGCGACCAGCACCAATCCCAGCAGCCAGATCGGCAGCGCGATCCACGCCTGCAGCAGCGCTGCGCCGGCAATCGCCTCGACCGGCACGACGATCACCCAGAAATACCAGTACAGCCAGCCGACGATGAAGCCGGCCGCCGGTCCGAGGCCGGCGCGTGCGAACTCGATGAAGCCGCGCGCTCCCGGCAGCGCGACCGCCATCTCCGCCAGCATGCGCATGACCAGCAGGATCAGTGTGCCGGCGATCAGGTAGCTGAGCACGATGGCCGGGCCGACGGCGGCGATCGCCGCGGAACTGCCGACGAACAGGCCGGCGCCGATGATCCCGCCGACGCTGATCATGCCGACGTGACGCGCGGCCAGCGTGCGGCTGAGCGCCGGACGCTGCGCGCTCATCGCGGCGGCGCTCAGCGTGGTGCTCGCATCGGCCGCACTCCCCGGGGCTGCGACGCGCGTTTCGGGCCTACCGCGCTCGTCCACTACCGCGCTCGTCCATGATCGCTTCCCCCTGCATGACGGCCCCTCCCGCTGCCGGCTGCAGACTACAATAGCCGCACCGGCGCCGCTCGGCGCCGCCGCCAGCGGGAGCCGTCATGCGTCGGGGTCGTTCCAGTACTGCAGCCGCGGCCGCGGCCGCGCTCGCGGCGCTGATGTCGGCGCTGCTGATCGCATTCCTCATCGAGGCCGCCTCGCCCGGCGCCGTGGCGGTTGCCGCCGCTGCCGCCGCTGCCGATACCGGTGCCGCCGACCGGGGACAGGGTCATGAGGCCGTCCCCAGGCACTTCATCGCCGGACAGCAGCGTAGCACCGGCTCGGTCACGGTGGCCGGCAGCCGCATCGATTACGTCGCCTACGCCGGCACGCTGGTGGTTCACCCCAAGGGATGGGATGACGTTGCGCAGAACGCGCCGCCGGATGAGGGCAAGAACCCACAGCCCGAAGCCTCGATGTTTTACGTCGCGTATTTCAAGTTGCCCGAGGCCGGCCGCCCAGGCGGGCGCGACCGCGCTGGCCATCGCCCGGCCGCGGCCGCCGCGGCCGCCGCGGGCACGGCGGGCGAGGATCTCGCCGATGTGGGCTCGCCGGCGCGGCCGATCACGTTCCTGTTCAACGGCGGGCCCGGCTCCTCCACGGTATGGCTGCACATGGGTGCCTTCGGGCCGTGGCGCGTGCTGACCGCGGATGACATGCACACACCGGCCGCGCCGTACCGGCTGGTGAACAACGACGACAGCCTGCTCGACGCCAGCAACCTGGTGTTCGTCGATGCGCCCGGGACCGGCTTCTCGCGCATTGCCGGCAAGGACCGGCAGAAGGCGTTCTACGGCGTCGACCAGGACGCCTGGGCCTTCTCGGATTTCATCGTGCAGTTCCTGAGCCGATACGGCCGCTGGAATTCGCCCAAGTACCTGTTCGGCGAGAGCTACGGCACCACGCGCGCGGCCGTGCTCGCCGGTATGCTGGAAACCGAGCGCTACGTCGACCTCAACGGCGTGATCCTGCTCTCGCAGATCCTGAATTACGACGACAGCGCCGATGCGCCGCAACTCAATCCCGGGATCGAGCTGCCGTACGAGCTGGCGCTGCCGACCTACGCCGCCACCGCCTGGTATCACCACGAGCTGCCGGGGCCGGCGCGCGAGCTGCTGCCGCTGCTGCAGGAGGTCGAGCAGTTCGCGATGAACGACTATGCGCGCGCGCTCGCCCAGGGCGCAGCCCTGCCGCAGGCGCAGCGCGCGCAGATTGCGCAGCAGCTGCACCAGTACACCGGCCTGCCGGTCGACTACATCCTCAAGGCGGACCTGCGCATCAACGCCGGCGAATTCGAGAAGAATCTGCAGGGCGCGGACCTGACCACCGGACGGCTGGACACGCGCTTTTCCGGACCGACACTCGATCCGCTTAGCGAGGAAGCCGAATACGACCCGCAGACCGCCGCGATCGGCTCGGCCTACGTGTCATCGTTCAACGACTACGTGCGCACGCAGCTGCACTACGGCCAGGGCCAGCTGTACAAGCCCGAGATCGACACGGCGAGCTGGAATTTCCAGCACCAGCCGCCCGGTGCGGACATGCCGCTGCAGCAGGCGCCCAATGTCCTGCCCGACCTGCAGACCGCGCTGAAGTACGATCCGCAGCTGCACGTGCTGCTCAACGCCGGGTATTTCGACCTGGCGACGCCGTTCTACGAAGGCGTCTACGAAATGCAGCAGCTGCAGCTGCCGCCGCCGGTGCGCGCCAATGTCGAGTTCGCGTTCTATCAGTCCGGGCACATGGTGTACGTGCACGAGCCGGCGTTGAAGCAGCTGCACGCCAACGTCGCCGCCTTCATCCGCCGCACCGCAGGCGGGCACGGCTCCACGGCGGCGAGCGCGGCGCGCAACTGACGCTGACGCGACGGCGGCGGATCGCCGGGTTGCGCCCGCACCGCGAACGAAAATAGAATCAGCTTCCCGCGCGGGTGTAGTTCAATGGTAGAACTGCAGCTTCCCAAGCTGCTAACGTGGGTTCGATTCCCATCACCCGCTCCATATCCTCAGCGGGTCATCGCTTTCAGGAGCGCCTTGCACGTCGAGGGTGTCGATCGAGTTCTCGCGGATCCTGAAAGGCTATAAATGCCGCCTCGGCCGGGCCTTCCGGAAGGAAGATTTTGCAGGTCATTCCGCGTGCCCGAACATGGGCGCGGATGCGCAGTTGTTCCGCAGGGGGATTCCTGCGACGGGCCGCAGCCTCGATTCCTGCCCTCGCGAGGGCAGGTGTCGTCCGTGCGTGGTGTAGTCGCCATTATCAAGTTTTCATGTGACGGGAATCACGCGCGCATGGAGCTTTTTCGCCGCACCTGCCAGTTGACCATCTGCTGTCAGGATCGGAATCCCCTCGATCAAGGCAGCGGCCAAATGCAGCGCATCAAGCGTGCGGAGCGCGGTTGCAGTTTCTACCAGCTGCTGTGCCCTGATGAAGTGCTCGGCGCCAATGGGTATCCGTCTATAGAAGCCTCCATCGACATGGTCGTTGAACGCACTCAAGACCTGTGCTGCCTTGCGGGCGTCCAGCTCCTTCAGCTGGCGCTTCCGTGCAACCAGCGAACTGAACTCCAGTTGGACGAGGTTGCTGATGACCGGAGCTTCAACATCCCGCAAGGCGGATTCTGCCGCGGGACTCAGCGGCTCCGGACAGTAGTAAGCACCGAGTACGCTGGTGTCGATGTAGGCGCTTTCAACGCCCATCGCGCTCGCTGCGCAGGAGTTTCACGGCGGGTGTTCCGTTGTTGCCTAATGCCTGTCTGAACTGCGTGAGGGAAGGTAGTGCCTTGGGCGAGCGCGGAATTGCCATGATCCTTGCCACTGGTTTGCCCTGGCGGGTGATCACGATCTCCTCTCCGGCCTCGGCGCGGTCGACGAGATTCGGCAGTTCCTGGCGAGCTTGCTTGATACCAATGTGTTTCACGGTAAACCCGTCATAATTCACTGCCGCTACACATATGTACATCACTAGTGTACACAAAATGACATGGTCATCAAGGATGTGAGGACCGGATCCACACGCAGGCCAGCAGCGTTCTCGTAACAGATTGAATTTTAAGTGCCAAGCGGGTTTCCCGGCTTGGGTTCGATTCCCATCACCCGCTCCAAATCTCGTCCGTACGCTCCGCGCCGTCGATTCACGCGCCAATCACACGCAGAAGATCGTGATTCGCGTAAACCGTTCACTATTCCGCGCTTATGCTCGGAATGCCGCCGCCATCGGTGCTGACCTCGACCGCCTCGGCGGTCTCGAAGGGCGTGGTGATCATCTTCAGGATCTTCAAAGAGTTCATGTCGATCACGGCCACGGTGTTGTTGGCGTTTGCGGTCCACACCTGATGGCTTTTGCCCGACACTTCAATTCCGGTGATCATGGAATTCGGCGTCATCGAGATCGTCTTGACGAGCTTTTGGGTCGGGATATCGACTACGCTCCGTTAAGGAAAGCGCGCTGCGTCCTGCCCTTCCCAATTCAGCAGCGTGACAACACTATAAGTTGATTCAGACCGTCAGTGTATCAACATCTGTATGACGCAAGCGGATGCTTGCCGATCTAGTGCGGTGCAGCATGGCGGTAATCCGCGTCCAGTGAGTTCACACGCATATCCGCTGAATGGCGTTGCGTTCGGTCACGTGTCGTCGACTTGTGCTACCAGGCGCTTCGGGGCCTTTCGCCTCCACGCGGTAACGAGCGCACTCATGACGGCCTTCTGCGTAGCGGACTTCAGCAGGACGCTCGTGCTCCCTATATAGCCGGCATCTGCCTCTCGTGACGGTCGCGCCGCTCGCGACCCGAGTGGGCCAGCATCCTGTCGTGCATTGTGTTACTCCAGCCGCAGGATGGTGTTCCAGTCGCCGGCGCTGACGGGCATCACCGACAGGCGGTTGCCCGGTCGCAGCAGCATCAGGTCCGACAACTCGCGTTGCGCCCGCAGTTCCGCCAGCGGGACGATTCGCCGCAGCTTGCGCTCGAGGCGCACGTCGAGCGTGTACCAGATGGGGCGCTCAGGATGGCTCTTCGGATCGTAATGATCGTCGTTGCGATCGAAAGCGGTAGGATCGGGATAGGCTACCGACGCGATCTGCACAATGCCGGCGACGCCGGTCTGCCGCGCGCTCGAGTGATAGAAGAACGCCCGGTCGCCGCGCTGCATGCTGCGCAGATAATTGCGCGCCTGGTAGTTGCGCACCCCGGTCCACGAATCGCGCCGACCGGCCCGCGCGGCCAGATCATCGATGCTGAAGGTCGAAGGCTCGGATTTCAGCAGCCAGTAGCCGGGGTGCGCGTCGCGTGTCGTCATGGGTGAACTACTTTGCTGCCGCCCGGTCCTTGGCCTCGTCATTGTAAGCATCCCGTTGCGTATTCGTCGATGCGCTGATCGGCGACTACGACAACCCATCGCGACGGACGCGGCCAGGCCGCATGCCGAACCGGCGTTGAAACGCGCGACTGAACGCGCTCTGGGATCGATAGCCGAAGCGCGCGGCGATCGCATCGAGCGGCTCGCGCGTACGTGCCAGTTGCTGCCGCGCCAGCCTCAGCCTCAGCCGCAGCAGCGGCGCCAGGCCGCTGACTGGGTCGACGGTCCGACCCGGGTTATCAGGAGAGTCGATTTCTACGGAATTGCCTGCGCGACCCCGTATCCGACGGACGGCAATTCACTCGAAGTCGGCCTCATTGAAAAGAAGGTGGCCAGGAAAAACGGCCGGCGATGTTCGGACATCATCGAAAAGCGTGTGCAGTCCGCGAATGCACGGTGGATCGTGCGCGATACCCTGGAGTCCGGATCGCCGGAAAAGAAGTAGTGATTGGCCACCAGGCAGATTCCGCCTGGGCTCAGCAGGTCGGCGATGTGGTTCACCGCCGATCTCAAAGTCGGCCCGTCCAGTGGCGAGAGGTAGTAAAGCACGTCCGACACCACGACGAGATCGAATTTTTCGTGGAGCGAAGGTGGTAGATTCAATATGTCGCCCGGTTCAAATTCGAGATTGCCGAAGGCCGCAGCACGTTGGCGCGCATGGCCGATCGCGGTTGCCGAGATATCCATCCCCAGCACATGCTCTGCGCACTTCGCGAGCTTCTGCGAAAGCAACCCAAGTCCGCACCCGAGATCGAGGGCGTTGCCGAAACGCTGTTTGGGAAGCAGTGTAATGAGCCGATCGTATTTCAATCGCTGATAGCGATAGCGTGGCGACGCCGATGCCCAGGGATCGTCGGATTCTGCATAAATCGCTTCGAATGCGGCGCCGGCACCTTTCTCCCGCTGCAGGCGGGCAATCTTTGCATCAGTGCGCGCGCTCTTGAGGAACAGGCCGACATCACGCGGTAGCATGAAGAGCCATGGTAGCCGTGGCTTGAGATTGACGCAGCGGTACAGGAACTTGCCGACGGCAGCAAGAACCCGCGGTGCAGTCGGTACGGACATCGAACCTTCCCGGTCATTATTGTATTGCAGGATTATTCACTCAATGCGGCATCGACGATAGGAGCATGACGTGGGAGCTTCGGTGGCAGCTAGCGCCCGGCGGACGGGCTCCAAATATCCAGCACGCCGCTGGTAGCGCGATCGTTGGCGTTGCCCTCGGGCAGAATGATCTCGCCGTCCACCACGATCGGACTGTTCCAGTGGCCAGGCCCGCACGCCAGCGTGGCTATGTGCTTGCCTGAAGCGGCCTCATACACGTTCAGTCCGCCCTCTAGCGCGTAGACGAACAGCAGTCCGCCGGCTTCGAATGGACTGGTGCCGCTGGTGCCGTTCCCCCATTTTTTCTGGAGCCTGCCATTCTGCAGCTCCGACGCCGCGGTGCCGCCATTGTCGGCGGCGAACAGCCAGGTTTGACCGCCGTGCTGCCACACTGCCGGTTGGGTGAACAGATCGGTGCCGCTGGGAGTGGAAACGATTTGCAGTTCGTGGTCCTGGTGCGGGGTGGCGCTGGCGATGGCCTTGCGGCTCAGCAGGCGGATCTTGCCATCCTTGCCGCCCTGAGCGAGCCAGTCCCCGCCCAGCAGCACGGGCGAGGTTGAACCCAGGTCCAGATCGTCGTCGTTCAGCTCCTCGGTATTGGCCGGAGCGTAGTTGCCGAGCATTTTCGTGGCACTGGCGTCGAGCTCAACGAGCGCGTCGCCCCAATCGGTCTTGCCGTTCCAGTCACCGTTACCGGTGGCGATGAAGATGTGGCCGTCGCCGGGATCGATCACCGCGCCCGCACGTCCCCAGATGGCCGATCGGGTCTGCGGACAGGAGTCCGGCTGCATCAGCCCGGCGCGATCGCTGCACAGGGAGTTCCATACCTGCAGGAGCCTGCCGGAGCTGCCGTCGAGAATGGCGACATGACCCTGATAGGGCGGCTGGTCGCCGATGTAGCCTCCGGTCACGGCAATCACATGGCCGCGGAAGAACTTCAGGGGCGAGTCCATCTTCTCCCGTTGCGGCAGCTTGGTGATGGAAGTACGCCAGAGGCGGTGGCCGTCGCCAACGGAGAGCTTCTGCACATAGCCGTCGGGTGAGGCGGCGTAAATGGATTGCCGGTCGGGATCGGCCGCTGGGGTGGAGTTGGTGAACTGGCGCGTGCCCGCCAGGTCCCGGTAGCCGGGCGGTGTGTACTCCCACAGAACATCGCCGCTGTCGGCATCGAGCGCCAGGGTCTTGCCGTAGCTGGTGGTGACGAAAATGGCGTCATGGCGCGCGCCGCGGATGGTGACGCCGTGCAGATAGATGGCACTGGCATCCACCACGCCATCCAGTTTCACCTGCCGGTGTCTGAGTCGGGCAACGTTGGCCGCGGTGATGCCCGTGGGCGCAAGATTGGCGCTGGTGCTTTGCACATTGCCGCCAAACGTGGGCCAGTCCTGCGCGGGCGCGTTCTCGGCCATGATGGTCATGCTCGCCCCAAGCAGCAACGCAATTACCACCCGATATTTCATGCCGGAAATACGCATCACCGAAAGCGCCGTGTTGGTCGAGATCGTGGTTATACGCGGCGATTCCATCCGCGTTGCGCTCGAGCCATTTCCCCGGCGCCGCTCGCGTAGCCGTCCGTCTATCTCAGCCTCGAGTGTTGCCGAGAGGTTGATGTTCTCGGCGCGGGCGGCATCAAGCAACTCGGCCGGAATCGAAGTGTTGACCGTCTTCTTTGCACGACCGGGACAGGGCATGAAAACCTCCGAAAATTATGCCCATAACGTATGCGCATTCTTTATTACGGAGCAAGCAGCCGGGAATAGCTGCTGCATCGCGGCGCAAAGCCTGCCGACGCTCGGCGCGTTGAGTCGGGGCGCTGTCGGGCCGTCCCTGCCTATTTGCTGCAACCTTGCTTGCGGTCCTGGTCGAGCTGGTCGAACAGCCGCGCGGAGTGCGCGCCGGCGAGCGTTTCCAGTCGATGCGGCTGTCCGGCCTCGACCGAATAACTGACCGACAGTCCCCGGTCGCGGAACACGGCGAAGTTCTGCTGCATTGGGATGCGGAACCCGAGCTCATCGTTCTCGCCTACGAACATGTGGATGCACATCTTGGAAATGGCCTCGATGCGCGCCGCGTTGGCATCGGGCAGGTAACCCGGGAATGCGGTGATCGACACGAAGTATTGCGGGAACAGCGAGGCGACGTAGAACGCAGTGATGCCGCCGTTGGACGGTCCCATGATGCGGAACTTTCCCCCCGCGATCCGGTACTGCGCCAGGATCTGCTGCAGGAATTCGGGGAAGATGCGCTCGCCGCCCTCGAAGAACAGCACCCCGTTCGGGGCCGCCGGCACCACTACGATATAGCCGCGCCGCTGCGCCTCATCGGCGTAGAAGGCCGCGACCGCGCGCTCCACGGTGTTCAGGGTCTGCGGGCCGCCGCTGAATCCGAGCACCGCGGGATAGGCCTTGCGGGCATCGTAATCCGCCGGCAACACCACCTCGTAGGAGACCGTGGTGCCGCCGATGCGCGTCGTCTGGTGTAGTACCGACGCGGTCGCCGCGGGACCGGCGATCGCTAACGCGACCGTGGCCGCCGCCGCGGCCAGGAGCCTGTTGCGACGAAATGGCATCTCAGGCGCCCACCGCGGAGCGCTGATTACTGTCTGCTTCGACCACGGCGCCGGCAAACTGCGCGTGGTAGAGGTCGTAGTAGGCCCCGCCGCGCGAGAGCAGCTGCTCGTGCGTACCCTGCTCGACGATGCGCCCGCCGCGCATCACCAGGATGAGATCGGCATCGCGGATGGTCGAGAGCCGGTGCGCGATCACGAAGCTGGTGCGGTTGGAGCGCAACGCCGCCATCGCATGCTGCACCAGTGCCTCGGTACGGGTGTCGACCGAGCTGGTGGCTTCGTCGAGGATCAGCAGCGCCGGATCGGTCAGGAACGCCCTTGCGATCGTGATCAGCTGCTTCTGCCCGGCGCTGATGTTGCTGCTCTCCTCGTCGATGACCGTGTCGTAGCCGCCCGGCAGGCCACGAACGAAGCGGTCGACGAACGTGGCCCTCGCGGCCTCGAGCAGCTCGGCGTCGGTGGCCTCGGGCCGGCCGTAGCGGATGTTGTCGCGGATCGTGCCGTTGAACAGCCAGGCGTCCTGCAGCACCATGCCGATGCGCGAGCGCAGCTGATCGCGGCGCATCGTCTTGATGTCGGTGCCGTCGAGCGTGATGCGGCCAGCGCCCAGCTCGTAGAAGCGCATGATCAGGTTGACCAGCGTGGTCTTGCCGGCCCCGGTGGGGCCGACGATCGCGATCGTGTGGCCGGGCTCGGCCACCAGCGACAGATCGTCGATCAACGGCTCTCCGGGCTCATAGCGGAACGACACCTGCTCGAATTCGACCCGACCGCGCAGCTCAGAGGGCCGGGCGGGCGCCGCCGGCTCGGCGCTCTGCTCGGGCGCGTCGAGCAGGTCGAACACCCGCTCCGCCGATGCCACGCCCGACTGCAGGGCGTTCGCCATCGACGCCACCTGCGTGAGCGGCCGGGTGAACTGGCGCGAGTACTGGATGAATGCCTGCACCGCGCCGAGGGTCATCCCGCCGGTGGCCACACGCAGCCCGCCGATCACCGCGATCAGCACGTAGTTCAGATTGCCGATGAACATGACCGCCGGCATGATGATGCCGGAGATGAACTGGGCCCCGAAGCTGGCGGCGAGCAACCGTTCGTTCATCGCATCGAAGCGCACCGCGACCTCGCGCGCTCGCCCGAACACTTTCACCAGCTCGTGGCCGGTGAACGCCTCCTCGATCTGGCTGTTGAGTTCTCCGGTGTGGGTCCACTGCGCGATGAACTGGCCCTGCGAGCGCTTGCCGATGATCTTGGTGATGTACATCGTCAGCGGGATCGTCACCAGTGCGATCAGCGCCAACAGCGGCGAGATCACGAACATCATCACCACCACGCCAATCACGGTGAGCAGCGAGGTCAGCAGCTGGCTCAGGGTCTGCTGCAGGCTCTGCGAGATGTTGCTGATGTCGTTGGTGACCCGGCTGAGCAGCTCGCCGCGCGGTTGCTGATCGAAATAGCGCAGCGGCAGGCGGTGGATCTTCGCCTCGACGTCGGCGCGCAGCCGCAGCACCGTGGCCTGTACGACGTCGTTGAGGATGTAGCCCTGCGCCCACATGAACAGGCTTGAGAACACGTATAGGCCGATCACCACCCACAGCGTGTAGGCGAGCGCGGCAAAGTCGATCCCCATCCCGGGCAACAGGTGCATGTGCGAGAGCATGCCGGCGAGGTTGTTGTTGCCCGCGGCCCGGGCGGCTGCTACGGCCTGCTGCGCGGTCGAGCCCGGCGCCAGATGCTCGCTGAGGATGCCGGAGAAGATGATGTCGGTGGCGCGGCCAATGTATTCCGGCCCGATCACCGACAGCACGATGCTGGTAACGGCGAGCACCAGCACGAAGATCATGCGCCATCGATCAGGCCGCAGCAGCGCCAGCAGCCGGCGCGTCGACGGCCAGAAGTTCATCGACTTCTCGGCCGGTTGGCCCACGTTCATCCACGGCGGTCCGCCGCGGCCGGCGCTCTGGCCCGCGGCCGGCAGCCGCTTGGGTACCACCTTCGGACGAGTGTCGCTCATCGATCGACCTCCGCCGCTCATGCAGCCTCCTCGGCGGAAAGCTGCGACTCGACGATCTCCTGGTAGGTGCGGCAGCTGCGCAGCAGCTCGTGGTGGCGCCCCAGACCGACGATGCGGCCACCATCGAGCACCGCAATCTGGTCGGCATCGATGATCGTGGAGACGCGCTGCGCGACGATCACCACCGCGGCGTTGCGCGTGACCGGCCGCAGCGCCGCGCGCAAGCGCGCGTCGGTGCCCAGATCGAGCGCCGAGAACGACTCGTCGAACAGATAAATCTCCGGCTTGCGCACCAGGGCCCGCGCGATGGCGAGGCGCTGACGCTGGCCGCCGGAGACATTGGTGCCGCCCTGCGCAATCGGGCCGTCCAGGCCGGCCGGCATCGCCTGCACGAAGTCACGTCCCTGCGCGACCTCCAGTGCCTTCCACAGCTCCTCGTCGGTGGCGTCCGGGTTGCCGTAGCGCAGGTTGCTCGCCACCGTGCCGGAGAACAGATAGGGGCGTTGCGGCACCAGCCCGATGCGGTCCCAGAGCAGATCGGGGTCGAGCCTGCGCACGTCCACGCCGTCGACCAGCACCGCCCCGTGGGTTGCGTCGAACAGCCGGGGGACCAGCGATACCAGCGTGGTCTTGCCGGCGCCGGTGCTGCCGATGATCGCGAGCGTCTCGCCGGCCGTGGCACGAAACGAGATGTCGCGCAGCACCGGATCGGCGGCGCCCGGATATTGGAAGGCCACGTCGCGGAATTCGACCTGCGCGCGCAGGCTGACCGACTTGACCGGATCGGACGGAGCAACTACCGATGACTCGGTGTCGAGCACCTCGCTGATACGATCGGCGCAGACCGCGGCGCGCGGAATCATCATCAGCATGAAGGTCGCCATCATCACCGACATGAGGATCTGCGTCAGGTAGACCAGGAACGCGGTGAGTGCGCCGATCTGCATCTGTCCGGCGTCGATGCGGGAGGCGCCGAACCACAGCACCGCGGCGCTCGACACGTTCAACAGCAGCAGCACGAACGGGAACACCAGCACCATCAGCCGCCCGGTGCGCAGGCCGGTGTCCGTCAGATCGACGTTTGCTTTGGCGAAGCGCTGCGTCTCGACCGGCTCGCGCACGAACGCGCGCACCACGCGGATACCGGTGATCTGCTCGCGCAGGATGCGGTTGACGGTGTCGATGCAGGTCTGCATCAGGCGGAACTGCGGCATCATGCGCCGGATGATCAGGCCGATGCCGATCGCGAGGATCGGGACGCTGACACCCATCAGCCACGACAGACCGGCGTCTTCGTGCAGCGCCATGATGACGCCGCCGACGCACATGATCGGGGCGGTGACCATCATGGTGCAGGTCATGGCCACCAGCATCTGCACCTGCTGCACGTCGTTGGTATTGCGGGTGATGAGGGAGGGGGCGCCGAAGCGCGCCACTTCCCGCCCCGAGAAATCGCTCACGTGCCGGAAGATAGTCGCGCGCAGGTCGCGCCCCAGGCACATCGCGGTGCGCGAGCCGTAGTAGGTGGCGGCGATCGAGCAGGCGATCTGCGCGATGCTGACGATCAGCATCCACCCGCCGGTTTCGAGGATGTAGCGGGTATCGCCTCGGGCGATGCCGTTGTCGATGATGTCGGCGTTCAGGCTCGGCAGATATAGCGAGGCGATCGTGCCCAGCAGTTGCAGCACGACCACGGCGATCAGCCAGCTGGTGTAGGGACGCAGGTAGGCCCGCAACAGGCGTATCAGCATGGGTTACGACCTCTGGATGGCGTGGCGCCGTGGGCACGGACGCCGTCGAGGATGACGCCGACGATTTCTTCCGCCGTGAGCAGCTTGCCCTCGGCGATCCCGGGATGCGAGCCGGAGAACAGCAGCAGGCGCAACAATCTCTCCGCCTGTGCCGGCGGCACGCGCAGTTGATCGCGGTCCGGCTCTATCAGCCGCGTGATCGCCCTGCCGATGACCTCCGATGGCCGCGGCCGACGCAGATGCGGCTTGTCGCCGAGCGGGCGGCTCCCGCGCAGCGCCATCATCAGGTTGATGACCGTAGTGAGCCACGTCTGCACGATGCGCGCGACCGCCGTGAGCCGCCCGGCCAGCGGCGCCGAGACATCGATCTGCTCGAGCGCGGCCACTACCGGTGCCGGATCGAAGGCGGCATCGATCGCCGCCTGGATCAGGCTGTCCTTGTCGCGGAAGACCCGGAAGATCGTGCCCTCTGCCACGCCGGCTGCCTTGGCGATCTGCCGGGTGCTCACGCCGATGCCGTGCTTGCGGATCAGCGGCAGCGTGGCGCTGATCAGCGCCGCCCGCCGCGCCTGCGGCGGCAGCGGGCGGGCACGGCGGCTCGACAGGACGGTGGCGGGCTGGAGCATGGGCGCCACGATATCACAAATGAGTGAGGGCTCACTCATTCGTGGGCCCCGGCCGCCGGCCCCACGAGCGCGGATCAGCGGCGCCAGCGCACTGCCGTGGGCGGTTCAGATATGCTGGCCGGATGCGGACCCTAGCGCTCGTTCTCACTGCGTCGCTGGCGGCGGTGGCGGCGGTGGCGGTGGCCCGAAGCATCGGCCCGCCCGCGCGCTTCCAGGACCCCGATGCGGCGGTGATGCAGGTGCTGCACCTCGCCGACCGCCGTCTATCGCTGATGCCCGCGGTCGCCGCCTGGAAGTGGCAGCAGCACGCGCCGGTGACGGCGAGCGCGCGCGAGCAGGTGGTGATCGCGCACGCCGGGCAACTCGCCCGCCCCCTGGGGTTATCCGGCGGTGCGGTCGAGCGCGTGTTCGCCCTGCAGGTGCGGCTTGCGCGCGAGGAGGAGGCCCGACTCGAGCAGCGCTGGCATGCGGTCGGGTACGACTACCGCGGCCAACCCCCAAGTCTGCAGCGCGTGCTGCGCCCGCAGCTCGATCAACTTACGACCGATCTGCTGCGGGCGCTGTACCTGGCCGCGCCGCAGCTCGGCCGCGCCGATTTCCAGAGCCGTTATTGGGCGCGCGCCGCGCAGGCGCTGCACGCAGCCGGCTGGTCCGATGCGAGCCGGCGCGAGCTGCTTGCGGATCTGCACGCGATCGGCGCGCCTTCCGGCTCCGCGCTCGAGCACATCCGTGCCTCCGGCATCATTCGTATCGGTACGACCGGCGACTACGCGCCGTTCAGCCTCGAGTCGGCAGGTGCGCTTTCCGGCGCCGACATCGATCTGGGCCGCTCGCTCGCCGCGTCGCTCGGCGCGCAGCCGGTGTTCGTGCACACGAGCTGGCCCGGCCTGATGAGCGACCTGGCCGCCGGTCGGTTCGATCTGGCCATGAGCGGGATCTCGATCACGCCCGCGCGTGCGGCCGCCGCCGCTTTCTCGATTCCATATGAGTCGGGCGGCAAGACCATCATCGTGCGCTGCGCGGATGCCCATCGTTTCCCGAGCCTCGCCGCGCTCGATCGCCCGGACGAGACGATCATCGTCAACCCGGGCGGCACCAACCAGGACTACGTGCGCGCCAACGTGCACCATGCGCGGGTGCGCGTCTTTCCCGACAATCGCACGATCTTCGATGAGATCCTGCAACATCGCGCGGACGCGATGATCACCGACGACGTGGAAGTCGAGCTGCAGGCGCATGAGCATCCGGGTCTGTGCCGCGGCATGGCCGGCACGCTCACCCACGCGGACAAGGCCATCCTGATGCCGAAGGATCCGGCCCTGCTCGCCGCCGTGAACGCCTGGTTGCGCGCCGGGCTCGCGCATAGACGGCTGGCGGCGCTGATCCGCGCCGACAGCGGCTCCCTCGACGGCGCGCGGCTGCAAGGTCGTTAATCGAGTGCTCGCGCCACTGCCTCCGCGATCTGCACCGCATTCAGCGCCGCGCCCTTGAGCAGCTGATCACCGGCGACGAACAGCGACAGCGAGTGCCCGGAGGCATCGCTGGTATCCAGCCGCAGCCGTCCGACCAGCACCTCGCCCTGGCCGGAGGCCTCCAGCGGCATCGGGAAGTGATTGCCGGCGGCATCATCGATCAGCCGCACCCCGCTCGCTGCCGCCAGCCGCGCGCGCGCGGCGGCCGCAGTTACCGGGCGCTCGAACTGCACGGTCAACGAGATCGCGTGCGCCCGCAGCACCGGTACCCGTATGCAGGTCACGCTGACCGGCAGCTGCGGAATCGACAGGATCCTGCGCAGCTCGCGCATGACCTTGGTCTCCTCCTCGTTGCAGCCGCTGGCCGGATCGACCGCGCTGTCGTGGCTGTAGAGATTGAATGCGTACGGATGGCGCAGGACCCGCGGAGTGAACGGCTCGCCGGCCAGCGCGGCGCGGGTCGATTGCAGCAGCTCCTCCATCGCCGCGGCGCCCGCGCCGGAGGCAGCCTGGTAGGTCGAGGCGATGATGCGGCGGATACCGAACTCGCAGTGCAGTGGCCACAGCGATACGGCTGCGATGATCGCGACGCAGTTGGGATTGGCGATGATCCCGCGGTGAGTGGCCGCTGCCGCGGCATTGATCTCGGGGACGACCAGCGGCACGTCCGGGTCCATCCGGAATGCCGAGGAGTTGTCGATCACCAGCGTGCCGCGCCGTGCGGCCGGCGGCGCGAACTGACGCGACACCGCGCTGCCCGCCGAGAACAGCGCCAGGTCGGTACCGCGCAACGATTCCTCGGTCAGCACCTCCACCGTTAGCGCCTCGCCGCCGTAGCGCAGCTCGCGGCCGGCGCTGCGCGCGGAGGCAAACAGCCGCAGCCGCCGCAGCGGGAAGCGCCTGTGTTCCAGGCAGTGAATGAGCTCGACCCCGACCGCGCCGGTGGCACCGACGATGGCGACCGATGGGGCAGAGTGGGACTCGATCATGGCTCGTTGCTCCTTATCTGTGGACCGGAGGAACGAGCGCCGAAAAACAAAGGCCCCGTCCGTTGCCGGCGGGGCCTTTCGGTGATGCTATGTGGTTGCTGTCAACGCGGGCACGACCGAACGACCCCGATGGGGGCACGCTTGGTTTGCTTCTTGCCCTGGCTGAAAGAGACCATGGAGCGAAGGATAACCTAAGTGCCCCGATCGGTGAATGACCCCCGCCTTCCCCGCAACGTGCGGCTTCTGCTGGGCGCGCGCGCCGCCCGCAGCGTCGGGCAGGGCGCGATGGTGGTTAGCTTCGCGCTCTATCTGCACGCGCTGGGGTACAGCGGCGCCGCCATCGGCGTGGTGCTGATGGCAGGCCTGCTGTTCGGCGCGCTGCTGACGCTGATCGTCGGGCCGCTGAGCGATCGGCGCGGGCGCCGCGGGCTGCTGCTGGCCTATGAATGTACCGCCGCGCTGGCGGCACTGGCGGCGATGTTGTCCAGGAACGAGGTCATCCTGATCGCGGCGGCGACGATCGCCGGTTTCGGGCGCGGAGCCAACGGCGCCGCCGGTCCGTTCGCGCCGGTGGAGCAGGCCTGGTTGGCGCGCGAGGTCAGCGGTGCCGTGCGCCGCCGTGTGTTCTCCCTCAACGCCACCGTCGGCTTCATCGGCATGGCCGCCGGGGCAGGGCTGGCCGCCCTGCCCAGCGCATTCGGCGGTGGCTTCGGAGACATCGAGGCCTATCGGCTGCTGTTCCTGGGTCCTCTGATCGGCTCACTGGTGGCGATCGCGCTGCTGGGTGTCGCGCGCGAAGCGGCCACGGCGTCGCTGAATCAGCCGGCCCGCGCGGACGAGCTGCAGACCGCGCGCGCGGAGAACCGGCAGCTGCGGCGCCTGGCGGCCACCAACGCCGCCAACGGCCTGGGCATCGGCATCGTCGGCCCACTGATCGCCTATTGGTTCGCGCGTCGCTTCGGCCAGGGTCCGGGGCTGATCGGCCCGGTGCTGGCGGCCGGCTTCTTGCTGGGCGCTGTCGGATCCGGTCTCGGTGGCCGGCTGAGCGTGCGCATCGGTCCGGTGCGCTCGGTGGTATGGATGCGATGCTGCGGGCTGGCGCTGCTGCTGGCCATTCCATTTGCGCAGACCTTCGGACTGGCCGCCGGTCTGTACGCACTGCGCGGTGCCTTCAACCGCGGCACCATCGGTGCGCGCCAGTCGGTGGCGGTGGAACTGACCCGCGTCGAGCGGCGCGGGCTGGCTGCCAGTGTGCAAAGCCTGTCGCTGCAGATCCCGCGCGCGGCCGGCCCGGTCGTGGGCGGCTGGATGATTCACGCCGGTGCGTTCGTGACGCCGTTCCTGCTCGCCGCGGCGCTGCAGGCGGCCTATCTGCTGCTCTATCGGCGCTACTTCGGTGCCCTCGACCACATGCCGCGCAGCCAGACCTGAGGTCGGGTTCCCGCGGCGCTGCAACCTGATCCCTGCGCGCCACGACGACACGCTGATGCGCATCGCCGTGTGGAGCTGCCAGACGGGGCCGCCGCACCAGCAGGTGCCGTCCTGCTGGATGCGCTCGATCAGGTCGGCCACGCCCTCGCGCCCGTCATCGAGCAGGCTGCTCATGCTGGCACGAGTATAAGTGGTGCCGGCACGGGCAATGCATCGTCCATGCAGGCAGGAGCCCCACCCAGGCAGGAGGAAGCGACATGAATGCCCGCCCCACCAGGATTCCCGGTCCCGACCATCCGATCCTGATCGAGCCCAATCCGTCCCGGATCATCGTCACGGTCGACGGTCGGAACGTCGCCGATACGCGCGCCGCGCTCACGCTACGCGAGGCGGCCTACGCGCCGGTGCTGTACATCCCGCGCAGGGACGTGCAGATGGGGCTGCTGGAGCGCAGCACCCATCACACCTACTGCCCTTACAAGGGCGATTGCAGCTACTACAGCATCCCCGCCGGTGGCGAGCACTCGCTCAATGCCGCCTGGAGTTATGAGTCTCCCCATGCCGCGGTTGCCCAGATCGCCGGCTACATCGCCTTCTATCCGGACCGGGTCGACAATATCGAGACCGACGCCGCTCCCTGACGCGGCGCCGGCCGCTTGCGCGCGGCGCGGGACCGCGGTCAACCTGCCCCATTCCTGCTGATCTTGGGGGCAGTGGCAGTTGTGACAGCCGCGAATCGTGACGCGTCGCAGCAGCCGGGACATTCGGCGGACATTCGGCATCTAAACTGTGACGCAGTTCACATTTCTGCGCCGTGTTATTTAACGTAACGTGCCGGATCCGTGGGCATTTGGCGACAGTCCCGCTTAAGATAACCACCTTATCGAGCGCCGCGGGCGCCGATCCGCCGCCCCGTCTTAGGAGACCGTCCGAATGCCCAAGCTCATTGCAGTGCTGGTGTTGTCGATCGCAGGAGCCTCTGCGGCGCAGGCGATGACCCATCCTCCCACCAGCTGGTGGATCGACCAGCAACACAACTACGGGAATCACGGTACCAGCGGCGCTCCGGCCGCGGCTCCGGAGATCGATCCGTCCAGCGCGATCGCCGGGCTGACACTGCTGATCGGCGGCCTTGCCGTCATCCGCGGGCGCCGCAGGTCCTGATAGGACGGCGCCGACCCGGATGGTTCTGACCGCCCGAAATGTGATGTCTGTCACAGAATCTTGACGCGGCCGGCCGGTATTTGCATAATCCTTTGCGAATCATCCGTGTAGGCGCATTACGACTAGCCTTTTGTGACGGCGTCGGTATCATGGTCCGGTACCTAAAGGAAAGAACCATGTTAGTAGCGTCTCAGGAGAAAACCATGCCCAAGACCGTGTCTAAGGTCATTGGAATTCTCGCTTTATCCCTGTGCTTCGGTACCGCGGCCTATGCGGGGTCGTGGAACAGCGTAAATCCGCCCTCCATGCGCGGGTCCGCGGATATTCCCACTCTGACCTCGGCACCAGAAATCGATCCGTCCAGCGCCTTCGCCGGTTTGACGTTGTTGCTGGGCGGCCTCGCCGTGGTGCGTGGTCGTCGCGTCAAGAAATAAACCGCACTTCGATTGAAGCGGGCCCGGGCGGCGACGTCCGGGCCCGTTTTTATTGTGGTGCTCTCATTGTGGCGCTCGACGCTCCGCCGGGCCGCGTGGCCCCGCGACGCCGGCAGCGCCGCGATGCCCACCGTGTAGCGCCGCGATTGCATTCGCGCACCGCCCTTTATTAGAATGAACGTTCATTCCATTCGACGGGTCACGAGCTAGGCAGACATGCCGCACCACGGGGCGGTATTGCGCGCCCGCACCGACCCGGCGAGCCAACGACCGGAGTGTTGCATGCTCATCCGTCAGTGCGCGCGCGCCGTGTGCGCCCTTGTCCTGGGGACTGCCGTGGCGCTGTCCGCTGCCTGCGGCGGCGGCCCGCGCGGCGCACCGCCGCCGGGCGGCTTCAAGCCGCAGGTCACCGTGGTGACGCTAAAGTCCCAGTCCGTCACGCTGACGCGCGAGCTGCCGGGACGCACCAGTGCCTACCTGGTCGCCGATGTGCGCCCGCAGGTCAGCGGCCTGGTCAAGCGTCGCATGTTCACCGAGGGCAGCTTCGTGCATGCCGGTCAGCCGTTATACGAGATCGACGACTCGCTCTATCGGGCGCAGTACGACAACGTCAACGCCGCGCTGCAGAAAGCGCAGGCCACCGAGGTGGCCGCGAACCTCGCGGCCAGGCGCTCCGCCGAGCTGATCAAGATCGACGCCGTCAGCGCCCAGGACAACGAGAATGCGATCGCGGCCGAGCGGCAGGCCCAGGCAGACGTGGCCGCGGCGCGCGCCGCGCTCGATACCGCCAGTGTCAATCTGGCCTACGCGCACATCACCGCGCCGATCAGCGGGCGCATCGGCCGCTCCAGCGTCACGCAGGGGGCGCTGGTGACCGCCGATCAGTCCACTGCGCTCGCCACGATCCAGCAGCTCGACCCGCTCTACATCGACGTCAATCAGTCCAGCTCTGATTGGCTGCAGCTCAAGCAGGAGATCGACTCCGGCCGCATCAAATCGCAGGGCGCCGGCACCCCCGCGACCATCATCCTCGAGAACGGCGCCACCTATGCGTACCAGGGCAAGCTGCAGTTCGCCGACGTGACGGTCGATCCGACCACCGGCAACTTCCTGATGCGGGTGCTGGTGCCCAATCCGCAGCAGCTGCTGATGCCGGGCATGTACGTGCGCGCGGTGATCGACGAGGGCGTGCTGTCGCAGGGGATACTGGCGCCGCAGCAGGGTATTCAGCATGACCCGAAGGGCGATGCCACCGCGCTGATCGTCGATGCCGGCGGCAAGGTGCAGCAGCGTACCGTCGACGTGACCCGCGCCGTCGGCAACCAGTGGCTGATCGACAAGGGCCTTACGGCCGGTGACCGCCTGATCGTCGCCGGTGTGCAGAACGTGCAGCCCGGCATGGCCGTCGAGGCGGTCGAGGCCGCCCCCGGCACGCTCGGCACGACCAGCACCACCAGTACGACCGGCGCGACCGGCGCGCCGGCCACACCTGCGGCGAGCGCCGGCTATTCCGATCCCCGCGCCGAGGCTGCGGCCCCCGCAACCGCGCCGGCACATCGCGCCAGCGCCCGCCACGCCGCCGCGCACCATGCGGCCGCTCACTGACAGCGCTTCACCCGGATCCCCGATGTCGATCTCGCGCTTCTTCATCGACCGGCCGATCTTCGCCTGGACGGTCGCGCTGATCATCATGCTTGCCGGTGCGGTGGCGATCGTGCGCCTGCCGATCGCGCAGTACCCGGACATCGCCCCGCCCGCGGTGTCGGTCAGCGCCTCCTATCCCGGCGCGGATGCCCAGACTGTGGAGAATTCGGTCACGCAGATCATCGAGCAGAACATGACCGCGCTCGACGGGCTGCTGTACATGTCCTCCACCAGCGATAACACCGGCGCCGTCAACATCACGCTGACGTTCTCGAACGGCACCAATTCGGACATCGCGCAGGTGCAGGTGCAGAACCGGTTGCAGCAGGCGGTGCCGCTGCTGCCGCAGATCGTGCAGCAGCAGGGCATCAGCGTCAGCAAGGCGAACAACAACTTCCTGATGGTCCTCGGATTCATTTCCGCCGACCACAGCATGAGCGCCAGCGACATCGCCGATTACGTCGCCACCAATATCACCGATCCGCTCAGCCGCGTGTCGGGCGTGGGCACGATCCAGGAGTTCGGCGCCAAGTACGCGATGCGCATCTGGCTCAATCCCGACCGGCTCAACACCTACGGGCTGACGCCCGACGACGTGGTCGCGGCCGTGCAGGCGCAGGACACGCAGCTGTCGGTCGGACAGCTCGGCGGCGCGCCTGCGGTCTATGGCCAGCAGATCAACGTCACCGTCACCGCGCAGGGACGGCTGCAGACGCCCGAGCAGTTCCGCAACATCGTTCTGCGCAGCAACACCGACGGCTCGACCCTCAAGCTCGGCGACGTGGCGCGCGTGGAGCTCGGCCAGGCCGACTACAGCTCCGAGGTGCGCTACGAGGGTCAGGCCGCCGCCGGCATGGGCATCACGATGGCCACCGGCGCCAACGCCCTCGATACCGTGCGCAACGTGAAGGCGTTCATCGAGCGCATGCAGCCGAGCTTCCCGCGTGGGCTCAAGCCCGTGTTTGCCTACGACACCACGCCGTTCGTGCGCAAGTCGATCCGCGATGTCATCGTCACGCTGATCGAGGCGATCGTGCTGGTGTTCCTGGTGATGTTCCTGTTCCTGCAGAACATCCGTGCCACTCTGATCCCTGCGGTGGCGGTGCCGGTGGTGTTGCTTGGTACCTTCGGTGTGCTCAGCGTCGTGGGTTATTCGATCAACATGCTGACGATGTTCGCGATCGTGCTGGCGATCGGTCTGCTGGTCGATGACGCCATCGTCGTGGTCGAGAACGTCGAGCGGCTCATGAGTGACGAGGGCCTCTCTCCTCTGGAGGCGACGCGTCGCTCGATGGACCAGATCACCGGCGCGCTGATCGGCATCGCCACGGTGCTGTCCGCGGTGTTCATTCCGATGGCGTTCCTGAACGGCGCGACCGGTGTGATCTACCGACAATTCTCGGTCGCGATCGTCACGGCCATGATCCTGTCGGTGATCGTCGCGATCGTCGTGAGCCCGGCGCTGTGCGCGACGCTGCTCAAGCCGGTCAAGAAGGGCGAGCACCACGGCCACCGTGGCTTCTTTCGCTGGTTCAACCGCATGTTCGACGACAGCAGCAGGCGCTACCAGGGCGCGGTCGCGCGCATCGTGCGGCGCCCGGTGCGCTTCATGCTGCTGTACCTGGCCATCGCCTCGGTCATGGCATTGCTGTTCTTCCGCCTGCCTACCGCGTACCTGCCGGACGAGGACCAGGGCATCGTGCTGCTGCTGCTGCAGGGACCGGTGAACTCGACGCTGGCGCGCACCGCCGACACCCTCAGGCAGGTCAAGGAGTACCTGTTCACCCGGGAGAAGAACCTGGTCGCCTCGGTGTTCACGGTTTCCGGCTTCAGCTACGCCGGCCGCGGCGCCAACACCGGTATCGGCTTCGTGCTGCTGAAGGACTGGAGCCAGCGTCCCGGCAAGGATCAGAGCGCCCAGGCGGTGCAGGCGCGTGCCAACCGTGCGTTCTTCGGGCTGCGCGACGCACGCGTGTTCGCGGTGGCGCCGCCCGCCGTCACACAGCTGGGTAACTCCGCCGGCTTTGATTTCTACCTTGAGGATGACAACGGCCAGGGACACGCCGCGCTGATGGCCGCGCGCAACCAGCTGCTGTTCATGGCGGCCAAGGATCCGAAGCTGGCGAACGTGCGGCCGAACGGCGAGGAGGATGCGCCGCAGTTCCGCCTCGACATCGACGCGCAGAAGGTGGCCTCGCTCGGGCTGTCGATGGCCGACGTCAACGACACCCTGTCGCTCGCCTGGGGCGGCCGCTACATCGATGACTTCATCGACCGCGGCCGCGTCAAGCACGTGATCGTGCAGGCCGATGCGCAATACCGCATGCAGCCGGGGGATTTCAGCCGCTGGTACGTGCGCAACCTGCAGGGACAGATGGTATCGATGGCCTCGTTCATCACCCCGCACTGGGACTACGGCTCCCCGCGCCTGGAGCGTTTCAACGAGAAATCCGCAGTGGATATCAACGGCGAGGCCGGACCGGGGGTGAGTTCGGGCACGGCGATGCAGGAGATCGAGAAGCTGGTCGCAAGGCTCCCGCCCGGGTTTTCCGTCGACTGGGCCGGCGAGTCCTACCAGGAGCGCGCCGCCGGCGCGCAGCTGCCGCTGCTGTACGGGTTGTCGCTGGCGGTGGTGTTCCTGTGTCTGGCGGCGCTGTATGAGAGCTGGTCGATCCCGACCGCGATCGTCCTCGCGGTGCCGCTCGGGGTGATCGGCGCGGTGCTCGCGACCGCGCTGCGGGGCTTGGAGCGCGACATCTACTTCCAGGTTGCACTGTTGACCACCATCGGCCTCGCCTGCAAGAACGCCATCCTGATCGTCGAGTTCGCCAAGGAATACCTCGAGAGCGGCATGGGCGTGATCGAGGCCACGCTGCACGCGGTGCGCGACCGGCTGCGCCCGATCCTGATGACCTCGCTGGCGTTCGGCCTTGGCGTGTTGCCGCTGGCGGTGGCCACCGGCGCCGGCGCCGGCGCGCAGCATGCGATCGGCACCGGCGTGTTCGGTGGCATGCTGGCCGGCACCTTCCTCGGCATCTTTTTCATCCCGCTCTTCTTCGTGGTCGTGCAGCGCGTATTCCACAGCCTGCGCGAGGTGCCCGAGACCGCTCCGTCCTCGGGCGGCCCGGGCGGCCCGGGCGGCCCGGACGTGCCGGCGCCATGAGCCGCACCGCGATCGACGCGCCGTGCCCGGCTGCGCGAGCGGCCACGCGCCGCCTGCGGCACGGCCTGCTGCTGGGCGCGAGCCTGCTGATCAGTGCGATCCTGCTGGCGGCCTGCACCCTGGAGCCGCGCTACCGCGCGCCGCCGCTGCCGGTACCGGACCAGTGGCCGATCCCGCCGAGCAGCGCCGCCGGCTCCGCGACCCAGGCCGACGCCGGGACCCCGGCCCAGCCGGCCGTCGGGGCAACTGCGGCCGGCATCGGCCTCGGTCGCGCAGCGGACATCGGCTGGCGCGATTTCTTCGCCGACCCGCATCTGCAGCAGATCATCGCGCTCGCGCTGACGCACAACCGCGACCTGCAGGTGGCGGTGCTCGACATCCAGCTCGCGCGTGCCCAGTACCAGCAGCAGCGCGCCAACAGCCTGCCGGCTTTCAACGGGAACGCCAGCTACACCAAGGAAAAGCTGCCGCCGGCGGAGTTCGGCTTTCCGCTCACGGCCGGCTACTACTCGGTCGGGGTGGCGCTATCCTCGTTCGAGATAGACCTGTTCGGGCGCGTGCGCAGCATGAATCACGCGGCCCTCCAGCAGTACTTCGCCCAGACCGAGGCCCGCCGCAGCACCCAGCTGAGCCTGATCGCGCAGGTCGCGCAGGCTTACCTGACGCTACTGTCGGACCGCGAGCTGCTGCGGCTGGCGCAGGACACGCTCAAGAGCCAGATCAATTCGTATGACATCACCGTCAAGGAGCACGACCGCGGCCAGGTGTCGGGGCTGGACGTGGCACAGGCCGATACCACGGTCGAGTCCGCCCGCTCGGACGTTGCGCGCTACGAGGGCAATATCGCGCAGGATATCGATGCGCTGGCCCTGGTGGTCGGCGCGCCGGTCGACACCTCGATGTTGCCGCAGGCACTCAATGATCGGATCATCGGCATCGCCGCGTTGCCGGCCGAGCTGCCCTCCACGGTGTTGCTGCGCCGGCCGGACGTGCTCGAGGCCGAGCACACGCTGCTCGCGGACAACGCCGACATCGGCGCGGCGCGCGCCGCATTCTTTCCCGACATCAGCCTGACCGGCAATATCGGTTCGGTCAGCCAGCCGCTGTCTGGCCTGTTCGAGTCCGGCAGCGGCACCTGGACCTACTCGCCGCAGCTGACCCTGCCCATTTTCCGCGGCGGCGCGCTGCTCGGGAGCCTGGCCGCGGCCCGTGTCAACCGCGCCATCGCCGTCGCGCAGTACGAGAAGGCCATCCAGACCGCCTTCCGTGAAGTGGCGGATGGGCTCGCACTCACCGACACGCTCTCGCGCGAGCGGGAGGCGCAGGAGGCGCTGGTGAAAGCCACCGGCCGTGCCTACGAACTTTCACAGCAGCGCTACAAGGTTGGCCGCGACAGCTACCTCGACGTGCTCGACTCACAGCGCAGCTACTACTCGGCCCAGCAGACGCTGATCGCCACCGAGCTGTCGCAGCAGGACAACCGAGTGACGCTCTACAAGGCGCTGGGCGGCGGATGGCGGGAGAACAGTCGATGAGCGAGCCACGGATTGGCAGCGCAGACGGCGGCGAGCGGGCGGGGGAGGGCGTCTCCGGCACCGTCCCGGGCGTCGCCCCGGGCGCGGCTGCGACCCGAGCCGCGCGCCAGCGCGCGCGCATCCTGGATGCGGCCGAGCGCTGCTTCATCGAGCGTGGCTTCCATGCCGCGAGCATGGCGCACATCGCCGCCACCGCCGGCATGAGCGCCGGACTCATCTATCGCTACTTCGGCGCCAAGAACGAGATCGTGCAGGCGATCGTGCAGCGGCACCTGGAGACCGACGGCTGCGTGGCGATGCGGCGGCTGAACACCCGCGAAGACATCTGCACCGAGGCGCTGCATATGTTCGAGCGCTGGCGGCGGCGCGATGACCCCAGCATGAACGCGGCGCTGATGCTGGAGCTGACCGCCGAGGCCGCCCGTGATCCCGAGATCGCCCAGATCGTGCGCAGCAAGGACCAGACCGTCAACCAGGAACTGGTGCAGGCGGTGCAGCGCGCAGCGCGCGCCGACGGCGTGCACCTGACCGCGGCTGCCGCGTACATGCGTGCCGTGGTGCTGCAGTGTATGGTCGAAGGCCTCGCCTGCCGCGTGGTGCGTGACCCCGAGCTCCGTGCCAAATCGTTGCGACCGCTGCTGACCAAGGTCATCGCCGCGCTGATGAGCTGAGCCCCAACGCCGCGAGCACCGCACTGAGCACCGAGCGCGCCGCGATGGACCCGGACGAGACCTCGCCGATCGCCGCGGCGCTGATCGGCTGGCATGAGCGCCACGGGCGCCACGACCTGCCCTGGCAGCGCGAGCCCACCCCGTACCGCGTGTGGGTCTCCGAGGTCATGCTGCAGCAGACGCAGGTGGCCACCGTGATCGGCTACTACGAGCGCTTCATGCAGCGCTTCCCGGACGTACGCGCGCTGGCGGCCGCGCCGCTCGACGAGGTGCTGCACCTGTGGTCCGGCCTCGGCTACTACTCGCGCGCCCGCAATTTGCAGCAGGGCGCGCAGCGCATCGTCAGTGAATACGACGGCCACCTGCCGGCCGGCCAGGCGGCGCTGCAGCGGCTGCCCGGCATCGGCCGCTCCACGGCCGCCGCGATCGTGGCCCTCGCGCACGACCGCCGGGCGGCCATCCTCGACGGCAACGTGCGGCGCGTGCTGTCGCGCTACTTCGGCATCGGCGGCAACCCGGCCGATCGCGCCACGCAGGAAATCCTGTGGCGCCACGCGGAAATCTGCACCCCCGTGCGGCAGGTTGCCGTGTATACGCAGGCGGTGATGGATCTCGGCGCGACGCTGTGCACGCGCAGCCGCCCGTTGTGCCCGCACTGCCCGCTGAACGCCGGTTGCGTGGCCCACCGAGCCGGCCGCGTCGAAGAGTTCCCCGCCGCTCGCCCGCGTGCCGTGCGAGCGCAGCGCCAGGTCGTGATGCTGCTAGCGGTGCGCGCCGACGGCAGCGTGCTGCTGCTGCGCCGGCCGCCGCAGGGCGTGTGGGCCGGCCTATGGGTGCCGCCCGAGTTCGAGACCGTCGCGGCCGCGGCCGCGTTCTGCGTCGCTGAGCTCGCGGGCGCCGACGTCGACGCGCAGCCGCTGCCGACGCTGCGGCACGCCTTCACACACTTCGATCTGCAGATCACGCCGCTGCGGGCGCGCTGCCGGGACAGGGGGGATGCCGTCGCCGTCATGGAAGGCGATGGAGCGCTCTGGTATAACCCCCGCGAGCCGGCCCGTGTCGGCCTGCCCGCGCCGATCGCGGCGCTGCTGTCGTCGCTGTCCGGGCTGTCCGGGCTGTCCGGGCTGTCCGGCGCGTAGGCTTGCCACCGCAGCGCGCCGCAGCGCGCCGCAGCGTGGCGCAGCGTGCGGCGACAGGCAGCACCGACAGCGCGACCGACCTTGCCACCGGAACAGCGACTTACCAGGAACAGCCGATGAGCCGAACCGTCCAATGCGTCGTCCTCAAGCGCGAAGCTCCCGGCCTCGACCGCCCACCCTATCCGGGGTCCCTCGGCCAGCGCATCTTCGAGCACGTCTCCAAGGAAGCCTGGGAGCGCTGGCGCGCGCACCAGACCATGCTGATCAACGAGTACCGCCTCTCGCCGGTCGAGCCCAAGGCGCGCAAGTTCCTCGAGGGGGAGATGGAGAAGTTCCTCTTCGGCGGCGGGTCGGAGAAGCCGAAAGAATTTGTCGAGCCGGGGAGGGGATGAGCCAGAGGGGCTGGCGATCGGTGTCAGTCGGCGGGGTTGACGGTCGCGCCGGGACCCCGGTCTAATACGCGGCCTTCCATCCGGCGGCCAGGTAGCTCAGTTGGTAGAGCAGCGGACTGAAAATCCGCGTGTCGGTGGTTCAATTCCACCCCTGGCCACCATGAATTTCTTTAATTTCCAACGACCTGCAATCGGGATGTGCCGTGGAGGTTCCGTAGCATTAAGGGGCTCTGGGGTACCATTCTGGCGCCCACGAGACGCCTAAATGACCAAGCCCATAGCCCGAGAGCCCATTTACCGACGTCGCCGCTTCGATGCCGAAATCATCCAGCTGTGCATCCGCTGGTACATCACCTACCGGTTGAGCTACCGAGATCTCGTGGCGATGATGGCCGAGCGCGGGATTGTCGTATCGCATACTACGATTCTTCGTTGGGTGACTCGCTATGTGCCAGAGTTCGAGAAGCGATGGAATCGCTTCGCGCGACCCGTGAACACGTCCTGGCGGGTTGATGAAACCTATATCAACATTCGTGGTAAGTGGAATTTCCTCTATCGGGCTGTCGACAAGCACGGCAAGACGGTGGATTTTCTACTTCGCCCTGATCGCGGCATCGCGGCATCGCGGCATCGCGGCATCGCGGCCGCGCAAGATCACACTCGATGGCTATAGGCCGAGCCACCTGGCCCTTCGGCTTCTGCGGCGGGAGGATCCGAAGTGGAAGTACGTTGAGGTGAGGAGTAACCAGTACCTTAACAATCTTATTGAGCAGGATCATCGAGCGATCAAACGCCGATGCGCCTCTATGGGAGGTTTTAAGTCTTTCGGGTGTGCGGCCATTACATTTTCCGGCATCGAGCTTGCTCATCGGATTCGCAAGAGACAGTTCTCGCTCGGACGGGGTCGATATCGGAATTTCGGGTCGCTAAAGCAGCTCTGGGATCGAGCGCTTGCGTAGTACTTCGCCAGGAGAGGGAACTCGGGATTTGTCCCGTTTCCCCCGTCCTTAAATGCACCGCAACCCCTTAGGCCAGTCGACCCGGACTACTGGCAATCGTTGCCCATTGGAATCGATAACTCAGCGCCACGCGGACAATGTTCGTCGCGTGGTGGTGGGAGGCAACTGGCGGCCACAGATGCAGTGGCTCCCTCTCAATTTCAGTCATCGCCAAAGCGGCGTTCGCCCTGTTCACGCGTCGCTATATTGACGGTGCACGGCTAGCGCTGAATCTCAATAAGCAGCACCCAAGCACAGTAGACGCCAGCGACCAATGACAGCAGAGTCCCTGGAACAATCCAATAGATCCCACTCGGCTGGTGTAGCACCAACATAACGCCCGCGACAACAAAGGGGAGCGGTGGAAGGTGGTTGAACAGGAATCGTGGAAGGTGTTCGTAGCCTGACTTCCGGGTCAGAATCAGGCCCGTCGTCTGAATGGTCCATGCCACAAGTCCAGTTCCTCCAATTTCAAGACCATAAACAAAGCGTGTCTACCCCGGCACGAGAGCCCAGCTGCAGATAACAAGCACGCACAGCAGTGTAGTGAGCGCTTCTATCGCACGGGTTGGCAAGTGTGGATATTTCAGAATCGATGAGAGATTTATCGAGACAGCGACGAACAGCAGTCCGGCAAGTGCCGCTGAAGCTCCGACCTCGGCAACAAGAAAATCATCCCATCCGTGAAAGATTTCGCTTTCCATTTTCAACCCCAGAGTCCCATCGGGGCGTAACGCAATCCCGCAACCTAGAGCTAGCCGATGGCAAAGCGGCCTTTTCTAGATAGCGGTCGCGTGTCTCGACCGCCCGAAAACCGCCAGCGGGCGTTCCCATCGTCATGGAGTCCAAATCGCATATCGTGATCCGACACCAAGCAGGCGGTGAATAGGAAGACACTTGAGGTCCAGCCCGGAAGAACTCCACCACTAAGCCGTCTCCCGGACGATTGTTCTGCAATCACCTGCGACGATCCAGGCCCTGCATTCAGGTTTGGCCGGTCTTGCTCCTCCGGCGAGTATAGTTGACTAGGAGACCTCAATGTTGTAGTTTCCTAGTCAACCAATTAGGTATCTATGCCGCCGAGCCGACCCGCGTCCGACCTGACCAGCCATCTTGGCTACTGGCTGCGCTACGTCTCCAACCACGTCTCGCAGGCTTTCGCGCGCAAGGTGGAGGCGCATGGCGTGACCGTCGCGGAATGGGTGCTGATGCGCCAACTGCTGGAGGTGGAAGCCCTCGCGCCAAGCCGCTTGGCCGAATGCATGGGCATGACGCGGGGTGCCATCAGCAAGCTGGCAGATCGACTGATCGCCAAGTCGCTGCTGGTGCGCACTGCCGACCCAGAGGACGGGCGGGCGCAGACGCTCTCCCTCACACGGGCTGGCCGCTCCATGGTCCCCAAGCTGGCGACGCTGGCCGATGCCAACGATGCCGAATTCTTCGATCACCTGGCGCCGAAGGACTGCGCGGCGCTGCTCAGTCTCCTGCGGGAGATCGTCGAGAAGCGCGGTTTAAAGTCTTTGCCCGTCGATTGATGACGGCCGCCCCTCAATCCCATCGAAAGGACAATGACATGACCACGAACTGGAAAGATCTGGCCCGCGCCACCCTTGAGGGCTCCGAATCGGGCGCCATGAACTTCCCGCAGAGCCTGCGAATCCTGCTGGAAGCCGGCTTTGACGGTTATGCCGTCGATTTCCGCCGTTCCAACCGCACCTACTACATGCCGAACGGCGAGGCGATCGAGCTGGAAACGGAGCCGACGCCAACGCCCGTGAGCGAATCCTTCGACGCCTCGGTGGTAAGGGAAGCGATCCGCGAAGCCCAGGCGGTGCCCGGCTACACCTACAAGGGCTTCTGCGCCAAAGTGGCGGGGGCCGGTTGCGCCGGATATGTGGTCTCCATGCTCGGTCGACGGGTGCTCTATTACGGCCGAACTGGCGAGACCCACACGGAGTACTTCCCTGGCACGCAGCAGGGAGCTAGGCCGTGAACACTGCCGGCGTCGTGGTGGGCGGGATAGTCACCATCGTCTCGCGCGACACTGCCGATTTCGCAAGGCCCGGCCCGCGAATGCGACCGCGATGAGAAGATAGCCGCGCAGCACACCCATCCCAAAGCTTTTCGAGAATCCAAATAACGGCGCCAGTGAAGATGTTCAGCTATGGACCGTTGCGCCACGGGCCGATCACCGCGCCGACGTTTTTGCCAAGGCTGACTTTCGCCTGGCGGCCTCGGTGTCCGCGCCGACCGGATCCACATCCCATTCGAGCCGGACACGCCCGCGGATGATCTCCGCTAGTCGTAACGCACCGGGCCCCGCGTAATCGCGATCCGCGAAGATCAAGTACAGCTCGGCTGAGCGCTCGGCGCCTTCGCGCAGGGGTAACAGCTTGAGCTCACCGCGGTCGAGCTCGCCGCGGATGGTGTCCTCCGCAAACCACGCAAAACCGAGACCCATGCAGGCGGCGCGGATCGAGGTCGCCTTATTGCCAACGGTCCAGGTGTGTTCGGCGCCGATCGCGCTGCCGGGCCGTCGGTGAGTGCCCGTGTCGCGCACGATCAGGTGACGGTGCTTGCGCAGGTCCTGCAGCGTGAGCTTGCGTCCCAACCGGTGCAGCGGGTGATCCGGACTTGCCGCAGCGATGAAGCGCACGCGCATGAGCGCATCGCCGCTGAAGCCCTGCGGGATGCTGGGAGCGATCGCCAGGTCGACCTTACGGAGCGTGATCGCCTCTTCGGCCCGCTGATGACTGTCTCGTAGAGCTCGATCGCGGTCTGCGGATGCTCGTCAGCGAAGCGCGCCAGGCAATGTAACAGGAGCCATGTCGGAAATAGCACATCGACCGCAAGGCGAATCTCGGGCTCCCAGCCTGCGGCGAGTGTAGCCGCCGCGCCCTCTAGCGATCCGGCCTCATCGAGCAAAGCTCTCGCGCGCCTGTACAGGACCTCACCGGTCGGCGTAAGGCGCGCCTTGCGCCCCACGACCTCGAAGACTTTGATCCCGAGCAGCGACTCGAGCTTCTGCACCGCGTACGTCACGGTCGACTGCGTCTTGTGCAGCAGCGCGGCGCCCCGCGCGTAGCCGCCGCCATCGACCACTGCGACCAGCGCATGCCACTGATCCAATGTGATTTTCGGGTTCATGATCTATGAAATCGATGAGTGTGGCCGGAAAAATCCGCTTCTCTATCCAAAAGGTCAATGTCTTAATGATCCAGCTGGAAGACGCTGCCGCTTAGCTCTGATCACAGAGCACAGCGGCAAGCAGCGCGATGTTGCAACGGCGCCTTCCCAGGTGAGTGGACCCAATCTGAGACACGAGGAGAATTCAATGAGCTACGCAATCATCGGATTCGGCGCGGTGGGGCAGGCCCTCGCGCGCGCCTTTGCTCGCAAAAATATCGAAGTCGCGGTCGCCAGTCGGCGACCGCCCCAAGCGTTGGCGCCGCAGGCGCAGGCAATCGGGTCCACGGTCGTTCCCAAGACGCTGCGGGAAGCGATCAAGGCGGACGTGATTATTCTGGCCGTTCCATTCTGGGAACATCGCGAGGTCGCCAAAAATCTGGCGAGCTGGCAGGGCAAGACGATCATCGACGCGATGAACGTGATTGGCGTTCCCGTCGAAGATCTCTCCGGCCTTCCGTCCTCTGCCTTCGTCGCCAAAGCCTTCCCCGGTGCCCGGTTGGTGAAGGGCTTCAATCATCTCCCCGCGGGGACCCTGTCCGCCGACCCGGACGTCAAGAGCGGCCGGCGGGTCGTGTTCCTGTCGAGCGACGACGAAGGTGCCGCAGCGCTGGTGGCGGCCCTCGCCGAACAACTCGGTTTCGCGCCCGTCAATCTCGGGAAGTTCGGGGAGGGTGGCGCGCTTGTGCAGGCGCGGGGTAAGAGCTGGGGACCTCTGATCTTCCAGGACCTGTTCAAGTAAGGAGCCGTGAGCGATGTACGACCGTCACGGCAAGCTCTTGACCACCCTACAGCCTGGATCACTGCTCCGGAAATATTAGCCCATCTGCGAAGGAACATCTCATGTCCACCAAACTCGATCTCTCGAAAGAACTCATCGGCCACCGTGCCCTGATCACCGGGGGTCGCGCGGCATCTTCGCGGCCATCGCGCAGCGTCTTCTCGATGCCGGTGCCAAAGTCGTAGTCGCTGCGCGTACGCGCAGCGACGCCACTCCCGCGGCGGCGACGTTCGTCTCCGGCGATGTCACCACGAGCGAAGGCGTGGAGGCAATCGCGACGAAGGCGCTCGCGGCGCTCGGCGGCCTCGACATTCTCGTGAACAACGCGGGCGGTGGGCGCGCGTTTCTGGGAGGGTCCTGGACTATCCCCGACAAGGAGTGGCATGACAACTTCGCGCTCAACCTCTTCGCCGCGATCCGCCTCACGAACGCGGTCCTCCCGGCGCTCCGAGCGTCGAAGGCCGCAGCCGTCGTGAACATCTCTTCGGCGGCAGCAGCGATGCCGTTTGGTCCCTTTGCACACTATGGGGCCGCAAAGGCGGCGCTCAACTACTACTCGCGCACGCTCGCGGTGGAACTCGCGCCGAGCGGCATCCGTGTGAACGTCGTGTCGCCCGGCGTCATCTCGACGCCGGGTTCCGACGAGTTTGCCAGGACGACTCCGGGATTTTCCCCTGATGATTGGCTCCGGCATGTCCCACTGGGTCGCATCGGCGCCACCGAGGACATCGCTGAGGTCGTCGCGCTGCTCGTGTCGGATCGCGGGAAGTTCCTGACCGGCGCGAATTACCGTGTCGATGGTGGAATGACGGCGCGCTGGCGAATGTGCGCTTCCAGCATGGGCGGGGGTCATTGCGGGCGGCCGCGGCTTGCTTGGTGGTGAAGAGGCCCTCCTGGGAGGCGGCGATGTCATATAGTGCCTGCCAGGTGGGCTCCGTGGCATGGTTTGCGTCCAAGTGCTCCCCAGCTCAAAACATGCGTCCCGGACGCCGCCACGAGGCGATGTGCCAAAGATGTGTCGAGCTCAGATCGGGCGTGCCAGGAATGTACCAGGGTGAGGCCGCTTTCGGGGCGGGCGAGCGCTGCAAGTAATTGATTATTAAGCCTCTCCATCCCTAGCCGCCAGCCAAGTCGAAGCAGAACGTCTGCCGGAGCCGCGGAAGACGCCCAATAGATTGCTAAGTAACTGATGCTTAAGGAGAAGCCCGGCGACTACCCGGGGGTGCGCTCCGCGGGCCGGAATGTGCCTTTCATCCTGCGGCATCTACACCCACCAAGCTGGCCTCACACGATTGAACTTCTGATGCTCTCTCTATAGGATGCCGCGCCCCCTCTGCCCTTGAGTCCAGGATGCCAGCATCAGGCATGGGATCCAGGGAGGCGCTGCTCTTCAGCGCAGATCATTTTGGATGCGTGAGCGGGGCCAGCATGCTTGCGCGACTTTGGACCAAAAATCGGAACGGAAAATTGCTATGGCTCGTACGACCGCTCTTTCTGATGTTCGCAACATCGGCATCATCGCCCACGTCGATGCCGGCAAAACGACGACCACGGAGCGCATCCTGTATTACACCGGGCGCAAGCACACGATCATCGACATCCATGACACCAAGGATCTGAAGACCTCCACGACGACCGACTACCTCGAGCAGGAACAGAAGCGCGGCATTACGATTCAGAGCGCCGCGGTCTCCTGCTTCTGGCGCGGGAAAAAGATCAACCTGATTGACACCCCGGGACACGTCGACTTCACCATCGAGGTGAATCGCTCGCTGCGTGTGCTGGACGGCGCCGTGGTGGTGTTCGATGGTGTTGCTGGCGTAGAGCCGCAATCCGAAACCAACTGGCGTCTTGCGGACAACTACGACGTGCCGCGCATTTGCTACGTCAACAAAATGGACCGTAGCGGCGCCAGTTTTACGCGCTGTGTGGACATGATCAGGAAACGCCTCGGCGCGCGTCCGCTGCCGGTGCAGATCCCGATCGGCTCTGAAGACAACTTCAAGGGGATGATCGATCTCGTCGAGATGAAGGCGCTGCTGTGGGAGTCCGACGATAAGGATGCCGAGTGGCAAAAGCTCGAGGTAACGCCGGATCTCGCCGACAAGCTTGGCATCCATGTGACGGCCGATCGCAACATTCTCGCCGATGTGGAGAAGTATCGTACTGAGCTCGTCGACACCTGTCTCGAGATGGACGACGACGCCATGCACAGATACCTCGAAGACGGTCACGCGCCATCGGCGGACGTGCTGCGCCAGTGCCTGCGTAAAGGCACCGTGACGGGAGCGTTTAACCCCGTGCTGTGCGGCTCTTCATATAAGAACAAGGGCGTGCAGCAGGTGCTGGACGCCGTTGTCGACTACATGCCGGCGCCCACGGACGTCTCCGCGATCAAGACGCTGGACGAAGACGGCAACGTCATCGGTGAACGCAAGTGCTCGGATGACGAGCCTTTCAGCGGCCTGGCGTTCAAGGTAATCAACGATGTGTATGGTGCTCTGACGTTCGTGCGCGTGTACTCGGGCGTGCTCACCAAGGGCGCTTCCGTGCAGAACACCACGCGCGGCAAGCGCGAAAAGATCGGCCGCATGGTCGAGATGTTTGCCAAGGAAGCGAATGCGATCGATGAGGCGCGCGCCGGCGACATCATCGCGCTCGTCTCCATGCAGGAAACGGAAACCGGCGACACGCTGTGCGATTCCGCCAATCCGGTGATTCTCGAGCGCATGCGCTTCCCGGATCCCGTGATCAGCGTGTCCGTGCAACCGAAGGTCAAGGCCGATCAGGAGAAATTTGGCGCCGCCCTCGGGAAGATGGTTCGTGCCGATCCATCGCTGCATCTGGAGACGGATCGTGATACGAACCAGACGATTCTGCGCGGCATGGGAGAGCTGCATCTCGACGTGACGCTCGATCGCATGCGCACGGAATTCGGCGTTGAAGGCATCATGGGCAAGCCGCAGGTCGCCTACCGGGAGACCATAACGCGCAAGGTCGACGAGCAGTACGTGCACAAGAAGCAGACCGGCGGGTCCGGCCAGTTCGCCGAAGTGTGGATCACGTTCGAGCCGCTCGAGCGTAGCAAGGGTTTCGAATTCGTCGATGCGACGCGTGGCGGCTCCGTACCGCGCGAGTATGTCCCGTCGGTAGAGAAGGGTCTCAAGATCCAGAGGGAAGATGGCGTGCTGGCGCACTTTCCGACCGTGGACTTTCGCGCGACGTTGACGGACGGGAGCTACCACGACGTCGACTCGAACGCTCTGACGTTCGAAATCGCGGCGAAAGCGTGCTTCCGCGAAGCCATGCGCAAGGCTGGCCCGATCCTGCTCGAACCGGTGATGAAGGTCGAGACTGTGACGCCGGACAGCTATCTGGGCGACGTCATCGGCGACCTGAACCGCCGTCGCGGTCTGATTCAGGATCAGCTGGAACGCGGCACCAACATCGCAGTCGTGGCCACCGTGCCGTTGTCGGAAATGTTCGGATACATCGGCCAGCTACGTTCGATGACCAGCGGTCGCGCCTCGTACACCATGGAGTTCTCGCACTACGAGCCGGTGCCAAAGAACGTAGCGGACGAAGTAATCGCTGCGGCCATCGAGGCGAAGGCCGCCGCGAAGGCCTGAAGACGACAGCTGTGCCGGCGTGAGCTTCGGTGCGACGGTATTGCAGCAGCGGTCGGAGCTCTCGTTCCGATCCGTGCAGCTTCGTTGTCTCGACGAAGATAGACGGCCGCTGAAGCACGCAAGTGCGTCGGGCTTCGTCCGCGTTGAGGACGGCGTTCCATTCCTTTACACGTGCTGGCACGTTGTCACTGGATACGACCGCAACGATCTGCGAGTAACGAACGCACTGCCGAAACGGGCATTCCTCGAGGTGTTCGTGCAGGGCCATCGGCAGCAGGCCGATAGCACCTCGGTAGCGGAAGGACTGCCGTCGTTCACCATTCCTCTGTATGACGGGGCTGCGCGGCCCAAGAAGCCGCTGTGGTATCAGGATCGCGCGCACCTGCCGCACCCCGACCTGAATGCGATCGGACTTTGCGTTCCGTCGTGGCACGACGCCGTGAAGATTCGCCTGCCGACTGATGTTCAAGTGTCAGAGTTGCAGGTCGTTTCCAATCCGGTTCTGGCGTCGACCAAGATGCTTACGCTCGGCGATAGGATCTATGTCGTCGGGTTTCCGTACATGTTCAGTACCGGCGGGCGCGGTCTTTCCACGCCGGTCGTGCTAACGAGATTCGTTGCGGCAACCGCGGTAAGCGGCAGGCCGCGGGAATTTCTTTTGGATTCTGGGGGCGCACCAGGAATGTCTGGTGGCCCAGTGTTCGTTGAGCGCCAGAATGATATTGCGTTATTGGGTGTATACACGGGCATTATCTATCCCGATCCTGTGATCGGGCGTAATAAGAAAGTTGTTGCTCTGGGCTCGTGCGCGAACCTGAGTTTGTGTTGGAGGGAGAGTCTTGCGCTGGTTCGAGAGCCAACGGAAGCCTCTAAATCCGCTGAGTTAGGGGTTGAAGGGGGAGGCGAAAGCGCGGCTGCCCCATGCATCGCGGCGCAGAAGTAAAGGCCTTAGCATTCGGTCCGCACGCCATCGTCCAAGTCACTTGGGCCACCGGCGGAGTTATCAATGGGGTACTCTTGTCCGGGTTGGAGGCGCACTACTAAAGTGGCAGTGTGTCGGCTAATGAGGTGCAGTCATGAGCAGCAGCGCGAAACGCGATATCTCCGGCCTGATGCGATTGGCAAAGCACGCCTCGCAGTGGATCGATGAGCGACAGAAGGACTTCGACTTCCTCTCCGGGACACTGGACAAGTTGGATCAGGGTGCAGCAATTTCGAAGAAAGAAATACGACGAGCGCGTGCAGCCTTGAAGCGCCTGAAACTGTAACGGTTACTCAGCACCGGGGGTGTTGGCCTCGCTGCCCGGGCACCGGAGAGTGGAACTGGGTCAGCGGTGCCGCGGCCGCTGCTGGTGCTTCTGCTGATCTGGGTGGCGGCCGCGATCATGATGACCGCGGGTTGGCTGTGGCAGCGACGACGCCGCAACGCCGGCATCGTCGATGTGCTGTGGTCAGCGGGACTGGCCGTGAGCGCCGTCAGCGCCGGTCTGTCCGGGCGCGGAGCGCTCGGGTCGCGGCTGCTCGTGGCGGTGCTGGGGGCAATCTGGGGCCTGCGGCTCGCCCAGCCCTCGCCGAAGGTGAGCAGCGCGAGCCACAGGTTGTTGCGGCTGTCGTCGTCTGTGTCGAAGCGGCGCGTGCCCAGCCGGTGTGCCAGTGAGTTGATGGTCACCGTCGCATGAAACAGCACCACCGTGGAGATGAAGAACCCCCACACCAGGAGTGACCGCCGCTCACACCCAGTCCGGGCGCGAGGTGCGCCAGCAGCGCGCCCAGCCCGTACAGCGCCGCGGCGAGCGCGACGGGAACGACGACGTCGTAGCGATCGAGCCAGCGCAGCTCCGGGTAGCGCGCGAGGTCCGCGATGCGTTTCCACGGCGTGCGAAACCCGTTGGCCGTGAGAAACCACCCCATGTGGCTCCAGAGGATGCCGTGAACGCGGGGGGAGTGCGGATCGGCGGCGGTGTCTGCGTTCGGGTGGTGGTCGCGGTGGTGCGCGGCCCACCACAGTGGTCCGCGCTGCACACAGGAGGCGCCGATGCAGGCGAACGCGAACTGCGCGGCGCGCGAGGTGCGGAAGGTGCGGTGCGCGAAGTAGCGGTGATAGAACCCCGTCAGCGCGAACATGCGTACGACATAGAGGCCGCCGGCGATCTCCAGTGCCACGCGCGACACCCCCACCCAGATGACCGCGAGGCAGGCGATGTGCATCGCGATGAAGGGCGCCGCGCGCAACCAGTCGATACGGTCGCCGGCGATCCGCTCGGCGGGGGCCGGTGGTGAGCGCGTCCTGGAAGACGTGCTGCACTTCCCGACGCGTGCAGATTTCGGCAGGCGGGATGCTCCGCATGACGAGTAGGGCTGTGTCTCGTTGGCTCATTACCCCTTAAGTACGGGCGAGGATTGCGCGCGGATTCACCGCGTACCGTGCCTGCCCGGGAACAGGCTCGGAACAGCCGCTGCCGGCGGCGCGATGCCATCAAAGTCTAGGCGATGTGCTCGTCAAGCTCATGGTTCGCCGGTTTCCGGCGGCGGCCCGTTCAGACCGGCTTCAACACGACGACGGGAATTTGTCTGTCGGTCTTGGTCTGGTACTGCGCATAGGGCCCGTAGATCTCCACCATCTTTGGCCACAGCGCGGCGCGCTCCTCGGCCCCCGCGGTGTGTGCAATGGCCGAGAATTTCTCGGCCTTGACCTGCACCCGCACCTGCGGGTTGGCCTGCAGGTTCAGGTACCAGGCCGGATGGGCCGGTGCCCCGCCCTTCGAGCCAACCACGACATAGTTTGGACCGGAGCGGCCGAAGATCAGCGGCAGGGTGAGGGCGTTGCCGGACTTGCGGCCGATGGTCGTCAGCAACAAGGTCGGCACCAGCCCCTTGCCGCCGCCGCGGCTGGCATCCCACAGGTAACCGTCCGCGCCGTCGGTGGCGACATAGCGCGAAAGGTGGTCCTTGATCCAGTCCGGAAGGCCCGGAGATTCGTTCGCGTCAGCCATGGCGTCATTCCCCTCGCGGGCTGCTGAGTTGCGGCCGCATTATGCGACAGAACGGCGGTCGCCACTATGGCGACCGCAAGGCGCGGCGGATGCTTGACACGTTAGGCGATGCATACCGAAGCTACCGAATGGAAGCGACGTCGCTGATCCTCTTCATCCACTGATCCGGAGGGCCTCGGGTTGCGCATTGAAAACCTCTTTTCCGGGCACGCGATGCAGCGCTGCGCTGCCGCGCTGGCCGGGGCGCTCGCGTGCCTGCCCTGCTGTCTCGGATTTGCCGATGCAGCGCTTCCCGCAGCGAGCGCAACGCCTGCGGTGTCCGTCGAGTCCGGCATGCTGGCCGGAACGCAGGACGGAGCCGTCGAGGTCTTCAAGGGGATTGCTTATGCGGCGCCTCCCGTGGGCGCTCTGCGCTGGGAGCCCCCCGCCCGCGCGGCAAGCTGGACGGGCACGCGAGAGGCGTCCACCTTCGGCGCGTCCTGTCCGCAAGGCGTGTGGCGATCCACTGCAGTGCTTGCCGCCGGTCGGCCCCAGAGCGAGGACTGTCTCTATCTCAATGTGTGGACCTTTGCGGCTGCGCGCAACGCTCCGGTCATGGTGTGGATCCACGGCGGCGGGTTCCGTTCCGGGTCCGGTTCCCAGCGCTTCTACGACGGCAGCGATTTCGCCAAGGACGGCGTGATTCTCGTCACGCTCAACTATCGCCTCGGCCCCTTGGGCTTCTTCGCTCACCCGGCGCTCACCGCGACTGCGGCCGCGGCTGCGCCGCTCGGCAACTATGGAATCCTCGATCAGATCGCCGCGCTGCGTTGGGTGAAGCGCAACATCGCCGCCTTCGGCGGCGACCCCGCCAACGTGACCGTGTTCGGCGAATCCGCCGGTGGCCGCAGCGTGCTGACCCTCCTCACTGTGTCTGCCGCGAAGGGATTGTTCGCCAAGGCCATCGTCGAATCCGGTGAGGGCTGGAATCCGCAGAAGACCCTGACGCAAGCGCAGCGCAGCGGCATCGCGCTCGCTGCTGCCGCGGGGCTTGGCGCTCGGGCGACACCGCGACAGTTGCGCGCCTTGACCGTCGCGCAGCTGCTCGAGGCCCAGGCGGTGATCGGCCGTACCGGTCCGTTTCAGGACGGCCGTCTGGTCCGGGAAAGCATCGCGCAAGCCTTCGCTGCCGGTCACGAGATTCACGTGCCGCTGATCATCGGCTCGAACAGCTACGAAGCCTCGCTGATGCGCAGCTTCCGGATCACGATGGCCGCGGAGGCTGCGCAAATGCCTCGAATCGTGCGGCCGCTCTATGCGGGAAGCGAGCAGCAGGTTGCGGCGGCGTTCTTCACCGACTCCTTCATGGGAGCGCCGGCCCGCTGGCTCGCCGCGCGAGCCTCGGCCGGCGCGCCGGCCTATCTCTACCATTTCTCCTACGTCGGGACCACGCGGCGCGGCACAGTCGCCGGTGCCGGACATGGCTCCGAGATCCCCTTCGTGTTCGGCAGCTGGCCGGCTTTCTACGATCGCGCGGCGTCGGCGCAGGATCGTGCGATGGAGATCCTCATGCATGGCTGCTGGGTCCGCTTCGCGAACTCCGGCCGCCCCGCTTGTGGGGACCCGGTGTGGCCGGCTTACACGGCGCGGACCGATGAATTAATGGAGTTCGGCGAGAGGTCCGGTCCCGAAGCGCGCTTTCGTAAGACCCGGTATGACGCGCTACAGCGCTCCCTGCTGCCGAATCTGCTCTCCCTGCAGCCCTGAGAAAATGCGACGAATGGCGTTTGCCGAAGTCGGGCTCGCTTGCTGCCGCGCTACGGCAGTCCGAACGCCAGCACCACGTTGCCCGAGATTGCCGCGCCCGACTGCAGCACCGAATAGCCGGAGCCGGCGAACACCATGCCGCCCGCCACGGTGATGCCCTGCGAGCCCATCGAACCGCCGTGTGCCGCTACCTTGTTGACGGTATCGAACGCGTGCGCGGTGCGGTAGGTCCACAGCACGTGCCCATCGGTGGTGGACGCCGCGACGATCGTGCCGTCCGAGCTGCCGAGGAACACCACGCCCGGAATCGCCGTGGCGGGCGAGTCGTGCCCGACCGGCGGGCCCCCGGCGGAGCCGCTGCCGGTCTTGATCGGGACCTGCCAGAGCCGCCGGCCGGTCGGGATCTGGATCGCCGCGAGGCCGCCATTGGTCTTCAGGCCGTAATACACCGTATCGTCATACACCGCGCCGCCCCACTGGATGCCGGTCTGCCGGAATGCGGCCGGGCCGAACGGCAGGCGCTGCGCCAGCTTGCCGGTGACGTTGGTGCGCCAGACCAGCTCGCCCTTGCGGTCCGGATCGAAGGCAAGCACGTCACCCGGCTTGGTGCCGACGACGATCAGCCGGTGCCCGTTCGGCAATGTCGCGAGGATCGGGGAGGCGGGAATGTCCCAGTCCGGCCCCTCGCTCGGCGGGCAGTTGTCGGTGCGCGCATCGCCGAAGCAACCGCCGAGGAAGGTATCGCCGCTCGTGACCTGGTAGGACCAGAGCATCTTGCCGGTGGTCATATCCAACGCCATCACCGCGTCCGAGGTCTTTGCCGCCGGCGCGGTGGTCGCATCGCCGGTGCCGAAATAGATCGCATTGCGTTTCGGATCGACTGCCGGGGTATTCCACACCGATCCGCCGGCCGGGGCGTACTGCTGCACCTCGTGCGAATTCTTGCGTGTGGGCGTCGGCCGCTCGGGAATCACATAGGTGTGCCATAACATCTTGCCGTCGTGCGCGTCGACCGCGACGATCTCACCGACCGAGGTGCAGCACGAATAATCGCGCGAGGCGGCGGAGAACTCCTCCCACGAGGAGATCGGCACGAACAGCTTGCCGCGATAGTAGGCGGGCGGCGCGGTGACGCGATCGGTGTACTGCTGCTCGACGTGCGTGCTCCAGAGCTTCTCGCCGGTGCGCGCATCGACTCCGTAGACGTTCGCCTTCAGGTCACCGAAGAACGCGACGTCGCGCCGGTGCCCGTGCACCGTGAGCGACTCGATCGTCAGCGCGTTGCGCACGCCGGCGTCGGCCAGGAACGACCAGTACACGCAGCCGGTCTTCGCGTTCAGCGAGTAGACATAGCCGGTGTCCGAGCCGACGAACACCCGTCCCGAGGCCACCGTCGGCTGGCTGTAGGCGGAGGTCGAGTTCGGCAGGCCGAATGCCCACTTCAGTCGCAGGCGTGGCAGATCGGCCGCGGTCAGGCCGGCCGCGGACGCCGGCTGGAAGCGCGTGTTGTCGATGTTGTTGCCCCAGCCGATCCACGACGGCCCGGCCGAAGGCGCCTTCATCGGAGGATTGGTTGCGCAGCGGTTCGGCATCGAGGCCGCATCCCCTTGGGCCGCGCTGCCCAGCAGCCGGCCCGCCACCGCCTGCGCGACCAGGCGGCGCTGATCATCGGTCAGCGTGCTGCCGACGGCCTTCATGACCCCGGTAGTCAGCGCATCGTAGATGCGCTCGGGCGAATACGAGCGCAGCACCGATGGCGCCGGCGCCTGCGGGAAGGACGCATTGCCGTGGCATTTGAGGCAGGTGTTCTGAAAGATCCCGAACCCCACTTCGGTGCCGGCGGACATGCCGCGATTCGCGCTCGGGCGGGGTGCGGGCGCTGCCGCGGGCGCCGCCGTGCCGGGTGCCGCGCCCGGCGCCGTACTGGCCGGCTGCGCGCCGGCCGCGCCTGAAAAAGCCAGCAGCGCCGTCAAGCCGATGCCGGCGAGGCCGAGCGAAAGTAAACGCGTCGTGGTGTGCACGATCATCCCCTCGTTATGGTCGAGACCTATAGGCTATAAGGTACCACGGCAACGGGCCGCGCCTACACCCGCTTCGCCTCAGGCAGCGTCGATCGCAGCTGGATGCCGTCGTGATCGCCGACCAGCGCGGCCAGCCAGTCAACGAACACACGCACCCTGCGCGACAGATGACGGCTGCGTGGATAAACCACATGCAGCGGCGATGGCTCGGGGAACCACTCTGCGAGCACCAGGTCGAGCGCACCGCGCTCCATCGCCTCCTTCACGATGAACGCCGGCATCTGGGCGATCCCGAGCCCGGCCTCGGCGGCGCTGACGTAGCTGTTCTCGTCCTCGAGCGCCAGATGACCCGGGAACACCGCCTGCACGCGCTCGCCGTCCTTGGAGAAGACCCAGTCCACGGTGTCGCCCGTGCGTGGTGAGAAGTGGTTGATGCAGCGATGCCGTGCCAGCTCGCGCGGATGGGCCGGCCGGCCGTGCGCGCCGAGGTAGGCGGGCGCCGCACAGGTGGCGAAGTAGAGAAAGCCCACCCGCCGCGCCACCAGGCTGGCGTCGCCGATCTCCCCGATCCATAGCGCGCAGTCGATCCCCTCGGCGACCAGGTCGAAGTGCCGCTCGTTGCAGGCGAGCGCCAGCTCGATGTCCGGGTACTGAACGAAGAAGCGCGGTAGCGCCGGGATGATCACCGAGCGGGCGATCAGGGTCGGCGCATCGACGCGTACCCGCCCGCGCGGCGCCGCCGAGCGCTGCACCAGTGCCTCCTCGGCGTCCCGGACCTCCGCCAGGATCGCGGCAGCGCGCGTGTAGTAGGCAGCGCCGTCCGCCGTGACGCTGACGCGGCGGGTCGTGCGGTTCAGCAGCTTCACACCGAGCGAGGCCTCGAGCCCCTGAAGGAGCGTCGTGGCCGTCGCCTTCGGAATCCTCAGACTCTCGGCGGCGCGCCCGATGGCGCCGGTATCCACGATCCGCACGAACAGGGCCATGGCCTGGAACTTATCCATCATACTGTTCAGTATTCAGAATAATGAATTCAATACAGACACTTTATTACCATTCACACGAATAATAGGCTACCTCTCTAGGACCTACCAGGAGGACATATCGATGAGCCAGACGACCAAGACCGTTACTGACCACAGCTTCCCGGGCGAGGTCCTGCAGTCGGCGAAGCCGGTGCTGGTGGACTACTGGGCCGAGTGGTGCGGACCGTGCCGGATGATCGGGCCCATCCTCGACGCATCGGCGGCGCAGTACGCCGACCGGCTGACCATCGCCAAGCTGAACGTGGACGAGAGCCCCGCCACGGCGGCCCGTTACCGCGTCCGGAGCATTCCCACCCTGATGCTGTTCAAGGATGGACAACCGGTGGCCACGCACGTCGGCAGCCTCAGCCAGGGACAGCTGCAGGCCTTCATCGACGCGCACACGGGATGAAGGCCGCATTGCCGTCGACTCACGCGCCTGTCAGACCTCTCGCGCCATCGCTGCCAGCTTCGCAACCGTGTTCATGTTCCGCGCGGTCCCGGTGCCGGCCGCGGGAATTGCCAGCCTCGAGTCGGCCATCCGATCCCCATAGGCAACGTAGATCTCACGCGCGCCCAGCGCCAGCAGTTCATCCTTCCGGCCTCTGACCGCCTCGAGCGCGTCGGCAGTGCGGACCAGGACACCGACGGACTTGCCGGCATACGCTGCGAGGCGCTGCTCGAGCAGCGCCTTGATCCGGCGCTCCTTAAGACGGCTCGTGAACACGGCATTGCCCGACGCGATGTAGGTGCGCACGCTCTCCAAGCCCGTGGCTTCGCACAGCTGCACGAAGGCAGGCATCGGCAGCTTGCCGGTACCACCGACGTTGACGGCGCGCAACAGGGCGACGTAGGCAGGCATGCGATACGGAGCAGTTGGCCAAGGTAGGCTAAGGAGTTGCTACCCGCAGCGTCGCGATCGGTGCAACCTGGCCGCGACGGCGTGCCGCATAAAATACAGGCGAAGGCCGCTGGAAGCCACCACCGCGGCCTTACCCCTGCCAGGCCGGCGCGCCTTCCGGCGCCCGGGATGCCGGCTCCGTCCTACGGAGCGTTGCGGGCTTGCGCCAGCGCCGCCCCGGCACAGTCGAAATATCGTTGGCGCAACCGGAAGGCAGCAGGCACGGACGCATAGCGCCCGGAAGTTCACCGCGGCTGAGCGCCATGTGGATCGTCAGAATTGCACTGCAGCGTCCCTACACCTTCATCGTGCTGGCGATCTTCATCCTGCTGGCCGGCCTGCTCGCGATCGTACGCAGCCCGAAGGACATCTTCCCGAGCATCAACATCCCGGTGGTCGCGTCGATCTGGACCTATACCGGTCTGCAACCGCGCGACATGGCCGACGAGATCGCGCTGTCGATCGAGCGCGGCGCGCAGACCACCGTCAACGATATCGAGCATACCGAGTCGCAGTCGCTCAACGGCGTTTCGGTCATCAAGTACTTCTTCCAGCCCAATGCCAGCGAGCAGCTGTCGTTCGCACAGATCACCGGTGTGTCGCAGACGCAGCTGAAGAACTCACCGCCCGGCACGACGCCGCCGTTCATCCTGGCCTACAACGCCTCGACCGTGCCGATCATCCAGCTGGCGCTCTCGAGCGATACCCTGACCGAGCAGCAGCTCTTCGACCTCGGCAATAACGACATCCGCACGGATCTTGCGACGGTGGCGGGGGCGGCGATGCCCTATCCCTACGGCGGCAAGCAGCGCCAGATTCAGGTGGACCTGCAGCCCTCGGAGCTGCAGGCGCGGGGACTGGCGCCGAGCGATGTGACCGACGCCATCGGCGCGCAGAACCTGATCCTGCCCGCCGGCACGCAGAAGATCGGTGACCTGGAATATTTCATCAGCCTCAATGCCAGCCCACGGTCGGTGGCGCAATTGAACGACCTGCCGATCAAGGCCGCCGATGGCAGTGTCGTCTACGTGCGCGATGTGGCCCACGTGCGCGACGGCTACCCGCCGCAGACCAACATCGTGCGCCTGGAAGGCAGGCGCGGGGTGCTCATGACGGTGCTCAAGACCGGCAGCACCTCCACGCTGTCGGTCATCGACGGCATCAAGGCGCGCCTGCCGGGCCTGCGCGCGCAGCTGCCGAAAGACCTCAAGATTGAGCCGATCGAGGATCAGTCGGTCTTCGTGCGCGCCGCCATCAGCGGCGTGGTGCGCGAAGCCATCATCGCCGCGGCGCTCACCGGCCTGATGATCCTGCTGTTCCTAGGCAGCTGGCGCAGCACGTTGATCATCTCGCTGTCGATTCCGCTGTCCATCCTGGCCTCGCTCGCCGCGCTGTCGGTGATCGGCGGCACGATCAACATCATGACGCTCGGGGGCCTGGCGCTGTCGGTCGGGATCCTGGTCGATGACGCCACGGTGACCATCGAGAATATCAACTGGCATCTGGAGCGGGGCGCGGAGGTCGAGCCGGCCATCATGGAGGGGGCGCGGCAGATTGCGCTGCCGGCGCTGGTGTCGACGCTGTCCATCTGCATCGTGTTCGTGCCGATGTTCGCCTTGGCTGGTATCGGCAGGTACCTGTTCGTACCGATGGCCGAGGCGGTGGTGTTCGCGATGCTGGCCTCCTACCTGCTGTCGCGCACCTTCGTGCCGACCCTGTCCAAGTACTGGTTGCACCGGCCGCAGGCGGCCACTCGCCCCTGGAGGATCACCGCCTGGCTGCAGCGCTTTCAACGGCGTTTCGAGCGCGGCTTCGAGCGCGCGCGTGGTCACTACGAGGCGCTGCTGCAGCGCACGCTGGCGCAGGGGCTGCGCTTCGCGTTGATCTTTCTCGCCGCGATGGCGGCGACAGCGATCCTTGCCTTTCCGCTCGCCCGCTACCTGCCCGGGCTCGGCGAGGACTTCTTCCCCACCGTCGACACGGGACAGATCAAGCTGCATTTGCGGGCGCGCACGGGTCTGCGCATCGAGGAGACCGCGGCGCTGTGCGACCGGGTCGAGGCGGCGATTCGCCGCGTCATCCCCACCTCGCAGATCGACACGCTGGTGGACAACATCGGCCTGCCTTACAGCGGCATCAACCTGGCCTACAGCACCTCGGCGCCCGTCGGGCCGCAGGACGCCGATATCTATATCTCGCTCAAGCCTCACCATGACGCGGTGGCGGGCTACATCCGTACGCTGCGGCGGGTGCTGCCGGGGGAGTTTCCCTCCACCAGCTTTGCGTTCCTGCCCGCGGACATCATCAGCCAGACCCTCAACTTCGGCCTGCCCAGTCCGCTCGACGTGCAGATCATCGGACGTGACGTCAGCGGCAATCGCGCCTATGCGGCGCAGCTGCTGCAGCGACTGCATCGGGTGCCGGGGCTGGTGGACCTCGAGCTGCAGCAGCCCGAGGACTATCCGACGCTCGACGTGAATGTCGATCGCACCAAGGCGCGGCTGATGGGACTGACCGAGCGCGACGTGGCCTCCAACATGCTGGTATCACTATCGGGCAGCTTTCAGACCTCGCCCTCGTTTTGGACCGACCCGTCCAGCGGCACCCAGTACGAAGTGGTCGCGCAGACTCCGCAGTACCGGCTCGACACGCCCAATGCCCTGGCCGTGACGCCGCTGAGCATCGGCAGCGGCGGAGGCTATGGCGGCGGCAGCGGGGGTGCCGCCGGCGCCGCCGCGCAGGCGCAGATCCTGGCGAACGTCGCGAGCGTGCAGCGCGCCGAGAGCCCGGCGGTGGTCAGCCATTACGATGCCAAGCCGGTGCTCGACATCTACGGCGCCGCGCAGGATATCGATCTCGGCTTCATCGCCTCCCAGACCCGCAGCATCGTCGCCGGCACCCGCAACCTGCTGCCCCGCGGATCGAACGTCGCGATCCGCGGCCAGGTACAGACCATGCAGCAGTCGTTCCGCTCGCTGATGCTCGGGTTGGTGGTGGCGGTGGCGCTGGTGTACCTGCTCATCGTGGTCAATTTTCAGTCCTGGCTCGATCCGCTGATCATCATCTCGGCGCTGCCCGCCACGCTCGCCGGCATCGTCTGGATGCTGTTCCTGTCGCATACGACGGTCAGTGTGCCCGCCCTCACGGGCGCGATCATGTCGATCGGCGTGGCCACGGCCAACAGCGTGCTGGTGGTCAGCTTCGCGCGCGAGCAGATGAATGCGGGCGACAGCGCGGCCACCGCCGCGGTGCACGCGGCCGTCACCCGACTTCGGCCGGTGCTGATGACGGCGCTCGCGATGATCATCGGCATGGTGCCCATGGCGATGGGCCTGGGCGAGGGCGGTGAGCAGAACGCGCCGCTCGGGCGCGCCGTCATCGGCGGACTGATCTTCGCGACGGTCGCGACGCTGTTCTTCGTGCCCTCGGTGTTCGCGCTGATCCACGGCCGCTTCAGCCGCGAGCGCGGCGTGGTGGTGAGGAGGAACGATGAGCCCACCTGAGCCCACAGCGCCAGAGCCCACGACGCCTGAGCCCCCGGACCGTGGATCCTCGGGGCGCGGATCGCTGCCGCAGCGTCATCTGGGCCGCTATGGCTGGGCGCTGGCGGCGCTGGCGCTGCTGCTGGCGATCTGGGGCATCGCGAGCCGCGTGCACGCTCGCAATGCACTCGCGACGCAGGCGAGCAGCGCGGCCGCGCCGATCGTCACGACGCAGCATCCCACCCCGAGCCCGTCGACCCAGGAGCTCATCCTGCCCGGCAACGTGCAGGCGTTCTTCGAGGCGCCGATCTACGCCCGCACCAGCGGCTACCTGCGCGGCTGGTATGCCGACATCGGCACACACGTCCGGAAGGGGCAGCTGTTGGCGGACATCGATACGCCGGAGGTCGATCAGCAGCTCGAGCAGGCCGTGGCGGATCTGGGCACCGCAAAGGCCAGCGCGCAGCTCGCGCGCACCACCAACCAGCGCTGGAAGGCGCTGCTGGTCACGCGCTCGGTGTCACAACAGGACGCCGACTCGCGCGCCAGCGATGCCGCCACGACGCAGGCGGCCGAGGCCGCCGCGCTCGCCAACGTCAACCGCCTGCGCTATCTGGAGAGCTTCAAGCACGTGGTGGCGCCGTTCGACGGCGTGGTGACCCAGCGCAACACTGATATCGGCGATCTGATCGGCGCCGGTGCGACCAGCGGTGCGGCACTGTTTCGCGTCGCTGATATCCACAAGCTGCGCATCTACGTGTTGGTGCCCGAGCCGGACGCGGCCGCCATGGTCCCCGGGCTGCATGCGCAGTTGCGCTTCGCCGAGCGTCCGCGACAGAACTTCGATGCCATGCTGGTGAGCACCGCGAACGCGCTCGACCCCTCGCTGCGTACCCTGCAGGTGCAGCTGCAGGCCGACAACCCCAACGGCGAGCTGTTTCCGGGAGCCTACGCCGAGGTGCATTTCCGCATGCCCGGCAGCGCCGGCAGCGTGCGCATTCCGGTGGACGCTCTCGTGTTCCGCTCTGCCGGGCTGCAGGTGGCGGTGCTCGGCGCGGACCGCCGGGCGCATCTGCGCACCATCGTTCCCGGCCGTGACTTCGGCACCAGCATCGAGGTGCTGTCCGGCCTGACGCGAGCGGATGCGGTCATCGTCAATCCGCCGGACTCGCTGACGGATGGGGAAGCGGTGCGGCTCGCGGCGCCGCCGGCGGCGCAGGGCGGGGCTCCGCAGCGTGCGGCGCCGCGCAGTGGAGGCGGCGCATGAGGCCCGCGCCGGCGCTCGGCGCGGCAGCGGCGGGGCTGGCAGCGCTGCTGGCCCTGGGGGCCTGCTCGTTTGCGCCGGTGTATCGGCCTCCCGCAGTGGCGCCGGCACCTGTCTCTTATCTCGAGGCGCGCGGCTGGAAGCAGGCGCTGCCGCAGGACTTCGTGTCGCGCGGGGCATGGTGGACGCAGTTCGGCGACCCGGTGCTCGACCAGCTCGAAGGGCGCCTGGCGCAGGCCAATCAGAACCTGCAGGCTGCGCTGGCGCGGCTGCAGCAGGCACGCGCACAGACCCGCATCGCACGCTCCTCGCTGTTTCCGACCGTGAACGCCTCGCTCACGCCGACGCGCTACGCGCAGTCGCTCAATTCGCCAACCTACGTGCCGACCCACCCGACGGTGATCGACGATGTGACCCTGCAGGCCGACACCTCCTATGAGCTGGACCTCTGGGGCCGCATCCGCAACCAGGTGGCGAGCGCGCGCGCCAGTGAGCGCGCCAGCGCGGCCGATCTGGCCACGCTCGACCTGAGCCTGCACGCCGAGCTCGCCACGGATTATTTCAACCTGCGCAGCGAAGATGCGCAGCAGGACATCCTCGACCAGACCGTCAGCGCCTATGCGCGCGCGCTGGCGCTGACCGAGAATCTATACCATGGAGGCGCGGCGCCGATTTCCGACGTGCAGCAGTCGCAGGCGCAGCTGCAGACTGCGCGCACGCAGGCGGCCGACCTGCGCCTGCATCGCGCCCAGAGCGAGCACGCCATCGCGGTGCTGCTGGGCGAGTCGCCGTCGCGGTTTCGCATGCCCTCCAGTGCGCTGCCGCCCGCGCTCACGCCCCCGTCCATCGATCCGGGCCTGCCCTCCGCGCTGCTGGAGCGCCGGCCGGACGTGGCCGCCGCCGAGCGGCGCGTACAGGCGGCGAACGCGAACATCGGCGTGGCGCGGGCGGCCTACTTCCCGGTGTTCGACCTGCTTGGCGCGGCCGGCTTCGAGAGCACCGCGGTGTCCAACCTGATCTCCGCGCCGAGCTGGATGTGGTCGGTAGGCTCCTCGGTGGTGCAGACGCTCGTCGATGGCGGCCGACACCGCGCCCAGTCCGCCCAGGCGCACGCGGCCTACGATGAGCAGGTCGCCAACTATCGCAACACCGTGCTCGACGCCTACCAGGACGTGGAGGACCAGATCGCCGCGCTGCGAGAGCTGCAGCAGGAGAGTGCCAGCCAGGCGCTGGCAGTCGCGGCGACCCAGGCGGCCCTGGAGCAGGTGCAGGATCAATACCGCGCCGGCGTGGTCACCTACCTGCAGATCGTCGTCTCGCAGACCGCCGCCCTCAACGCACGCCTTGCGGCGCTCGATATCCAGACTCGCCGGCTGAGCGCGAGCGTCGCGCTGGTGAAAGCCCTGGGCGGAGGCTGGCACTCGTAGGCGAGCAAGTCCGGCAGCGGCGTGTCCGCATTGACCGAGGTGGTGTTGATGATCGAGGCGCCCGCGCGCATGTGAGGCACGGCGGCCTTGCTCAGGTAGAACATCGAATGGATGTTGGTGCGGAAGGTAATATCCCATTCGTCGCTGATGTCCTCCAGGGGGCGCTGCGTCTGCCTCGCATCCTCGTCCTCCTCGTAATAGCTCACCACCATCGGCGGCCGCGAGCCTCCGGCAGGCCGATCGTCCCACGGCCGGGCAGTCCGGAGCCGATGGCTCCTGACATTTCCTGTTGTGCGCACAAGGGCGTATGGTGATTTTGATCATGGCGAGACCCAGGCAATCCGTCTTCGATACGCGGTACGAGCAGATGTTTCCCACGCTCGAGCCGTCGGAGATGGGCAGGCTGCTGCGCTTCGGTCAGATGCGCTCGTTCGCGGACGGCGAATACCTTGCACGTACCGGCGAGATCGGGCTTGGGATGTTCGTGGTCATATCCGGTCATGTGGTCATCACGCAGCATGACAGCCCGGTGGGCCGCGCCCCGATCGTCACGCACGGGCCGGGTGCGTTCTCGGGCGAGCTGGCGCAGCTGTCCGGCCGGCCGTCGCTGGTCGACGCGCAGGCCGAAGGTCCGGTCGAAGCATTGATCGTCGCCCCGCAAAAGCTGCGCAACGTCCTCGTCGAGGAGGCCGACCTGGGCGAGCGGATCATGCGTACGCTGATCCTGCGGCGTGTCGGCCTGATCCAGGAGGGCATCGGCGGACCGGTGATCGTGGGGCGGGCGGGCAATGGCGATGTGCTGCGGCTCGAAGGCTTCCTCGCGAGTAACGGGCATCCTCACCGGAGGTTGGACCCCGACACCGATCAGGCGGCGCAGGCCATCATCGAGCGCTTCAGCCTCACGCCCGGGCAATTGCCGATCGTGCTGTGCCCGAATGGGCGGCTGCTGCGCAATCCCAGTGAAGATGAGCTTGCCCGCTGCATCGGCATGGTCCGGTCGGTCGACGAGGCGATGGTATACGACGTGGCGATCGTCGGGCCCGGGCCGGCGGGACTCGCCGCTGCGGTCTATGCCGGATCCGAAGGCCTGACTGCGATCGTGCTCGAGTGCCGCAGTTTCGGCGGGCAGGCGGGTGCGTCCGCGCGCATCGAAAACTATCTGGGCTTTCCCACCGGTATCTCCGGTCTCGCGCTCATGGCCCGGGCCTACAATCAGGCGCAGAAATTCGGCGTGGAGATGGCGATACCGGATCAAGCCATACGCTTGCGCAGCGTCGCCCCCGAGCAGCCATTCGTGCTCGATCTGGCAAACGATGAGCGGGTCAGCGCCCGAACGGTCGTGATCGCCACCGGTGCCCGGTATCGGCGACTTGCCATCGAGAACCTGGCAGCCTTCGAGGGGACCTCCGTCCATTATTGGGCATCGCCCCTGGAAGCACGGCTGTGCAGCGGGGAGGAGGTGGCGCTCGTCGGGGGTGGAAACTCCGCCGGTCAGGCCGCCGTCTACCTCGCGACACAGGCCTCGAAGGTCTGGCTGCTCGTGCGCGGCAGCGGTTTGCAGGCCGGCATGTCGAGCTATCTGATCGAGCGCATTACCGCACAGCCTAATATCGAGGTGCTGCCGCAGACGCAGGTGATCGCATTGGAGGGCGCCGTCGGCGGCGGCGGGGCTCTGCGGGCAATAAAGTGGCGTGATCGATCCGGAACAGAAACCAGCAAGCTGATGCGGCATCTGTTTCTGTTCATTGGCGCGGAGCCGAACACGGATTGGCTTTCCGCATCCGGGCTGGCGCTCGATGCCAAGGGTTTCGTGTGCACCGGTGGGACAGCGGTGGCCGCACAACAGCCGTTGGAAGCAAATGTGCCGGGCGTATTCGCGATCGGGGATGTACGCTCCGGCTCGACAAAACGGGTTGCCGCCGCCGTCGGCGAAGGGGCCCAGGTGATTGCGACGATTCATGGCCATCTGGCGCGCTCGGGCCGCGCGGGCCTGCAGCCCATCATCGGTGAACCGGCCAGGAGAATCTGATGTCAGCGGCTTGTTCTCACGTCGACACGATTCGCCAGGTTACTCCGAGTGCGTTGGGCTGTGAGGAATGCCTACGGATGGGCTCACAATGGGTGCATCTGCGGCTGTGCCGCACCTGCGGGCATGTGGGATGCTGTGACGACTCGCCTCACCGCCACGCGACCCAGCACTTCCATCGAACCGGTCATCCGATCATCGAAGGCTACGACCCGCCGGAAGGGTGGGGTTGGTGCTACGTCGACGAGGTATTCGTCGATTTATCGGATGGCCCGACGCCGCATAACGGACCGATTCCGCGCTTCGTCTGACACTCGACGCCATGAGCGACCGCATCCTCGTCTTCTATGGCTCCTATCGGCCGAGCCGACAGGGCATTCGCCTGGCGAATTTCATCCTCGGCGGCCTGATCGCTCGCGGCGCCGACGCCGAGCTGATCGACGCCAAGCAGGTCGGTTTGCCGATGCTCGAACGGATGTACAAGGAATTCGCCCCCGGCGCAGCGCCTGCTGCGATGGAGGAGCTCGCACGCAAGATCAAGATCGCCGACGCCTTCGTCTTCGTCGTAGGGGAATACAATTGGGGTGTCCAGCCGGGACTGAAGAACCTCACCGATCACTTTCTGGAGGAATGGTTCTGGCGCCCGGCCGCCATCGCCAGCTATTCCGCCGGACGGCTCTCGGGGGCGCGCTCCAGCATGACCTGGCACGGGACTCTGTCGGAGATGGGCATGGTCGTGATTTCCAGCACGCTGACGGTCGGCCCTATCGGCGAGGCATTGGACGCCGAGGGGCGGCCGCTCGGAGCCGCCGGCGCGGCGTTGGCACGCAGCTTTCCACGCTTCGCTGATGACCTGGCGTGGTGGACCGAAGCCGCGAAAGCGCAGCGCGCGCAACGCGCGCCCCCGTATTGAACATCACCCTCCAGGACACGCTCGAAGCCTGGCGTGCACAGCTGCGAGAGCGCGGATTCGCAAGCGCCACGGCGCAGTCCGTCGGCGCGCACCTGCAGATCGCCGCACAGGATTGGCGCACGTTCGCCGCGTTGTGGGACGATCTGGAGCCGGATCGGTACATGGCGGATGGCGGACGCTACCGCCGGCGTCGCTTCGCCGTGGCGGCGCTGGTCGGATCGCAGCTCACCCCCGAGCCTCATCAGCCGCACGTTCAGAGTCGCGACGCCAATCCGCTCAACGGTGGAATCGATCGTTGGTTTGCACCGATCCTGCCGGCGCGACTCGTGGCGGGCCCGCTGGCGGCGATCATCGATCTATGCCGCGAGGTATTTGCCCTGAGCGAACCCGCGCCTTCCAGGTGGCGCGTCGAGGCCCATCAATTCCGCATCGAAGCACGCGAAATGCAGCCCGGTCTGCCCACGCCGGAGGGGGTTCATCGCGACGGGGTCGATTGGGCCTTCGTCATGCTGGTGAGACGCGAAAACACCGCCGGGGGTGTGACGACGATCTTCGACGCCGCGCATTGCCCGCTGGGATCTTTCACCCTGGCCGAGCCGATGCAAGCCGTTTTCATCGACGACCATCGGATTTTCCACGGTGTCACGCCGATCAGTGCACTGGAGGCCGCGCGGCCCGCCTTCCGAGACGTGCTGGTCATCACTTTCACCAGGCGCCCGCAGCGATGACGCGCGGGCACGATGGTCGCGATCCAGGAAATCCTGCCGAGGGGTGGGCTCGGGGCGAGCAGGGTTTCTGTTTGCTGTGACGTACCGGTGAATTGCTCCGCAAGCTTTTTGAGATTTTGAGGAAAGGGTGTGGGTAAGGCATGTCAACCATGACAAGTATCAAGAACGCGGACGTAACGCTACCCGTGAGCGTCGTAGGTGAGGGCCAGACGCTCATTTTTTTTAACGGCCTCGGGTCTACACAGGCGACGTGGAAACGAGTGATCGCTCAGCTCAAGCGGCGGTATCGAGTAGTCACTTTTGACTTTCGCGGCCACGGGCGGGCGACCTCAGCTAACGACTACAGCTTCAAGGCCTTCTTGAGTGACGCGGCAGCGGTCATCAACGGCCTCGGATTGGGTCGGCCGATCATCGTTGGTTGGTCACTTGGCGCTGATTTGGCCGTATGGTACGCCGCTGCGCACCCTGGCACGGTGGCCGGAATCGTCGTCGTGGACGGTGCCGTTCCTATCCCCGGCCGTCTTATTCGGGATCCGGCTAAGACGCGGCGCTTGCTCAACAGTCCGTTGATGAAAGCTGCGCTGTTCGTTTGGCGGCTGACGCCCTATGGTTACCGCCTGTCAGGCGACGAGATAGCAGATGTGACCCTGGGGGTGGATGAGCGACGCCAGCAGCTATCGGAGGTCTACGACAAAGTCGACTGTCCGGTCACCATGGTACTGGCACAGAAGAGCGCTAAACCCGGCCCGGACGCCGAACGAATGAACAATCTGTGGCGCGCCGGTGCCGAGCGGCTGGCTGGGAAATACCCGGCGCTCCCCATTGCGTGGCTGAACAGCACACACCTCCTCCCCTTTAGAAAGCCAGTCGAGCTGGCCAAAGTCATCGATGGCCTTTGTGCAGCCCTGCCCTGAGCCGGTCAGAGAGGGCGATCCTGCGTCCGCAAATGAGGACAGAGGGTTGGGCATCCGGTACAGGTTGGGTTCGTTGAGGGCCAACTCTCGCACTCGGGGAAGGGCGGCTACGGTGGGGCGGCTCTGGCGCTTCGCAGTTTTGTCCTGACGTCCTGAATGTACTGTGCAGCCTGCGCGCGGGTCTGGATGGCCTGAACGCGGGCGAGGATGACATGGCGCTGTGCCGGGGAAGAGAGGGCGAGATCGTGGCGCATGGCGATATGGAGGAGGCCGGGGAGATTGCCGCTGTCGACCGAGTCCTGCGGGGAGGGAGTTCGTAGAGGTGCAGCGGCCGGAGCCGGTGGGGGCACAGTTGGCAGCATGGCTGGCGTGTCCGTTCGGGGGGCTGGCAGCGAGAGAAGCGATAGTACGGAATTGGCGGAGCGGTCCCGGTCGGTGAGCGCAGGCAGGCCGTATGCGTCTCTGAGGGTCGCTGCGATGCAGCTGTGATCGTAGAGGCGATGATCGATTAGATTGGCGGGAATACGCGGGGAGACGATCACCGCGGGAACCCGCACGCCGTAGCGCTGAAAGGTGAAGCCGTATTGGTTGTACTTGGAACCCGGGGCGGTATCGCCTGGTGGGATCGCGGCGGGCGGGGCGATGTGATCGTAGAAGCCGCCATGCTCGTCCCAGGTGATGATCAACACACTGCTGTTCCAGTGCGGGGAACTGCGGATTGCCTCGTAGACCGTTTTGATCAGGGCCTCGCCGGCGGCGATGCCGTCGAGCGGGTGCTGGGAGTTGCCGCCGCGGTAGGTGCCCCCTATCACGTCGCCGTAGTTCGGCTCGATCCAGGTGTAAAGCCAGGGATAGGACGGGCTACTCACGGCGCCCGCGAACTCGTCGAAGCGGTGGACGTCGGGCAACGCGATGCCCTTGAGAGCGGCAACGAGCGGAAAATCATCGGCCGAGTAGATACGCCACCCGCTGGTCGAGTGCTTGCCGAGCGCGTCGAAGAGGGTGCCATTGGCAAATTCGATGCCTTCCATGGTCTCCCACGTGAGGATTTCGGCGGTAGTGGGGCTGTGATCCAATCCCGCTGAGGAAGCTGCCAGCGCGAACAGACGGTTGGGCCAGGTGGGACCTGGAATCGACGCATGCCAGCTGTCGCAGACCGCGAAATTCCTCGCCAGTGCGTTCAGAACAGGCAATTGGTCGGGCAGAAAGCCGCGCATGATCTGACCGAAATCGCCGGTTGCACCGCCTTCGTCCCGAGTGTGCGATAAAGCGTAGTCGCTGACGAAGCCACTGCTGTTGATGGGCGGGTATGGAGCGCCGGGCGGGTAGCTCACATTGGTGCCACAGAGCTGTTCCAGCACATCGAGGAACTCGTGACCGGGATCCACCGGCAGGTTCTCCAGGGCACCGGGTCCAGCGGAGAAGGCCTGCCCGCGGTAGCTGTTGGTTTCCGTTCCCATCAGACCGCGGATCGAGGTGGGAGTGCCGGTGACGGCATCGGTACCGGTAAGGCCGCAGAGTCCCAGCAGGTGATCGAAGGAGCGGTTCTCCAGCATCAGCACGAAGATGTTGGTGATGTCGGGCCGCATGGCTCCATCGGTGTTTGCTTTTGCGGTGGGCGGCTGATCAGGTGAGCGCAGAATAGCCCGGCGCCCCCCTGGCCGGCTAGGAGCCGCTGGGCACAGCTGGTCGATGACGGGCCGTCCGTTTGCGATGCCCGTCTCCTAAGCCTTTAGTTGACATGTTCCGCGGCCGGAGTAGTATCTCCTAATCTTTTAGGACTCGAACCATGAGCAGCCAGTTAACCGACCGTGAAGCCGACATCATGCGGGTACTGTGGGAGCGCGGGGCATCCACGGTAGCTGACGTACGCGAGTGCCTGGCGGAGCCCCTTGCCTATACGAGCGTTCAGACCATGCTCAAGATTCTGGAGGACAAGGGATTCGTTACGCACGAGGAGGAAGGTCGACAACATCGCTTTCACGCTCGGGTGGCCGAAGCCGCGGCTCGTCAGACCGCATTGCGCCACCTGATCGGCAAGCTATTCCGCGGCTCCTCCGAACTGTTGCTCACTCAGCTGGTTTCTGACGACAAGTTGACCTCAGCGCAGATCCGCCGCATGCGCAAGGTCCTTTCCGGCCAGGACTAAGGAATGAGTCCATGCTTCAGTGGGTCTTCTACACGCTGACAGTTTCTGCTCTGCTGTCGGGGGCGGCCTGGCTCGCCGAGCATGCCCTGCGGAGACGTCTTCTTGCCACCCGCTGGACCTGGGCGCTAGCCATTGGCCTTTCAGTGCTGCTTGGCTTCCTGTCGCTGTCTGCATCGATGCGATCGCCGAGCGTGCGTGCTTCAGGCCTGGAGCACTCCATCAGGACGCTGCAGCACATCGCGCCGCTCACGCTGCCGCAGCTCAATCCCGTACCCGCGACCGCGATGGCACAGACCCGAGAACGGCAGTGGACCAGGCTATTCATTGAATCATGGGTGACGCTCTCGGTGCTGGTTCTCCTGGGCCTGCTTGCAAGTGCAGTGCAGGTCTACTGGCGCCGGCGGCGCTGGACGCTGCGACTGGTCGGTTCGCACTGTGTCGGGATAACGGCCGATGTGGGGCCGGCGGTGGTCGGTCTGCTGCATCCCAGTATCGCGGTGCCCCGCTGGGTGCTTGAGCGCAGCATTCCCGAGCAGCAACTGATCCTGGACCATGAGGCGTCTCATTTGCTGGCGCGGGACCCGTTACTGCTGACCGGGGCACTCATTGGCCTGCTGCTCGTGCCATGGAATCCATTGCTGTGGTGGCAGCTGCGTCGTCTGCGTCATGCCATCGAGGTGGACTGTGATGCCCGCGTACTGGGAGCGGGCCACTCCGCCACCTTGTATGGCGAGGCGCTCATCGAAGTCGGCCAGCGCCGCAGCCGATTCGTGGGCGCGGTCGCGGCCATGTCCGAATCGAGATCCCTATTGGAAGAGAGGATTGAAATCATGTCATCACGCCTGCATCGGCCTCTGAGATATGGGTTTGGCTTCGCCGCGTGCTGCATATTGGCGCTATCGGCCGCTGTGGCTGCCACGCAAGTGGGAGTTCCCAACGCTGCCGGCGGACGCCAGGAGATTGCGGTGGACACCGCAACGCTGGACCGATACGTCGGCACCTACCAGCTGGCTTCCACGACCCTGCTGAACGTCACGCGACAGGGCACGCAGCTGATTGCTCAGATCACGGGACAACCCGCGCTTCCCATCTACGCGCAGACCCCGACCGAGTTCTTCTGGAAAGTGGTGTATGCCCAGGTGAGCTTTGTCGTGCCCGACACGGGTCCGGCCACCAGTGCCATCATCCATCAAAATGGTCGCGACATCAGTGCAACCAGGATCGATGAGACGACGGCGCAAACCCTGCAGCAGCAATTCGCTGAACGCATAGCCAACCAGCAGCCGCAACCCGGATCGGAAGCCGCGCTGCGCAATAGCATTAATGCCCTTCAGGCGGGTGCCCCCAACTATGCGGATATGTCTCCGCTCTTGCAGCAGGTAACGCGGCAGCAGTTGCCGGTGATCGAGGCCTTCCTGAAAAAGTTGGGCGTCGTGCAGAGCGTCGAATACAAAGGCGTCGCCGACAACGGCGCGGACAAATATGTCGTTACTCACCAGAGTGGCAAGCAGTCGCAATGGTTGATAGAGCTGGGCGCCGACGGGAAGATTTCTGCGCTCGCTGTCAGTCCGGTGTTCTGACGACTGACGCCGTCGAGCGATGACACTCCGCGCGATAGGACTCGACGAGGGCCTGTGCTTGCGGGGGTGTCACGAGGCTCCTGCGAGTGAGCCGGGCACGGTGCATTGGCCTATGATTGGTTGGCCCCGCAAGTAACGGGAGCACTGATTATATCGGCCAAATCCGGGGAGGGCTGCGCAGGTGGAATCGGCCGTAGAGGTTCAAGGGCTCACAAAATCCTTCGGTGCCACATCCGCCCTCAGCGGCCTGGATCTTGTGGTGCCGCGCGGAAGTACCGTTGGGCTGATCGGCCCGAGCGGCGCGGGCAAGACCACCGCAATCCGGATGATCATGTCGATCCTGTTTCCGGATTCGGGCACGCTCAGGGTGCTCGGGTGTCCATCGGCGGTTGCAGTGAAGAACCGCATCGGCTATCTACCGGAGGAGCGTGGGGTGTATCGCAAGATGCGCGTCAACGCCTTTCTATCCTATATCGGCCGTTTGAAAGGCGCCGCGCGCGCGGATGTCGAGGCGAGCGCCGCCCGCCTGATGACTCGGCTCGGTCTCGCCGACGCGCTAAAAGCAAAATGTGAGGATCTCTCCAAGGGTATGCTTCAGCGCGTGCAGTTCGTCGCGGCCGTCATCAATCAGCCCGATCTGCTGATCCTGGATGAGCCGCTCGGCGGCCTCGATCCCGTGAGCGTCCGCATACTCAAGGAGATTATCGCCGACGAGCAGCGACGGGGCGCGACCATCATCTTTTCGACGCACGTGATGGCGCATGCCGAGGAGCTGTGTCAGCAGATCGTGATGATCCACCAGGGCCGAAAAGTTCTCGATGAACTCATGGCTGGACTGCGCCGGCAGTACTATCTGCGCTCGATCCATCTCGAGCCGCTCGACCCGGCAGCCGATCTCACGGCATTGCAGGGAATTGGGGGCGTGCAGCGCGTGCAGCTCACGACGGATGGCTGTGACATCCGACTCGTCGAAGGGACGGACCCGGCGACCGCCATCCGCGCCATCGCAGCACTCATCGCCCCGGCACGCATCGAAGTCTCGCGCGTGCGCCTGGAGGATGTGTTCATCCGGCTCGTGGCGGGTGAGTCGGGTACGGAGCAGTCACAGAAGGCACTGCGGACTCACCTGCAGGGGCTTGCAGCCGAGGGGGCGACGATATGATGCGGCGAATCTGGATGGTGGCCGCACGCGATTTTCGCGCGACGATCGCCAGCAAGGGCTTCCTGCTCGGTCTGTTCGTCATGCCGGTATTGATCCTGATCATCATCGTAGCGATACCGCGCATCATGAACTCGCGCGCGCTGCAGGTCCGCGGCGACGTGGCTGTCATCGATCCGACGGGAAGCGTATTGCCGCTGCTGCGCACCGCGCTCGCGCCGACCGCGATTGCCGCGCGCCGCCTGCAGGCTGGGCGGCTGGCGATGCCGCCGATGGGCCCCGGGGCTCTCCCACAGGGCTTCGCTCGGCCGGCGGGCGCGGCGTCGCTACCGTTGCTGAAAATCTTAAGCCTGCCGCCCGATACGCAGGCCAGTCAGGAGAAGCCCTGGCTGATCCAGGCCGACGCTCGGCAGCAGCCGAGCCATCTTGCACTCATCGTCATCCATCCCGATTCGGTGGTGCGCGGGCCGGTGGCCACGAGCTACGGCAGCTACGATCTGTATGTCTCGAAGAGCTTAAATGAAGCGACCGAGTCCGTGATTCAGGACGGGGTCCAGCAGGCTCTGATCGCGGCCAGACTCAAGGCGAGCGGCATCAATCAGGACGCGTTGCAATCCGCACTGCACGTTGCTCAACCGAATGCGATCCTGGTCGTCGCGTCGGGGCAGCGATCCTCCAATCGCGTCATCAGCCGGCTTCTGCCCTTTGCTTGCGGTCTGCTGCTGTTCATCGGCGTAATAACGGGGGCGCAGATCCTCATGACCTCCACGATCGAAGAGAAATCGAGTCGCGTCGTCGAGGTGCTGCTGGCCGCGGTCTCGCCCCTCGAGCTCATGTGGGGCAAGCTCATCGGGCAGTTCGGAGTGGGACTCGTGATCGTCGCCATGTACATAGGTCTGGGAGTGGTTGGACTTGCCAAGTTCTCGCTGCTGAGATTCATCGACCCCACGCTCGTGGTCGACCTCCTTGCGTTTTACTGCATTACCTATCTGGTATTCGGCGCGCTGATGCTTTCTATAGGCGCGGCTGCCAACCAGGTCGCGGACGCTCAGTCGCTGATGGCCCCCATCATTATGCTGCTCGTGCTTCCGTACGTTCTGACACCGTTCATCGGCCAAGCCCCGAACTCGCCGTTCAGCATCGCAATAAGCTTCATTCCTCCCGTCAACACGTTCGGGATGCTGGCGCGGCTCGCCTCCTCGACGCCGCCGCCCCAGTGGCAGGTGTGGCTGACCCTGTTGGCCGGGCTCTGCGCGGCCGCCGCTGCCGTGTGGTTTGCCGCGAAGATTTTCAAGATCGGGCTGCTGATGCACGGCAAGCCGCCGAACTTCGCAACTCTCATCCGCTGGGCGCGGATGGCCTGAGGTACACGAGCGATTGCGAGGACTCGCTCGAGCTCCGGAGTGAACCGGCATCGTTGATTGACCGGGCTTGAAACCCTATTGATGCGCGAACGAGACAGGCGCGTCTGGGTGGAGTTGAATATAATCCAGAGCCCGCCGCGTAACCGGCTGATAACGGTTGCACGCCGACCGATGATCAATGTTCAACGCCGGTTAACAGCTCTGACGGTGAGAACGGTGTCACAGGCAACTGACGGCCAGGGGTCGCCTGCCGCGATATCTTTGACCCCTCCGGCAAATAGCTCCTCCGTTGCCGCTCAACGGGAACTGGCGCCGCAGGAGATGCCGCGCTGTGTCTGCGGTGCCGATTCCGCCGGGAAGGTGTTGGAGAACACCTCGACGAATAGAAGCCGCTGCTCCGGGGCGATGCGTGCACTTAGGCCGGCGGGATCGCGGCGGCGCAGCGCTAAGATCGCGCGGTGTAGAGCGCATCCCTTGATCTCCCAATTCGTGGGTACTATCGTAGGTTATGCTGCGTGCGATGAATCCCGCGCGGGGACGAGAGGACAGGAGATGAGTGGATTGCGGAAAGGCGGCGCTGTCCTGCTCGTTGGACTTGCTGCGGCGTGCAGCGCGGTGTCGGCGCAAGCCGCAGCACCCCCGCCACCGGCATGGAGCAATCCTTTCCCCAAGGCGGAGGTCCCGGGAGCGGCGACGGATACACCAGAGGAGCGGGCGAACCGCGGCGTAGTGCTCGAATTCTACGATCGAGCGTTCAACGCCAAGGACTTCACCGCGGCGTCGCGGTTCATCGGCCCGCGATACATCGAGCACTCGGTCGCAGCAGCGGAAGGGGATGGCGCGGAAAGGCTCAGGGCCTGTATCCAGCACCTTAAGGCCGAGCACCCTGATTCACGAACCGAGGTGAAACAGATACTCACCGATGGCAACTACGTCATCCTGCGTTCGCACCGGGTATTTGCGCCGGGGACGCTGGGAGACATCGTCGGCGACATCTATAGGCTCGAGAACGGGAAGCTAGTCGAGCACTGGCGCGTCGTCCAGCCCGTTCCGGCAAAAGCCAACCCAAAAAATCACAACGGCGCATTCTGAGCGAGCCGCGGGAGGGAGAGAAGATGAAGTACGCTGTGACCGGTCTGTGCGCGCTTGTCTGTGTGCTCGCGCTCGCCACAAGTGCACACGCAGAGACTGCACAGGAAGCGCGCAACAAGCAGATCGCGATTGCTTTCTACAACGCCGCTCTCAACGAGAAGAACTGGGACAAGGCGCGCACTTACATAGGCCCCCGCTACGTCCAGCACAGCATCTACATGGAGGATGGACCCGCCGGACTCGAGGACCTCGTCAAGCGGATCAAGAAGCAGTTCCCAGACAATCGGGGCGAGATCAAGCTCGCCTTCGCCGATGGCGACATCGTAGTGCTCTACTTGCACGTGACGCGCACGCGCCAGGATCCGGGCTGGGCGGTTATCGAGATGATGCGGCTGAAGAACGACAAGGTGGTCGAGCACTGGGACGATCTCCAGCGGATTCCCAAGGCTGCGGCCGGCAAGAACCCTATATTCTGAGATACCTCTTAAGGCGCGTGAGCGTGCGGCGGACAAGTGGGAGCAACTGAGGGGTAGGCGGGCGCCGGAGGACTTCAGGATCGTGCATGGCGGCTCGACGATCACCACGCCGCACGGTTTCCGCGGTGTCGCTGCCGTAAGTGTCCGACACCTGCGCGATGGTGAACAACTGTCGCAGCACCGTCCGGAAGGATCTGAGCGTAGAAGTTGGCAGCTTGCGGCTCATGCGCTCGGTGCCATGGCCGGTTCCCGGAGCGGCGAATTGCATTTCTCTACGAAGCCGCCGCATTAGGCCGCATCGCAACCGTCAGGCCTCGTTGAGAGTACGCCCTCCAATGTATGGAGGGAATGCACGCCGTGGCGATCTACGTCTTCAAAATGAAGACGTTCAGCCGCAGCGCCGGCAGCCGTGGCAGCCGCGCGACCAGCGCCGCGGCGTATCGTGCCGGCGAGCGCATCCGCGACGAGCGCACCGGAGCGGTCTACGATCACCATCGCCGGCAGGACGTGCTGCACAAGGAGATCATCCTTCCAACCAGGGTCGCAGCCCTCGGCAGCACGCCCGAATGGGCGCGCACACGCACCGCGCTGTGGAACGCCGCGGAGAAGGCCGAGACGCGCCGCAATGCGCGCGTGGCGCGGGAGTTCACGCTGGCGCTGCCGCACGAGCTCACGCCGGGAGCGCGCGTGCAGCTGGCACAGCGCTACGCCCACCAGCTCTCGGACCGTTACGGCACGGCCATGGATCTGGTGATCCATGCGCCGCGCGGCGACCCGCGCAATTTTCACGCGCATCTGCTCAGCACGACACGTGAGGTGACCTCGGAGGGCCTGGGACGCAAGGCTGCCCTCGAGCTGTCGGGCACCGAGCGGCACCGGCGCGGACTCGCCCGCTGGGCGCAGGAGAAGACATGGCTGCGGGAGCACTGGGCTGAGCACACCAACCACGCCCTGCGCGAGGCGCATCTGCGGGTGCGGGTCTCGCACCTGGCACCGGAGACGCCCGACCTGACCCGCTCGCCTCGTCTGCCGATCGCGGCCTATTACATGGAGAAGCAGGGCCGGCACAGCTTCCTGGCCGAGCGCATCCGCGAGCAGCATCGCGCCCGCGTGGCGCGCGCCGAACTCGCGCGTGACGGCCCGGCAGCCACGGCGTCACCCTCCGTAGGAGGCGCCCGGCGCTGGCTCGAGCGGGTGCGCGAGCGCGCCCAGGCGGTGTGGCTCGGGTTGCGCGAGCAACGGCGGGACCGCTCGCTGATCGCTCCGGCGCCGAGCCCGGCCCCCACTCGGGAGCCGCAGCGGTCAGCCGGACCTGCAAGTCAGGCGATGCTCGAACTGCAGCCGGCCTCACCCGCGGCGGAGCAAGCGGACGTGTCGCGGTCGTACACGTCGCCGTCGCACAGCCCGTCAGTGTACGCGTCGCGGTTGGACGACCTGGCGCGCCAGTCCGCTCTCAACTGGCTTGCCTACCGGCAACGCCAGCTGGAGCAGGGCATGGAGCAGCAGGGCATGGAGCACGAGGACAGCCCGGGCCGGGGTCGCGAGCAGACCGAGCGCGGCCTGTCCGCCTCCGACGGCCCGCAGCGCGATCACGGACACGATTACGACTTGAGTTTATAGGGAGCACATCTACATGGATCGCGTCGATCTGTACGTCTCGCCGGAGGAATACGCCGAGGTCAGGGCGCTTGGCGCCTGCTGGGACCAATCGGCAGCATGCTGGTACCTGAATGCTGCGATGGATCCACGCCGCTTCGAACGCTGGCTGCCTGACAGCGCCGGCGCCGGCGCCGGCGCCAGCGTCAGCGGCGAGGGCGATGGGGACGCCGAGCGCGAGGCGTTCACGATCCGCTCTGACCAGGCCTACGTGGTCTGCACTGCCAGCACCTGCTGTAGCTGCCGCCGCGGGATCGACGTGCTGGCCATCTACTGCCGGCGCGGCACGGCATCGGAAGAGCCGCTCGAGCAGTTCACTGTGCAGGGCATCTGGGCTATGGAGCCTGGTTTGGCCCGGCAGCTCGAGCGCTGGCCATCCTTCCGGTTCGATGCGCGGCAGGGGTGTTACGCCAATCACTGCCCGCTCTGCGGCGCGCCGCAGGACGAAGCCGCGTTGCACGACGAGCCGGATCAACCCTTCTTCAGTATTGACCCGGCGGACACGCAGTCGCTCAGGCTCACGCCGCTCACAGGAATAGTGCAGCTCAGCGGGGATTACGGCGTCGAGGTGTGAGGCGGACGAGTGTGCTTTCCGCCACATTGGTAGCACCCCGGACGGTGATTAAATCCGCGTCGCGGCCCGTCAGAAGGCACGTCGCGCCCATGTTATGCGCCGTCACGCGATGGCGGTCAAAGTGAATTAGCCGGTTCGAAAGATCGGCCATCCGATCTCGGTACGCCACGCGCTCTCCTCGAGCGTGTCCTGGGGGCCGACCAGATAGTACTCGCGCAGCGGACCCTCGACGGCCAGCTCATGCTGCGCGACGTAGGTAGCCAATGAACCGTAGGCAAGATCGATGTTGGTGTGCGAGCCCGCATGTACCAGCGTGGCGAGTTCCACGGCCGGCACGACGCGGGTGCTGACACGGCCGATCGCACTCACGGCGCCCTCGCAGGGAACGAACACCGTGGCCCCGCCGCGCGCATGGGAGAACAGCGCGTTCGCAAAAATCCCGCCCGCCGGCCCCGTGGCGATTTTGCGCTGAGCCGATAGGGCGGCGTGCAATTCGCCGAGTGCGCCCTGGTACCAGGACAAAGCATCTTTGACGTCGACGACCTCGCTGATCGCGGCCGCGGTCACTCGATTAGCCGTGCGGCGCCCGATGTCGGTCGCCGGTGCGGGGCGCTCGAGCAGACCCCGTAGCGAGGCGACCGCGCGGCGCGTCCGCGCCAGATCACTCTCCAGGCGCGTCAGATGGGCCGCGATCAGCTCGTTGCGCGTTGGAACATCGGGCGCCGAGAGCACCGCCCGGATCTCGCCCAAGGGCATGTCGAGGTCGCGAAAGCGTCGGATGATCTGCGCGACCGGGATCTGATCCGTCGTGTAGCGGCGGTAGCCGGTCTGCGGGTCGATCTGCGCGGGTTCGAGCAGTCCGGTCTCATGATAATGACGCAGCGTCTTGACGGTCAGGTGCGTCGCGCGTGAAAAATCGCCGATGGTGAACGAGGAGGGCACGCCGCTTAGTGTGCGCCCTCCCCCTACGGGAGAGTCAACCGTTTACGCGACCATTGACTCTCCCGCGGCGTCAGCGCCAACGATGCGCGCACGTGGCCATCCGGCCGCATCATCGGGGAGAAGCCCATGACCCAAGAACTTCCGGCCGTCATCGCCGAACACATTCGAGCGATCAACGCCTTCGATACCGATGCGATTGTCGCGACCTTTGCGCAGGATGCCTATGTGAATGACAACCGGCGCGAGATAGCCGGCATCGATGCCATCAGACGCTGGGTCGAGAAGGAAATCGTCGGGGACAAAGTGACGATGCAGGTATGCGAAGTGCTCGATCACTATGGCGACACCATCGTGCGCGCGGCCTATGACGGCGAGTACGACAAGACCAATCTGCCAAAGGAGCTGATCCTGTCGAACTACTTCGGTATCCGGGACGGCAAGATCGTCAGCCTCGCCATCATCTTCAATCAGCCGTCGCCCCAATGACGACCTATCCGTTTTCGGTCTCATCGGATGAGTTCGAGGGCCGAAGTCCAGCCCGCGCAGCACGCCAAAGAGGGCGAAGGCACACACGATCTGCAGCAGCATCAGCACGGCGCGCGCACGCTGCCGCCGGCGTCCATGGGACGCCGGTGATGACGCGCTGATCCGAACTCCGTGCCGCTCAAAAATCCTGCGTGAGCCCGAAGAACACTCCCCGGCGCGCCCCGTACTGGGGTGCAAACACGCCCACGCCGCTGCCGCTGCGGATCTCGTAGACCTTGTCGAACAGGTTGATCACGTCGATCCTCGCCGTCAGCGGACCGGCGCGGATGATCTGGAAGGGATGGGTCACGCCGAAGTTGAACTGGGTGTAGCTCGGGGTGTGATCGCCGTTCGGGATCACGTAGCCGTCTGACAGCGCCAGGTCGTCTCGCAGCCCGGTGCCGAACAGCATGTCGAGGCTGAAGCGGGTCTGCTGCCATTGATAGGAGACACCGCTGGAGGCCGATACCCGCTCCTCGTGATCGAGGTGGATGTAGTGATCGGCGATATACGCCAGGTCGGCCGCGTCGAAGTTGAACTGCGAGGACTCGATGCCCTTGCCTTTGGCGCTCTGGAACGCCAGGTTGCCATAGGCCGAGAAGCTGCGCACCGAGTAGTTGCCGGTGAATTCGATGCCCTCGATGCGTCCCTGGCGGTAGTTGAACGGCGTGAGAATGATCGGCGCGCCAAACTGTCCTTCGTCGATCAGGTTCCTGGACGGCTCGTAGTAGCTGTCCACCCCCAGCGTCAGGCTGCGGTGCAGCAGCAGCTGTTGCAGGCCGGCATCGTAGTAGTCAGAGCGTTCGGCCATCGGCGCCGTGTCCTGCAGCACCGCCGGGGCCGCGCTGGTGCCGGCAAACCGGCTCAGCGTTTCCCCGCCGATCAGCTCGAACGGCGGCGGGGTGAAGTAGCGCGAGTAGCCGGCATGCACCGTAGTGCCGGTCAGGGCTTTCCACACCAGGTTCACGCGCGGGCTGAGCTGTCCGCCGCTGGAGTAGGCGTCGTAGTGATCGGCCCGCAGCCCGTAATTGATCGTCAGGTCGGACAGTGGTCTCCACTCGTCCTGCAGGTACAGGCTCTCGATCCACTGCGTCTGCGAGCCGTCATCGACGATTGCCTGCGGGATGTCGCTGCTCTGCGCGCCGCTCTGGTCGAGCGGCAGGACCGTCGAGGTGGTGTCGCTGCTGGAATCGTCGTGCTGCAGGTACAGCCCCGCGCGCAGCGTATGCGCCGTGCCCAGGGTGTAAGCCGCATCGGTTTGCCACGCCAGCGCGGTGTCGCCTTTGAATGCATTCTGGGCGATACCGTCGTAGAGCAGATCGCCGGTCCAGTCCGGCTCGAAGTCGAGGCTGGTGTAACGGCTCGACAGCGAACTCTGCCAGTTGAGCGCGCCCTGGGAATGCTGCCAACTGAGGATCGCGTACTGTGTGACCTCGTGCTGATTCTCGTTCAGGTCGTTGCTGAGGAAATCGCTCTGGCCCTCGACGTCCAGGCCGAGGCTCGGCTGCAGCCCGTGCTCGTTGGGAATCTGGAACTGCTCGTTGGAAGTCCCCAGGATCAGCGACAGCCGGTTGGCATCGTCGAGGATGTCCTCGAAGTAGCCGAAACCGTGGATCTGCGTGGTGTGGTCGTGCAGCGGCTCGGAGCTGCCGTCCGGGGACTCGATACCGAGGTCGCTGCGCAGCAGATCGGCGGTGACGAAGTAGCTCAGGTTGCCGGAGCTGCCGCCGTACTCCGCGGACGGTTGGAACGTGCTGTGGCTGCCGCCGTAGACCGACACCGAGCCGCCCGGCTGCAGCAGTCCGCTGCTGGTCGTCAGGTCGATGATGCCGGCCGTGCGCAGCCCGTATTCGGCCGGCAGCGCCCCGGTGACCAGGCTCATCGAGGAGATCAGCCGCGGGCTGAGCGTCTGACTGAAGACGCTGATGCCCTCCGGCAGGATGATGCCGTTGAGCCGGTACTGCAGATCATTGTGATCCCCTCGTACATGCAGCTGGCCGAACGAGTCCTGTACGACGTCGGGGGCTTGCAGCAACACCTGGTTGAGCTGCACGTTCGCTCCGCCCGGAGCGGCGGCAATTGCGGCGTTGTCGATCTTATAGGTCGAGGCGCCGGTCTGTGTCTCGATCTCGGAGCGCTCGACGTTCAGTCGTCGTGCCGTGACCACGACGGTCGACAAGGTACCGCTGGTGGCGGAAGCACCGCCGTCGGCGGCGTGTGTCGCCGGGGCGATCAGCAGTGACACGCACAGGCCGAGCAATGCCAAGCGGACATGAGTAGGGAATAGCATGAGTCTGCATCCTGTAACAGCACGACGGTACGCAGGCGACGCCTCTGGCGCGCGCGCACTCGAACGAAGAGTTGTGTGCCCACGGAAAGTGGGCCGGACAGGATCAGGCTAGCGGCGGACCACGCGCGTCATAGGAGGCGACACGGATGCCGAACGGGCAGGGAATCGAATGCGGCGGACGATAGTCACGCTGTCGTGGCCCGCCGTCCGGCACGAGCGAAGCGATGGCCGGCGGACCGGCCGTGCCCGCGGCGTACAGGCACAGCAGGCAGTGCACGTCCGTGCTGCCTGGATGGACCAGCTCATCCTTGTGGTAGTGCGCGGCCTGCGCGATGCCGGCGAACAGGATGGCAACCGCCATCGCCAGTGCGATGCGCTGGCGCAGCCGGGTCGGGAAAAACTGGCGCAAAGCCATAATCACGCCGCGTAGTTGCTTACACGTCCTAACATACTACAAGCGGCGCGGTTGTAAAGATGCTGCCGACCGCCGTCGATCAATTTCATCCAATCTACGTGGTCGCAAACTGCGCCGGATGATA
>DATAWM010000075.1:0-16784 GCA_036267195.1 Steroidobacteraceae bacterium
GCCATCGACTCCGCGCGACGTTGTGGGGCTACTCGCCGCCGCCGTGCGCGATCCCGATCCGGTGATCTTCTTCGAGCACAAGTCGCTGTATGCCACCAAGGGCGAGGTGCCCGACGGCGAGATCGTCGACTCGTTGGGTACCGCGAAGATTCTTCGTCCCGGAACCGATTGCACGCTGATCGCGCTGGCCATGATGGTGCCGCGCGCGCTCGCCGCGGCCGAGAAGCTGCAGACCGAGCACGGCATCAGCTGTGAGGTCATCGACGTGCGCTCGCTGGTGCCGCTCGACACGCAGACCATCCTCGGCTCGGTCAGCAAGACCCACCGCGCCTTCACCATCGAAGAGAATCCGCGTGTGCTCGGCTGGGGCGCCGAAATCGTGTCGATCATCGCCGATGAGGCGTTCTACGAGCTGGACGGGCCGGCGGTACGCATCACCACGCCGCACATCCCGCTGCCGGCGGCCGACATCCTGGAAGACATGGCGATTCCGAGCGTCGCGCGGATCACCGACACCGTCCGGCGCTCGATGTCCAGTTAGGAGAGGCGCGATGCCCGAGACCTCCGTTGCCGGCGTCGCCACCGCTCGCGCAGGCGTTTCGGGCGAGCCTGCAGGCAGGCCCCCGGAGCTTGCAGGCGTCCCCACCGACCTGTGGATCGGCGGTCGTTGGCGAACCGCCTCCGATGGCGCGCGTTTCGACGTGGAAGATCCGGCCACGGAGCGCAGCATCGCCGCGGTCGCCAGCGCCTCGGTCGAGGACTGCATCAGCGCCGTCACGGCCGCACAGGCCGCCTTCCCCGCCTGGGCATCGACCGCGCCGCGTGCCCGCGCCGAGATTCTGCGCAAGGCCTACGAGCTGATGGTCCGTGACGGCGAGCGGCTGGCCCGCATCATCACGCTCGAGAACGGCAAGAGCCTGTCCGACGCGCGCGGCGAGGTCGCCTACGCGGCGGAATTCTTCCGTTGGAATGCCGAGGAGGCGGTGCGGATCGTCGGGCAGCTATCGATGGCGCCGAGCTCCGGCGCTCGCATCGTGGTGAACCACAAGCCTGCCGGAGTCGCGCTGCTGGTGACCCCGTGGAATTTTCCGGCGGCCATGGCCACGCGCAAGATCGGTCCGGCATTGGCTGCCGGCTGTACTGTGGTCGTCAAGCCCGCCTCGGCCACTCCGCTGACGATGCTGGCGCTGATGCCGCTGTTGCAGGAGGCCGGCGTACCCGCCGGTGTGGTCAATCTGGTGCCCTCGCGCGCCTCAGGCCGGGTCGTCTCGGCCATGCTCGCCGACGGCCGGGTGCGGGTCATCTCCTTCACCGGATCGACCGAGGTCGGTCGCACGCTGCTCAAACAGGCGGCGGACAACGTCGTGCGCCCGGCGATGGAGCTGGGCGGCAACGCGCCGTTCATTGTGTGCGCGGACGCCGCCATCGACGATGCCGTCGATGGCGCCATGATCGCCAAGATGCGCAACATGGGCGAAGCGTGCACCGCCGCCAATCGATTTTACGTGCATGAATCGATCAGCGAGCCGTTCGCCCGAAAACTGGCCGCTCGCATGGCGGCGTTGAAAGTGGGCAGCGGCCTCGATGACGGCGTGTCAGTGGGACCGTTGGTCAACGCGGACACCCGCAACAAGGTCCACGCGCTGGTCATGGACGCGCGTGCGAAGGGGGCCAAGGTCCTGACCGGAGGGGAGCTGCCGCGGGGCCGCGGTCACTTCTACCCGCCGACGGTGCTCACCGCGGTGCCGAGCGACGCGGCGCTGGTGCGCGAGGAGATCTTCGGCCCGGTCGCGGCCATCCAGGTCTTCACGGACGAAGAGCAGATGCTGCGTCAGGCCAATGCCAGCGAATATGGCCTGGCTTCCTACGTCTACACCACGGATCTGAAGCGCGGGCTGGGCATTGCCGAGCGGCTCGAGTCGGGAATGGTCGGTTTGAACCGCGGCATCGTCTCCGACCCCGCGGCGCCCTTCGGGGGTGTCAAGCAAAGCGGTATCGGGCGTGAAGGCGGACACGAAGGTCTGTTCGAGTACCTGGAAACGCAGTACGTGTCGGTCAACTGGTAGCTCGCGGCCGGCGTTGCCGCGGATCGACGAGCTGGCAGCGGCGATCGACCCATGAGTGGCCGACCCATGACGGCAGAGCCGGAATCACAGCTGCTGCGCCTGCCGGATCGCATGGTATCGGTGCGCGAGGTCTTCGGAATCGACTCGCCGCTGTCCTGTCCGGCATTCGGCGAACCCAATGAATACGTGCCGGAGCGCGACCACGCCTACCGGTTCGACGCGGACACCACGCTGGCGATCCTGGCGGGCTTTGCCCACAACCGGCGCGTACTGGTGCAGGGCTACCACGGCACCGGAAAGTCCACCCACATCGAGCAGATCGCCGCGCGCCTGAACTGGCCGTGCATGCGCATCAACCTCGACGCCCACGTGAGCCGCATCGACCTGATCGGCCGCGACGTGATCACGCTCAAGGACGGCGAGCAGGTCACGGAATTCCGCGAAGGCATCCTGCCGTGGGCGTTGCAACGCGCGGTGGCGCTGGTGCTGGACGAGTACGATGCCGGACGGCCGGATGTGATGCTGGTGCTGCAGCGCGTGCTGGAGAGCGACGGCAAGCTCACGCTGCTGGATCAGAGCCGAGTGCTGCGCCCGCATGGCGCGTTTCGCCTGTTTGCGACCGCCAATACCGTGGGCCTGGGAGACGCGACCGGGCTGTATCAGGGCACGCAGCCGATCAACCAGGGGCAGATGGATCGCTGGCAGATCGTCACGACGCTGAACTACCTGTCGGCGCGCACCGAGGAGCAGATCGTGCTGGCGCGCGTGCCGGCCTGCGATACGCCCGAGGGCCGCGCGCTGATCGCAACCATGGTCAGTCTGGCCGCACTGACGCGCGCGGCCTTCATGGCCGGCGAGATCTCCACCGTGATGTCGCCGCGCACCGTGATCACCTGGGCGCAGAATCGCGAGATCTTCGGGCAGACCGAGCGTGCCTTCCGGCTGACCTTCCTGAACAAGTGCGACGAGGCCGAGCGCGCCACGGTGGCCGAGCTGTATCAGCGCTGCTTTGGCGTGGACCTGTACGAGAAGGCCGCGCCATGATCCCGAGGGCAACTGCGCGCCTGCCCGGTGCTTACGCGCAGCGGCTCGGGCAAATGAGCGCAGCCGTCTATCGCGCGCTCGCGACAGTGCCGGGCGGCGCGCCCGCCACCGACCCGGCGGCAGTCGATGAGGCCGGCTGGCAGATGCTGTTGTCGGAGCTGCCCGGGGATGGTCGACCAGCGGCGCTCGCGCGCTGGCGGGGACGGCTGGACGCCCTCGCGGTACGCGCCCGCTACAGCGATGCCCGCCGACATGCCGGGCGAGCACCGGCGACAAAGAGCGCGCAGATGCTGTTCTCGCTGCTCGAGCAGAATCGCGTCGAGAGCCTGGCCGCCCGGACATTCCCGGGTGTGCGCCACAATCTGGAGGCGCTGGCGCAGGAGCGATGGATCCGCGCGCGGCCCGAGGGGGTGGTGCGCGCGGCTGGCACGGCCTGGATCGAGACGTTCGCGTTGCTGGTGCGCGCGCCGATGGCAGCGCCGTTGTCGCCGGAGGCGCGAGCGACGCTGGCGAGCAGCTGGCGCGACTGGATGAGCCGCGAGCAGGCCGACGAAGTGGCGGCGCTCGCCACGGTACTGGAGGATCAGGACGCTTTCGCCGCTCAGGCCTTGCGGGTGATTGCCGCGGTGCTCGGACCGGACGCGGTGCAGAGCGGGCCATGGCGCGAGCCATCGGACATCGAGCAGCAACCGGACTGCGCCGCGCGGCGCGTATCGCAACCGATGCCGTCGGACCCGACAAGCGAGCAGCCGCAGGCCGACGCCGGCGGCGATCCGATGGCCTGGGCGCAGCTGCGCACCGATGCCGGCAGCATGCCGGTGCCCGCGGCCCCCGTCGGCATGGCCGACCCCTATCGGATCTACTCGACGGCCTTTGACGAGACCGTGACGCCCGCCGACCTGTCCGACGCGCTGACGCTCGAGCAACGCCGGCGTGAGCTCGATCAGCGCGTCGGGCCGCACCTGGGCGGCGTGATGCGCTGGGCACACTGGCTGCAGCGCCGACTGCTGGCGCTGCAGATGCGCTCCTGGCAGTTCGACCTGGAGGAAGGCCTGCTGGACGCCGGCCGGCTCACCCGCGTGATCACGCGGCCGCTCGAGCCGCTGGCCTACAAGCAGGAGACCGAGATCGAGTTTCCCGACACCGTGGTGTCGCTGCTGGTGGACAACTCCGGCTCGATGCGCGGCCTGCCGATCGCCGCCGCGACGGTGTGCGCGGAGCTGCTCGGACGGGTGCTGGAGCGCTGCGGCATCAGGACGGAGGTCCTCGGATTCACGACCCGCAGCTGGCGCGGCGGACGCGCCCGAGCGCAGTGGATCGCGGCCGGCAGGCCGCCCCATCCCGGCCGGCTCACCGAGCTGCGGCACATCCTCTACAAGAGTGCCGACGAGCCCTGGCGCCGCGCACACCCATGGCTGGGTCTGATGCTCGACGACAGCCTGTTGAAGGAAAACGTCGATGGCGAGGCGTTGCTATGGGCGCATGCGCGCCTGATGCGCCGGGTCGAGCCGCGTCGCATCCTGCTGGTCATCTCCGACGGCGCGCCGCTGGACGACGCCACGCTCGAGGCCAACGATGTCGGGTATCTCGACCGGCACCTACGCACGGTGATCGATTGGATCGAGCGCGACTCGGCGATCGAGCTGGCCGCAATCGGTATCGGGTACGACGTCAGCGGCTACTATCGCCGTGCGGTGACCCTATCGGGCGCTGAGGCGCTGGGCGAGGCCATCGCCGCGCAGCTCGCCGATCTGTTCGAGGTGCCGGCGCGGATCCGCGCTGCCCGATCCATTGCGGCGCAGCCTTTGCGCACGGCAGGCCACCGGGACCCCACCGCCGCATCGGCGTGATCCGCGGCGGCTCCGCCATCTGCTGCCGGCGTCATCTGCGGCGTGCGCCCGATCCATAATTGGAAAGCAACCGCTCTGTCATCAGGGCACCCAGCGAGACCACCATCGGTAGCCGTGCGGCCGGCCGCCGGCCGGTCCGCGCGAGCGCGTGCGCCCTGTGACACACGCGTACCCGCGGTACCCAGATGAACTTAGGCGGTCCCGCTGCCAGATCCGTGGGTGATTGGCGCTTTGCCTTCCTGGGCACGCGGATATCGTCGGGGCGATCTTCGCGGACCGCGCCATCGATGCCGGTGACCTCGAGCTTGATGCGGATGACCCCGAGACGCTGCATCTGCTCGAACACCCGGTCCAGAACGCCGGCCTTCGCCCAGCGATTCACGCGTGTGTAGATCGTATTCCATTTCCCGAAGCGCTTGGGCAGGGCCCACCATTTGCAGTCGTTCTCCGCCAGATAGAGGATTGCATTAATAACTGCCAGATTCTTATGCGAAACATTGCCGCGTTGGCGCGGCAAATATTGCTCGATCTGGCCGAATTGCTCAGGGGTGAGTTCCATGGCGCCAATATACTACTATAAGGGCTGCGGCCGGGGGGCCCGGGGGCCCGGGCGACGCAATAGTGTCAAGCTGCGATTGTTGACAAAGCAGCGTCGTCGCTTGCAACATTTCAAGCAACGATAACAGTTGCCGCAATCAGCCGGAGCCGGTTGCGCAATGGGCGTGCGCCGGCGGTGCTGGCAGAGCACCACGCATTAGGGGGTAGTCATGCAGGTGCACAAGCGAGCAGCCATCTTTATTTCGGCCGCGATCCGGACGCCTGCAGAAGTTGCTGTGGTGCGGGGCGCTGCCGATCGCAGCGGCCGATCTTCAAATCGACGATAGCGGCTCGCTATTTGATTCATTGGCCAGATCGCTGGTTGGACAGATCGCTGCTCGGACCAGGCCGCAGCAGTCTTCTGCCGGGCTCTCATCCGGCAATCACCAGGATCGAATTCGCTCATCCGCCGATCAGCGTCAGTCAAGGAGGAAAACCGATGTCCCATCGAAAAGTTGCCACGGTCGTCTCGGCAGCCGTTGCATTGGCAGTGATTGTCTGGCTGCCTTCGCGGGCGGTCCGGGCACAGGACGCCCAGAATGGGCAGACTCCAGCCGCTCAGAATGACCAGAGCGGCCAGGTCGCGCAGAACGCCGCGACTGCTGGCGCGCTGCAAGAGGTGGTGGTGACCGCCGAGCGGCGCGCCACCGACGTGCAGACCACCCCGATTGCGGTCACCGCAATCTCCGGACAGCAGCTCACTGAGCTGCATTTGAACGACATCAGCGATCTGCAGACGACGGTGCCGAGCTTCCAGGTCATGGACGAGGCCGGCTACTTCAACGACATGAACATCCGCGGCATGGGCCAGACCACCAACCAGCCGATCGTCGCCCCGGGCGTGGCGGTGTTTCGCGATGGGCTGCTGATGGCCGAGCCGATCGCACAGGACGAGCCGCTGTTCGATATTCACGACACCGAGGTGCTGGAGGGTCCGCAGGGCACGTTCGTCGGTGCAAGCTCGACCGCCGGCGCGGTCGAGATCAACACCAACGACCCGACGTTCAACGGCCTGCACGGCTATGTCGACAGCCAGCTCGGCAATTACAGCGACGTCAAGGTGGACGGCGCGGTCAATCTGCCGGTCAGCGACACCTTCGCAGCGCGCCTGGCCTTCAACAGCGAGCAGCGCCACAGCTTCTACTCGGACGCCGGCTCGGTGCTGACGCCGGGGCAGCCGGAACAATCGATCACTGATCCGGGCCACGTCGATAACCGTCAGGTCCGACTGAGCATGCTGTGGAAGCCGACCGACAAGTTCCAGGCGCTCGGCAAGTTCGAGTACAGCGAGATCGAGACCGGCGGGGAGCCGGCCGAGCCGAATCCGGCCACGTACAGCACCCTGTTCGGCGCCGGCGCGCAGGCAGGCGGCATCAACGCCGGCTGCACCGGCGGGGTGGCCGGATCTCCACAGCTGGTCTGTGCGCTTCCCGGCACCGTGGCGCATTCGCAGTATTACTATCCCGGCGAACTGCCGTTCGTGCTGAACTACTATGGCACCAACCAGGAAGAGACCGAGTATCAGCAGCACTTCGGCCTCGAGCTGCGCTACACACTCGACAACGGCATCGTGCTGCGCTCGCTGACCGGTCACGTCTGGATCGACATCGACCATATCGACAACAACAGCTACGGCCCGCAGAACGCGGGCGAGTTCTATCACCTGATCGGCGGCGGTCCGGGCGACAACTACTACAGCGAGCAGCTCGAGGCGATCTCCCCGACCACCGGCAAGTTCAACTGGATCGCGGGCGGTTTCTGGATGTATCGCGATACGCCCGTGTTCGTCAACGTCCAGTCCGTCTCTGCGCCGTACTTGCCCTATACGCTGCCCGGCGTGGATGTGCTCGCCGGCTCCTCGGCCGTCGAGCGGATCATGGGCCTGTACGGCCAGCTCAACTGGGAGTTCACCGACACGCTGCAGCTCTCGGTCGGCGTTCGCGGCAACTGGGATAACAACTTCAACTACAACAACCCCAACTATGACACCAACCTTGGGGCGACCACGCCGACGACGGAGGGGACCGGCACCTACCTGGTGCACTATAACGCCAACAACGCTCCGAGCGGCTACACGCTGATCGCGGAATCCATCGCCCAGGGCCACTACTCCGACTCCGTGCCGACCGGCAAGGTGAACCTCAGCTGGACGCCGGTCACCGGCCAGAACTTCTACGTCTTCTACGCGCGCGGGTACAAGTCGGGCGGCGTCAACGCCTCTTCGACGGACCACCCGACGTTCGGCACCGAGACCGTCAACGACTACGAGGCCGGTTGGAAGGGCCGTCTGCTCGACGGACGCCTGCTGACACAGGTCGGCCTCTACTACATCGCCTATGACGGCCTGCAGGATTCCATCTTCGACGCCGACGAGAACAACGACACTACCACGGGCGATGTCGTTGAAAACCTGACTCCCTCGAAGATCTACGGCATCGAAGTGTCGGAGCAGGCCAAGATCGGACACTTCGGTGTGAATATGGGGCTGGACTACAACCACTCGGCCCTCGGCGCGATCGAGGCCGTACCGGACTATGCATTGCCTCCGGGGTTCAACAGCCCGCTGTCCCATCCGCAGTGCCTGGGAGCCACGCCGACTCCAGGCTGCTTCAACTACACGCCCTACGAGGTCAACGTCTCAGGAGAGGAGAATCCGTACGGACCCGAGATCACCGCCAACGTCAGCGTCGACTATGCCATCCCGGTGGGCAACGGTGCGCTCGATCCGCGCGTGACCTTCTCGCATACCGACAAGCAATATGTTTCGATCTTCGAGACGCCATACAACGAGATGGGCTCGCGCAACCTGTGGAATGGCAACCTCGACTACGTCACCGGCCGCTGGAATCTGCAACTGTACGCGACCAATATCTTCAACAAGACCTATGTCCTCGGCAATACCGGGACTGATGTGTTCTACGGCGCACCGCGGCAGTTCGGCTTCCACGGAACCTATACGTTCTGATGCATGAGGACTAAACGGTCCGCGCGATCATTGCGAACGACCCGGGCCCGGCAGCGCAAGCTGCCCGGCCCGGGCGCTGCGCGCTACAACGTGACCCCCAGCGCCCGACGCCAACGCCTGCGCGGCCATGGTGTCGAGCAGGCTGTCCCGGCGCTGCTCGACGATGCCGTAGGCCTTGGGCGTGGGCACTTACAGGTCGCTTTTGAGCGCCGCGAGCTCCTCCAATAAACGCGCAACGGCGCGTTGATCCCCCTCGCCTTCGCTTGCCACGCGGCGCAGTTGGGCGCGATGGCGCGCATAGCGGCCAGCGCCATCTGATCCGAAAAGCCGTTGGCGCGCTTGGCCTCGATCGCGTGGGTGAGCGCGTCGATGGCGGTATCCGCCGTGAGGCGCTTCGGCTTGGTGAGCGTGAGCTCATAATCGACCAGCGCCGCAATTGGAAGATAGGCGACGCCTGCATCGATGGAGGCGCCCGTGGGGTCGGGCACCGTGTCGGCAAGGACCCCGGGTGCGGATGTTCTCCACGGATCACATGGGCGCTCTCAATGCATCAAAACCGCAGCAGTGGCCGCCACCAGGGTATGCCGGCCAACACGATCAGCAGTGTCACGCCGTAAAAGATGATGGCGCGGCGCTGATGCGCGGCATCGCTGCGCGCGCGGCGGACCACGACCGACGAGACGTGCACCGCGATGAACGCCACGATCATGATCGCCGGGTGGGTGACGACGAAAAAATGCGCCTGCGACCCCGGCGGCAGCTTCATGCCGGCCGTGCTCAGGACGATCGTGGTCAGGGGGCTGAGCAGCAGGTACAGGGCGGCGCCCATCAGCACCTGGATATCGATGGCGATACCGAAGAAGCGGGCCAGTTGCGGGCCCACCGGTGTCCAGGCTTCCTGGCGCGACAGGCGCATCATCGGGCTGACCACGGCGGCAAATCCGGCGATGATCACCACCCAGCGCCAGGCGCTGTGTGCGATCAGCACGCCGCGATACAGCCCGAGGTGAAGCGACACGGGGGCTGCCGCGAAGCCGCTCGAAACCCGTGCCGCGGCTGCTGCAGCCGCCGCAGCCGAGCCGGCTGCCACGGCCAGAGCGACTGCGGCAGCGGCGACGAGGATTCTCTTCATGAGGCTGGATGCTCTGTGGGCGGGATCGGAGGGGGCGCCACGGTGGGGGCTCAGCCGGACAGACACGAAAGGCGCACGGTGGGTTCCCGCCCGTGCGCACGGGAACCTGCCTGTCCAGTGCGCCCTGGCTGCAGTGCCCTGGTTGAGGTGCGCCCTGCCGCGCGGAGCGGGCTGCGCGATGACATGCTCCTCCGCACGCCCGAGGGCAATCGGGCTTCAGCTCAACCGCTCAGCTCAACCGAAGGTGCCGGCCCACTTCCAGCCGTCCGACGGACGCTCGATCGCCCGCATCCGCAGCCGATGCGAGGCCGCATCACGCGCCGGGTTGCCGGTCACGATAACCTTGTCGCCAGGCTTGAGTGTGTTGCCGTTGACTTTAGCGGCACCGAGCGCCGAACCACCGCCCCATTCCACCGCCCAGACGATGGTCTTGCCGCTCTTGTCCGGTGCCGCCACGTGCACGAACGAATGCGGATTACGGAACAGGAACTGCACCACCGTGCCCTGGATCGTCGTGACCTGGTCCACCATGTACGTGGCCGGAAACGAGTGGTGCGCCTGCGCCGGCACCACCGCCGCCGCTCCCAGCAGCCCCGCCAGCATGCCGCTCGTGCAAACTGCCTTGAATCTACTCATTATCCCCCTCCTTCATACGACCCCACCGTTCACACTAACACCCGGGCTGCCCGGAAGACAACACCGCCCGCCGGAGCCGTGCCGGTATCACCCGGCGCGGTGTACGAGCGCTCACACCGCCGCGCCCCTTAAGGCGGTGTGGGCCCGTTTGGTCCGCTGTTGCAGTTCGCGCAGCACCGACAGCTCGGGCGCGCTCGGGGGCGGCGTCTCGGCCACGTTGGCGGCGAACTTCAGCGGCCAGCCGGTGTTGGATTGCAGCTGCTCGCGGGTGACCCCCGGGTGGATCGACACGACGGTCATCTCGCGCGTGGACGGGTCCGGCTCCATCACGCACAGGTCCGTGATCAGCTTGGTGGGGCCCCGGGTGTGGATGCCGAGCCGGCGCCGGTGATCACCGCCCTGGCCGTGACCGAAGGAGGTGACGAATTCCAGCTTATCGACGAATGCGCGCCCACTCTGCGCCATCGTGATGAAGATCTGGCCGCATTGCGTGGCGATCTCCGGCGCACCGCCGCCGCCGGGCAGGCGTACCGTCGGGTGCTCGTACGGGCCGACCACCGTGGTATTGAGATTCGCGAAGCGATCGATCTGCGCGCCGCCCAGAAAGCCCACGGTGATGCGGCCGCCCTGCAGCCAGTAGCGGAACATCTCGGGAACCGGCACGGTCGTGAGCGCGGTATCGCACAGCTCGCCGTCGCCGATCGACAGCGGCAGCACGTCGGGACGCGTGCCGATGGTGCCGGACTCGTAGATCAGCGTGATGCCCGGAGCATGCGTCAGGCGCGCGACATTGCAGGCAGCCGACGGCGCACCGATGCCGACGAAGCACACGTCCTCGCTGCACAGCGCCCGCGCCGCGACCACGGTCATGATCTCGTTGCCGGTGTAGTCGCTCATGCAGTCCCCTGGTCGGCGGTCCGTTCCAGCACATTGGCGCGCATCCAGGCGAGGAAGCCGTCGCGCTCGCGCGCGATCCGGTCCCACGCAATGTAGAAGCCGTTGTCGCGCTTGTAATAGCCATGCGCATAGGACGGATGCGCTCCGCGCGGCGCCACGCTGATGGCGGTGATGGTCCAGGCCGGCAGGATGAGCGCATTCGGCGAGCGCGGCCCGAACTGCTCGACTACTTCCTCGACGGTCACCAGCGCGCGCTTGGCCGCGAGCACCGCCTGCTTCTGTACGCCGACGATGCCCTCGAGCAGCACATTGCCCTCCGCATCCGCCTTCTGAGCGTGGATGATACCGACGTCCGGACGGATCGCCGGCACCGCGGCCAGCTGCTCGCCGGTGAACGGGCATTGGATCGTGCGTATGTTCGGGTTGACCCGCGGCAGATCGGTGCCGATGTAGCCGCGCAGCATCGCAAATGGCAGATTCGCAGCGCCGGCGTCGTAGGCATTGGCCATGGCCGCATGGGAATGCTCGACCAGCTCCAACGGCCCGGGCCAGCCATGCTCGACCGCGTCACGCAGCCGGTGCAGGCTGCCGACCCCGGGGTTGCCGCCCCAGGAGAACACCAGCCGTTCGGCCGCGCCCATGCCGATCAGCTGGTCGTAGATCAGGTCGGGCGTCATCCGGTACAGCGTCAGCCGCTTGCGCCGCTGCCGGATCACTTCGTGGCCGGCGGCGAACGGGATCAGGTGCGTGAAACCCTCCATCGCGACGCTGTCGCCGTCATGGACGCACTCCTCGACCGCCGCGGCCAGCGGCAAGACCCGCGCCCGTTGCGTCATGTCATCTCCGTAATATGTCCCGCAGTCCCCGATCGGGCCGCAGATGTTACCGGATGAAGCACCGGGCTGCAGGCCCCGACGGCATGCTGACCAATCAGCGCACGGTGGCCAAGCTCACCGGCGGCGGTGACGGCAGCACGATCGACTCGCAGGGACGTGTCTACGTCACCAGCGGCTCCGTCGTCGACGTGGTCTCGCCGAACCGGGCCGTCGTACCGGCTGGGTGCCTGGTGTACAATGTCGGTAGGACGATCAACGAACGATTACGGTAACAGCGCGATTCGCTGCTGCTGCGGCAGCAGTCATCGAATCGCGCGCGCCGACATTGCATAGGGGAAATGTCATGCGATCACCTGTCTTGCTCGCCGTTACACTGGGTCTGTTCAGTGTCACGGTTGTTCTTGCCCAGACACCCAGGAAAGTCACAGAAGGGCCGGGGTTGAAGGCCAACGAGGATGCACGCGAGCCGGCGGTGCTGGCCACCTGCAAGACCCCGCCCCCGGCGCCCCCGAATTTCGGGGGCAATCGCGGCCGGCGCCCGCCGCCGCCGCCCAAGCCGCCCACCCGTGTCTCGGCCATCCCCGACATCATCGCCGCCGGACAGCACTGGAAAGCGGTGTGGCATGAGCGCGGCAACAATGCCGACGGCATCATCGCCTCGGACGACGGCGGCGTGCTGGTCGCGCAGCAGGACAACAGCGACGTGGTGAAGGTCGGTGCCAACGGGCATGCTTCGGTCGTCTACCAGGACACCAACACCGGCGGCGCGCTGTCGATGAACAAGCAGGGCCAGCTGTTCGACGCCGAGCGCGGCCTGCACGAGGCGATCTGGGAGCTCGCGCCCCAGCACAAAGCACTGGCGCTCACGTACCAGGGCGAGCCGCTCGATTGCCTCGGCGGCCTCAATGATCTGACGGCCGCCGCCAACGGCGGCGTCTACTTCACCCAGGGCAAGCTCTACTATGCTTCGCCGGACGGAGTAGTCAGCCAGGTCGGTGACATCCGCACGTTCACCAACGGGATCATCCTCAGTCCCGACGAGCAGACGCTGTACGTGACCGACGGCAATACGCTGCAGGGCTTCAGCGTGCAGCCCAACGGCATGCTGACCAACCAGCACACGGTGGCGATGCTCAAGGGCTTCGGCGACGGCAGCACGGTGGACTCGCAGGGACGCATCTACGTCTCCGACAGCGCGACCGGCATCGACGTGATCACCCCGGACGGCCAGCTCCTCGGCAGCATTCCGCCGCCCAAGGGCACGGACGTGATCAGTCTGGCCTTCAGCGGACGCGACAAGAAGACGCTGTACGCAGTGGCATTGCTGCCGCGGCACAAGGGCCTGGCTCACAACGGTCTACCCGGGGACAACCTGGCTGGTGAGATCGTCGCCATCCCGATGCTGTCACAGGGCTACGACGGCCGCGCCAAGTAGGGCGAGGTAGGCCAGGTAGGCGACATCACGCGCCGCACCGGCGGCGCGCAGTTGACATGGGCCCTGCCGCTCACCGAGCGCGGCGGGGTCTTTTTTTTGACTTGAACGCCTGCGCCGCCGGGCCACGGCACGGCGCCATCACCACTCGTATGAGCAGCAGACTGAGGAATCCCGTGGCCATGCCACTCCTTAGGTGACGTACGCAATGTGGTGCAGGCGGGACGGCAGCTTGGCAGCCGGCCTGCGCGGCTGCAGCCTTTGCGGACAGTACTCCGCCTGCTCAGCCCTTGCAGGGATGCGGCGCCCAGTTCGAGCCGTCGGGCTCCTGCCGGAAATCAGAGCTGGTGAGAAACGGCGCGGACAGGTACTCCGGATCGTCGACCACCGTCGTCACGTCGAACCATTTCTTGCCGGTGGGATCCGGAAACGTCTCAAAGTACTCGGTGAGCTGCGTCCTGGAGCCGTACGGGACACCGTTGCGCCTCAACCAGCCCGGCGCAAGATCATCCGTGACGACCTTCAGATGACCACCGGGCGGCGGCTTTCCGGGCGCTCCCAGACCCAGGCCCGTCTGTACCGGGACGGGCCGTTCCCAGGCGGCGAACGAGCTGCCCTGCAGCGACGGAGCCGACGCGCTGATGTCCGCGCGTCGGAAGTAGAGCATGCGCGTCTGCTCGCCCCAATCGCTCTCGATCTTGATCGCATTGGGATCGGCCCAGGTGATATGCAGCCGTGTGGGCATGCGCATCAGGCCGGCGGCGCCGTACGCCCTGCAGGAGCCATCCTGCGCAGTGGTCCACAGGTCGGCCACCTTGCGTCCTTCCGGGTTGAGCGGCACGCTCGCGTAGTCACCGTGCGGCGGCGTCAGCATGCGCCAGCGCCAGTCCTCGCTGACGATCGCGACCCAGTAGCCCGTCAGATCGATCGGCGCGACCTGCTGCGCCGGCGGGGGTGGCCCCGGCGGCGGTGCCGGCGGCTGGCGGGGCTGCGCCACAGCGACCTGACCGCCCGTAAGCACTCCGGCCAGCAGGGCGCAGCCCATCACGGCGGTGGTCTTGATCGCGTGCGTGATCTTCATCGCCTCTCCCGAGGAACGTTCCCTGCGGCTCATTCCTTATCTTCCTGCTGCACACGTTTCATGACGACCGACAGCGGCGGATTGGGCGGCAACGTCTTTATGTAGTCCTGGTATTCCGGCCGCATCGTCTGCGCGCCGCCGTGCCACGCCGCGATGGGCACGTGAGATCGGATCGCCCCTTCGATCAGCACCGCCGTCTGGTTGGGCAGATGCATGGGCACCGCACCCTCATTGCGCGGAACCTCCGCGACCGCCCGGCATGGCCAGGTGGTCATGTCCGCGTCGGAGATCCGGGTGTAGTTGGTGCTGGTGACAGCCGGCTCGCTCAGATACTGCGGATCGACGATCATGCGGATGTACGTCATGATGTCGCCGTAGCGGATGAAGCGCTCGTCCATGGTCGTCCTGTCCGAGGTCGGCGGCCCGTTGCGTCGCGTCCAGCCCCGCTTGATCATGTCGGTGTGGACCACCAGTGTCGTGCCCTCCCAGTGACCGGCCGAGAAGCCCTGCCAGGTATGCGGTGCCCACGGCGGCGGATGCGCTCGGCCGTCCATCCAGATCTGGCGCTGCGCTTCCCAGGCCCATAGCCAGGTATTGATCTGCGTTTGCTTCTGCGTCTGCGGGTCACGAACCTCCCAGATGCGCAGCATCCCTATTCCGCGCAGGCCGTAGACCGACGGATGCGGCCGGCACTCCAGCCACGGCACGGTGTCTATCTCCGGATCCCACGCTTGCGCGGCGCCGATCGCGGCCTGCGTGACCGGTATGCCGGTATAGTCGCCCTGATCCTCACCCGGGATGCGCGCGACATCCTCGTCGTAGCTCGGATTCCAGTAGCCATCCAGGACCGAGTGCGCCGCCACGGGACGGGACAGCAGCGCCGCCAGGACCGACAGCAAGCCGACCAGTGCCACTGAACAGTTCTCTTTGATCGCCATGACGGTGCCCCTGCCGATTGGAATCGCGTGCGTATAGTACCTGTCCGCACCGCCGTCGCGCTCACTGTAGCGCCGCCTCAGCGGGGACAGCAAGATACCGCGCTCAGCGCGCCTGACGGCTCCGCTCAGCGCGCCGCGGGCGCGGCCAACAGCTGCTGCTTGTTTGCCTCGAGCAGGGCGCGCACGCTGGTGGCCGCATGTCCGGATAGCTCGGCCACCGCGTTGCTGACGATCGGCGGCGGCAGGTCGAGGCCCGCGGCCGGACGGGCACCTGCGCGGCCGGTTCCCTGCTCGTTGCCGGCCGTCTGCTCGATCACCTCGATCGGTTTACCGGTGATCTGGCTGGCGAGTCTGGCGACGTCGCCACGCCCGATCAACGCGGGCCCGGTGATGTCGTAGACCTTGTTCTCATGTCCCGGGGTCGTGAGCGCGCCGGCAGCCGCGGCCGCGCAATCCGCGCGCGTCACCCAGGCAGTCTTTGCTTCATCGGCGGCAACGGTGACGCGGCCCGCCGCCACCATCTGCGCCGCCTGCGGCACCCGCATGTCCGCGTAAAATCCATTGCGCAGGATGGTCCACGCCGCACCGCTCGCCTTCAGATACTGCTCGCTGCGGCCATGATCCATCGACAATGGCGAGTGATCGCGGCCCACGCCCAGGTAAGAGGTATAGACGATCTGCTTGACGCCGTCTTTGACGGCCGCGTCGAACGCCCGTTTGTGCAATAACGGGCGCGGAATCGGTGCCGCCGCGACGCTGATCAGCAGCATGCGGGTGGCCGCCGGCGTAGGCGGCCGGCAGCGATGCCGGCTTGGTCAGATCGCCGAAGCGGACGCTGGCGCCGAGCTTGGCGTAATCGGCCAGATCCTCGGGTGTATGGCTCACCAGGATCAGATTGCGCGGGGCAACGCCCCGCGCCAGCAGGTCCTTCACCACCAGCAGCCCGAGGTGTCCCGAGGCCCCGGAGACGATGATCTTGTCCGGGCTTGCGGCCGCCCGGGCGGTCCCCGCCAGCAATAGTGGGACGAGCAGGCCCGCCATGATTACCCGGAGCAGCCCGGTGACGGCGGCGCGGCGTTGAATGCGTTGGGACATGGCGTGAGCCCCGCTTCCGTGTCGAGCGTCGTTATGCTCCGCGGGCAGTATAAGCAAAGAAAAAGGCCCCGACACTCTCGCGAGCATCGGGGCCTTTGCATGAGGAGCCTGGCAGTGACCTACTCTGGCATGGCTTGCGGCCACACTACCATCGGCGCAGAGCGTTTTCACTTCCGAGTTCGGAATGGGATCGGGTGGTTCCCGCTCGCTATGGC
>DATAWM010000076.1:0-22240 GCA_036267195.1 Steroidobacteraceae bacterium
AATCCGATCTCTATATCTGTCTCACCCACATACTGGGGGATCGTGGCGATTGATTGCGCTGCACATCGCACCGCGTTGAAGGCTTGAGCATCGGATTTTTCAAATCCCGGTACGGACTTCGGCTCTCTGAGCGCGAAGCCCATCATTATGGAACCCGGAGCATAACCCGTGAGAGTCCACCCGAGCTTGCGGGCGACCGCTTTGGAGTCCGCCCCGGATAACGGGATCACGGCACGACTGAGATTGGCTAATTGTCGACGTATATGGTCGGACAGCCATGTGAATGACTGTAGCGACGGCCCGTCGTGATCCGCCCCGGGGCCTTCCGCCCGTACTATCAAATCGGAGGTATCACGCAGTCGCGCAGGCGCATATTCCTCTGCATATAGCTGCTCTAGGAGCACGCGGTACTGCGCTTCGAGCCAGCCCAGTTCAAGCTTGCTAGATCCCGCAGCAACTCGCGCGGCGACGATCTGATCAATCACCATCCGCGCGCGGCGATTTAGTTGCTCTACCCAAGAATCCATTGATCCACCTTCACGATGCCGCGTTTATCCGTGACACTCAGGTTCTTCAATGTTGCGGTTTTCTGCCCCACGTATTGGAAGAAAGTCACAAAATCATTGCCTGGGGCGCCCGCTAAGTATGGCCAAACGTCAACCTTGTACTCATCCCAAGTGGTCCCCTTGGCCGGAGGTATGCGCCCGTCATCGAGTAGAGCAAGAACGTTCACGTGAACGACTATACTTGACACCGGAACAGGTATTGCACAATCGATGTCACCGGGCGATACCTTATCCGACAGGAAGCTCCCGCACACGTATAAATCTAGGCCAGCTCCGATCGGGATCAGGCGCTCACGTAAGAATCGTCTGAATTCCGCGAGCAAGTGTGCTCTTACTGCGTTTGTACCGAATGCAGCCGAAATCTCGTCAATTGTCGCGTCATGGACGCCAGGCGGTAGCAAGCCCCGTTGATCGAGTGGCGGCAGCATAGCCGGTCAGGCGCGCACAGCCGTGCGATACGTGACTCTGATGCGCATTGTGGCACATTTTGCGCCGCAGCACCGAAAGTGTCATCCTTATTTTGACATGGCGGGCTGGGCGCTCGATGAAGCGCATCATCGCGATCCCGGCGGCCGCATCAGCTCGACACACTTCTCCTGTAGCCACGAGAACGGTAAGGCGAGCCCTGAAGCGCAAATCATGGCGGCACCGGAATCGACGGCAACCCAATTGTGGGAATCGTGATCGAACAATTCTTTAGTGCGGCCGCGGCGTTCTCGATGCCCGTCACCAGCAACGGCAACTCAATGGCGAGTGCCGCAACCTTCGCAGCGTAATTTTCGTAGGCTTTGTATTGTGGCCCGAGCACGCAATTAATCAAATTCTCGACCCAGCTGATGAGTGAGGGAAGATCGGTCGGTGGTGTGAGCAGCTGGTAGGCACAGCTCAGCGCCGTGGACGACTTTGCCAAGCCCGCCACATACGCGGCCAACGATGCAAACGCCCGAGTCACGAGCGACTGAAGCTCAGCACATGAGGCAACCGCCTCGACTTGACCAATGAGGCTGGAAAAATAGGCTACGTTAATCGGCTGGTTGCCTTGGGGTTCCATCATTATCCTCGGCGCTTGTGGGTAGGTCCGCGAGCAGCGTTCGCAGATTGTTCAGAAATTCCAGGAACCGTGCGCGCAACGCTTCGCAGGTCTGGCAGGGCTCTTTGGTTTGCATATGCGGCACACCCTCAGTAGATGTTGACAATGATTCCGTCCTGGACGTCGATGGTCTGTCCGTCGCTCGAGGAAAACGTGCCCGAGGCGCCGTTACCAACGACGACATTGTCAGTCGTCACGACGCTCGCATCGATTCCGACCGCGCCGCCGGCCCCATCGATCGCGTCCCAGTTGGCATTGCTGATCGGAAACCAGACGAGCGCAGAGAGATTCGGCTGTAGCTTGGACGCCGCAGGACTCCCGGTGCCCAGACCGCTCTGCTTGCCGATGTAGACTGAGACCGGAAATGCCACCCCCATGTCTCCGACTGCCACCGGAATCTGCACGTATTTGGACATCGCGACCGGCATTGAGGTGCGCGGAATCGCCTGGCCGGGCACATCGAAATTGACCGTGACAATCGCGCCGTTCGCACTGATGGCGACCACTGATCCGGGCAGCGCTTGGCCGCGCCGCTCAATCTCGCTGACGGCCGTGTGGTGAGCGAACTTCGATAGCGTGCGCGAGAACGGCGTTTTTTGAAAGTTGGTCACGGATCACGCGGCCCAGCATTGATACGACTGATTCCGTGCAGCGCCAGCTGCTGCGCGAGCTGCTCGACGAATGGGTCCTTGGCGATCACGTGAACGCGACCGCGAAGGTGCCGCTCGACCCGGCTGCGGTAACCCACAGATCAGTTGGCGCTGCGGAGAGTCCTGCGGCAAAGGTCACAGTACCGCTGGTGCTGCTGTCCTCCTCGTCAGCACACACTCGCCACGCACCGCCGTCGCTGCCTGCGTGGGCGGCAAACGCCAGAACCGCGGCATAGCTCGTGGTCGCGTTGCTGTAAGCGGTCGTGAGGAAAGCCGGCGTGCATGGCACGACCGAATCTAAACCCAACCACCCCAGGTTAGCTTGCGCGCCGAGGCTGAGGCAGTCGCCAGGCACCAACGTGCCGGCGCCGTGTATGGGAGAGGGCACATACACCTGCGCAGCGCCGCAGATCGAGCAGCCCAGTGCTGCAAGAGCACCGGCCAGTAACAACGCGTGTAGCTTCTTCAGGATTCTGACCTCAAGTGGATGAGGGAAGCGCCGGCACTCGACGGGCAAAGGAAAAACCCGTCGAGTGCGTGCCCCGGCCACGCGCCGCGCAGGACTGGACTGCCCCGGGGCGCCGGCCTTGCCGATCGCGCTCGGCCAGGCGGCCCACGCTGCATCACGACACGTGCGTGCACGTGGGCTGCAGCTGTTGTTTGCGTGCACCTGCTGCTGGCACGCCCGCACACCATGTCGCGCGCGGGAAGCGCGACCAGCGGGCGAAGGACCGCGGGCCGCACATTTTCTGTATCACATCGTCGACCAAGGCTGCCCGATGTAACGCTCACGCGGCTTACATGCGCCGATTTTACCGGCGCGACTGATCCTATCGAGGAGATCCTCGAGCGCCACCTGATCCGTCGTCGTCAGACCGCGGGACGTGGGGGCTGAGACGCCGTAATTGGGATTCCTGACGGCAACCTGCAGTTCCCTGAGCACGAGCGCCACGGCCGTGCGGAACGCATCAAACTCGCCTTGCGTCACAAGCTCGCGAGCGCTCGCCGCGGCCTCGGCTGCCGCCTGCGCTTCGGCCTGCGCCAACGAACTGCGCAGATCCTGCAGCGCCCGCATGCCGCTGGCAGGCACTTTTATCGAAGCAAGTTCGTCAATCGCCTTGTCGAGCGCGGCCAGCGTGACAGAGCCGTCGATCTTGACTGCGCCAATCTCGGCAAGCAAGTCTTCAACTGTTTGGATAGTCGAGCAGGTCTGGTCCAGGTCGGAGGCGCGACACGCGCTGAGCACGGCATTGAGCGCCCTCACTACGTCGTGGGGAGCTTCGGCGGTGGCTTGCGCGGGCGCAGCCGGTGCAGACTTGCCACGCACGCGGGCTAATAGGCTCATTTGTCGCTCCCGTTGATGTAGCGATCAATGAACGACTCGGCCGCGTCGTTCGCGCTGCTGCCTTCCATGACGCTCGGTTTGATAGCCAGGCCCGTGCGCCGGTCGCCGCGCGAGCGCTCGTATGCCCGGCCGGCGTGATGCGCGTCCAGGAGGTCCACGGGATCGTTGTCTTTCTGATCGATGCCTAATTCTTTCAGTTCGCGTGCGGCCAACTCGCGGCCCGATGCCTCACCCAGCTCCTGCGCGTCCATCGCGGAAAAGGCCCACGGATTACGCTGCACGATGCGCTGCTTAATCGCGTTGTCGCGGCCGAGCTGCTGCGCGACCTGGCGCGCAAGTTCCTGATAGCTCATGTCTTACTTCACTCCTCTGCTTCCCACATCAAGCACCAAAACGTGAACGTTGGTTGATACATTTCGTATCAAACGCCGCTCGCGCGCTTCGGCGCGCAGCCGTTTCACCGTCGCGGGGGAGATTTGGTAGCGGCGTGCCCACGCTTTTTCGGTGAACAGCTCGGCCAACTGCATCTCCGTGAGGATCTCGCGGCGTTGAGCGGGCGTGAGCCTCACTGGCGTGACCAGCCTTGTCGAAAGTGCCTCGCAAACCAGGCCGCCACGTCCTCGTCCTCGGCGCTACGCGGCATCGCCGTTTGCAACTCCTCGGACTCGAAATCAAACCATGAGCCGCCACGCTTGGGCGCCTCGCTTGTGGGAGCGTCTGCGGGGATAGACTTGTGCGTCTGGCGCCGCGCCTTCCTCGCTATCGGCTGATGCCAGCTCGCGCGGGCTGCGTGCCAGGCAGAGCGTAGCGCGGCGAGCAGGCGGCGAATCACAGCGAGAATCCCCCGCCGCCAGACCGCCGTAGGTTCTGCAGCACGCGTCCCCGCGCGGCAGACTCCTCCGGGGTCACATCGAACCAGCTGCGGCTCGTCGTGGCTGGCGCCGCGAGCCTCAGTGCGCCAGCGGCCGCGTTCGCATGATCGTCGTGTGAGCCTCTTGGGTGATCGACGCTATCGCGTCCGCCGGCGCGCGTGCGGCGCTCAAGTAGCAACAGTTGAGTGCGCAGCACCGGCAGATCGAGCAGCTCAATGCGGCCCTGACTGAATAGCGGCAACACCTCGAGGTAAATCTCTGAGCGCGTCAGCTCTGAGGGTTTGTAGGTTATGCCGTACCTGCCGAATGCGGCCGGTACCCAATCTCCGGAATATTGGTCCCCATGCACCTCCCGCAGGCCGTAATTCTTGAGCGTCTCGGCCATGCCGGAAACGGCCGCCTCAGTATCAAACGGTGGGGCCACCGCCTGCAGCACGTCGAGCACCACGCGGCCGGCCGTCTTGCCAGGAGGGGGCGCCTCTTGGTGCGCAATTCCGAGCGTGAAACTGTCGCTTCTACCGCCGGACGGATCACAGAATGCAACATGCTTGCAGCCCGGACTGCGCGGCAGCATGCGCCGGCCCGGAACAATGGCAGCATCGACCGTCGCATCGTCGAGGAAGCCTTGCAGGTCCTCGCGGAAGTAACCGAGGTATTCGGACTGCGCTGCTGCCGGGTCGTCCTCCATTGCCTCGGCGATGTCCTGCTCATCGATGCCCGGGTTCAGATCGCGGCTGGAGGCTTGGATGTAGAGGCCACGGTCCTGCTTATCGTTGCCGAAGTACTTGCGGTGTGCGTCGTACAGGATGCCCAGCTTCCTGTGCGGCGATGAAATCACCACCAGCAGGCCGTGCAGCGTCAGCAGCCCCGGGCGCAGCGCCCGGACCAGCTCTTTGTCCGGGAGCGCGGAATCATCGGCTCTCAGGAATGCGGATTCGTCAACAACCGCACCGGCCAGCGTCCTGCCGCGCACTGTTCGATACGATGCGGTCGCCACCTCCAGGCGCGTGCGGTGAGCAAACTCAAGCCCGTCGGCCGTGTCGCCGATCAGTTCGGCGCGCAGCAGCTTGCTGCCCTTAACGATGCCGCGCGCATAGTTGAGGTCGATCTCCGCCTGGCGCTTGTCGGGGGCGATGTTGGCAACGATCGCCGTCTCACCAGCGGACAGCTGCGGATACTCGGCGGCGGCGAGCCAGGTTGCCACCAGCGCCCCAAATCTGCTTTTCCCACCGCGGCGCCCGGCACCGATGAACACCTCTCGCGGGGCCACGGTCGGCAGCACCGTGCGTCCAGTAAGCCGCAGCGCGAGTTCCTGCTCCTCGGCCGTGAGCAGATGCGCCTCGCCGTCGATCAACCGGGCAATCACGCGCCAAGTCGCCCAGCTCGGGCCGGAGAACTCGCGGCCGGCGAGGCGGTGGCTCGTCATGAAGGCGTGGAGGTTCATGCGGCACCGCCTTGCAGCAACAGCCGCGCAGCGTCCTCGCTGAGCCCGATGGATTGGCCGATGTCGCGGGGTGTCAATCCGCGCGCCCGCAGTTCCACAGCCGCAGCACGCAGCAGCGCTGTATCACTCGGCCGGTGGCGGGTACGGCCTGAGAGCAGGTCGAGGGCGGCCAGGTCGAGCACACCGCCGATGTTCCGGGTTCTCATGCCGCAGCCCTCCGACTCTGTGCCCAGTGCGCAAGCAACAGCGCCTCGGCCCGGCCGTCATGTTTGGCCAAGCGCAGGTCCGCCGACGGGAATAGCAGTCGCGCCTTGTCGAGCGAGGTGCGCTTGTCGGAACTGAGTCCGAGCGCGCGCTTCCATACCGCGGGCGTGACCAGCTCGAGCGGGAGCTGCAGCGTCTGCATCACGCTCAGGATCGAGCCGAGGCCGACGCCAAAGCAGAAGGCACTGGCGATCCCCTGCCGTGGCATGGCTGACACGCGCTCCACGACTGCGCGGCACTGGCGGCCCCGTAGCGCGTCCAGCAGCATCCCCTGCAGCGCTCCGCCATCGACCCAGGCCAGCGAGCGGTCGCGGATGATCGGAAGGTCAGCCACCAACTCGGGCAGCCCGTCAGGATCCAGAAGTGCCAGGGCGCCGGCGAGGCCGGGATCGATGCCGAGGGTGAGGGTCATACCGGCATCCCCCCGGGCGTGGCATTCATGACATCGCGTAGCGTTTCAGTAGGCCGTGGGCGCCGCTCGAGGCCCAGCAGGCGCGCGATGCCGAGCCAACTGTTCGTCAGCTGCGTCCAACTGCCGATGTCCACGCCTTCGCCGGCAGCAGCCCGGCATTCCATGCCCTCGATCATGGTCTCGAACCAGACGAACCGACGCACGAGGCTGTGCTTGATGTTCGACAGCGCCTCAGTCCCACCCAGGTCGGAGACGACGGCCATGTAGCGCCCGAGCACGGCCCGGCCCAGCACCGTGCGCTTGTCGAGCCTGTCCATGAAATCCGGGCTATATCGCTCGGGGATACTGGCCAGAAGCCGCACCGACTTGCCGCGGGCCACTACTGCATCTCCGGGGTAGTTCGAGCCGACCGTGACCTTGCCGTGAAGCCGGCGGCTGTTAGAAAGCCGTTAGACGGTGCTGCTAAGTGCTTGTCTCGGCGGATGAATTCCGCTGAGTTACGAATCACAAAGGCGTTGGTCGTGGCGCAGCGCGCGTCAGGCTCGCGCGCGGTCCCTACCGGCCGCGCGGAGGACCACGCGGGTGTGTGGCGTTTTGCAGAACTCACCAGTTGGGATGGTTGGGATTTGTGGGCATGTTTCCCCCGTCCTCCTATAAATTGGCATCTGCCATCTCTATAGAAAGTGGGGGGAACATCCCCACTTATCCCACTTATCGCAACACAGCAAAACGGCATCATCGATCTACTCCGCGCAGTCTCCACTGAGCTTTGCCGCCGGAATTGCCGACTTGGACGAGCTTCCGATCACTTGCGACGCGGTCTCGAAACTCACGCAGCCAGTAGCCGACCTTGAGCGGACTGGTCGCGTCCGAACAGCCAGCGCCCTCAATAGCGGCCTTCAGTTCCGTGCCCTCGAATCGGCCGGCGAGGGTGGCGATATCTCGTGCTGCGAAGGTGGACGACAGCGTCGGTTGTCCCCCGATTCGCTCGAACGCCTCCTTCAGCGGGGCGAGTTCGTCCTCGGTCTCCAGCTGCTGGGTTTCGACGGCATCACCTTTGCCGAGCCACACAAGCGGGTCACGCGCGATACGCGACCAGGTTTCAAAGGATTCGAGCGGCTTGGGGATGGGACCGGGTAGCCCCGTCTGCGCATACGCTAAGACGATGGTCAGGGCGTCGACCAGCAGCTGCGGCCGATGAGCAAGCACGTGGGCCTGCAGGTTCTGGATCTCGAATTCGCGGCCGCGGGCACTCTCGGCATCCACATCCAAACGTACAACCAGACAGCGGCGTGCGAAGTCCCCGGCGGGAGTGACGTTGTTGCCCGTCAGCACGACGTTGCAGCGATTCGGGAGCGTCACCGACTCACTCACACCGAGCCTGCGATCCGAATAGACGGCGGCCGTGACGAAGCCGCAGAGCACCGGCGAGCGCACCTTGGTGCCGTTGGGCACGTTGTCGAATAACACTCCTGGATCGCCGGCCAGTAGCGCACTCATCAAGACTTTCCTGATCTCCTCGGCTTCGTCGGTGTAGGGGTGCAAGCCTGGCTCGACGCCATCGGCGATGCGACTTGGCATCCCTGCGAGCAAGGTCTTCCCGCTGGCAACCAGAGGTGCCGTGTACGCGAACACCGGCATGGTGTTGATGGCGTGGCGGCCCACTGCGGCCAGCACGTGGGACAGGAAGGCCGCCTCGGATACTCCGGCGTACGGGAACTGTTTGAACGGTTCGGACAGCCGCTCCAGCGCCGCAACGGCGTCGTCCTTACCGGGCTTGGCGGGAATCGAGGGAAAGAGTGCATTCGGCGCGTAGAACACACACGATGCTGGGTCATAACCGGGGGTATCGCAGACGGTCAGGTCTGCGCGCAAGAACGGCGCGGTGGCGATCGCCTCGAGCGGTCGGAAGTGTTCCCAGTCCCCCGCCACCAAGATGTTCTGCACCAGGTCACGTGGGCAATCCGTCGGATTCCACTTTTTCTCGCGGCCTGAGTAGCGCTGAAATTCTGCAAGGCTGGTGAGGCGGCGCCGTAAGTACTCGACGTTGACGGGCACGATGACTCGTTGCTGGGATGATCGCTTGACGAGATTTTTGGCTACGCTCGCCAGCTCCGGCGCAATGCCGAGCCGCACAAGTTGCTGGCCGCGTACGTAGACGTCCTGAGCAATCAGCCGCTCGGCTGCTGGGGCGTAGTTGTGCAGTTGACTTGCCTGCAGCTGGATTACCTCGCGCCCACTGTCGCTGTCTCGCTGTACCTCTTCCTGCGCCTCGATGTATGCCTCGATCGGGGGCAGTTCGGTATCCGGCGCGCTTTCTTGAATCTCCTCTCCGGTCGCCTCGTCCGAGCGTCCAGTTTCGTCCTGCGCCGGCAGCTGATACACGGCGCTCACGCTCGTACCATGCCGAGCAGTCTCGCCGCCGTTCGTGTTGCTGCCCGTACGTCCCCGTGGTGTTCGAGCCGCACATACAAATCGAAAGCATCATGTGGCTTCTCGTCGCCGAGCGCATCTGACGAATGATGACAAAATATTTTCCCGTCAGGCAGCAACACCACGCCGGCCATACCGTGGCCGTCAGGGGATCGCCACCGCCGCTTACCGGCACGTGCGTAGCCATGCGATTCGAGAATTGCAATGGAATCGTGCGCGGCGTTGAATGCCGCGATGACACTACTTCCGGTGTAAGGCGCACGCGTGGCTCGCCGCTTCGGCTCCGGCTCCGGAGGCGCCCACGGACACAGATTGCGCGCGCGGTGCTTGAACGCCTCGAAGTCCAGCCAGAGCGCAAGCAGTGCACCTGGTAATGGCGGGAAGCCATCACGCGGTGGTGTCAACCATTGGTACGGACGCCGCAGATCAGGGTGAATGCTCGGCGGCAGCACATCCTGCACACGGCCGGCGCGAAATTCCAAGACGGTGACGGGTTTCTCACCCGTCTGCCGCGCTGGCCATACGACTGACTTTCGACTGAGCGGGACATCGGGAGCGCGAAATTCGAGGCGCGGAGCGCGGCCTAGGATGGTCGGCGTTGTCACGATCAGCGCGTCGAGGTCGATGCCCTCGGCCGCGAGCACCTGGTGTGCACCGTCCGGGTAATCCGCGTCGATTGACACGAGCCCGGATGGCTCGAGGCATGCGCCGATGTTCCGGTGCGGGTGCGCCGTCCAGTAATCCCGCGCGGCCTGTTCGCTGCGGATTAGATTCTCGTCCGCATTCCAGGCCTTGCCGAGCGGGCGCTTCCCGTCGAGCGGCACGAGCGCCATGTGAAACCGCTCGATGTAGCGTGCCGCGAAGGCAGCGGCGCTCATGGGCGCACCCAATCGATCTGCCGCGTAGCCATGCTCCTGGCGTCGCTCTCGCAACGTTGTTCGCGTTCACGGATGAGGCGACGAGAGCAGTCGTAGCAGTGAGTATCAGGACGGTCGACGCGCCCACTGCAGGTGCGGCATTTGCGCCAGCGACGTTGTTTGCTGGCGTTCACTGGCGCACCTTCGCCGGGCGCCAGGACCAGTTTGCGTGCACGCGGCTGGGCCTGCGGTAGCTGCGATGCGCAGGTAGCCCGACAGCGAAGACGCTCCTCGCGAGATGCTCGGGACTCAGCGTCTTGCGCTGCCGGCCCGGCCGGCCTGGCGCCGACACCGCGGCCGGCGGCTGCTCAGGCGCTGATGGTGGGGCTGGTGGTTCTGTTATGCTTGGCATGGCGGCGGTGTAGACGCTGCTCGTGGAGATAGACGCCCTGCAGGAGTCGTGACCTGCGGGGCGTCGCCATTTTTGGGGTCGAGAAATTCACGCGGCGCCTTTGCCATTGGCCAGCGCTGCCTCGACGCAGCTGCGCCGGAACCTGCGCCAGCGACCTGCTTGAATGCTCGGGATTCGCGCCTCTCGCGCCGCCTGCTCAATCCATGTGACCGGCAGCGATAGCGCAGCAGCGAGCTGCTCGGCATCGAGGGCAGGTTCCGCATCCTGAGTCGCGCCAGGAGCAGTAGACGCCGGGATTGCGCGCGAGCCTTCCGCCAGCGCGGCCTGGAAGGCCTCTCGGCTCAGCGAAAGCGTACCGAGGCCTGGCAGCGGGATGAGTACCTTGTCGCTCATGCTGGCGACTCCACTGGCCGCGCGTTGCGCAGATAGCGACCGCGACGCGCGATCCGCTCAGCGCGGATTCGGCGCACCTTCTCTGGCGCCGACGGCCGGAACAGGCGCATGCCGCTCGCCAGCGTGCGGCACTCAATCCAGCCCCACGCCGCGTAACAGCGCACGAGTTTCGGATCGCATGGCACGAGCGCCGCCACCGTGTTAGTCGTCTCCGTATAGGGTTCGTCTTGCATACCGTCATCACCTCATGCTTGACGGATAGCATTTCACAGGCGTATGGTCGCGCAACTACTCCGTAGACATATGAAAAAAGTAGTGCCAGCGACCGGACCAGCACAGCCGCCTTTCGAGGCCTCGGCGTTCGATGGGACGCGCTTCCACCTCACCCTGTCATGGGCGGCGCCTTACGGGCCTTCAGGTAAGCGTCGGGACTTTGGCCGCATCGAGGGCCTGCTCGACTACGTCTGCGACATCGTTAACGCCCTTGCGCAGTCGGTCACCCTCCCGCAGTTGCAGCAGTGGGGCGACCAGCTGACCGAGCTGCTACGGGCAGCCGTCGAAGGCAGCCTCGACAATCCGTCCGATGAATTCCTGGCCGATATCAGCGAGCGCTTCGAAAAGGGCGTTCTTTGGAATCGGCGACTGGAGCGCATCCGCGGGGGCGTCGCATTCCGATACGACGCTCACATCGCCGACTCGGATGGGTTCTATGCGCTGCTCGCGATGTTGCTCATGGACCCGAGGTATCGGCAGCTAATCAGGCACTGCCCCCAGTGCGGCAAATTCTTCATGCGCGTCGGCAAGCGCCTTTTCTGCAGCGAGAAGTGCGCCACCGCGGCCAATGACGCCGGGGTCCTGGATCGCCAGAAGGATCAGCGGTGGCGCCGGGCAGCGGTGGACCTGCTGCTACCCCAGTTCGCGAGCCGCGAGAAGTGCTCGGCCGCGGTCAAACAAGTATCCAAGAATTATCGGCGTGATGTGACAACAGCCGAGCAGCTCGCCGAGTACGCCAAGGCGCTGCTGCGGGGCGCAAGGAAACACAAATAGGAGGCTATGGGTATGGCAGTCATCAAGGTGAAGAAGGAGGATCCGCGGGACGATCGCTATCGAGTGATTGTGCGACATCGCGGCAAACAGCAGTGGCACACCGCTCACGGCAAGAAGACGGCCGAGAAGCTCGAGCGCGAGCTGCTCGACAAGATCGACAAGCGCACCTACGTCGCCAAGAGCGCTCGTATGACACTCAAGCAGGTCGCCGACGCCTACCTCGCCGAATGCCGCGCTCGCGGGCGTGCGACGGCGACGCTCTGCGGGTACGGCTCAGCCCTTGAGCTTCACATCCTGCCGGCATTCGGTGAGCGTGAGGTCGGATCGATTAGCAAGAGCGAGGTGCGCACCTGGTTCACCGAGTTGCTCGCGGCCGGCAAGAGCGCGGATCTGGTGAACAACTTGATCCGCAAGTTCAAGGCGGTGCTGTTCCACGCGGTGGCGGAGCTCGAGGTGCTCGATCGTAATGTGCTCGCGCGGTTCAAGCCGTACCGGGCCGGCGCGAAGGACCGGCGCGCGAGCCGCGGGACCTTCACCGAGACCGAGGTACAACGCCTGATCGGCGAGGCGCGGCCGCATGAGCGGGCGCTGGTCGGCCTCTTGTGCTTTACGGGCCTGCGCCCCGGCGAGGCCTACGCCCTGCGCTGGCAGGACGTGGATCTGACGGCTGGGTCCGCCAGCATCTCACGCAGCTGGGACTGGCGCGGCAAGCAATTCAAGGCCCCAAAGACCGCGGCCGGCGTGCGCACCGTGGCCCTGTCCGGCTGGCTCGTCAGTGAACTGAAGGCCCACCAGGAGCGCACCGGTGGCACCGGGGAGGCGCTCGTGTTCGCCACCCGCACCGGGGCACCCCTGAACCCCTCCAACGTGCGGCGCGACATCTGGCTGAAGCTCGTGAAGCGCGCCAAGGTGCAGCCGCTCGACATGTACTCGCTGCGCCATACCTTCGCCTCCATCGGCCGGGTGTCGGGCGAGGAGGCCTTCAACGTCTCGCGCGCCATGGGGCACAGCCGCTCGACGCTGGTCGATGCCGTCTATGCGCACTCCCTGCCCAGTGGCATGGCGGGATTGGCCGAGCGCGTGACCGCCCGGGCGCTGGGCCTTGAGCCGAAGCTGCGGGTCATCGAAGGCGGGAAATCGCCGGACGTTAGACAAACGTTAGATGATTCGGGCGTAGAGCGAACCAGTGGAGCAGCAACTGCTTGATTTTAGTATGGGTCGGGTGGGGCTCGAACCCACGACCAACGCCTTAAAAGGGCGCTGCTCTACCGACTGAGCTACCGACCCACTGGCGGGCCGCGCATGATACCAAATGGACCGGCGCCCAATTGACCCTCGCCGCTTCCGCCGCCGGCATGGGCCACGGCCGGCTGGGCTATGCTGCCGCAATGCGCACTCTTTCCGACGGCGGCCCGGGTCGCGGCGCGCCGACGCAGGTGCCGGTGCCGGCGGCCCGACAGGCCGGCAGCGCGACCGAGGCGGCCGCGGCGTCTGCAGGATCGCCCGCCACCGCGCCCGCCACCGCGCCGGCCGGCCTCGCTCACCCCAGCCCCTCGCACAAGGTGGTCTATGCCGCGACGGCGGCCAACCTGGCCATCGCCGTGACGAAATTCGCGGCGGCTGCGGCGACCGGCAGCACGGCCATGCTCTCCGAGGCGATTCATTCGGTGATCGACACCGGCAACGAGCTATTGCTGCTGCTGGGCCTACGCCGCAGCCGGCGGCCGCCCGACCCGGCGCACCCGTTCGGTTACGGCAAGGAGCTGTACTTCTGGAGCCTGATCGTCGCGGTGCTGCTGTTCGGCATCGGCGGCGGCATGGCGCTGTACCAGGGCATCATCAACTTGCGCGCGCCACGGCCGCTGCAGGATCCGCGCTGGGACTATGTGGTGCTGGCGATCGCCGCCGTGTTCGAGGGCAGCTCGTTCATCGTGGCGACGCGCGAGCTGCTGCGCCGCCGTGGACCCAAGACGTTCTGGCTGCGCCTTCACCGCAGCAAGGACCCGTCCGTCTACAGCGTCTTTTACGAGGATCTGGCCGCGCTGCTGGGCCTGACTGCCGCGTTTCTCGGCATCTACCTGGGCCGCCTGCTGCACCGTCCGTACCTCGACGGCGCCGCCTCGATCGCCATCGGGGTCATTCTGTGCACCGTGGCCATGATGCTGATCTATGAGACCAGCGGGCTGCTGATCGGGGAGAGCAGCTCCCAGGAGATCGTCGACAGCGTCTGCAGTATCGCGGCGGCTGACCCGGCGGTGCGCGCGGCCGGCACCCCGCTCACGATGCAGCTCGGACCGGACAGCGTGCTGATCAACCTGGAGGTCGAGCTGCAGCCCGGCACGTCCGCCGACGAGTACGTGAATGCCGTCGGACGCATCGAGAGCGCGATCCGCAGCCGCCACCCCTCCGCGACCCGCATCTTCATCGAGGCGCGCCGCTGGGCGAACCGTCCTTAGCGATAGCGCGTCGGGTCGGCTACGCCGGCGGCGAGAAAGCCCTCGCGCCGCAGCCGGCAGGAGTCGCAGCGGCCGCAGGCGCGCCCGTCGGCGTCGGCCTGGTAGCACGAGACGGTCAGGGAATAGTCGACCCCGAGCGCGACTCCGGCGCGGATGATCTGCGCCTTGGTCATTGCGATCAGCGGTGCCTCGAGCCGGAAGCGGGCCCCCTCGACTCCGGCCTTGGTCGCGAGCGCCGCGAGCTGCTCGAAGCCGCTGACGAATTCGGGACGGCAATCCGGATAGCCCGAGGAATCCAGCACGTTGACCCCGATCACCAGCACGCGCGCCTCCAGCACCTCCGCCCAGGCCAGCGCCAGCGCCAGCATGATGGTGTTGCGGGCCGGCACGTACGTCACCGGGATGCCGTCGGTGGGATGCTCCGGCACATCGATGTGCGGATCGGTGAGCGCCGAGCCGCCGATACCGGCGAGGTCGACGCGCATCACGCGATGCTCGTGCGCGCCCAGTGCCGCGGCCACGCGCATCGCGGCGTCCAGCTCGGAGGCATGGCGCTGTCCGTAGGAGACCGACAGCGCGTGGCACTGCAGTCCGCGCGCGCGCGTGATCGCCAGCGCGGTGGCCGAATCCAGTCCGCCGGACACCAATACAACGGCCCGCGGCGGCGCGGCCCCGGCTGGCGCGGCCGGCGGGGGCGTCATCGTCTGTGTCGGCATGTGCGCGCTCCCCTACTTGCCGGGCACGTTGCCCCACAGATACTTGTGCAGCTGGATCTGCAGGCGCACCGGCAGGCGATCCTCGAGAATCCAGTCCGCCAGCACGCGCGCGGGCAGCTGCTCGTGGCTCGGGGAGAACAGCACCTGGCAGCGCTGCGCGAGCTGCGAGGCGGCGAGCTGGGCCCGTCCCCACTCGTAGTCGGCGCGATCGCACAGCACGAACTTCACCAGCTCCTCGGGGCGCAGCAGCTGCAGCTGCTCGTAGCGGTTGCGGTGCTCCTCGCCCGACCCGGGCGTCTTGACGTCGACCACGCGGATCACGCGCGCATCCACCGCCTCGATCGCCACCGCGCCGCTGGTCTCGAGCGAGACGCGGTAGCCGGCGTCGGCCAGTGCTCTGAGCAGCTCGAGGCAGTCCTTCTGCGCCAGCGGCTCCCCGCCGGTCACGCAGACATGGCGCGTGCCGTACTCGGCCACGCGCTGCAGGATCGCGGCGATCTCCCACCATTCACCGCCGTGAAACGCGTAAGCGGTATCGCAGTACTGGCAGCGCAGCGGGCACCCCGTCAGCCGCACGAATACCGTCGGAATGCCGGCCGTGTCGGCCTCGCCCTGCAGCGAGTGGAAGATTTCGGTGAGCTTCAACCGGGCACCCACGAGGACCTCGCTCGCCAGTAGCGTTTCAGTCGCTCATCGGCGCGATGGCGGCACCATCGGGCATTTTTGATCTGACAAAAATGCTCCATGGTGCCGGCATCGCGCCGATCTGCGTCTATTGTGCCCCTGGCGTGGTGTTCGCCGGGGCGGCGTTGGGGCTCGGCGGCGGCCCGCTCGGCGGGGGCGTCGCGTCGGGCGTCGCGCTGGGCGCGGTGTCCGGCGCCACATCCGGCGGCGGCGGTGGTGGGGCGCTGTCGTCACCGTTGGCGCTGCTGCTGCTGTTGCCGGGGGGCATCTTCGTCAGCCGCTCGGTCGCGAGCTTGGCCGCGGAGCTGGTCGGATAGCGCTGCACCACCTCGGTGAGCGTGGCGCGTGCATCGGCGAGCTGCTGCTGATCGTACTGCGTATAGCCCAGTTTCAGCAGCGCGTCCGGGGCCTTGCGCGAGTTAGGATAGTTCTGGCCGACCGCGCGGAACGCGGCCGCCGCGTCCTGGTAATCGCGGGTGACGTAGTAGCACTCACCTAGCCAGTACTGCGCGTTGTCGGCCAGCGAGCTGCGCGGATATTGCTGCAGGAAGTCGCGAAACTGCGTGACCGCCTGGGCGTAGTGCGCCGACTTCAGCGTGTCGAAGGCCTGCTGGTATGCGCCCTGATCGGTGCCCGCCGCGCCGGCACCCCCACCCGCGGACGCGGCACCCCCCGCGCCGCCAGCGGGGCCCGCGATAGCCCCGCCAGTTGCCGGTGCGGCCCCGCCGGCCTTCTGCTCGGCCTCCAGCGTGGCCACGCGCCGATCCAGATCGGTATAGAAGTCACGCTGCTGCTTGTTGAGCGAGTCGTTATTGTTCTGCAGCTCCTCGACCTCCCCGCGCAGCTCACGCAGCTCCATGTCGAGTTGATCGATCCGTTGCGACAGCTGTACCAGACTCTGGTTGCTGACCACGCGCTCGATGCGCGTCACGCGCTGGTCGAGGTCGTTGAGCTTGACCTCGGTCGGGTCGGGCTGGACCGGCGCGCTCTCGCAACCGCCCAGCACCAGCAGCGCGGCGGCGGCGGGCAGCCACCGGCGCGGCAGGCGACGAGTCGATACCGGCATGGCTGCAACCTCAGTTCAGATAAACGATGTCCACGCGTCGATTCTTGGCCCAGGCCGCCTCGTTGTGGCCGGTCACCGCCGGACGCTCCTCGCCGTAGCTCACCGTGGTGATCTGCGAGTCGGCCACCCCCTGCAGCATCAGCGCCTGGCGCACCGCCTGGGCACGCCGCTCACCCAGGCCGATGTTGTACTCGCGCGAGCCGCGCTCATCGGTATTGCCCTCCAGGCGCACACGCACGCTGGTGTTGGCGACCAGGTAGCGCGCATGCGCGGCGATCACCTGGTTGTACTCGGGCTTGATCTCGCTGCTGTCGAAATCGAAGTAGATCGTGCGGTTCTGCAGATCGGCCGCGTTCGGGCCGGCCACGCCCGGTCCGGTACCGTTCTGCACCCCGGGATTGTTGGCCCCGGCCTCCCCGTTCGCGTTCGGATTCTCCGCGCCGGAAGTTTGCGACTGCTCCTGCGGCACGGCGGCGCCGCCGGTGCTCGGACGCGCCTTGTGACTGCTGCAGCCCGCGGCCAATGCCGCGCCGAACACTGCGATCCACACCAGAACGGACTTATGCATGTTGTAACTCCACTTATCGCTGCCCTGCCGCCGCGGCTGCCTCGCCGCGAACTTGATTAGCATACTTTCTAGCGAATTCAGATCCCACTGTGGTCGGTAGCGCCGTTGCCGCAGGCACGATCGTGCGCGCTAGCGCGCGAACGGACCCCACACCGGCTCGCGCACCTGGCCCTGGTCGGAAGATTTCAGCCGTTGCATGACCAGCCCGTCGACCGATACGGTCTGCAGCGTATCGACGTCCGCGTCGCGTCCGGCATAGATGATCGTGGCGCCGTTGGGCGCAAAGCTCGGCGACTGGTCCAGGTGCCCGTGGGACAGGATCGTCACGGTACCGGAGGCCAGGTCCTGCACGGCGATGCGATAGTTGCCGCCGTCGAGCGTGATGAAGGCGAGGCGCTTGCCGTCGGGCGATACCGCCGGCCGCGCATCATAGCTCGAGCCGAAGGTGATGCGCTGCACGCGCGAGGGATTGGCCACGCCGAGGCGGTAGATCTGCGGGCCGCCGGCGCGGTCGGAGGTGAAGTAGATGCTCGCACCGTCCGGGCTCCAGGCCGGCTCGGTATCGATGGCCGGATCGTCCGTCAGCCGCGTCCGCTGCTGCGTGCCCAGATTCAGCAGCCAGATGTCCAGGTTGCCGCCGCTGCCCGACAGCGTCAGTGCGAGCTGCTTGCCGTCGGGGGAGAACGCCGGGGCGTCATTGACGCCGGCGCGCGCCGACACCAGCCGCCGCTCACCGGTGCTCACGCGCTGTACGTACACCGCCGACAGGCGATTCTCGAACGACACATAGGCGATCCACTGCCCGTCGGCCGACCAGGCCGGCGACATGATCGGCTGGCCCGACTCGAGGATCACGCGCGGATTCTCGCCGTCCGCATCGGCGATCACCAATCGGAAGCGCCGCTGGGGCGCCTCGCCCTGTACGGTCACGTAGGCGATGCGCGTCGCGAACGCGCCGCGCACGCCGAGGATCTTCTGGTAGACGAAGTCGCTGACCTGGTGCGCGGCGTTGCGCAGGCTGGCGCTGTCGGCGATGAAGCGCTGGCTGCCGACCGGCTGGCCGGTCGCGGTATTGATCAGGTCGCAGTCCAGGTCCAGCACCCCGGGCGATGGGGAGCTCACGCGCCCGACCAGCACGTAGTCCTCGCCCTCGGCCTTCCAGTCGGCCGCCTGCACCTGGCCGGTGCTGGTGGGCAGCACCCGCATCGACTCTCGCGCCATCGGCCGGAAGCGGCCGCTGCTGGTCAGGTCCTGCTGCACGACGCCGGCGACATCGAAACCGCCGTCGGCCGGCACGTGCGCGAACGGCACCACGGCGATCGGGATCGGATCGGTGACGCCCTTGGTGATCAGCACCTGCAGATCCGCGTGCGCCGGCGACACGGCCAGCGCCAGCGCTGCCAGCGACAGCACGCAGGCAGCCATAAGCGCTGCGGCCAGGTAGCGGCGCGGCCGCCGCGCCGGTGTGGGCTCGATGCTCGAAGGGTTGGTCGTGGTATCGCTCATCATTGGTCGGGTGCGAAGGTAACAGTGATGTTCGGCTCAAACAATGCCGGATCCGGTGGGGCGGGTAACGGCGAGGCTCGATAGGCCGCGGTCTGCACCGACTGGCGCACGGCCTCGTCACCGTTGCAGCCCTCGACCGTGACGTGCGTGATCTCCCCGCCCGGGATCTGCGTCAGGCGCACGATGCACTTGAGCCCCGGCTGCGCACTGGGGGGGCGGATCCATGCGCGGCTGATACGCGCTGATATCAGCGCAGTATATTCCGCTTTCTCCGGGCTCGATTCGAGCGCGTCCAGGTGCTCCTCGGCCTGCACCTGCTGCTGCAGATCGGCCGCACGCTGCTGCTCAGCCTGCTGGGCCTGCTCGGCCTTGAGCTGCTGCGCCAGCAGCTGCGCTTCGCGGGCGGCGTCCTGCTTGGCCTTCAGCTCGGCCTGCGCCTTGGCTTCGGCCTCTTCCTGGGCCTGGCGCTCGGCGGCGAGCTGGGCCTGGCGTTGCGCCTGTTCGCGCGCCTGCCGCTCGGCCTCGACCTTGGCGGCCTGCGCCTTCACGGCGGCGGCATGATGCAGCGCGGCGAGCTCGATCGCCTGCTGCGCAGCCGCCTTCTGGTCCGCCTCGGCCTGTGCGCGCTCACGCGCCTGCCGCGCGAGCTGCGCCTGATCGACCGACGGCGGCGGCGGCTGCGCAGGCGGTGGTGGCGTGGGCGCCGGCGGCGTGGGGGTGGGCGGCGCGGGTGTGGGTGCGGGCGGCTGCGCCGCATGCGAGCGCTGCGGTGCGTTCTGCACCACGGTCGCCTGGATCGCGAGCGTGTCGGGCACGCTCTTGGGGGTACGGTACTGCCACCATCCCCACAGCAGCGCGCCCACGATCGCGGCGTGCACCAGCACCGATAGCGCAATCGAGACGACGCGGTCCGCCCTGGGCTCCTTCGCCGGCGTCTTCATCACCGCGGTGTCGTCATCGCTGCGTGGGCGGCGTGGCCGGCGCCGCGCCGGCGGCCGGCTTGGGTGGCGACTGGGTCTGGAAGCCCACCTCGTGTGCCCCCGCCTGCTGCAGCAGCACCATCGCCTGCACGACCCGACCGAAGTTGACCGCCTGATCGCCATTGACCAGCACCGGACGCTCGGGATCACGCCGCAGCGCCACCGTCGCGCGGATCAGCGCCGTCTCGTCATCGATCGGCGCACGCTCGTGCGCGCCGACATTCATATACAGGCGCCCCTGGGCATCGATCGACAGCACCAGCGGTTTCTGGTTTCGCTGCAGCACCAGCGGCTGCGCCGCCGCTTTCGGCAGGTCCACCTTGATGCCCTGGGTCAGCAGCGGCGCCGTGATCATGAAGATGATCAGCAGCACCAGCATGACGTCGATGTAGGGCACGACGTTGATCTCGCCCATCAACCTGCGCTTGCCGCGATTGACGGCGGGCATCAGGCTCTCCCGCCCGATGACACCGTCGCCGAGGCCGGGCCCGGGACCGGTACGCTGGAGACAGCGGAGCTGCGTCCGGCGTGACGCTGCAGAATGGTGGAGAATTCCTCGATGAAGCCGTCATAACGCATTTCCAGGCGGCTGACCTGATCGGCATAGCGATTGTAGAACACGACGGCCGGGATCGCGGCAACCAGGCCGAACGCGGTGGCCACCAGCGCCTCGGCGATGCCCGGCGCGACGTTCGCCAGCGTCGCCTGCTGTACGTTCCCGAGCGAGCTGAAGGCGCTCATGATGCCCCACACCGTGCCGAACAGGCCGACGTACGGACTGGTCGAGCCCACGGTCGCGAGCGTGGCGAGGCTGTGCTCGAGCCGCTCGGTCTCCTTGAGCTGCGCCACCCGCATCGCGCGCCGCGAGCCCTCCAGCAGCATGTCGGCCGCCATCCCGCCCTGTGAGCGCAGCCGCGCGAATTCGCGGAAGCCGAACTCGAAGATGCTCTCGATGCCGGTGGCACCACCGCGCGACTCGATCGTGCGGTACAGGGTGCTCAGATCCCCACCCGACCAGAAGCTGTTCTCGAAGCGCTCAGCGTCGCGCTGCGAGCGGCGCACCACCATGCGCTTGCGGAAGATGATCGCCCACGAGGTGAGCGAGGCGATCAGCAGGATCCCGAGGACGATCTGCACCACCACGCTCGCCTGCACGACCAGGCGGATGATCGACAATTGCCCGCCCATCAGCGACTCCTTACCAGCGGTTTCATGGAATCAGACTCTGCACTATGACCGGCGGCAAGCGTCGCGGTTTCATCGTGCCCGCTTCCAGGCAGGCAACCCGCACGCTGGCGCTCAGCAGTACCTGCGCCGCCTCGCCCGCGCGCCAGATGTGCTGCGCGAACACCAGGGTGGCGCCGCCCTGCTGCCGCGGCTCGCAGCTGATCACCAGCAGGTCGTCCAGGCGCGCGGCGCGCCGGTACCGGACCTGCAGCTCCACCACCGAGAACACGATGCCCGGGTCGAGCGCCAGCTCGCGCTGGAACAGGCCGCGCTCGCGCAGCCACTCGGTGCGCGCGCGCTCGAGAAAGCGCAGATAGTTGGCGTAGTAGACGATGCCGCCGGCGTCGGTGTCTTCCCAATACACGCGCGCCTGCCAGATAAAGCTGCTCAAGTACCCTCGCCGAACAACGGCAGATTTGCAGCCGCACGTTCGGGCACCTTCAGCCCGAAGTGTTGCCAGGCCATGCGCGTGGCGATGCGGCCGCGCGAGGTACGCGTGACGAAGCCCTGCTGGATCAGGAACGGCTCGATCACGTCCTCGAGCGTGCCGCGCTCCTCGCCGATCGCGGCCGACAGGCTGTCGATGCCGACCGGGCCGCCGTCGAACTTCTCCATGATCGTCAGCAACAGCTTGCGATCCAGCGCATCCAGCCCCTCGGGGTCCACCTGCAGCAGGTCGAGCGCCGCACGCGCGACCGCCTCGTCGATGTGTCCCTCGGCCTTGACCTGCGCATAGTCGCGCGCGCGCCGCAGCAGGCGGTTGGCGATGCGCGGGGTGCCGCGCGAGCGCTGCGCGATGCGCAGCGCCCCATCGGCCGAGATCTGCACGCCGAGAATACCGGCCGAGCGGCGCACGATACGCTCGACGTCGGGGATCTGATAGAACTCCAGCCGCTGCACGATGCCGAAGCGGTCGCGCAGCGGCGAGGTCAGCAGGCCCGCGCGCGTGGTGGCGCCCACCAGCGTGAACGGCGGCAGGTTCAGCTTGATTGAGCGCGCGGCCGGACCTTCGCCGATCATGATGTCGAGCTGATAGTCCTCCATCGCCGGGTACAGCACTTCCTCGACCACGGGGCTCAGTCGATGGATCTCATCGATGAACAGCAGATCACGCGCCTGCAGGTTGGTCAGGATCGCCGCGAGATCCCCGGGCCGCTCCAATACGGGACCTGCGGTCTGGCGCAGGTTCACGCCCAGCTCGGCGGCCACGATGTGCGCTAGCGTGGTCTTGCCCAGCCCGGGCGGCCCGAAG
>DATAWM010000077.1:0-53954 GCA_036267195.1 Steroidobacteraceae bacterium
GCACCGTCACCGTGACCTCATCCCCGATCATTACGGTCTCACCGATTCGACGCGTCAGGATTAGCACGGGGTACCTCCATGGTGGCCAGGCGGCGAGGCTGCGCACCCGGCCCTTACGGCAATGACGACACTGCGGCCGGAGCGCGGCTCTGCGCAGGCGGCTGCGGCAGCGGGGAGCTTCAAACCGTTTCAAGTGCGAATTGTCTCGCGTGATACCGCCACAGCACACGTTAAGATTCGTCAATGTGGCGCCAGACGCGAGCGCACCCACTCCGCCACCCCGGCCAGCGCCTGGTCCAGCGCCGCCGGGTTGTTGCCGCCGGCCTGTGCAAAATCCGCGCGGCCCCCGCCGCGGCCCCCAATTTGGGCGGCAACTGCGCCGATAAGGTCCCCCGCCTTGACGCGATCGGTCTGATCGGCGGTGACGCCGGCGACCAGCACGACTTTTGCATCGGCCTGCACCGAGCCGAGCACGATGACGGCGGATCCGAGCCGGCTCTTGAGCTGATCGACGGCGCTGCGCAGCGCCCCGGCATCCGCGCCATCGACACGCGTCGCCAGCACCTTGACCCCGTCGATCGCCACCGCGGCAGCCGCCAGGTCCACGCCGCGGCCCAGCGCCAGCTTCTCCTTCAGAGTGCGGTTTTCCTTCTCCAGCGAGCGCACCCGTTCGAGCGTCTCGCGCAGCTTCTCGGGCAGCTGCTCGCGCGAGCCGTGCACCAGGCCTGCCGCATCGGACAGCAGCGCATCGAGGCGCTCGACATGGTCGAGCGCAGCCTGTCCGGTGACCGCCTCGATGCGGCGGATACCGGCCGCCACGCCCGATTCGCTGACGATATGAAACAGCCCGATATCGCCGGCGCGCCGCACGTGCGTGCCGCCGCACAATTCCGTGGAGAACGCCCCGATCGACAGCACGCGCACGCGGCGTTCGTACTTCTCGCCGAACAGCGCCATCGCGCCCGCGGCGATCGCCTGCTCGTAATCCATCTCGCGCGTGACCGCCTCGGCATTGGCGCGGATCTCGGCGTTGACGAGCTGCTCGACCCGCGCGAGCTGCTGCGGCGTCACCGGCTGCGGGTGCGAGAAGTCGAAGCGCAGCCGCTCCGGCGCCACCAGCGAGCCCTTCTGCGTCACGTGGCCGCCGAGCACGCGCCGCAGCGCCGCGTGCAGCAGGTGTGTCGCCGAATGGTTCAGGCGGATCGCCTCGCGCCGCTGCGCGTCGATGCGCGCCACCACCGTCTCGCCCACCGTCAGCTGTCCCGCCGTCAGCTGCCCGACGTGCGCGTACGCGGCCGCACGCTTATGCGTGTCCTCGACCGCGAACGCCGCGCCGAGCGCGCCGCGCAGCTCTCCGGTGTCGCCGACCTGCCCGCCCGACTCCGCATAGAAGGGCGTGCGGTCGAGCACCACCTCGGCGTGTTCGCCCGGCCCGATCGATTCCACCCGCCGGCCCTCGCGCAGCAGCGCGACCACGCGCCCCTGCGCCTCGCTCGCCTCGTAGCCGAGAAATTCACTGTGCTCGCCGATCTGCGTGTCGGCGCGCAGATCGACGCCGAAGCGGCTGGCCGCGCGGGCGCGCTCGCGCTGCGAGCGCATCTCGCGCTCGTAGCCGTCCATATCGAGCGACAGCGCGCGTTCGCGGGCGATGTCGGCGGTGAGATCCGGAGGAAACCCATAGGTGTCATGCAGCAGGAACACCAGCGTGCCGGGCACGACGCTGCCGCCCAGCTCGCGCATGCGCACATCGAACTGCGCCATGCCGGCCGAGAGAGTCTCGGCGAAGCGCTCCTCTTCCTGCCGCAGCACCCGCGCCACCTCGTCGGCCGCACGCGGCAGCTCCGGAAAGGCCTCTCCCATCGTCTGCACCAGCGCCGGCACCAGCCGATAGAAAAACGGCTGCGCCTGGCCGAGCTGGTAGCCGTGGCGCACCGCGCGGCGGATGATGCGGCGTAGCACATAGCCGCGGCCTTCGTTCGACGGGATCACGCCGTCGACGATCAGGAAGCCGCAGGCGCGGATGTGATCGGCGATCACACGCAGTGATGGGGAGCCGATCTGCCGCGTCCCCGTGACCTGCGCCGCCGCGCTGATCAACTCGCGAAACAGATCGATATCGTAATTCGAGTGCACCCCCTGCATCACCGCGGCCAGGCGCTCCAGGCCCGCGCCGGTGTCGACCGAGGGTTTGGGCAGCGGCGTCAGCGTGCCGTCGGCGGCGCGCTCGTATTGCATGAACACCAGGTTCCACAGCTCGACATAGCGGTCGCCGTCCTCCTCGGGCGAGCCGGGCGGTCCGCCCGCGACTTCCGCACCATGGTCGTAGAAGATCTCGGTGCACGGACCGCACGGCCCGGTATCGCCCATGGCCCAGAAGTTCGACTTCTCACCCAGGCGCTGCACGCGTGCGGCTGGCAGACCGATCTCGCGCGTCCAGATGTCCGCGGCCTCGTCGTCCTCGCGAAACACCGTCACCGACAGCCGCGAGCGCGGTAGCTTCAGCACGCCGGTGACGAACTCCCACGCGAAGCCGATCGCGTCGCGCTTGAAGTAGTCGCCGAAGGAGAAGTTGCCGAGCATCTCGAAAAAGGTGTGATGCCGCGCCGTATAGCCGACGTTCTCCAGGTCGTTGTGCTTGCCGCCGGCGCGCACGCAACGTTGGCTGGAGGCCGCGCGCACGTAGTCGCGCCGCTCCTTGCCGAGGAACACGTCCTTGAACTGCACCATGCCGGCATTGGTGAACAGCAGCGTCGGGTCGTTGCCCGGCACCAGCGAGGATGAGGGCACCACCGTGTGCCCGCGCTCACGGAAGTACTCCAGAAAGGCGCGGCGCACCTGCGCCGCGCTCATGTAGGGCGGTTGATCAGTCATACTGCAGCAGTGGTATCCGACGCGTCAGTCCGCGTCGCCGGTTACGTCGTCTCCGAGATCCGCGTCAGCTGCGGGGACCGGGTCATCCCCGCTGGCCGCGTCATCCCCGACGGCCGAACGGATATCATCGTTGGAAAAGCCCCGATATTGCAAAAAGCGCGATTGCCGCGCCGTCTCGCGCCAGCTGCCGGGCGCTGCCAGGCCGAAGCGGCGGATACGCACCTCGCGCGCCAGCCCCACCCAGCCGCCGTGGCCCTCGCCGTGGCCCTGCAGCGCCGCGTCCGTGAGAGCTGCGTCCAGGCCCAGCTCCAGCAGCTCGCGGCGGATGCGCTGCGGGCCCTGGCCGCGCCCGGCATGCGCGGCCACGAACTGCTGCGCGTAGCGCTCATCGTCCAGGTAGCGTCGCTCGGACAGGTCCACCAGCGCCGAGCGCACCGCCTCGGCGGCGAAGCCGTCGGCCGCGAGCCGAGCGGCCAGCTCCGTGCTGCAGAAGTCGCGCCGCGACAGGTGCGTGACCGCGGCCGCAAGCGCGGCCGTCGCGCTGCCCGCCTGCTCGATCGGCAGGGGCGCCGCCCTAGGCCGTCTTTTCCTCAGCACGCTTGGGCAGCGGTAGCAGCTTCGCGCGCACCTTCTCCTCGATGTCCGCGGCGATATCCCGGTGCTGCTGCAGGTATACCCGGGTGTTGTCCTTGCCCTGGCCGATGCGCTCGCCGTTGTAGCTGTACCATGAGCCCGCCTTCTCGATGATGCCGTGGGCGGCGCCGAGCTCGATCAGCTCGCCCTCGTGCGAGATGCCGGTGCCGTACATGATCTCGAACTCGGCCTCGCGGAACGGCGGCGCCACCTTGTTCTTGACCACCTTCACGCGCGTCTGGTTGCCGACCACTTCCTCGCCGTTCTTGATCGCACCGATGCGGCGGATGTCCAGGCGCACCGAGGCATAGAACTTGAGCGCGTTGCCGCCGGTGGTGGTCTCGGGATTGCCGAACATCACGCCGATCTTCATGCGGATCTGGTTGATGAAGATCACGATGGTGTTGGAGCGCTTGATGTTGCCGGTGAGCTTGCGCAGCGCCTGCGACATCAGCCGGGCGTGCAGACCGACCTGCAGTTCGCCCATCTCACCCTCGATCTCCGCGCGCGGAGTGAGCGCGGCCACCGAGTCGATGACGATCACGTCGACCGCGCTGGAGCGTACCAGCATGTCGGTGATCTCCAGCGCCTGCTCGCCGGTATCCGGCTGCGACACCAGCAGGTCCTGCACATTGACGCCGAGCTTCTCGGCATAGGAGGGATCGAGCGCGTGCTCCGCGTCGACGAATGCGGCCGTGCCGCCGCGCTTCTGCACCTGCGCGACCACCTGCAGCGTCAGCGTAGTCTTGCCGGAGGACTCCGGCCCGTAGACCTCGACCACCCGGCCGCGCGGCAGCCCGCCGACACCCAGCGCGATGTCCAGGCCGAGCGAGCCGGTCGGAATCGTCTCGATGTCGTAGATCGCGGCGGCATCGCCCAACCGCATCACCGAGCCCTTGCCGAACTGCTTTTCGATCTGTCCGAGCGCGGCGGCCAGCGCCTTCTTGCGAGTGTCATCCATGCGTCGTGAACCCCAGCTGGTAAATCTCGAGCGTGCGTCGTGGTGGCGGCGTTCGACAGCGTCGCGTGACGGCCCCGGGCGGATCAATTATCCCACAACGAGGCGGCGCGCGCGGAGCGCAAACGCCCCCCGGCGGAACAGAAATGCCACGGCTGCAAATCTGCGCGCTCGCAGCATTCAGACCGGCTCACGCCGGCCCAGGTTGGCTCAGGTCGGCAGCGGCCAGCGCGAGAGCGAGGCGTAGCGGCGTGCCGGGGCGGGGGCGCCCGAAGCCAGCGGCCCTCTTGGTGGAGCGCTGGGCGTCCCGGCCGCCTGGGGCACCTCGAGGCTCTCCGCGAGGTGAAATTCGTGTGCCTCGAGCGTCAGGTCCACCCGCTGCGGCAAGCGCCCGGGCCCGGCGCGAAACTCCTCCCAGACCGCAGGGATCACGCCCCGCATCAGCGTCACGTGCGCTCTGAGCGGTCGCTCCTCGCTCGCCAGGGCGAGCGAGCGTGCCAGCGCCCGCAGCGCCCCGGCCAGCGCCCGGGCCGATTCCGGCACGGTGGCGGCAGTCACGCTGATGACGCGCGCCTGGCGCCAGTACTCGATCTGCTCGAACCGCAGCTCGAACGCGCGCGCCTGGATCTGCCCCGCGCCCGCCTGCAGCGCCCCGAGCACCGTCTGCTCCACCGCGCCCAGGAAGCACAGCGTCACGTGCCAGTCCGCCGGCGCCACCGGCCGCCCGGGCACGGCGCCCAGCATCGCTGCCACGCTCGCGTGCAGCTGCCGGCCGAACGACTCGGTGGCCCAGGCCGCAAAGAACAGCCGCCGGCGCGGCCCGGCCGCCCTCATCGCGTCACGGCCGCGGCGGCGAGCCCGCCGCCGCGATCAGCAGTTTCAGCGCTGTGGCGACCGCGGCGCGCCGGACGGCCTCGCGATCGCCGCCGAAGCGGTGTTCCTCGGATATCCCGGCAGCCCCGGGCCGCGCCAGCGCGAACCATACCAGCCCCACGGGCTTGTCCGCCGACCCTCCGTCGGGCCCGGCGATGCCGGTGACCGCCACCGCGAGGTCCGCGCCGCTGGCGTGCAGCGCCCCGGCCGCCATCTGCTCGGCGGTGGGCCGGCTGACCGCCCCGAAGGTCTCGATTACGGCCGGCGCCACCCCGAGCGACTGCTCCTTGGCGAGATTCGAGTAGGTCACGTAGCCCCGCTCGAACCATTGCGAGCTCCCGGCGACGTCAGTCAGGCACTTTGCCACCCACCCGCCGGTACACGATTCGACCGTGACGACGTGCCGGCGCGCCGCCAGCAGCGCCTCGCCCGCCCGCCGCGCCAGCTGCGCCAGCGCGTCATCGCCGTACGCCGCCGCAGAGGGTGCCGCGCTGGACTGTCGGGCTGGCACGGGCCGCTTGCGCTCGCGTCGCGTGCCGCTCAGTGGCCGTAGCGCGCCGTCAACGAGGCATGGCCGAGGCTGTGCATGTGCACCAGGAACCCCACCATCGCACCGCTGCTGCTCTCGTTGACGTCGATCTGATCGACCTTCAGCGCGTGCACTGTGAAGATATAGCGGTGCGGCGCGCCGGGCGGCGGCGCGGCCCCGCCATAGCCGCTCGAGCCGAAGTCGGTGCGCGTCTGCACCGCGCCCCGCGGCAGACCGGCCTGCCCACTGCCGCAGCCGCGCGGCAGCGCGCTGCACGCGGCCGGCAGATTCGCCACGACCCAGTGCCACCAGCCCGATCCGGTCGGCGCGTCCGGGTCATACAGCGTCACCACGAAGCTCCTGGTTCCTGCGGGCACATCGGCCCACGCCAGCTGCGGGGACAGATTGCCGCCCCGATGACCCATGCCGTTGAAGACCTGGGCTTCGGGCAGGCTATCACCGTCCTTGAAATCCTCACTGAAGAGCCTGAAAGCCATGGCGCGACCTCCTATGCGAAGAGCTATGCCCCCGGCGCCGGAAAGCGTGTCGCGGCATCAAAGCCGGTACACTGCGCTCGTCATGGTGGCAGATTCCGCGGTCGACATCGAATCAGACGACTCCGGCACGGGCCCCGGGCAAACGCCCGCGTCCCCGGATGGCCTCGACGCCCACACCCCGATGATGCAGCAGTACCTGCGCATCAAGGCGCAGCACCCCGACACGCTGCTGTTCTACCGGATGGGCGACTTCTACGAGATGTTCTACGACGATGCGCGCCGCGCCGCGCAGCTGCTCGATATCGCGCTGACCAGCCGCGGCCAGTCCGCCGGCGCACCGGTACCGATGGCCGGCGTGCCCGCGCAGAGCGTCGAGTCCTACCTGGGCCGCCTGGTACGACGCGGCCAGTCGGTCGCGATCTGCGAGCAGGTCGGCGACACCGACAAGGGTCGCGGTCCGATGCAGCGGCAGGTGGTGCGTGTGGTCACCCCCGGCACCGTCACCGACGAGGGGCTGCTCGAGCAGCGCCGCGAGACGCTGCTGGCCGCGCTGCTGCTCGAGCGCGAGCGCTTCGGACTGGCGTGGCTGGAGCTGTCCTCCGGACGCTTCACGGTACTCGAGGCCGAGGGGCTCGCCGCGGTGGAGGCGCAACTCGAGCGGCTGCGCCCGGCAGAGCTGCTGCTGGCCGAAGACCAGGCCCGCGCCATCCAGCCGCTGTGCCGCGAGGCGCTCGTCACCCGCGCGCGCGCGCCGTGGCAGTTCGAGCTCTCGAGTGCCTCGCGGCTGCTGACCGACCAGCTCGGCACGCTCGACCTCAAGGGCTTCGGCGTCGATGAGCTGCCGCTGGCGATCCGCGCCGCCGGCGCGCTGCTGCAATACGTGCGCGACACCCAGAAGACGGCCCTGCCGCACATCCGCGCGCTGCGGGTCGAGGAGCGCGCCAGCACCTTGCAGCTCGACGCCGTCACGCGGCGCAACCTCGAGATCGATCGGAGCTTGTCCGGTGATCAGGCCAGCTGCCTGTTCGCCGTTCTCGACCGCAGCGTCACGGCCATGGGCGCGCGCGCGCTGCGGCGCTGGCTCAACGGCCCGATCCGCGAGCAGCCGCTGCTGCGGGCACGCTATCACGCGGTCGGCGCGCTGGCCGAATCGCGCCGCTACGAGGCATTGCTCGGCGAGCTGCGCGGCATCGGTGACCTGGAGCGCATCCTCGCGCGGGTCGCGCTGCGCTCGGCGCGGCCGCGCGACCTGGTGCAGCTGCGCGCCTCGCTCGCGCGCCTGCCGCAGCTGCGCGCAGCGCTGGCCACGTTCGACTCACCGCTCCTGGGTGAGCTGCAGCGGCACATCGGCGCGCACCTGGCGCAGCACGCGCTGCTCGAGCAAGCCATCGCGGCCGAGCCCTCGCACCTGGTGCGCGACGGCGGCGTCATCGCCGCCGGTCACGATGCGCAGCTCGATGAGCTGCGCGCGCTGGGGGGCAACACCGATGACTTCCTGCTGCAGTTCGAGCAGCGCGAGCGCGAGCGCAGCGGCATCCCGGGCCTGAAGGTCGGCTACAACCGCGTCCAGGGCTTCTACATCGAGGTCGCACGCGCGCAGGCCGCGCGCGTGCCGGCCGATTACCTGCGCCGCCAGACCGTCAAGTCGGCCGAGCGCTTCGTCACGCCCGAGCTGTCGGGCTTCGAGGACAAGGTGCTCGGCGCGCGCGAGCGCACGCTCGCGCGCGAGAAGCAGCTGTATGACGAGGTGCTCACACGGCTGATCGAGGCGCTGCCGGCCCTGCAGGCCAGCGCCGAGGCCGTGGCCGGCCTCGATGCGCTCGCCTCGCTGGCACAGTCGGCCGCCACGCTCGGCTGGACCGAGCCCAGGCTCCTCGCCGAGCCGCGGCTGCTGATCGAGGGCGCCCGTCATCCGGTGGTCGAGCGCTTCCTCGACGCACCGTTCGTGCCCAACGATCTGTCGCTACACGAGCAGCGGCGCATGCTGATCATCACCGGGCCGAACATGGGCGGCAAATCCACCTACATGCGAGCGGCCGCGCTGGTGGTGGTGCTGGCGCACATCGGCAGCTTCGTGCCGGCCGCGCATGCCGAGATCGGGCCGATCGACCGCATCTTCACCCGCATCGGCGCCGCCGACGACCTGGCCGGTGGCCGCTCCACCTTCATGGTCGAGATGACCGAGACCGCCAACATCCTGCACAATGCCACCAGCGCGAGCCTGGTGCTGATGGACGAGATCGGCCGCGGCACCAGCACGTTCGACGGCCTGTCACTCGCCTACGCCGTGGCCCATCACATCGCCGCGCACACCCGCGCCTTCACGCTGTTTGCCACCCATTACTTCGAGCTCACCGCGCTCGCCTCCCGGCTCGACTGCTGCGCCAACGTACACCTGGATGCCACCGAGCACGGCGACTCGCTGGTGTTCCTGCATGCCGTCAAGGAGGGCCCCGCCAACCGCAGCTTCGGCCTCCAGGTCGCGCAGCTCGCCGGCGTGCCGCGCGCCGTCATCGCCGAGGCGCGTCACTACCTCGCCCAGCTCGAAGCCGGCAGCCTCATGAGTGCGGCCCCGTCGGCACGCCAGGCGCAGCTGCCGCTGGAGCCGGCACCGCCGCCGCCGCCGCCGCCGCCGCCGCCGCCGCCGGCGCAACCGACCCCGCCGATGCAGCCGGGATTGCGCGAGCTGTGCGAGCGCGTGGCCGCCATCGAGCCCGACAGCCTCTCTCCCCGCGCCGCGCTCGAGCTGCTGTATGAGTTGCAACAGTTGGCCCTGGCGATGCAGTCATCGCCGGCGCACGGGGCCCCGCGGCAACGTCCTGCCTGAGCGCCACAACGGCGCGGCGTCTCACGGCGCGGCGTCTCACGGCCCCTCTATTGCAGCTGCAGCTGCATCCGCACGGAGCCCGCCGGGCCGCCACCCGACTCGCGCTCGATCAGGAATACGCGCATCGGCGACAGCGTGTGGTCGGTCAGCACCGCCGCCTGGACAGCGTCGGCACGCGCGCGCGCCAGCGCGTCGCGCTGTGAGCGCTTGGGCACGAACCGCGGTAACAGCTGCTGCTCGAGCCACTCGCTGCGCGCCTGATCAGCCACGGCGTCGCCCGGATACTGCGGGTCGGCACCGAACTGCTGCCGGTACAGCGCCGCCAGCGCCATGAGCCGCGGCGATGCCGGCGCGGCGGCCGGCACGGCGGCCGGCACGGCCGGAGCGGTCCCGGCGGCAATGGCCCCGGCCACCGCCTGCTCGAGCGCGCTGTGTGCCAGCGCCGCGTCGTCAGCTACGCTCAGGGTATGCAGCGGAATGTCGAGCTGCAGCTGCGGCCGCTGGAGCAATGCCTTGGAAAGCTGGATGAGCTTCTGCGTCTGCGGCGCAGCCAATGCAGCCGAGCCGGGCGCGAAGTCCACATAGGCGAGCTGCTGGCCGCCGCCGCCGAACAATGACCCGAGCCACGAGAACGGCGCCGTCACGATCTTCGTCACCAGGCCGACGAATACCTTCCAGATGATCGGCCCAATGTGAAAATTCGGATCATCAATGCTGCCGCTGACCGGCAGATCGAGGCTGATCACGCCGTTGCGATCCTTCAGCAGTGCCACCGCCAGCTTCACCGGCAGCGGCACCGCCGGCTTGGTCGCCGTGGCCGGCCCGAACTCGAGCTGATCGATCACGATGTGGTGCGTGGCGTCGAGCCTGCGATTCTCCACGTGGTAGTGCATCGTGGTGGTCAGCTTGCCCTGCGCGATGCTGTAGCCGGCGAACTTACCCGAATAGGGATTGAAGGTCGTCAGCTCGATGTTGCTGAAGCTCATATTGAGATCGGTGAATGTCGCCGCGGACAACAGGTTGACCTGGCCGCTGATCGACACCGGCGCGTAACGATTCACGCTGCCCTCGAGCTGCACCATCGCCCGCGATGACGGGTCGGACGAAAGACCGATGATCGTGCCCCGCAGTCCCAGGATGGCCGCTGAGAAATTGGGCCGTACCGTGTGGTCGGTGAAATTGGCGCTGCCGTCGGTGATCTCGACCCGATCCACACGGATCGGCATCGCGCCCGCAGGTGCGGCCGGGCTCGCGCCAGTAGGCGGGCTCGCACTTACGTTCGCGGTCCTGGGCTTGCTCGCGCCTGCGGCGGCAGGCGCGGTCGCGGCACGCGTACGCTGCGGGCGCAGCACATCGGTAAGGTTCAAATGTCCGTTCGCGCCAATGATCACGCGCCCGAATACGCCCCGCGTCGATACGCGCGCGATGCGCAACGCATCCGGCGTGTGCTGATAACGGATGCCAGTGACCTGCACGGCACGACCGGTGATGAAATCCGCGTTCTGGACATTGTCGCGCGTGGCAAAATTGGTCGCGTCCAGCGAGCCGGTCAGCAGCAGCTGCGGCTTGCCCTCGGGCGGCGACGCTGCATAGGTCAGCTGCAGCTGCGCGCCGAAATCGCCGCGATAGACCGTCATGCCGGTCTGCTGCGCGACATAGGGCTGCAGGGTGGTCAGGTCGAATTGCTTCAGATCGAGTTTGACCGAGGCACTCAGCGGCGACAGCACCACACTGCCGCTGCCCTGCAGCCGGCCCGATGCACCCAGCCCCGTATCGAGCTGGAACGAGATTGGCGCGCTGCCGGTGCTCGAGTAATTTTGTACCACCAGCGCCGTCGGCCCCACATGGAGTTTGACCGCCGGTGTGACGCTGCGATCCTCGACTTCGAGCGTGGCGTTCTGAACGGCCAGCCGCTCGAGCGCCACTGTCCACTGCGGGGCTCGCGGCGCGGCGGGGGCGGCAGGCACGGCCGCGGCGGGTGCGGCGGCGGGCGTCACCGTCGTTGCGGCCGGCGGCAGCAGCCGCTGCAGATTCAGGCTCCCGCTCGCTTCGCGCCACAGCTGGATGCCGGCGTTACGGACCGTCACTTGGCCGACGGCGATGTGCCGCCGCCGGGTGGCGATCGTGGTACCGGCGATATCGACGTCCGGCAGCGATATCCACGGCGCGGCAGACGCGGCGGCTGCCGCGCCGCCGGTCGCGCTGTCCTTCGGATCGATCTGCAGACCGCGGATGCGGAAATCCGCCAGATTCAACGACAGATCGCTGCCCCTCGCGGCAGTGAAGTGATAGTCACCGCGCAGGTCGGCGCTGCCGCCGCGCAGCGCTACCGGCATCGCATGACCCAGATAGGCGGTGATGGTCGAGACCTTCACACCGGTGATCGCGAACTGCCCGTCGGAGCCCACGGGTCGGACCGACACAGTTCCCGACCACCGCAGTTGCGCGCCGTCATTGGTGCGGGCGCTGAAGCTGTAGCGGCTCCGGGAGCCCGGTGCCGTGCGGAAGTCGTTCAGCGAGAATTGGATCGGCGCCAATGTCGCGGTAAAAGGCGTGCCGCGGCTGCGGTCCTCGAAGCGCACGCTGCCATCGAGCAGGCTCAGGGTACCGATGCGCATCCGCGGCCATGACGACGACGATGCGGGCGCCGAAGTCGCCGTTGACTGCGCCGCCGCGGGCGCCTCCAACTTGGCCAGATTGAGCACGCCGTCGGTGCCGATGCTCGCATTGACCACCGGCTGCTCGAGCCGCACGACCCCGAGGGTCCAGGCCCAGTGCCACAACGTGCTTGGACTCAAGCTGACCCGCAGCAACCGCCAGCGCGCCAGCGGCGAGCCATCGGCTTCGCTGAGCGCAAAGTCGTCGATCTGCGCCGTGAGCGTGAACGGATTGCAGCTGACCGATCCGATCGAGACGCGTCGACCGAGATCGACGTCGACATAGCGGGTGATGACATGGCGGGCCAGCGCCGGCACCAACAGAAAGCCGGCGAGCGTGTACAGCACGAGCAGTGTCGCCAGGACACCCAGCAGCCGGACATGCCCGCGCAAGCGATCAGCAGTAGTCCTGTTCACGGCGTTCAACGTCCGAAGCATCCATGCTCTAGAAAGCTGCCGACCTCACGCGCCACCGCGGCCGACCACAGCAATCCCATATGCGATACCGGCATCGTCGCGTAATCGGCCGCGCCGGGCAGATGCGTCTCGGAGACTGCCACCGTGCCATCATTGTCTTCCCCGAACTTCAGCAGCAGCTGCCCGAAGCCGAGCGGCAATGTACCGGCGATGATACCCAGCTCGCGCGGCAGATCCCAGCACTGCACGCGTGGCTGCAGCAACTGCGCCGACGCGGCACGTCCGAGCAGGCAGCGGCCCGCCCGAGCGCCGGCGAGCAATCGGGCCGTGCGCGATCCCAGCACCGGCGCGCCCAGGAATACCACGCGCCCCGGTTGCGCCATCGGATAGTGCTGCAGGCAATGCAGGATCACGGCACCTCCCAGGCTGTGTCCCAGAAGATGGACCTGCGGCGCATCGATGCTGGCGATCTGCGCACCCAGCGCGTCCACGATGCTCGCCATCGGCGAGCGCACCGAGCCATATCTGAATACATGCAGCCGATAGCCGTGATCGCGCTGCAGACGCTGCCGCAGCGGCAAGCCCTCCGCACCGAACATCCACAGCCCGTGCACATAGACGACTGCCGCCGCGCCCATGTGCACTCGCCCGCCCTAGGAGTCCTTTGCGGTGCCGCTACCGGTAACCGCTCCCGCGGCTCCCGCTCCGGCGCCGGCCGCCGCTGCCGCTGCCGCTGCCGGCGGCATTCGAACGCGGATGTGCAGCTCGCGCAGCTGCGCCTCGCCGATCTCGGTGGGCGCATCGGTCAGCGGGTCAGCGGCGGTCTGCGTCTTGGGGAACGCGATCACCTCACGAATGCTGTCGGCGCCGCACATCAGCATCGCGAGCCGATCCAGTCCGAAGGCAATACCGCCGTGCGGGGGGCAGCCGAAGCGCAGCGCATCGAGCAGGAAGCCGAATTTCAGCCGGGCCTCCTCCGCGCCGATGCCGAGCAGATCGAATACCGCCGACTGCATCGGCTCGCGAAAGATACGCACCGAGCCGCCGCCGATCTCCGAGCCGTTGAGGACCATGTCGTACGCACGCGCCAGCGCGTTGCCCGGATCGGCGTGCAGCGCCGCGGGATCGTCAGTCTGCGGGGAAGTGAACGGATGATGCATGGCGACCCAGCGGCCGGCCTCGGCATCGCGTTCGAACATCGGAAAGTCCACCACCCACAGCGGCTGCCAGCCCTGCGTCACCAGCTGCCGGTCCTGCGCCACCTTCAGCCGCAGCGCACCGAGGGCGTCGCAGACGACCTTGGCCTGATCGGCACCGAAGAAGATCAGGTCGTTGTCGGCCGCGCCGCTGCGCTCGAGGATCCCCTGCAGAGCCTCATCGCTCAGGAACTTGATGATCGGTGACTGCAGCCCGTCGCGGCCGCGGGCGCGCTCGTTGACCTTGATGTAGGCCAGCCCCCGGGCGCCATAGCGCGCCACCAGCGCCGTGTACTCGTCGATCTCCTTGCGGCTCAGTGCGCCGCCTCCCGGCACGCGCAGCGCCGCGACGCGGCCGCCGGCGGCGCGCGCGGGGGCACAGAACACCTTGAAGTCACAGTCGCGCACCAGATCCGCCACGTCGGTCAGCTCGAGCGGCACACGCAGATCGGGCTTGTCCGAGCCATAGCGGCGCATGGCCTCGGAGTAGCTCATGCGCGGGAACGGATCGGGCAGAGCCACCCCGAGCACCTCCTGGAACAGCACACGCACCAATCCTTCCATGAGCTGCAGGATCTGCTCCTGCGACAGAAATGAGGTCTCGATATCCAGCTGCGTGAACTCGGGCTGGCGGTCGGCGCGCAGATCCTCGTCGCGGAAGCAGCGCACGATCTGGTAGTAGCGGTCGAAGCCGGCCATCATCAGCAGCTGCTTGAACAGCTGCGGCGATTGCGGCAGGGCGAAGAATTTGCCGGGATGGGTGCGGCTGGGGACCAGGTAATCGCGCGCGCCTTCGGGCGTCGCCTTGGTCAGCATCGGCGTTTCGATGTCGATGAAGCCGTTGGCATCGAGGTAGCCGCGCATCGAGCGCGTCAGCCGGTGGCGCAGCCGCAGCCGCTGCGTCATCAGCTCGCGGCGCAGGTCCAGGTATCGGTAGCGCAGGCGCACTTCCTCGCCGACGGTCTCGTCGAGTTGGAAGGGCAGCGGGTCGGCGCGGTTCAGCAGCGTCAGCTCGGCCGCCACGACCTCCACCCCGCCGGATGCGAGGTTCGCATTGACCGTGCCGGCCGGGCGCGCACGCACCGTGCCGCGCACCTGGATGACGAACTCGTTGCGCAGCCGCTCCGCCCCCGCGAACACGGACTGCTGCTCGGGGTGGAAGACCACCTGCAGCAGCCCCTCGCGGTCGCGCAGGTCCACGAAGATCACCCCGCCGTGGTCGCGGCGCCGATGCACCCAGCCGGCAATCTGGACTGTCTGTCCAATCAGCTCATCATCGACTTGTCCGCAGTAGTGGCTGCGCATCGGCTATCCGGCCTTCGAAGCAGGGGGCGCGAATGTTAGGGTGCCGGCGCGGGCGGCACAACTGCGCCCGCCCCGCCCGCCCCGCCCGCTCCGCCCGCCGCCGCCACCGCGGCGATCCCGGCCGTCCCGGCCGTCCCGATTGCGCCGGCCCTCCCGGCCAAGGGGGTGTGCGGCATCACCACGCCCAGTGTCACGATCATCTTCATGGCCTCATCGACAGTCATCTTCAGCTCGATCGCCTGGGAGCGCGGCACCATCACGATGAATCCGGCGGTCGGATTCGGAGTGGTCGGAATGAACACGCAGACGTACTGACCGGCGACGTGGTCGCTGACCGCCGGCACCTCCGCCGCCGTCTGGAAACCGATGCTCCACAGGCCCTGGCGCGGATATTCGATCAGCAGCACCTTCTTGAACGAGTTGCCGGAGCTCGACAGGATCGTGGTCGAGAAGCTCTTCACCCCGCCGTAGATACCGCGCACGAATGGGATGTGGTTCAGCAGATCGTCCCACAGGCGCATCAGGCTGCGGCCGATCATGTTGGTGACCAGCAGTCCCGTGAGCAGCAGCAGCACGATCGCCAGCAGCAAGCCGAATCCCGGGATGCGCACGCCGAACAGCGCCTGCGGCCGCAGGGCAGGCGGCAGCAGCACCAGCGTCTCGTCCATCAGGTCGAGGATGAAACGGATCACCAGCACCGTTGCCAGGATCGGAATCCAAACCAGCAGTCCCGCCATCAGGTAGCGGCGCACGATTCGCCTCAGTACCGTCACCGCCGACCCGGACGGCGGGCCGCTTTGGCCCGCGTGGCCGCACGTCCCGGCGAGGCCGGGCGCTTCGCGGCAGCCTTGCCAGCGCCGGACGTACGCGCGCGGCTCGGGCTCGCACGAACCGCGCGGGAGGTGCTGCTTCGCTTCGAGGCCCTCGACGCGCCGTCAGCGGCCGGCGCCGCCTTGCCCGATTCGGGCGCGGAACCGCCGGACGGCTTGGCCTCGCTCTTGGCGTCCTTGGTGTCCTTGGTGCCCTTGGATTCCTTGGCGTCTTTGACGTCCTTGGCATCCTTGGCGCCTGCGTCGCCGGCGGTGCCCTCAGCCCCGCGCTCGACGTCGGCAAGGTTGCGCCTTTGTTCCTTGTCGCTCTTGAAATCGGTCTCGTACCAGCCCGAGCCCTTGAGTCGAAACACCGGTGCCGAGATCAGCTTCTTGAGCGCGCTCTTACCGCAGGACGGGCACTTGCGCAGCGGCGCATCGCTGAGCTTCTGCAGCACCTCAACGTAGTACTGGCACTTGCTGCATTCGTATTCGTAGAACGGCATGTTGGTATCGCTTGCTTGGTATCGCTTGCTGACGAAGGCCGGGGGACGACCGTGTCCCGGGGCAATTCAATTATAGACGCCACGGCCGCCGGCGGCCCCATCCGCCCATCTATCCGGCCGGCGCGGCGAGCTGCCGGTACAGCCGCCAGAACCCCGCCGCCGCGCTGGGCAGGTTGTTCTGCCAATCGCCGGCGGCGGCATGATCGGCCCCATCGGTGATGTACTTGGCGCACCCGAAGCGCGCCTGCTCGACGTGGCAGACCTTGGCCAGCGCGTACGCCTCCATGTCGATCACCTCGCAGTGCAGCCTCGCCGCGCCGGTCTGGAACGAGTCGCCGCTGCCGCACAGGCCCTCGGGCAGCTCACCGAACAGCGGCGGGAACTGCAGCTGCGCCGGCAGATCCTCGAACGGCGTGCGGCCCAGCGCAAAGCCCAGCGCACTGACATCCATGTCGCGCTGGACGAAGCGGTGGCAGCCCACCATCGCGCCGGTGGCGAAATGGTGGCTGCCGGCCGTGCCGAAGTTGATCACCAGCGGCAAGGCCGCGCCGGCCGCGCGATAGGCGCATAGCCGCCGCATCAGCGCCATCGCCGCATTGACCTTACCCAGCCCGGTGTACAGCACCGGGACACCGCCGTGCTCGAACAGCTCCTGGGCCTCGATCGGCAGCGCCATGACGACCAGGATCGATGGCCACTGTGCGACCGGATCGGCGGGCGACTCGGCGGCCGGCGCCGGCGCCTGCGTTTGTGCCTGTGCCGGGGAGATGGGATCGCTCATGGCGGCGTCAGTCGTAGCGGATCGCCGCGCGCAGCGGCATCGACTTCCACACGAAATCGCCTGAGAGACGCAGATCGATCAGCACCGCGAGGCCCGCCACCTCGTAGCCGGCCGTGCCGCACAGCTCGGCGGAGGCCTGCATCGTGCCGCCGGTGGCGAGCACGTCATCGATGATCAGCACGCGCCCGGCGCCGCGCTGCATCTCCAGCACGCCGCTGCCGTACTCGAGCGCATAGGCGGCCGCCACCACCGGGGGGGGCAGCTTGCCCTGCTTGCGAATCGGCACGAAGCCCTTGCGGTGCCGGGCGGCGAGCCCCGCGGCCAGCACGAAGCCGCGCGACTCGATGCCGGCGAGCGCATCGGCATCGCGCCACTCCTCCGGGCTGAACAGTCCCTCCACGGCGTCGAGCGCGGCGGCAAAGTGCCAGCGCAGCAACGGGGTGATGTCACGGAATAGGATCCCGGGACGGGGGAAATCGGGCACCTCGACGATATGTCGCTTCAGATCTGACATGGAACCTCCCGCCGCCAAGCTTACCGCGCCGCACGGACCTCGCGCTGCTTGTCGAAGAGCAGCTCCGAGCCGCGCACACCGATGCGCACGCGATCGCCCGGGCCGAACTCGTTGCGCAGGATGCGCTGTGCCAGCGGGTTCTCGATCTGCTGCTGGATGGCTCGCTTGAGCGGCCGGGCGCCATAGACCGGATCGAACCCGGCCTCGCCGATCAGGTCGCGCGCCTTGTCATCCAGCGTGAGCTCGATGTTACGGTCGAGCAGCCGGCGGCGCAGGTACTGCAGCTGGATCTCGACGATCGCGCGAATCTGCTCGGCCCCGAGCGGATGGAACACGACGATATCGTCGACCCGGTTGATGAACTCCGGGCGGAAATTCTGCTGCACGACCTCCATCACCGCGTTCTTCATGCGCTGGTAGTTGCCCTCGCCGGCGAGCTCCTGAATGGCCTGCGAGCCGAGGTTGGAGGTCATGATGATGACCGTGTTGCGGAAATCGACCGTGCGCCCCTGGCCGTCGGTGAGCCGGCCGTCATCGAGCACCTGCAGCAGCACGTTGAACACGTCCGGGTGTGCCTTCTCGATCTCGTCGAGCAGCACCACGGCATAAGGCCGGCGGCGGATCGCCTCGGTCAGGTAGCCGCCTTCCTCGTAGCCGACGTAGCCCGGAGGGGCGCCGATCAACCGCGCGACCGAGTGCCGCTCCATGAACTCGGACATGTCGATGCGTACCAGCGCCTCCTCGGTGTCGAACAGGAACTCGGCCAGCGCCTTGCACAGCTCGGTCTTGCCGACCCCGGTGGGCCCGAGAAACATGAACGAGCCGTTCGGCCGCCGCGGATCCGCCAGGCCCGCGCGCGAACGGCGGATCGCGTTCGAGACGATGCGCACCGCCTCGTCCTGACCGACCACGCGCTTCTCCAGCGCCTCCTCCATGCGCAGCAGTTTCTGCTTCTCGCCCTCGAGCATCTTGGACACCGGGATGCCGGTCCACTTGGACACCACCTCGGCGATTTCCTCCTCGGTGACGCTGTTGCGCACCAGCTGCGGCGGCTTCTGCTCGGCGCTGGAGGCCGCGGCCAGCTTCTTCTCCAGCTCGGGAATGCGGCCGTACTGCAGCTCCGCCATGCGCGACAGGTCGCTCGCGCGGCGCGCGTGCTCAAGCTCCAGGCGCGTGCGCTCCAGTTCCTCCTTCACCTGCGCGGCGCCCTGCAGCGAGGCCTTCTCCGCCTTCCAGATCTCTTCGAGGTCGGCGTATTCCCTGGTCAGCGTGCCCAGAGTCTGCTGCAGTGTCGCCAGCCGCCGCTTCGAGGCCTCGTCCTCCTCCTTCTTCAGCGCCTCCTGCTCGATCTTGAGCTGAATGATGCGCCGCTCGAGGCGGTCGAGCGCCTCGGGCTTGGAATCGATCTCCATGCGGATGCGGGCCCCGGCCTCATCGATCAGGTCGATCGCCTTGTCGGGCAGCTGCCGGTTGGTGATGTAGCGGTGAGACAGCGTCGCCGCGGCGACGATCGCCGGGTCGGTGATCTCCACGCCGTGATGCACCTCGTAGCGCTCCTTCAGGCCGCGCAGGATCGCAATCGTATCCTCCACGCTGGGCTCGTCCACCAGCACGGTCTGGAAGCGCCGCTCCAGCGCCGCGTCCTTCTCGATGTACTTGCGGTACTCGTCCAGCGTGGTCGCGCCCACGCAGTGCAGCTCGCCGCGCGAGAGGGCCGGCTTGAGCATGTTGCCGGCATCCATCGACCCCTCGGCACGCCCGGCTCCGACCATCGTGTGCAGCTCGTCGATGAACAGGATGATCTGGCCTTCCTGCTTGGCCAGGTCCGACAGTACCGCCTTGAGCCGCTCCTCGAACTCGCCGCGGAACTTCGCGCCAGCGATCAGCGAGCCCATGTCGAGCGCCAGGATGCGCTTGTTTTTCAGCCCCTCTGGCACCTCGCCATTGACGATGCGCTGCGCCAGTCCCTCCACGATCGCGGTCTTGCCCACGCCCGGCTCGCCGATCAGCACCGGATTGTTCTTGGTGCGCCGCTGCAGCACCTGGATCGTACGGCGGATTTCGTCATCGCGGCCGATCACCGGGTCGAGCTTGCCGCTGCGCGCGCGCGCGGTCAGGTCGACGGTGTACTTCTCCAGAGCCTGGCGCTTCTCCTCGGCGGCCGGATCCTCGACGCGCTCGCCGCCGCGCACCTCCTCGATCGCCTTCTCGATCGCCGTTCGGGACGCGCGCGCATCCTTCAGCGCCTTGGCGACCGCGCCGCGATCCTCGAACGCCGCCAGCACGAACAGCTCGCTCGAGATGTACTGATCGCCGCGCTGCTGCGCCAGCTTGTCGGTCACGTTCAGCAGCCGCGCCAGCTCGTTGGACACCTGCACATCGCCGGCCACGCCCTGCACCTTCGCCAGGCCATCGAGGATGCCGGTCAGCGCCGTGCGCAGCCGGTTGACGTCCACGCCGGCCTTCATCAGCAGCGGGCGCACGGTGCCGCCTTGCGCCTCGAGCAGCGCCAGCAGCAGATGGGCCGGCTCGATGAATTGATGGTCGCGGCCCACGGCGAGCGACTGCGCATCCGCGAGCGCTGCCTGGAAGGCGCTGGTGAGTTTGTCCATTCGCATGGGTGCTTGTCCCGACGGCTGACCTAGCAGCTCTATGGGCGCTTCGGCCTGGAATTCAAGCGCCTGGGCGCTGTCCGCCGCTGCCGGCACGCATCCGGCGCTTGCCTCACGCAGGATTCAGCCAGATCAGCGCCGCCATGCGGCCGGTGACCCCGTCGCGCCGGTACGAGTAGAACGAGCGCGCCAGCCCATAGCTGCAGCGCCGCTCGCCCTGCACCGACTGCACGCCGAGCGCGGCCAGCCGCTGCCGCGCCAGCCCATGCAGGTCGCACTGCCAGCGGCCGCGCGCGTTGCGCTCGAAGGCGTCCTGCGAGCGCGCGTCGCCCCGGCAAAAGGCGGCGCGCACCTCCTCGCCGACCTCGAAGTGCTCCGGTCCGATCACGGGTCCGAGCCAGGCATGCAGGCCCTGCCCCGGACAGTCGAGCGCCGTGACGCTTGCCTCGAGCACCCCGGCCGCCAGGCCGCGCCACCCGGCATGCGCGATCGCGACGGCACGCCCGTCGCGCCGCGCGAGCAGCACCGGCAGGCAGTCCGCCACCAGCACGGCCAGCACCCGGCCGGCCTGCCACGTGACCGCCGCATCGCCCTGCAGCGGACCGCCGCCGCTGCGATCCGCGGCCAGCCGGTTGGCGTCCAGCCGGTCCGCATCCACGACCCCGGTGCCGTGCTGCTGCGCCAGCCACAACGGCTCGGCCGGCAGCGCGAGCGCGGCGCGCAGCCGACGGCGATTCTCCGCCACCGCCACCGGGTCATCTCCCACGTGCGTGGCGAGGTTCAATGAGGCAAATGGCGGCGCGCTGACACCTCCGTCGCGCAGGCTGACGGCCGCGCCGACCCACGGCGGCGCCGGCCACTGCGGCCGCAGCACCGCGACGGCGACGGCGCCGGCGTCGCCTTCAATCTGCACTGTCGCCCCCGCGGTCCTGCCGCATCCCCTGCAGCAGCGCCTCGAAATCGGCCGGCAGCGGCGCCTCGAAGTGCAGTTCCCGGCCGGTCCGCGGATGCGTCAGGCGCAGCCGCTGCGCGTGCAGGGCCTGCCGCCGGAATGCCCGCAGCGCCGCGTTGAGCGCCTGCGCCGCGGCACCCCCGAGGGGTACTGCCGCCAGCCGCCGGCCGTAGACCGGATCGCCGACGATCGGCAGGCCGACGTGGGCCAGGTGCACCCGGATCTGGTGCGTGCGTCCGGTCTCCAGGCGCACCCGCAGCAGCGCGTGCGCGCGCAGGCGCTCCTCGATTCGGTAGTGAGTCACCGCCGTGCGCCCGCCGCTCCTGACCGCCATGCGTGTGCGCTGGCGCCGGCTGCGGCCGATGGGCTCATCGATGCGCCCCCCGCCCACCGGCTGCCCCCACACCAGCGCCAGGTACTCGCGCCCGATCTGCCGCTGGGCGAGCGCCGCCACCAGGCGCGTGTGCGCCTCAGGGGTACGGGCCACGATCAGCAGTCCGCTGGTGTCCTTGTCCAGCCGGTGCACCAGGCCCGCCCGCGGCACGCGCGCGAGCGCCGCGTCATGCGCGAGCAGCGCATTCTGCAGCGTATGCGCGCGGTTGCCGGCCCCGGGGTGCACCACCAGGCCCGCGGGCTTGTCGAGCACCAGCAGCTCGTCGTCCCGGTACACCACCTGGAGCGGGAGCGCCTCCGGCTCAACGCCCGTGTCGGCCTCGAATTGCGCCTCGATCACCACCCGCTCGCCGCCGCGCACCCGATCGCGTGCACGCGCCGCCCCGTCCCCCAGGCGCACCGCACCGCTGCGTATCCAGCGTTGCAGCCGCGCGCGCGAGTACTGTGGCAGCGCAGCGGCCAGCGCCTGATCGAGCCGCTGCCCGGCCGCCTCCGCGGGCAGCTCGAGTACATGGGTGCGGAACTCGGCGGCCATGGCTTGGGTCAGTCCTACGGTCGGCTATACTCGGCCATCATCAACGCTTCGGGAATCTCACTCTTGAGCCCACCATCCAGAGTGCTCGTCACTCGCTGGCCGCTGGCCGGCGCGCTGTTCATCGCGGCCCTGACGCTGCTTGCCGGCTGCGCGAACCGCAACCTGCTCAAAAATGCCTCGGCGGCGGTGCTGTACCAGCACGCCCACAAGGCGATGATCACCGGCGACACCGAGTATGCCATCAAGACCTATGAGGCGCTGGTGGCGCGCTTTCCGTTCACCAACGAGGCGCGCCAGTCACGGCTCGACCTGATCTATGTCTACTACCGCAAGGGCCAGAAGGACACCGCGATCGATGCGGCCGACCAGTTCCTGCGCGAGGAGCCGACCAATCCCCGGGACGACTATGCCTGGTACATGAAGGGGCTGATCAATTTCGAGCGTACCCCGTACGCCATCGAGCGCTTCATGGGCGTCGACATGGCGCGCAAGCCGCCGACGGACATCCTCACCTCGATCAGCGCGTTCAATACGGTGGTCACCCGCTACCCCGGCAGCGAGTATGCCCACGATGCCCTGCGCCGCATGACCTACCTGCGCAATCGCCTGGCGCAATACGACATCAACGTCGCGCGCTACTATGTGCGCCGTGGCGCCTACCTCGCCGCCGCCCAGCGCGCCAACGACGTCGTGCAGCAGTACGACGGGGCGCCGGCCGAGCAGGTCGCGCTGCAGATCATGCTCGAGTGCTATCGCCGGCTCGGCCTTACGGATCTGGCCGCGCACGTGCAGCAGGTCTACCAGTACAACTACCCGCCCGGCACCCGCGTCGCCAGCCTGCCGAGCAATCACTGGTGGCAGTTCTGGCGTTTCTAGCTATCGCCGGTAGCCGCTGGTGATCGGATAGCGCCAGTCGCGCCCGAAGGCGCGCCGGCTGACGCGCACACCGGGCGGTGCCTGGCGGCGTTTGTACTCAGCGCGCTTGACCATATCGAGCACGCGGGCGACCACGGCGCGCTCGAAGCCGCGCTCGCAGATCTCCTCGACCGAGAGGTCCTCCTCGATGAAGGCCTCGAGGATCGGATCGAGCACCTCGTAGGGCGGCAGTGAGTCCGAATCCTTCTGGTCGGGGCGCAGCTCCGCGGACGGCTCGCGCTCGATGACCCGCTGCGGAATCACCGGCGCGATCGAGTTGCGGTAGCGCGCCAGCCGCCACACCAGCACCTTGCTGCAGTCCTTGATCGGCGCGAACCCGCCCGCCATGTCGCCGTACAGCGTGGCATAGCCGACCGCCATCTCGCTCTTGTTGCCGGTGGTCAGCAGCATCCGTCCGGTCTTGTTCGAGATCGCCATCAGCAGCAGGCCGCGGCAGCGCGCCTGGATATTCTCCTCGGTCGCATCGGCCGCGCGGCCCGCGAATTCCTCGCGCAGCGCCGCGAGCGTGGACTCGAACATCGCGTCGATCGAGATCACGCTCAACGCCACCCCCAACGCCTGGGCCTGCGCGGCCGCGTCCTCGCGGCTCATCGCCGAGGTGTAGGGCGACGGCATCATCACCGCGTGCACGTGCGCGGGGCCGAGCGCATCCACCGCGATCGAGAGCGTCAGCGCCGAGTCCACCCCGCCCGACAGCCCCATGACCACGCCGGGAAAGCCATGCTTGCCCACATAGTCGCGTACACCCATCACCAGCGCTCGATACACGCTGCACTCATCGGACAGCTCCGGCGCCACCACCCCCGCCACCGGCACCGCACCGGTGCCGCGTTGCAGTTCCGCGCAGAACAGCCCCTCCTCGAATGCGCCGACGCGCATCGCCAGGCGCCCCGCGGCGTCCATCACGAAGGAATTGCCGTCGAATACCAGCTCGTCCTGGCCGCCGATCAGGTTCAGATACACCATCGGCAGGCCGACCTCGCTGATGCGCGCACTCACCACCTGTTCGCGCTCGCGTTGCTTGTGGATCTCGTAGGGCGAGGCGTTGATGATCAGCAGCGCCTCGGCGCCGAGGCGCTGCGCGGCCCGGGCCGGCGCCGTGTCCCAGGAGTCCTCGCAGATCAGCAGGCCGAGCCGGTAACCATCGAAGTCCACCACCGCGGGCTCGCTACCGGCGGTGAAGTAGCGCTTCTCGTCGAACACCCGATAGTTCGGCAGGCAGGCCTTGCGGTAATTGGCGAGCACCCGACCGCCGCGCACCAGCTGCGCCGCGTTGTAGATCTGATCGCCGTGGTATTCCGGATAACCGAACAACACGCCGATCTGCGGTACCGCCTCGCGCAGCTCGCGCACCGCCCGCTCGATCTGCAAGCGCAGGCCGCGATGAAACAGCAGGTCTTCCGGCGGATAGCCCGACAGCGCGAGCTCGGGGAACATCACCAGGTCGGCCGCCAGTTCGGCGTGCGCCCGCCGCGCCTCGGCGATGACGCGCGCAAGATTGCCGCGCACGTCGCCGACCAGCAGATTGATCTGCGCCAACGCAATCCGCAGTGTGTGATCCTGAGCCACCGGGCCCTCCGGCGCGCCGGGCGCGCCTCAGCGCCGCGCCGGCCTCGCCCGGGACGGCCGCCGGGTGCGCGCGCCGCGCGCCGCGGTGCGTGTGCGTCCGGCCCCCCTGGCGCGTGCCGCGGACTTGCCGCTGCGGGAGACGGTGCGAACCGGCGGCCGCGCCCGCGGCGACGCCTTGCCGCGCGCTGGCACCTTGCCGCGCACTGCGACTTTGGCCTTCGTCTTCGTCTTTGTCTTCGCCTTGGTCGTCACCTTGGTCCGCGACGATGCCTGGGCGCGACCGGCCGTCCTGGTCGCACCGGCGGCGGCGCGCGTGCGGCGCCTGCCGAGCAGCTGCGCCATGGCGCTGCCCAGCTCGGCCGGGGAACGCACGGTGCGCACGCCCGCGGCCTCGAGCGCGCGGAACTTGTCGCTCGCGGTCCCCTTGCCGCCGGCGATGACCGCGCCCGCATGGCCCATGCGCTTGCCGGCGGGGGCAGTGACCCCGGCGATATAGGCCACGACCGGCTTGGTGACGAAGCGACGGATGTGCTCAGCGGCCGCTTCCTCGTCCGAGCCGCCGATCTCCCCGACCATGATGATGCCCTCGGTCTGCGGATCACGCTCGAACAGCTCGATCACGTCGATGAAATTCATGCCGCGCACCGGATCGCCGCCGATGCCGACGCAGGTGCTCTGTCCCAGGCCGTTGTTGGTGGTCTGGAACACGGTCTCGTAGGTGAGCGTCCCCGAGCGCGAGACGATGCCGACGCAGCCCTTCTTGTGGATGAAGCCCGGCATGATGCCGATCTTGCACTCCTCGGGCGTAATGATGCCCGGGCAATTCGGGCCGATCAGCCGCGTCGGCGAGCCGCTCAACGCAGCCTTGATCCTGACCATGTCGTTGACCGGCACTCCCTCGGTGATGCACACCACCAGCTCGATGCCCGCATCCGCCGCCTCGAGGATCGAGTCGGCCGCGTACGGCGCCGGCACGTAGATCATGCTGGCGGTCGCGCCGGTCGCGCGCACCGCGTCGCGTACCGTGTCGAACACCGGCAGGCCCAGGTGCTGTTCACCGCCGCGCCCCGGCGTCACGCCACCGAGCAGCTGCGTGCCGTAGGCCAGGCACTGCTCCGAATGAAAGGTTCCCTGCTTGCCGGTAAAACCCTGGCAGATCACTTGGGTGCGTCGGTTGACGAGAATGCTCATGGTGGTCCTTGAAACGTGACGGTGGGGCGGCGTGCTGGCTCGTCCGGATCGCTCAGGCGGCCGCCGCCGCGGCGGCGCGGCGCGCCTGCGCGACCACCTTCTGGGCCGCATCGGTCAGATCGGCTGCGGCGATGATCGCCAGCTTACTTTTCGCCAGCCGCTCGCGCGCCGCGGCGGCGTTGGTGCCCTCCAGCCGTACCACCACCGGCACGCTGACACCGACGTGCTCGACCGCGTTGATGATGCCGTCTGCTATCAGATCGCAACGGACGATACCGCCGAAGATATTCACCAGGATGGCCCGCACCTGCCTGTTGGACAGGATCAGCTGGAACGCCGCGGTGACGCGCTCGCTGGTGGCGCCGCCGCCCACGTCCAGAAAGTTCGCCGGCTGCCCGCCGTGCAGCTTGATCAGGTCCATGGTCGCCATCGCCAGACCCGCGCCGTTGACCATGCAGGCGATGTCGCCGTCCAGCGAGACGTAGTTCAGATCGTGCTCGCTGGCGCGCCGTTCCACCGGATCTTCCTGGCCGATATCGCGCAGCGCCGCCAGGTTCTTCTGCCGGAACAGCGCATTGGCCTCGATGTCGATCTTCGCATCGAGCGCCATGAGCACGCCGCCGCGGGTCACGATCAGCGGATTGATCTCGATCAGGCTCGCGTCGCAGGCCAGGTACAGCCGGTACAGCGCCAGCGCGATCGCCTGGAACTGCTCGATCTGCTTGCCGGAGAGCCCCAGGCCGAACGCCAGCTGCTTGCACTGAAAGGGCTGCAATCCGGTCACCGGATGCACGTTGACCGTCAGGATCTGCTCGGGTGTGCGGGCCGCGACCTCCTCGATCTCCATGCCGCCGGCCTGCGAGGCCACCACCGCGATGCGCCCGCGCTCCCGATTGAGCGTGAGGCTCAGGTACAACTCGCGCTCGATCTCCGAGCCAACCTCGACGTACACGCGATCGACCGGCAGTCCTGCCGCGCCGGTCTGCTTGGTGACCAGCCGCGTCCCGAGCATCGCGGCGGCCGCCGCGCGCACCGCCGCGACATCGCGCGTGAGCTTGACGCCGCCGGCCTTGCCGCGCCCGCCGGCGTGCACCTGCGCCTTGACCACCCAGAGCTTGCCGCCCAGCGCCTCGGCCGCAGCCGCGGCCTCATCGGGACTGCCGGCAACGCGCCCGTCGGGAACCGGAACGCCGTAATCGGCAAGCAACAGTTTGGCCTGATATTCGTGCAGATTCATGCGCGAGGGTCCCCGGAGCTGAAAGACCCGGGATTGTCGCGGAAAGCGGCGCGGGAGGCCAGCGCGCCGGTCGAAGAATCGTGCGCGCGTCGGCGCGCCGCCGCGCCGGCCGCGGCGCTAGTCGACGCTGTAGCCGCGCGCGGTCAGGCAGGCGGTCATCGCGCGCCGATACTGCTGCCGCGTCGAGTCGCTCTGATCCGCGGGCACGCCGCCGCCGGGCTGCGTCGGATCGAAGCCGGTCTGCTTCGTCGCCCAGCTGTGGCACTCGTAGCGATCCTGCGCCTGCTGATCCTGGGTCTGTCCGTTCTTCGGATAGATGAACAGCTCACCCTGCGGACTCTGCGCCGGCGGGGTCTGCACCGGCTGGCCGGGGGCGTCCGCATCCGCCGGCGGCGCGACTACCTGGTACGCGCTCGCGCCTGAATCCCATTGGTAATACACGTCATCGGCGTAATAGTAAGGCACCCCGCCGAGCCAGACCGTCGTGTAGAACGGCGGCAGCACCGAGACGACCAGCCCGCGCGGGGGTACCGTGACGATGAAGCCGGCGGGGCCGGAGGCGTACCAGACGCCCCCGACGAAGAAGAACGGCCGGCCGCCGTAGTAGAACGAGCGGTAGCCGGATGGCAGCGCGCGCACCACTGCGCCGCGCGGCGGATAGTAGCGGCCATGGTTGTAGCGGTTGTCGAAGAACTGATGGCCGGCGGGGCCGCGGGCGGCCCGGGGCTCGGCCCCGCGCCGCTCGACCGCACGGTGATCGCGCTGGTCGTTGGGACCCTGTGCAAACGCCAGGTTCGCGGCGGCCCCGGCCAGCATCACGGCCAGCAGGCCGCACATCAACGTCACCTTGGTTCTCGCTGCGTTCATAGCATCACATCCATTCGAACAACGGTTCTACGATCTGCCAATCTGCCATCACACCGACACGGGGCTTAGCCGGACAAATGCTCAGCCGGTGGTATAGCCGCGCGCATGCAGGCAGGCACTGATCGCGCGCCGGTAGTTGACCGCGGCGGCCTGGGCCTGCTCATAGCTGAGATTCTCCTGGCGCTGTTCGGCCCGCGCCTGAGCCTGCGCATTGGCGTCGCCCGCCGAGCCGATCGCAGCTCCGGTCACCCCGCCCAGCACCAGCCCCGCGCCCGCATTGCGCGGACCGGCGATCGCCGCGCCGAGGATGGCACCGGCAATCGCGCCCACCGCGGTATTGGCGCCCGGCGGCGTGGCCGGCTCGACCACGACCCGCTCCCCGGGCGGCACGCCGGCCCGGCTCGGATCGAAGCCCGACTGGTTCACGGCCCACACGTGGCACTCGTAACGATCCCGGTCGAGCTGCTGCGGACTCTGCCCGCGCGCCGGGTAGACGATGATCCGGTTCTGCACCACGTCCGGCGCGGGCACCACTACGCGCCGGGGCGGCGCCTCTACGCAGCCCGCCAGCAGCACCACCAGGCCCAGGATTGAAACCATTCGCAGATCAAGTGTTTGCTTAGTCATATGCGTCAGGAAACGAGTCACTTTTTGGCAGGTTGACAAGCTTGCCATGAATGACCCCTGAACGCGTGTCAGGCACGGCCGGCAAGAACGTCGACGGCCGCACGAATCGCAGTACCGGGTGCGGCGCAACACGAGCGTCAATGTTACATTGTGCGCGCATGCAAAACGCCGACGCGATGGGCGCGTCTCCCGATCCGGCCGCCCCGATGGCCCCTCCTTCGATCATGGCGCCCGACGCTCCGGTGTGGGGGGCGCCCGCCCAGCCACCTCCCGGCGGGGATCTGGCCTGGCGCATCGTCGGCCTGGCAAACCTGTACCGCCTGCTGGTGCCGCCGGCGCTGTATGCGCTGCAGTTGCTCACCCGCCCGGCACCGAGTGTCGGCGGCAGCGATCCGCGGCTGTTCATCCTCGTGTGTGCGGCCTACTGGGTGGTGGGCGGCCTGTTCGCCTTCGGCGGCCGCGGTCGCTGGCCCAATCGCCGCACGCTGGTGCTGTCCAGTGCGCTGCTCGACAGCGCGGCGATCAGCGCGCTGCTCTACTGCAGCGGCGGGGTCGCCAGTGGCTTAGGGATTCTGCTGGTCATTCCGGTCGGCGCGATGGCGCTGCTGGCCGGTGGAGCGGCGGCACTGGGCGTGGCGGCGATTGCCGCGCTGGGACTACTGACACAGCAGATCCTGGTGATCGCGCTGAGCAACACCACGGGGCCCGGCGGCGACTACCCGTTGGCCGGGATGCTCGGTGCGGTCCTGTTCGTGGTGGCGCTGTGTGCCTGGCCTCTGTCGGATCGGCTGAACGAGAGCGAGGCGCTGGTACGCCGCCAGGAAGTTGATCTTGCGAACCTGGCGCAGCTGTCGCAGTACATCGTGCAGCACCTGCGCGAGAGCATCCTGGTGATCGATCCGTCCGACCGGATCCGGCTGATCAACGAGTCGGCCGCGCAGGTGCTGGGCGACGCCGTGGCGGTTCCGGGTGCGCTGATCGGCGAGATCACCCCGCGGCTGCTATACCTGTTGACCACGTGGCGCAACGACAGCGCCCAGATACCGCACGGCGACGCCGGCACCTTCGTCGCGGCCGACGGCGCGCGCATGATCCGCCCGCACTTCGCCCCGCTCGGCGGCGGTGCGCCCGCGCCGGTGATCGTGTTCCTGGAGGACACCGGCGACATCGCCACCCGCGTGCAGCAGACCAAGCTGGCCGCGCTCGGGCGCCTGTCCGCCAGCATCGCCCACGAGATCCGCAATCCCGTCGGCGCCATCAGTCACGCCGCGCAGCTGCTGGCGGAATCGCCGGCGCTGGGCGGGGAAGACCGCCGCCTGACGCAGATCATGCAAGCCAACTCCACCCGCGTCAGCGGCATCATCGACAATGTGCTGCAGCTCTCGCGCCGCGAGTCCCCGCGGCCCGAGACGCTGTCCCTGGCGCGCTGGACGCGCCGCTTCCGCGATGAGTTCTGCGCCACCGTGCAGCTGCCGCCCGCGCGGCTGCAGATCGATCCGGCCTCGGAAGACATCGAGGTGCGCATCGACGGCAGCCAGCTGCACCAGATCGTCTGGAACCTGTGTCACAACGGCATGGTGCACGCGCTGCCGCGCGCGAGCAGCGCGCCGATCGAGCTGCGCCATGGCCGCCTCGGCGGCATCGGCCGGCCGTACCTGCAGGTGGCGGACCGCGGGCCCGGCATCGATCCGGCGGACATCGAGCGTGTGTTCGAGCCGTTCTTTACCCGCGCGCAGCGCGGCACCGGCCTGGGGCTGTTCCTGGCGCGCGAGCTCGCGCAGGCCAACCGCGCGACCCTGCTGTATGAGCCGCGCGAGGGCGGCGGCAGCGTATTTCGTATCGTATTTGCGGACCCGGGCCGCTGGACGGACTTGTATTCCTGAGATAATGGCGTCGCCATGACGCAGTCCGCTGTATGACACAGCCCACAGTTTTGATCGTCGACGACGAGCCGGACCTGATCGAGCTGGTCTCGCTCACCTTGAGCCGCATGAACCTCGCCACCGAGGGCGCGGCGGACCTCTCCAGCGCGCGCGCGCGGCTCAATGCGCGGCGCTTCGATCTGTGCCTCACCGACATGCGGCTGCCGGACGGGGACGGGCTCGAGCTGGTCGAATGGATCCAGAAGCAGCACTCCGAGTTGCCGGTGGCGGTGATCACCGCGCACGGCAACGTCGAGTCGGCGGTACGCGCGCTCAAGCTCGGCGCCTTCGATTTCGTCTCCAAGCCGCTCGACCTGGGGATGCTGCGCAAGCTCGTTGGCGTCGCGATCAAGCTCGGCGATCGCACCGCGACCGCGGTCACGTCGCAGGAGACCGCCGCGGCCGCCCTGTCGGCGCAGGGTCCGCGGCTCATGGGCCGCTCCGGCGCGATGGCCGCGCTGCGCGAGCTGATCGCGCGCGTCGCGCGCAGCCAGGCGCCGGTGCACATCACCGGCGAGTCCGGCACCGGCAAGGAGCTGGTCGCCCGACTGATCCACGACAGCGGCGCGCGCGCCGACGGCCCCTTCGTGCCGGTGAACTGCGGCGCGATTCCCTCGGAGCTGATGGAGAGCGAATTCTTCGGCCACAAGCGCGGCAGCTTCACCGGCGCGGTGGCCGACAAGCGCGGCCTGGTGCAAAGTGCCGAGGGCGGCACGCTGTTTCTCGACGAGGTCGCCGACCTGCCGCTGCACATGCAGGTCAAGCTGCTGCGGCTCATCCAGGAGAAGACCGCGCGCCCGGTCGGCGAGCAGCGCGAGCAGCCGGTCGACGTGCGTGTGCTGTCAGCGACGCACAAGAACCTGTCGGAGCTCGTGGCGCAGGGGCGCTTCCGCGAGGACCTCTACTACCGTATCGACGTCATCGAGATCCGCGTGCCGGCGCTGCGTGAGCACGCCGAGGACATCCCCGAGCTCGCCGATGCGATGCTGCAGCGGTTGTCCCGGCGCATCGGCGCCGCCGTCCCCCGCATCAGCCCGGCAGCGCGCGAGGCGCTGCAGCGCTACAGTTTCCCGGGCAATGTACGGGAGCTGGAGAACATCCTCGAGCGCGCGATCGCGCTGTCGGTCTCCGGCGTGATCGATCTCGAGGACCTGCAGCTGCGCGAACCGGCGCTGGCTGCGTCGGTTGGTGTTGGCCCGACGGCAGGCGCGCGCACCAATGAAGCCGCGCATCCTTCTCCGCTGGCATCGCAGGACGAGCACACCGCACTCGGCGATCAGCTGGAGAGTATCGAGCGCGAGGCGATCGTGCGTGCCCTCGGCCAGACGCGCTACAACAAGACCGCGGCCGCGAAACTGCTCGGCATGAGCTTTCGGGCACTGCGGTACCGCGTAAAGAAGCTTGGCATTGAATGAGACCGCCCGCGGCGAGCGATACGTACCGCCCGATACCGTATGGCGCCTAGGTCCGCAACTTCGATTTCTTCGCCGCAAGGCGGCTTTGTGATGTACCCCGTTGCGGATGTTCTAGCGTGACCCGCGACTAGCAAAGGTGTTGAAGCGCTTGAAGTAGGCGGCCTCGGAGCCGCTCGGGCCGTTTCCGGTCTCTGCTTGGAAGGTCTCAGCAGCTCGGTCGCGCCAAGCGAGCATGTCGATCCGCGCCTGGAATTCGTCGCGCAAAGGCAATTGCGCAGCGATGTTCTTGCGTTCCATCGGGTCCGAGCTCAGATCGAAGGTCTCCGGAGGATCCTTCCCGAAGGAATAGATATACTTCAGGTTGCCGATGCGCAGAGCGAGGGCCGTTCTGTCCCAATACTGTGCGAAGAACAGCGCGTCGTGGCCGCGTGGGTCGGAAAGCAAGGAGCTTCCGGGAAGCGCTCCGCCGCTCAGTGCTAAACCCAATGCGTCGGCTACGGTCGGAAGAACGTCTATCTGTTGCCGCAGCCCGCCGATGTGTCCAGTGCGCCGGGCGACGGAGGGCAAGCGAATAAGCATCGGAATCTGCAGGAGCTCGTCGTGCAGTCCATCCGCACGAAGGAAGCTGCCGTGCTCGCCGAACGCTTCGCCGTGGTCTCCCAGCACGATGAGGAGGGTGTTCTCGAAAAGCCCGCGATCGCGCAGCTCCTGCACGAGATCGCGCATGTAGCCGTCGATGTAGCGCATGCAGTTGAGATAGCGCTCGTGCTTCTCGTTGAGGCTCGGGAAGTGCTGCGTGCGATAACCGGAGGGCAGTCCATAAGGGACGTGGCCTATGTTCGTCATGACGGCGAGGAGGAACGGGCGCTTGTCCGATGCCCGCTGATCGAGCCAGCGGCCGATCGGCGGCAAGAGCGCCCGATCTTCCCAGCCGAACGGCGTGACGAGACCGCTCGCCGGCTCTGGAATCGATTCCTTCGCGACCACCTCATCGAAATCTAGGGCCCGTACGACGGCGGGGTCCCCCCCGAAATTAAGCGTCGTCGGAAGGAAGAAGGCCGACGTGTAGCCCCGTGCTCGGAGGAGACGTGGCAGGCTCGAGGGGATGGGCGGCGGATGGTGGTTCGCCCAGATTGCGACGACCCTATCCGAGCTCGCGTAGCGGCCGGCGAGAATGGAGATCCACGCGTCCGTGGTTCGTGGGATCACCGCATACATGTGGTCAACCACGAGGGACTCTCGCGCAAGCTGCGCGAGGAAAGGTGTGGTCTTCAGACCCGGCGTATACACCGTCGTGTCGCGTGCTCGCGCGGATTCCAACATCACGATGACCACATTCCAGGGTCTGGTGGCAGCCGTTGGCGCTAGGATCACCGGCTGGACCTGAAGTGTCGGGACGATGGCTGAAGGTGTGCCGCTCCCGCGCAGCGCGAGCATCCGTAAGAGCCCATCTTCTGTCTCGCGTACCGAGACGCTGAGCAAAGGGTCGTCTGCCGCACGCGCCTGCTGCTCATGCGTTCCGGCTGGTGAGGCGACAGCAAGAGCGAGCGTCGGCCACAGTACAAAGCCCAGACGAGCCGCGCGAGCGTGCAGCGCTCGTGATCGGGCGAACGTGTCGCGGCGCATCAACAGGATAACCGCGACGGCGCAGGCGAGACTGCAAAGCAGAATCTCCGAAAGCAGCATCGTCGCGCGCGTGGAGATCGCGCCGCGGGATACTACCCAGGCTTCGCTCGGAGAGGAAAGGGCGAAATACAGATCGCTCGCATTAAGCGCCGCGCGGGTCGCCGCGAAGAACGCGATATCCAGCGCCGTGAGAGCGTACGCGAGCGCAAGGATCGACCATATGAGGGTACTGCGAACGAGATTGCGGTCGCTAATACGCCGCGCTAGATGCCAGGCAACCAGGCCGGCCACGAGTGTGAGGGCGGCTGCGTCGCGCCACCACAGGCCAACGAATCCCTCCAGATCTCTCAGCGCTTGCGATAGCGCGGGGGGCCACAACGGGTGTGCTTCTCCATGCAGAAAGGCGCCCACCGCCATGGCGAAGTAGACGAGCGGAATGCCGAGGCTCAAGCCAACCCAGGCGCGGGCGCGGCGGCCCGCGAGCAGCGCTAGTAAAGTTCCGACGATGAGGACGGCGAGAACGAATACCCCCAGCGTGGATCCAAAAGCGGGCTGAAGGAAGCTGTGCCAGACGATGGCCCAAATACCGCGCTTGAGGTCAGCCTCCAGAGTCTCGTTCAGCGACGAGAGCTTCAGAGCCTTGTCTGCAGCCAGCAGCAATGCGAGCGGTCCGCAGAGCGCAAGCGCGCGGAGCAGCTCGGATCGGGGTACGGAAAGCGTGATGGTCCGCGCCAGTCTGGGCAGCATGTTTAGTGTCAGATCGACTTCCTGGCACCGAGCTTACGTTTGACCTGCAACACTTTCCGAGACTTATGTCACGCTGGCCGTCCGGGTCGGCAATGCAATCACCCAGCTGGGATTTGGTCGCAGCTCTTGAGCCGCGCCCGATTGATCCACGGCAGCGGCGCGCGCGCCAAGGGCCCTTTGGTGCCGGTGAACTGCGGTGCGATTCCCTCGGAGCTGATGGAGAGCGAGTTCTTCGGGCCACAAGCGCGGCAGCTTTACCGGCGCGGTGGCGACATCGAGCGCGAAGCCATCGTGCGCGCGCTCGGCCAGACGCGCTACAACAAGACGGCGGCGGCCAAGCTGCTCGGTATGAGCTTCCGGGCGCTGCGGTACCGGGTCAAGAAGTTGGGCGTAGACTAGTGGCCTGTAACAGCCAGATGAGAAGCAAGAGAGTGCGGAAATGTGGCTGCCTCCACACGCTTTATTCTCGATCGATAGGTTCTATTGATATCGAATCAGTTGTTACAGGCCACTAGGCCGCGACCACAGGATGCCGTCTGGGCCAACGGCTTGCTTGGACGCCTTTCTCGCGACGACCAGTACCGCTGATGTTTTGCATCCCAGCATAATTCGCAGCATGTCGAACGAGGTGGCGAGCGCCAACAGCAGGACGTTGCCAAGAGGATGGCACCACGCGGCAAGCCGGTTGCGTCCTTTTCCATATTTGAGCCAATGATGAAGCGTCCAAAGCAGAAAGGCATGGCCTGTCTGAAATCGCTGCCGCTCGATCGTAAAGCCGTGCGAGAGCAGCAGCCGGCACAAAGAAGCGCTGGTGAATAGATGCCAATGCCGTGGAGCGTGATATCCGCCCCAGAAACGTCTGCCAGATAACCGCGCATCCATACAGTCGAAATTGGGTGTCTCGACTGCCAGCAAACCGCCTTCCCGTAGCAGTTCCCGCAGCCGTGCAACCACCTCGCCCGGGCTAGCAACATGTTCTATGACGTGGAACATCGTTATCAAATCGAACGAATCCGGCGAAAGTCCGCTTGCGTCCTCGATCCGGCTCTGTACCACGTTCAGGCCGCTCGCCCTCGCCGTTTGCACCGCATGTGCGTCCAGCTCGACCCCGTACGCGCGATCCCTGTCTGTACCTTGACCGATTACCATCTGCAGGTAACGGCCGTCCCCGCACCCAACGTCGAGATAACTGGCGACCGGTCCTCTCATTCCTCCAGTAATCCACTTGAACTTGGCGCGGTCCAACCGGAGTTTGGCCCAGCGTGCAATCGGATGGATACTCTTCTCCATCTGATATGAATAGTAGTTAGCCGGATAAATGATACGCAGAGTCTCCGGAGCGGGCAGGGGATCGATCTGAACGTGGCCACACTGCAGACAGACCCGAAATGCCCAAAGATTGCTACAGGTTGCATACTCATAGTCCTGCGCCCGACCGACTTCGCGCCACGATCGACCGCCGCATACCGCGCAATCCAGCAACGATGTCGTGCCGACCATTGGCTGCGCCGCCAGATACGTGGCCGCGTTCAAGTCGTCACGCTACCAACTGGTCCGAGGCGCCTAAACAGCCAGCGAATGTAGGACCGCCGCGTACCGGGTGGCGGCACGCCGGCGGGAAGTCGCAAATAGTGCGACCGCATTTGCGCGCTTGCACGCGGTAGGTTGTAGTACGGTATCGCCGGCCAGAGGTGATGCGCCGCATGATGGTTCATGTTCATCGGCGCAAACAGCGCCAACTCGACCGAGCTGGCCTCAAACGTGATCAACCGTTCGTGCAGAGCAACTGGATCGTCCCGTGCAACTGAGTGCTCGCAGAAGACCCGGGTCAAATCAGTCGCGAAGGTGAACACATAGACAGGGATCCACCACATCACGAAATAGCCCCACCAGCCAAACAGCACCAGCAACAACCACGCGAGCAGCACCTGCCACCCCAGGATGATGAACAGGTCGCGCGCCGTGTAGTGCTCCGCATCATTTCCACGACGCGGCGACCTGCGGAAAACATTGGTGACCGCCCGCAGCACATACGGTAGCGCGGTAAGCGACCAGGCATACTGCACCAAAGTCAGGCGATGACGTGGCCGATACTTGTATGCATCGGGATCGTATTCCGAATGCAATGTGATGTGATGAGTCATATGATTGCGACGATTCAAATGTGTGACGACACCGATCGGCCCAAGCACGAACAGGTCGTTGAACAAGTCGTTTAGGTGCCTGCGGTCGTGCAATCTGCGGTGCAGACCGTCGTGACCGATGATGTAGAGAGAATAATAGCGATTGCCGACAAAGACGGCCGCGACCGCGTACAGCCACCAGGTCGAGAACGCTGCGACGACGGTCCACGCAAGGGCGATCTGGATCCACAGCCACGCAACATCGAGTAACGCCCTGTTCGGCGACAATCTACAAAGCTCGCCCAGCTCATCGCGAGACAGGAGTAACGATCGATATGGCTGGTAGTGCTGGTTACCCACGGCGCACAAAAAAGCTACATAACGCGGAGTGTAGATGCGGACATGCTTCAGGAACTGTGGCGCAGTTCGCGTCTTTACGTCGCGTGAAGCCGTCTGGAGTCTCGATACGAGGGAGGCAATCGATCGCGACCGCCGGCGCTCAGACGAACCACCACACGGGAACCGTCAGGACCGGCCGGACTTCCTGAGCACGAACAGGAGATTGGAGACCAGCCCACACAATCGGACACCTCGAACCTCGGCGGTCTCTGGAAACCCAGCCACCTCAGCCATGCGTCTCAGCTGTCTGGCTGAAAGCAGATTCAGATGCCGCTCCGATGCAAAAAAATCCCTCCCCACGGCTCGCAAAATAGCTCGAAACAATCCCGCCGGCAGCCAATGTACCAGCGGCAAAACGGTGTGGAATTCGACCGGAAACCAGCGATTCGGCGTCGTCAGGAAAACAGCCCTGCGAGCTACGCGGTGCGCCTCCGAGAGCATGGCCGTCTGGCAGTCCCGGCTGCCGACGTGTTCGATCACGGCGCTGGAATGCACGAAATCGAAAGATTTGTCCGCGAACGGCAGGGAGCACCCGCTGGCCACGACGAACTCGAGCCCGGGATAGCGGTTTGTGAGAAAGTCTGCGTCCTCATCCAAGCCGACGGCAGTTATCCTTTCGGGCGCGGAATACCACGCCTCAAGATAGTTCGAATGTTCATATGAGCGGTCACTTGTAGCCCCTATGTCCAGAATGGTGTCCGTAGGCTCGATGCCCAGCTCGAGGAACGCACGATACATCTTCTGTCGCTGATGCCCGGCGATGCGCACCGGAAGCGAACCTGCTTTCGCGACATTGTATTGGGCGTTGATCATCGCGGTCCTACGTGCCTTGGTCGATCCACTTCAATCTGAAACTCCATCGACGATGAAGCAGGTAGTTGAGCGGAGCAAGGAGAATCGTCAGAACAAGGACCGCCCACTGGTAGGGCACATGGAACATGGCGACACAGACGCCGCAGCCACCGAGACACACCACGTACTGGGCGGCCGTCATGGCCAGGTAACGGGCCAGATCGTCCCTCGCGGCGCCTCGCCGCTTCCGGTAAGTCCACACGCGGTTGAACCAGAAGCTGACGAATGTGACGATCACGAAGCAGGACGTGATCGACAAGAGATAGTGCAAACCCAGGCACGATGTCAGAAAGATGATGATCGCGAAATTCAAAGCTGCCGATAGACCGCCGATGATTGCGAACCGCAACAATTCGAAGGCTCGGTCGACGTCGACTCGCCGCGGCGGCGGTGACGTCGGCGTCGGCTCCAGTTGCCCCGCGGACGGGACCCGAACGTACCCCTCCCGCATATAGATCTAGGATCCCGCCGGGGCGGAGCCGATTACCGTCGCAAAGTAGTGCTCGGCGCGACGACCGCAATTCATGCGCATCGGGGCTTTTAGCCAATCGCTTTCGCGGCCAATGAAGAAGACGCCGTCGCCGCGGATCGGATTGGTAAATTTAACCCAGCCGCGGCTAACCCACAGCCTCAGATCGGTATTGATGTACAGGCGCTGCCAGGAGTGGCCGACGTGCTCGGTCGCGAGACCGCGTGGTTGGAATAGATATGGGCAGGTATCCTCGACGCGATTGAGGACCATCTCTGCGGCTCGCTGATCGGCGATTTCCGCGGAGCGATCCGAATGGTCTGCCACGACGCGGCAACTTATCAGGTAGGTCGTATCAGGGGGTCCCTCGGGGGGAGGTTTTACATCATCGATTTGGATCTGCAAGTCGGGAGGCAGACCGCGCACCGTGATTCTCTGGCAGTCGTCGACGTCCGCATGCAGCCCGAATCGGCTCAGCGTATCGTCGACCGCGGCCCGACTCGGACTGACGCGACGGTTCTCGTAGAGCTGGCTGCCGCGCACGAGCATGCGCACGTGAGGCGAGTATCGCTCAATCAATCCATCGATCCGCGCCCCGATCGCGCCTTGCTCGCTGAGCACATAGTCGCCGGAGATATTGACCAATCCCGAGCCTCTGGCGAGATATGGGGCGACAAAGGAATTGGATTGCACCCCAAGGGTCAGATAAAGGTAGGGTTGCCGCGCCAGCTCGCGCGGAACATCGATCTTGAGCCACTGACCGGCGCTCCAGCGTGCGGGGTTCCAGCGGAACTCCGTTCCTGCCCACAACTGCACGGCTTGGACCGCGAACATCGCGACCAGCACGTAATTCCTTACTTTTGGCCGGTTGGCACAAAGATGAAATAGCAGACCGATGACCACTACCGCCGTGATACACGCCATCGGCAAGAAATAGCGACCGTTACCCGAGACAGTCAACCAGGCGGTCCAGTCCGCTGCGACGCCGCAACCGAGCGCCGCCAATACGCGGACAGCCGGGGCGAGCGGCGCAGCCGCCGCTGCGCCCGCTCGAGGTCCTAAACGCCTCCATAGCCAGCGCAACAACAGCGCAATGAGCAGCAGCGCGAGCACGGCATACCGCAGATCCGGTGCACGCAGTTCCTCGTCCACCATGAACATCGGCTTCATGAGCTCAAACGGGCGCCACAGAGCATCGGCAAAGCTGTCGGGAATGAAGCGGTAATGCTGCAGTGAGGCGGTCGTAAACGCCGGCGAACGGAACACATTGTTCAAAAGTGGGAACAGTGGATTACCGAACGTGCGCTCGAGCTGCCACGACCACGGAGCCGCGACAATTACGAAACCGGCCGCCAGCGAGCAGCAATAGATGAGGCCGGAGCGGATCAGTCGGCGCCAAGCTACCGGCAGCATGACAAGCACGGCAAAGCCAGCCGCTGCATGCACGGAGTTGGTCATCTTGAGAGCGGTCGCCGCACCGAGGATGAGCCCCGCCCAGACGATCCGCTTCGCGCCGGGAAAACGTATCGCATCGGCGAGCAGCAACCAACCGCCAACCACCAACTCTCCCGTCGTGATGTCGGCAAACGTCGAACCGAACTGCTGCATCAGGATCGGGTTGACGTACGCCAACGCGACCGCGCATATTCCCACGATCACCCGGGTGTGGCGATCCTCGGACGGACAGACGCGGAGGCCAAGCTCGTAGATCAACCAGAGAATACCGCTCTGCACGACTGCCAGAATGGAGCTGATCTCCAGAGCTGACAGCCCAGCCCTTACCAGGGCATAGAATGGTACGTAGGCGTAGGGATTGAGATATGACTGCATCCCGGCCGGAAAAAAATCCTGGCCGAAGCGATTATGGACGGCGCTGAATCCCGCGTAGAGATGGTAGTTCAGCGTATCCCATGCCAGGTCCCTGCCGAGATGATAATTGGTGAGCAGCGCCACCACGACGCAGGCGATGTAGACGGGCAGGCGGTACGCCGCGACAACATCGCTTTCCCCGGCGACACGTACATATTGCTGTAGCGCCGGCAATACCGTGTCTTCGGACGCGCTCATGCTTCGCCGCTAGACGTCGGGCGGACATCGATGAATCCGAGTAGAAATGACGCAAAGAAGATCTCGGCGCCTGCGAGCATCAAGGTGACCGACGGGATCGCCACGCGCATCATGGTTGCAGGGTCGAGCGCCCCGAGACGCGCGTGCGCCCAACTCTCCACCGAGCGCACCGCCAGTCCCAGGCCGACAGCGCCAAGCGACATGCCCAGAGCGATGCCGCGCTCGAGCGAGAACACGCGCAGAAAGCGCGCCAACGGCAGCGTCATGGGCAGCAGGCTTTTCAGCACACCGACCGTCCTCGCCATCAGCGAGAACAGCACCAATTGTACGCCGAGTATGGTAGAGCCGGCGGCGTACAGCATGGTGTGGATATCGAAAGCCACACCGTCGATGATTACGGGTCCGTGTAGAATCGCAAGTTCGGCCGCAACGCCGGCCCCGATGAGACACGCGCCCGGATACAACATCAACCACCGCGGGCTCATCATGAATAGGAAGCGCAGGTGACGCCAGCCGTCACGCCAGCTGCGCAGATGCGGCGGCCGGGTGCGCCCTGCGGGTGACAGTACAGTCGGCACTTCGGCGATTCGCCAACCGGCAAGGACAGCCTTGACGATCATCTCACTCGCGAATTCCATGCCAGGGGAACGCAGACCCAGCTTCAACGCGGCCGCGTGCTCCACGCCGCGAAGGCCGCAGTGGAAGTCCCCGATGGGGCAAGAGAACAGCAGGCGTCCGGCAAAGCTCAGCACCGGATTACCCAGATAACGATGCAGCAGCGGCATCGCACCCCGCCGAATGCCACCGCGAAAACGGTGACCGATGACCATCGTATTGCCGGCCCGCAGGCGTTCGACGAAGGCATCGAGCCGCGAAAAATCGTAACTGTCGTCCGCGTCAGCCATGATCACGTAGCGGCCAACGGCTGCCTGAATTCCGCCGATCAATGCGCTGCCGTAGCCCTTCTTGTCGATGCGTACGACCCGCGCACCTGCTCCTCGGGCCAGCTCAGGCGATCCATCAGTGGATCCGTTGTCCGCTACAAGAACCTCTCCCTCAATGCCGGTGCGCTCAAGAAAGCTCCAGGCTTTGCGCACGCACGTGGCCACCGTTTCGGCCTCGTCGAGGCACGGCATGAGAATGGTCAGCTCCAGAACAGACGCGTGCCTTACCGGGGCACGATCAAGTTCCCCGCGTGTCGGATCAAATATCCACGGGGCGACGGAGCGTGCAGTTGAATTCATTTGTCGCTGGTTTTCGCGGCGAAACAGGCCACAGCAGTTGAAGTATCTCAGCGACGGACTGCGCGCCGATGTGATCGTCTCGACAGTTCGTTGAGCCCTCACGGCGAGATCACAGCGCGCTCGAGCGCATGGCAGTGTGCGATTGCACTGCTGGGGATGAGTCCTCTCGCCGGTGCTGTCGCGGATCACCGGAAGACTGTTCACCGCCTCGGGAGTTGGACCTCAGCGCGATCGGGATGACTCTGGCTGACGCAGCTGACAACCTGCGTCACAACGTGACCCGGGGGGACAATCCATGTCGTCAGACGCGACCAGTGGTTACGTCAAAAGCGGAAATGCCTCACGAAAATCCCTCGGTGACACAAGCACCTATGAATCTACCCCGTCTTGGCACAAGCATTGCTATCTGACTGCACAGCGGCTGCTTAGCCGCAGCCACTAACTACACGGAGTTCCATGGTCATGAAGATGCAGAAAGGTTTCACACTGATCGAGCTGATGATCGTGGTTGCGATCATCGGTATCTTGGCTGCGATCGCGATCCCGGCCTACCAGGACTACACGGTCCGCGCGAAGGTGACGGAAGGCCTGAGCCTGGCGGATTCGGCCGAGACCACTGTCGCGGAAGGTTTTGAGTCGAATGACATGGCCGGTGTCAGCGCTGCCGCTACCGCTTGGGGTACCAGCTTCGCGGCTACCAAGTACGTCAGCAACGTAGCCATCGCACCCGACACCGGTGTCATCACGGTCACATTCTCGGCCGCCATACCGCAGATCAGCGGCGACGACATTCTATTGTCGCCGTACGTGAGTGGGGCGGCTCTCGCTTCAGGGGCAACCGGCAATATCGACTGGGCCTGTACGTCCTTAAGCAATGCAACTGCGACCTCACAGGGCATGGCAGCGACCGACGGAACGGTCCCGGCCAAGTACGTCCCGACTCAGTGCAAGTAATCCAGTTCGAATAACGACTGCACTGCGTTCTCGCAGACCTCGAAGCCCCTCCCCGGAGGGGCTTCTTCTTTTGGGAAGCCAGTCACGCAGCCCGCGGTGCCGATATGTAACCATCGGCGTCAGTTTTGACATTTCTCGACCGGTTTCCTTCAGAACACTAGGCCGCCTCCAAAAGCCCGTCGGTGCCTCGCTAAGTCCATGAACGATAACGGCTCTTTGGCTCTCAACCTGCCCCGCACCAACCTCAGCGGCCTGCCGCAACGGCTGGTGCAAGATGGGGTGGTCGAAGAGTCGGGCATGCATGCTGCAATGCAGAGTGCCGCCGAGCGCAAGACCAGCTTCGTGACACAGCTGATCCTGGGCGGCGCCGCCAAGGCGCGCGACATCGCGATCGCCGCTTCCGCCGAGTACGGCGTGCCGCTGCTCGATCTCGACGCGCTCGCCATCGATCTCGAAGCGGTGCGCACCGTCTCCGACAAACTGCTGGCCAAGCACCGCGTGCTGCCGCTGTTCAAGCGCGGCAAGCGCCTGTTCCTGGGGGTGGCCGATCCGACCAACCTGCATGCGATCGATGAGATCAAATTCCAGACCGGCCTGGCGGTCGAGGCGATCGTCGTCGAGGACGACAAGCTGCAGAAGCTGCTCGACAAGGCCATCGAGCAGGTCGACACACAGATGCCGAACCTCTCCGATGAGGAAGGCGTCGATCTGGAGGCCCTGGAAGTTTCCGGCGGCGATGAGGAGGTCGGCGGCGATGTCGGCCGCGACGAGGTTGAGGATGCGCCGATCGTGCGCTTCGTCAACAAGGTGCTGCTCGATGCGATCCGCCGCGGTGCCTCCGACGTGCATTTCGAGCCGTTCGAGAAAATGTTCCGCGTGCGCTACCGCCTGGACGGCGTGCTGAAAGAGATCGCCCAGCCGCCGGTGCAGCTGACCGGCAAGATCGCCGCGCGCCTGAAGGTGATGGCGCGCCTGGACATCGCCGAGCGCCGCGTGCCGCAGGACGGGCGCATCAAGATGCGGCTGTCGAAGACGCGCGCGATCGACTTTCGTGTCAGCACCTGCCCGACGCTGTACGGCGAGAAGATCGTCACCCGCATCCTCGATCCCTCGCAGGCGATGCTCGGCATCGAGGCGCTCGGCTACGAGCCGTTCCAGAAGGACCTGTATCTCAAGCACCTGGCCAAGCCGCAGGGCATGATCCTGGTGACCGGGCCGACCGGCAGCGGCAAGACCGTGTCGCTGTACACCGGCCTCAACATCCTCAATCGTGAGGACACCAATATCTCCACCGCGGAGGATCCGGCCGAAATCAATCTTCCCGGCGTCAACCAGGTGAACGTCAACAACAAGGTCGGTCTGACCTTCGCCTCCGCGCTGCGCGCCTTCCTGCGCCAGGACCCGGACGTGGTCATGGTCGGCGAGGTACGCGACCTGGAGACCGCCGAGATTGCGATCAAGGCGGCGCAGACCGGCCACCTGGTGCTCTCCACGCTGCACACCAACGATGCGCCGCAGACCCTCACACGTCTGATCGACATGGGGGTGAAGCCATACGCGATCGCGACCTCCGTGAGCCTGATCATCGCGCAGCGGCTGGCACGCCGGTTGTGCCCGCAGTGCAAGCAGCTGCTCGAGGTGCCGCCCGAGGCACTGCGCAAGGAGGGCTTCCAGGAGAGCGACATCGCCGCCGGGCTGAAGATCTACGGCCCCAAGGGCTGCGGCAGCTGCACCGACGGCTACAAGGGCCGCACGGGCCTCTACCAGGTCATGGAAGTCACCGATGAGATCGGGCGCCTCATCATGGCCGGCGGCAACGCGATCGATATCGATGATCAGGCCAAGAAGGAGGGCGTCTGGGACCTGCGCCGCGCGGGCCTGGAGAAGGTGAAGAACGGATTCACCAGCCTCGAAGAGATCAACAGCGTGACGATCGAGTAGCTCGTCGACAGGGAATTAGTTATGGCGCAAGCAACGACCGCAATCCGCACCATCAAGAGGGACGTGTCCTTCCAGTGGGAGGGCATGGATAAGAAGGGCCAGCGCGTCAAGGGACGCAGCGTCGCGCCGAGCGAGCAGGCGCTCAAGGCGGACCTGCGCCGCCAGGGTGTCGCGGCGACCCGGATCAAGAAGCAGGCCCAGTCATTCAGGTCCCGCGGCGGCAGCGTAAAGGCCGAGGACATCGCGATCTTCAGCCGCCAGCTCGCGACCATGCTGGGCGCTGGCATCCCGATGGTGCAGGCATTCGAGATCATCGGTACCGGCCACGACAAGCCGGCGGTGCAGAAGCTGGTGCTCGACATGAAGGCCGATATCGAAGGCGGTACCTCGCTGCACGAGGCGCTGGCCAAGCATCCGCTGCAGTTCGATGATCTGTTCGTGAACCTGGTCGAGGCCGGCGAGCAGGCCGGCGCGCTCGAGACGCTGCTGGACAAGATCGCGGCCTACAAGGAGAAGAGCGAGGCGATCAAGAAGAAGGTCAAGAAGGCGCTGTTCTACCCTGCCGCGGTACTCGCGGTCGCATTCATCGTGACGATCATCCTGCTGATCTTCGTGATCCCGGAGTTCCAGAGCCTATACCAGGGCTTCGGCGCCAATCTACCTGCGTTCACGCAGATGGTCATCAACCTGTCGAAGTTCGTGCAGCACCGGGGCATCTACCTCGCTGTCGTGATCGGCATCGGCGTGTACGCCTTCATCTATTTTCACAAGCGCTCGCGCACCATGCGGCAGTTCCTGGACCGGATGTCGCTGAAGGTGCCCATCATTGGCCCGATCCTCAACAAGGCCGCGATCGCCCGCTATGCGCGCACGCTGGCGACCATGTTCGCCGCCGGCGTGCCGCTGGTCGAGGCGCTGCAGTCGGTGGCCGGCGCCACCGGCAACATCGTTTACGAAGATGCCGTGCTGAGGATGCGAGACGAGGTCGCGACCGGCCAGCGCCTGCAGCGCGCGATGGAAAATACCGGTATCTTTCCCAACATGGTGGTGCAGATGATCGCCGTCGGTGAGGAGTCGGGCTCGCTCGATGCCATGGCCGGCAAGGTCGCGGGCTTCTACGAGGAAGACGTCGACGCCGCGGTCGACAGCATGTCGAGCCTGCTGGAGCCGATGATCATGGTGATCCTGGGCGTGCTGGTCGGCGGCCTGGTCGTGGCGATGTATCTGCCAATCTTCAACCTCGGCAAGGTCGTCTAGGCGCGTGCTCGGGCTGCTGGCAGGCTCGCCGGCCGCGTTCATAGCGGTCGCGCTGGTCGTGGGCCTGATCGTCGGCAGCTTCCTGAACGTGGTGATCTACCGGCTGCCGATCATGCTCGAGCGGCAGTGGCGCGACGAGTGCGCCGAGCTGGCAGAAGCCCCGCCGGCCCAACCAGCCGTGCCGGACCCGCCCATCCAGCCCGCCCCCCCCTTTAATCTGGCGGTACCGCGCTCGGTCTGTCCCGCCTGCCGCGCACCCATCAAGGCCGTCCACAACATCCCCGTGCTCAGCTACCTGGCGCTGCGCGGGCGCTGCGCCAGCTGCCATGCCCGCATCAGTGCGCGCTATCCCGCGGTCGAGCTGCTGTGCGGCGTTGCAACCGCGCTGGTGGCCTGGCGGTTCGGTTTCGGCTGGCCGGCGGCCTGTGCGGCCGTGGTCACGTGGTTCCTGATCGCACTGGCCGGCATCGATCTGGATCATCAGCTGCTGCCGGACTCGCTGACCGGGCCGCTGCTGTGGCTCGGCCTGCTGGCCAGCCTGAGCGGCTGGGGAGCTGGCGGACATAGCCTGCCGGTCGACCCGGTGAGCGCCATCGCCGGCGCTGCGATCGGCTATGCCGCGCTTTGGGCGGTTTATCATGCCTTCCGGCTGTTGACCGGCAAGGAAGGCATGGGCTACGGCGACTTCAAGCTGCTGGCGGCGCTGGGCGCGTGGCTGGGCTGGCGCATGCTGCTGCCGATGGTGCTGTTCGCCGCCGCGGTCGGCGCGATCGTCGGCATCGCGCTGATCCTGGCGCGGCGCCACCGGCGCGGCAACCCGATTCCGTTCGGCCCGTTCCTCGCCGCCGCCGGCTGGCTCGCGCTGATGTGGGGACCGCAGATCGTTTCCTCGTACCTGGGGCTGTACGCCCCGCGCGGCTGATGGCGCTGCGCGTCGGGCTGACCGGCGGCGTCGCCAGCGGCAAGAGCCTGGTTGCACGAGACTTCGCCGCGCTCGGCGTACCGGTGATCGACGCCGATCAAGTCTACCGCGAGGCCGTGGCACCCGGTACGCCGCTGCTGGCGCAAGTGCTCGAGCGCTTCGGCCCGCAGGTCCTGCGGCGCTACGGCGTGCCTTTGCAGCGCGACGACGGCAGCCTCGACCGCGCCGTGCTGCGCCGGCTGGTCTTCGAGGACGCGGCGGAACGGCGCGCGCTGGAGGCGCTCACCCATCCGGCCGTGCGTGCGCAAACCGAGGTCCTGGCGCAGCAGGCCGGCGGCCCGTACCAGATTCACGTGATCCCGCTGCTGGTCGAGACCCACTCGCAGGCACGGTTCGGCCGTATCCTGGTGGTGGACTGCCCGGAAGCACTGCAGATCGAGCGTCTGCAGGCCCGTGACGGCATCACCCCGGAGCTGGCGCGCTCCATGCTCGCGGCGCAGGCGACCCGGGCACAACGCCTTGCGGCGGCTGATGATGTCATTCTCAACGATGCCGGCCCGCAGGCCCTGGGGTCGAAGATCAACGCACTGGATCAGAAATATCGGCAGCTCGCCGGCGCCGACCCCGTCTAGCGGCGCCGCCCCCCGCCTGGACGAGCCCTCACCAGGCTCAATCGGCCTCAGGGGCGTTTACGTGCGCCGAGCGCCTCAAGCACAATAGGCGGATGGCAGAGCTCGCGACCCAGGCGGCCACCGCGCCGGAACCGACGGTGTTCGAACAGCCGCTCAATGAGCGGATGCGCACCTTTCTGCGTCTGGACTTCCTCTACAGCCAGGCGCTTTACCACAACGAGAAGGCCAGCGCCTGGGGCAGCCGCGCTGCCGTGGGCAGCCTGCTCGACATCCTCGCCATCATGGCGCGCGGCGACGTGCGCAGCGACGTGCTCAAGGAGCTCGAGCACCACCTGACGCTGCTGAACGACTTCCAGCACCGCCCGGGCATCGACAGCACGCGCCTGCGCGCGCTGATAACCAACCTGGGACGGCTGCGCACCGAGCTCGGCGGCGTCGGCTCGAGCTGGCTGCAGCCGCTGCGGGACTCGGAGTTCCTCGCCTCGATCAAGCACCGCAGTGCGATACCGGGCGGCACCTGCGAGTTCGATCTGCCGGATTACTTCTTCTGGCTCAATCAGGCCGCCGAAAGCCGCACCGAGGCCTTCGGCCAGTGGCTCACGCTGCTGCGTCCGCTGTGCGATGCGATCGCCGAGGTGCTGTGGCTCACGCGCCAGAACGGCCGCGCCCGCGAGGAAGTCGCCACCGGCGGGGTTTTCAACGTGAACTTCGACCGCGAGACGCCCTACCAGCTGCTGCGCATCGGCCTGTCGGGAACGACGCCGCTATACCCGGAGATCAGCGGCAGCCACTATCGGTGCAACCTGCGCTTTCTGGAATGGCACGGCATCGATCAGCGTCCCACTCAGACCGAAGCCGACGTACCGTTCACGCTGGTGTGCTGTCCCTGAGGCTCACCGTGGCCCGGCGGTTCGCCTGCCCCACCTGCTCACGCCCGATCCAGTGGACCGATGCGTTTCCGTTCCGGCCGTTCTGCAGTGAGCGCTGCCGCCTGATCGACCTGGGTGCCTGGCTGTCCGAACAGCGCGCGATCGCCGGGGATGCGGCGGACGACGCCGCGCAGGGTGCAACCGGTCGCGGCGAGCTACCTGAGGACCACGGCGAGCCCCATCAGGGCCACGAGGACACCGAGGGCTGACTCGCCTCCCGCGGTATTTATTCCCGCGGTACCGGCATCCCCAGCGCCTCGGCAGCGAACGCCCACTGATCGGCGTAGTCCTCGATCTGCATCCACAGCGGCTTGCCGGCGCCGTGGCCGGCGCGCGTCTCGATGCGGATCAGGACCGGATGCTCGCAGCCCTGGGCCCATTGCAGCGCCGCGGCGAATTTATAGCTGTTCCACGGTACCACGCGATTGTCATGATCGGCGGTCGTGACCAGCGTCGGCGGATAGCAGGTGCCCCGGCGCACGTTCTGGTAGGGCGAGTACGCGTACAGCGCCCTGAAGTCGGCCGCATCATCGCTGGTGCCGTAATCCGAGGCCCACTGGCGCGCGTTGGCGCTGGCAGTCTGGTAGCGCAGCATGTCAAGCACCCCCACGGCCGGCAGCGCGGCGCCGAACAGATCGGGGCGCTGCGTCATCACCGCGCCGATCAGCAGGCCGCCATTGCTGGCGCCGGAGATCGCCAGCCGCGCCGGCTGGGTATAGCGCTCGCGGATCAGGTACTGCGCAGCGGCGATGAAATCATCGAACGTATTCTGCTTGTGCAGCCGTGAGCCGGCCAGGTGCCAGGCTTCTCCATACTCGCTGCCGCCGCGCAGGTTCGCGACCGCGTAGACACCACCCATCATCAGCCAGCTCAGCGCGGTCGCGCTGTAGGCCGGGGTGAGTGCGATGTCGAAGCCGCCGTAGCCGTACAGCATCACCGGGGCGCGGCCGTCGCGGGCAAGGCCGCGCCGATGCACCAGGAACATCGGCACCCGGGTGCCGTCACGGCTGGTATAGAACACCTGCTCGGTCACGTAGGGGCTCAGATCGGCCGGGAGCGCGGGCGTCCACAGGGCCGCCACGACCCCGCTCGCGAGCGTGTAGCGCAATATCCGCGGCGGGGTGAAAAAATCCGTATAAGAGAAAGACGTCTCGCGGTCGTAGTCGTGGCCCTGGAAGCCGGCCACGCTGCCCAGCCCCGGCAGCGCGATATCGCGCTCGGCGCCGCCCCGGCGGTCGTACACCCGCACCAGGCTGTGCGCATCGTGCAGGTAGACGGCGATCAGATGTCCGCCGACCAGGCTCGCCTGCGACAGCACGTCGGCGGTCTGGGGCACCACCGTGCGCCAGGCGGCCGGGCGCGGATCACGCACGTCCACCGCGATGATGCGGGTGCGCGGCGCGGCCGCGGTGGTGGTGAAGTACAGCTCATCGCCCTCGCTGCCGATGAAGGTATACATGCCGTCGAAGCGATAGAGCAGCCGGATCGGTGCCGGCGCCGCGCCATCCGCTGCACGCTGCAGCCGCGCGCCGGAGGCCGTGAGCGGCAGCACCACGATGCCGTCGACCAGCGTGCCCTCCCCGACGTTGACGACCAGGTAGCGTCCGTCATCGGTCACCGTGCCGTATGGCACGCGCGTCGGATGGTCGGTGACCGCGTAGATCAGCCGATCGAGCGACTGCGGCTCACCCAGACGATGGAAGTAGATGACCGCCTGGCGCTGGTCATCACCACTGCCGTCGGCGCGCACCGGGTAGCGGCTGTAGTAGAAGCCGGAGCCGTCGCGCGCCCACGACACCGTGGTGAACTTGGTGAAACGGATCAGATCCGGCAGGTCGCGCCCGCTGACTGCATCGCGCACATGCCAGCTGCTCCAGTCGCTGCCGGCGTCCGAGAGCGCGTAGGCAACACGGCGGCCCTGCGGGTCGGGCACGAAATCCGACAGCGAGACGGTCGCATCCGCGCTCAGCGTGTTGGGATCGAGCAGCACCCGCGCGAGCGGCGGCAGGTGCTCGGCGACCGGCAGCTCGCCGGCAACATACAGCGCGCTCTGGTTCTGCCGCCCGGAGTTGTAGGTGAAGAAATAGCGCGCGCCCTCGTGTACCGGCACGCCGAAGTGAGGATAGTCCACCAGCGCGCCCAGGCGGCGCTGGATCCACGCGCGCTGCGGCAGCGCCATGAGCCACGGCTGCGATAGCCGGTTCTGCGCCACCGCCCAGGAGCGCGTCTGTCGCGAGTCCAGCTGCTCGAGCCAGCGGTACGGATCGGCTACGCGGGTGCCGAAGTAGTCATCCACCACCGCACCGCGCTCGGCCGGCGGATAGTGCCAGGGACCAGCCATCACGGAGGCGGGATCAGCAGGCGGGGCCGGGGCGGGCGCGGACACGGGCGCGGGGCTGGGTGCAGGTGCAAGGCCGGCAACGCGTGCCGCGGAGGCGCACGAAGCGCATGCGGCGACCAACAGTGCGATGAGGGATGGCCGGTACCACACGAGCACTTTCATCACAGAAAGTGCTCGCGTGGCACCGGCCATCCCTCTTCCCGCCCCTGTTCGCCGTTGCATGCCCCCCGCGCCCCGCGCGACCCTCAAAGCTTGATCTTGCCCCCGCCGCCCCCGAGCGGCGCCGGGCCGCCCATGCCGCCGACGTCCGGCACCACGATGCGCGAGGCGGACTCGCGCCGCATCTCGCGCGCCTCGTCGATCGCCTGCTCGAGCGCCTCCTTCACGGCCGCCGGAAAGTTCCTGATCGCCTCCGGCAGCGAATTGGCCTCGATCTCGAAGCCCAGCGGCAGTACCCCATTGGGGGTCAGCAGCTGCGTCTGGCCGGAGTACAGCACCGGCCGCGCCGGGTCGGTGCTGCCGTCCGTGGTGACCGGGATCAGGCGCCGGATGGTTCCGGCCCTGCGATCGGTAAAGATATCCTCGCGGTACAGCCCGGCGCTATCGAGCTGAATGTCCGGCAAACCGGTGTCCTCGGCCATGTCCGATTACCTCATCGGTGTGAGTGGTGAATCATGCCGCGGCCGCCATCGCTTCGACAATCGGCCGATCCGCGGGCAGCAGCGCCTCCCGGGCGAGCTCAGCGGTCGCCACCCATTTGAGCGCCTGGCCCTCGAGCCCCGCGGGCACGCCCAGATACTCGTCCGCGACGAACACGTCCAGCTCGATCACGCGGTCCTCGTATTCATGACGCAGCTGCAGCAGCGGACGGCAGCCCAGCAGCCGCACGCCCAGCTCCTCGGCCAGCTCACGCGTGAGCGCCTGCACGGCGCTCTCCCCCGGCATCACCTTGCCGCCGGGAAACTCCCAGTAGCCGGCCATGTGCTTGCCGGGCGGCCGCTGCGCGATCAGCACCCGGCCCGCCGCATCGCGCAGTACTGCGGCGACGACCCGTGCCGCCGTTGCCGGCGCGTTCACTGACTGCTCGCCAGCGCGCCGTGACAGTGCTTGTACTTCTTGCCCGAGCCGCAGGGGCAGGGCTCGTTGCGCCCGACCTTGCGTCCCTCGCGCACGAACGTCGCCGGCGGCTCCGCGCCGTTCGTCCCGGGCGTCGCCCGCGGCCGGGCGGGCCCCCGTGCCACCCCGGCTGCGGCTGGCCGCATAGCCATTGCCGGCGCTGCTCCCAGGCCGCCTGCCGCCCCGCCCCCCGAGCCGCCCGCCGCACCCAGCATCGCGGGCCCGGGTGTCAGCTCGATCTCCGCTCCACCCAGCAGCGGTTGCATCTCCGCGTGCTGCGCCTGCAGCGCGCGCATCAGCCGGTCGCGCCGCTCGGCCTCCTCACGGTCGATCTGCTCCTGGGTGCGCACCTCGAGGGTGGCCAGGCGCGAGACGGTGTCGAATTTCACCCGCCCGAGCATCGCCGAGAACATCTCGAAGGCCTCGCGCTTGTACTCGTAGCGATAGTCCTGCTGGGCGTAGCCGCGCAGGTGAATACCCTGGCGCAGATAATCCATCGCGGCCAGATGATCGCGCCACTGCTGATCGAGCACCCGCAGCACCACTTCGCGCTCCAGGTAGCGCATGATCTGCGTGCCGACTCGCTCGATCTTCTGCTGATAGGCCTGGCGCACCGCCTCCAGCACGCGCGCGCGCAGCGCCGACTCCTCGAGCGCCGGATCCTGCGCCAGCCACGCCTTCAGATCCACCGCCACGTTGAAGTCGCGCCGCAGGGCTTCCTGCGCGCCCTCCAGGTTCCAGTCGTGCTGTCCGCTGGTCGGCGCGACGAAGCCATCGAACACGCTCCCCGCCGCATCATCGAACATGTCCAGCACCGCGCCGCTCATGTCGGCGGTGCCGAGAATCTCGGTGCGCTGCTGGTAGATGACCTTGCGCTGATCGTTGGCGACGTCGTCGAACAGCAGCAGCTGCTTGCGGATGTCGAAGTTGTGCGCCTCGACCTTGCGCTGCGCCTTCTCGATCTGGCGCGAGAGCATGCCGCTCTCGATGACCTCGCCCTCCTTCATGCCGGCGAACTGCAGCAACCGCTTGGTGCGGTTGGGATCGCCGAAGATGCGCATCAGGTTGTCTTCCATCGACAGGTAGAACCGGCTAGAGCCGGGATCGCCCTGGCGGCCCGAGCGTCCGCGCAGCTGGTTGTCGATGCGCCGGGACTCGTGCCGCTCCGTGCCGATGATGTGCAGGCCGCCTGCGGCGATCACCTGGCCATGCCGCTGCTGCCACGCGGCACGCGCCGCTTCGCTCGCGACCTCCAGCGCCTGTGCGGCCGCCGCGGCCGCCGCGGCCGCCGCGGCCGCCGCCGGATCCACCGCAGCGGGCTGCAGCGCCACCGCGGTGGGCTGCGGGGGCGCGGCATCGGCCTGATCGGAATTGCCCGTATCGCTGCCGTCCGGGTCGGCGGCCGGCTCGGCCGTCCGGGCCAGCGCGGTCAGCTCCACCTCGAGACTGCCGCCGAGCACGATGTCGGTGCCGCGGCCGGCCATGTTGGTCGCGATCGTGACCGCGCCGGGACGGCCCGCTTGGGCGACCACGTGCGCCTCGCGCTCGTGCTGCTTCGCGTTGAGCACCTCGTGCGCGATACCGTCCTTCTTCAGCAGGCCCGAGAGAAACTCCGAGGTCTCGATCGAGGTGGTGCCGACCAGCACCGGCTGCTCGCGCTTCACGCAGTCGCGGATGTCCTCGATGATCGCCTCGAACTTGTCCTTCTGCGTCAGGTACACCGAATCCGGATGGTCCTTGCGGATCATCGGCCGGTGGGTCGGGATCACCGCCACCTCCAGGCCATAGATCTGGTGGAATTCCGGCGCCTCGGTGTCGGCCGTGCCGGTCATGCCCGAGAGCTTCCGGTAGAGGCGAAAGTAATTCTGGAAGGTGATCGAGGCGACCGTCTGGTTCTCCTCGCGCACCCGTACTTCCTCCTTGGCCTCGACCGCCTGGTGCAGGCCGTCCGACCAGCGCCGACCCGGCATCGTGCGCCCGGTGAACTCATCGACGATGATGACCTCGCCGCCGCGCACGATGTATTCCACGTCGCGCTTGTACAGCGCATGCGCCCGCAATGCCGCATTCAGGTGATGCATCAGGCGGATGTTGGTGGAGTCGTACAGACTCTCGCTCTCGCGCAGCAGCCCCGCCTCGAGCATCAGCTGCTCGACGTGCTCGTGACCCTCCTCGGTCAGGTGCACCTGCTTCTGCTTCTCGTCGACCGAGAAGTCCCCGGGACCCTCCTCGGCCTCCTGGCGGGTCAGCCGCGGCACCAGCGCATTGATCGACAGGTAGATCTCGGTGCTCTCCTCGGCCGGCCCGGAGATGATCAGCGGCGTTCTGGCCTCATCAATCAGGATCGAGTCGACCTCGTCCACGATCGCGAAGGTCAGCTCGCGCTGCACCCGATCCTCCAGCCGGAACGCGAGGTTGTCGCGCAGGTAGTCGAACCCGAACTCGTTATTGGTGCCGTAGGTGATGTCGCAGGCGTAGGCCGCGCGCTTCTCGTCCGAGTCCTGCGCGTTGCGGATCACCCCGACCGTGAGGCCGAGGAAGCGGTACACCGGCGCCATCCAGTCCGCGTCGCGCTGCGCCAGGTACTCATTGACCGTGACGACGTGCACGCCCTGGCCGGCCAGCGCATTGAGGTAGGCCGCGAGGGTCGACATCAGCGTCTTGCCCTCGCCGGTCTTCATCTCGGCGATCTTGCCCTGGTGCAGC
>DATAWM010000078.1:0-23882 GCA_036267195.1 Steroidobacteraceae bacterium
ATCCTCGCGCAGCTGCGCCGGCGCCGTGACCGCTTCGACGCGATCCTGATCGAGACGACCGGGCTGGCCGACCCGGGCCCGGTGGCGCAGACCTTCTTCGTCGACGAGGAGCTCAAGGAGCACTACGTACTCGATGCGATCGTGACGCTGGCCGATGCGCGTCATCTCGAGCAGCAGCTCGCCACCACTGCGATCGCGCTCGATCAGATCGCGTTCGCCGACGTGATCCTGCTGAACAAGATCGACCTGGTGAGTCCCGCGGCGCTGGCGCGCGTGGAGCAGCGGCTGCGTGCGATCAATGGCACGGCGGTAGTGATGCCCGCGCAGGCGGCCAACGTGCCGCTCGAGCGGGTGCTGAACCTCGGCGCGTTCGACCTCGACCGTGCGCTCACGCACGACAGCGCCTTCCTCGAGCCGGTGCGTCCGTTCGAGTGGGCCGGCATCTATCGGCTCGGCGCCGGGCGGCGGCCGCTGCGAACCGGGGCATCCCCGGATGAGCACGACCACGACCACGACCACGAGCATGAGCATGAGCATGAGCACGATGCTGCTGCCGCCGCGCTCGAGCAGGTCGACGTGGTGGTGCTGCCGGCGGCGGGCGATGACGCTGCTGCGATCGAGGCGCTGATCGAGCCGGCCGCACGGCTGTTCGAGGCCGAGCCGCTGGTGGTGGCCGCCGGCGGCACGGTCGTGCCGCAGCGCCGCTGCCGGCTGCAGCTGGCGCGCTCCGCCGCGTTCGAGCTCGAGCTGCCCGCGGGCGGGTGCTGGGCCCTGTTCACCGAACACGCACCGGCGGAGTTCGGGTTGCAGCTGCAGGGTGGTGCCGAAGCGCATGTGCCGGCGGCGCAGCGCAGTTTCGGCTCGCATCATCACGAGCCCGAGATTGGCTCGATCGGGCTCATCGAGGCGCGGCCGCTGGCGGCCGACAAGGTCAATGAGTGGCTCTCCTACCTGCTGCAAAGCCGCGGCCAGGACATCCTGCGCATGAAGGGCGTGCTCAACATCAAGGACGAGCCGCGCCGCTACGTGTTTCACGGCGTGCACATGACCTTCGACGGGCAACTCGAGCGTGCCTGGGCGCCAGGCGCCGAGCGCTCGAGCCGGTTGGTATTCATCGGCCGCAACCTGGACCGCCACGAGCTCGAGGTAGGGCTCGAGGGCTGCATCGCGTGAGCGGCGGCCGCAGCGGCGTGGCCGCCGGCGCCGGCCGGCTGCGGCCGCGCGATCGCATCGAATTGCCCGAATACCCGGTCGACGCGGCGTGGTCGCCCGACGGCCGCATGCTCGCGGTGGGCTTGGCCGACGGCGCGTTGATGCTGCTTACCGTCGATGCCGTCAATGCCCGCGAGGGCTCATCGCCGCCGCCGGGCTCAGCCGGCACGGCGGGGTCGCCGGGGCCGCCGCTGCGGCGTCTGCAGGCCCACGATGGCGGGGTGCTGGCGGTGGCGTGGCAGAAGGCGGGGCGTTTGTTCGCCTCGTCGGGACAGGACGGCGCCGTGCGGCTGTGGGATGCGCGCACGGCAACTTCCCGGCCGGTGCTGACGGACGGGCAATGGAGCGAGCGGCTCGCGTTCGCTGACAACGGCCGCTGGCTCGCGGTGGCAACCGCACGGGTGCTGAGCCTCATCGACGAGCAGGGCGAGCTGCGCCATCGCTATGCGCCGCAGGCCGGCGCGATCGCGGCGCTGGCCTGGCGGCCGAAGTCCGGCGAGATCGCCGCGGCCGGCAACGGCGGGGTGCACTTGTACCGGCCGCCGTCGCCGTCGCCGCTACAGTCGCCGCCACAGTCGCAGGACCTGACGATTCGCGGCGCCTGTCTGAGCGCCACCTTCAATCCGGACGGGCGCTTGCTGGCCGCGGGGCTGCAGGAGGGTGCAGTGCTGCTGTGGAATCTGGCCACCGGCACGCAGTCGCAGATGGCCGGCTACGGCTCGCGGGTGTTCGCAGCCGAGTGGAGCGCGAACGGGCGCTACCTGGCGACCGCCGCCGGCAGCACGCTGGCAGTGTGGGATTTCAGCGGCAAGGGGCCCGAGGGGTCGCGGCCGCTGACTTACCAGGCGCACTCCGAGCGCATCACGGCCATTGCCTTCCGGCCGAGCGGGACGTGGCTGGTGTCGGCCGCGCGTGACCGGCGGCTGCTGCTGTGGCGCGTCGGCGGCGGCGATACGCCGCAGGACGCGCACCTGCTGGCCGATGAGTGCAGCCTGCTGCGCTTCTCGCGCGACGGTGCACGGCTGGCGGTCGGGGATGCGCGCGGGGGAATGGTCGTCTTCGACTGCGAGCCGTGACCGGCGTCTGCGGTAGAATGTGTCGCTGATGCGGCGCCGATCCGGCGCGCTACCTGCGTGGCGCGTGCGGCGGCGGGGCACCGTCAGGCCGAAGGAGGACAGATGCTCGAGCTCGTCATTGATCAGCGCCGCCGCAGTCTGGGCGGGGGCATCGAGGTCGGCCGGGTGCTGCCGGTCGGCGCGCGGCGCATGCTCGGCCCGTTCATCTTCTTCGATCATCTCGGGCCGCTGAACCTCGCGCCCGGCATTCCCCGCAGCGCGGACGTGCGGCCGCATCCGCACATTGGGCTCTCGACCGTGACGTACCTGTTCGACGGCGAGGTCGTGCACCGCGACAGCGTCGGCTCGGCGCAGACCATCCGTCCCGGCGAGGTCAACTGGATGACGGCCGGCAGGGGCATCACGCATTCGGAGCGCTTCGAGCAGGCGCGCGCGCAGGGCGGGCCCCTGCACGGCATCCAGACCTGGGTGGCGCTGCCGCTCGAGATCGAGGAGACCGACCCCGTGTTCGCGCACCATGGCGCGGACGATCTGCCGACCTTCGAGGAGGGCGGTACCTGGATGAGGCTGGTGGCGGGGAGCCTGTTCGGCCGGACGGCACGGGTCGCGGTGCACTCGCCGATGTTCTATGTACACGCGGTGCTGGCAGCCGGCGCGACAGCGGCGCTGCCGGCGGACTATTCCGAGCGCGCGGCCTATGTCGCGACCGGATCGGTCGAGGTCGACGGCCGCCGTTTCGATGCGGGCAAGATGCTGGTGTTTGCACCCGGCCAGACGGTGCAACTCACGGCGGCGCAGAGCGCGATCGTGATGCTGCTCGGAGGCGAGCCGCTGGGCGAGCGGTTCATCGAGTGGAACTTCGTATCGTCATCGAAGGAGCGCATCGCGCAGGCGAAGGCAGACTGGCGTGCCAGCCGCATGAAGCTGCCGGATCTGGATCACGACGAGTTCATTCCGCTGCCCGAGGAGCCGGCGGCGCCGAATCCGTTTTCGTGATGCCGCGGCGGAACCTTGCGCGGAGTCGCCACGCTACGGCGTGATGCCGTGTCCGCTGGCCTGCTCGACGATGGATGGCGACAGTGCAACGGCCACCGCGATATCGCGCTCGCCCTCGCCCTTCATGCCCTTGCGCAGCTCATCCACGCCGCGGCCGTAGAGTGACCAGGCGTTGCGAGGTTCCTGCCTGAGCGCCGCATCGAAATCCGCGATCGACTGATCGAGCCGGCCGAGCCGCAGCCGCACGAGTCCGCGACTGTCGAGGAACTGCGGGACCCCGGGGTCCATCTTCAGCGCGGCGTTACAGTCCGCCAGCGCCTGGGTCAGCTCACGCCCGGCCAGCGCCCGGGCCCGGCAACGCCCATTCAACGCGCCCCCCATCTTCGCGTCCTGAGCGTGGGCCGCGATCCACAGATCGTACTGAGCGATCGCCGCGGCCGGCAGATCGGCGCGCTGATAGGCATCGGCGATGGCCAGGAGGATGTCAGCTTGGCCGGGCGCATGGCGGGCGGCGGCGTCGAGGTCGGCGCCGGCCGCGGCGCGATCGCGGTTGACCAGATGCAGCTGAGCGCGTGCGACCAGTGCCTCGACGTCGTCGGGCTGCAGCATCAGCGCGCGATCGAAATCGGTCATCGCCACGGCCGGCTGCCGATCATCCCGATACACCAGGCCGCGCTGGTAGAAATACTCCGGATCGTTCGGCGAGAGCTGGCAGGCGCGCGTGAGATCGGCGATGGCCTGCGCGAATTCGCGGCGCGCGGCGAATGCATTGCCGCGGCGGGCGAAGTCGGCGGCATCGGTGGGCTCGCCGCGGAGCGCCGGTGCCGGCGGCGTTGCCGTCGCCGTTGCCGGCACCGCGGATGCAGGCGCCGGTGGCGCGCCCAGGTTGAAGACCGGACCGCCGTTGTAGGTGAAATACAGCTGATGCTGGCTGTTGGATACGTAGATGCGGTGGGACAGGAAGAAATCGATCCCGAGCAGCATGTCGACGTCATTGAGATTGAGGTCGCCGATGCGCAGGCGGGTGTGAAGGATCTGCTCATCGCCGATCTGGAAGCTCTGGAACGGAGCAATCCAGGTACGTACGGTTCCGCGCCCGACTCCGTGCGTGAGCCCGGCAGGCACCACGCCCGCATCGGTGGGGCGAACGCCGGCGCGGGCGGCGGCGCGTAGCGTCAGCAACGATACCGCCGAACCGGTATCGAACAGCACCCGGATCGGCGCACCATTGAGCCGCGCAGTGCCGATCGTCCAGGGAGCGCCCGGACTGCTTGGCTCGATGCGCAGCACCGAGACCGGTGTAGAGCTGGGCGCGGCGGCCCAGTACGCCAGCGCCGCGCGGCCGCAATTGCGTGGCCGCAACAGGCGGATGACACCGTCGCCGAGATCGTACTCGGCATCGGCGATGCGCAGCACATTCTGGCCAAGGGTGCCGGCAGCCCCGGCGCCCGGCTCGCTGCCGCCCACGATGAACTGAACGTTGGGGACCGTGACGCCGGAGAAGGCGAACTGCCGTACGGTGGTCAGGCGGATGCTCGCGTTCCCGCCGATGCCGGCGACCACCAGATTGAATGGTGCCGGATAGAGTGCCAGGCCCAGCTCGGCGGCGCTCGCGGGCGTAAGGATGCTGAAGAATGCACCGCTGTCGGCAATCAGCGGTGTCTGGCGGCCGTTGATCTGCACCGACACCACCGGCTTGGCGCCGACCATGGTCACCGGCATCTGGGCGAATTGCTGCAGCGTGCAGCCGGCCGCCGCGGACAGCGCCGGCACGGCGAGGCCCAGGAGCGCAACGAGCGCAGGGAGCGCAGGAAGCGCAACTGCCAGGCGGGAGGCGCGCCGCGTCATGGCTGCGAGCCTATCGGATCGGCGGCCCTGGTTCTATCCGGACGATTCGCCCGTTGCCAGCGGCGGCAGCGTGATGCAGTAGCGCGTGAAATGGCCGCGCTTGGTGGAGAACTGCAGCCGGCCGCCGAGGCGCTGCACATGATCGCGCACGATGCACATGCCCTGGCCGCGCCGCGCCTTGCCGTCGAGCGTGGCCGGCGCGGTGGACAGTCCGGGTTGGAAGATCAGGCTGACCAGCCGCGTGGGTCCGAGCCCCTGAGCGCCGCCGGCGGGTACCAGGCCGTGCTTGATCGCGGCCGCGGCGATGCCCTCGGCGTCGAGCCCGCCGCCGTCATCCTGCACGTTGAGCTCGTAGCCGTGCGCGCCGCAGTCGATGAACTCGATCACCAGGGTGCCGATCGGCGGCTTGGTGCGCCCAGCGCGCACGCCGGTCTCTTCGATGCCGTGCTCGATCGCGTTACGCACCAGTTGGCCGAGCAGATCGAATAACGGGCCGGTCCACTCCGCCGGTATGTCCTCCAGGCCCATGGTCACCAGGCCGACCCGCTTGCCATGATCGGCCGCGAGTTTCTCGGCCATCTGCTCCAGCGCCGCCGCCAGCCTCAGTTGCGAGCGGCGCTGGCTGGACTCGAGCTCCAGGGCGGCCGGCTCGTGGGTCTCGAGTGGCACGTGCACGGCCACGCAGTCCGCGGCCACGGTCAGATGGCTGCACAGCTCCTCGAGCACCACCATGGCGGGCAGCAGGTCGTTGCCGGTGGCCGCCTGGCGGGATTCGACCTCGCGCAGCGCCGTCAGTGCCTGCATCTGGCGCGCGCCGACGGTGGGCAGATGCAGCCCGATCAGTGCCTCGCCCAGCGCGGTGAGCTCATCGACCAGGTGCTCGATCTTGCCGCGGAAGGCCACGGGGTCGCGCGTCGGCGTGCGCAGCGTGACGCGGATGTTCTCCACGTGCTCCAGTGCATGCGTCATGAAGACGGCCAGCTTGGCCGGTTCGGACAGCAGCAGCGAGCGATACAGGTCGCGCTGGTCGCGCAGGTTGTCCAGCTCGAGCTGTACCGACGCAGGCAGGACGCGCGCCACGGCCTCGTTCATGTCTGCGCCTCCTTCACGGCAGGCCCACCGCGGCATCCAGCGGCTCGACCGGAGCCGACATCGATGCTGCCTGCGGCTGCGCCGCCTGCGGCCGTGCCTTCAGCGCGAGCCTCGGCGCCGCCGGCAGCTCGGCGGCCGCGGCCAGGGCCTGTTGTGCCGCGGCGGCGTCGGGGAAGCGCTGCGAGAGCTCGCGCGCCATCAGGCCATCGAGCAGCGGTTCGAGTGAGCCGCATTCCGGAGGCAGCGGCGGGCGCTCCCCGCGCACGTGCTGCTGCATGACCTCCACCGCGCTGTTGCCCGAATATGGTTTGGCCCCGCAGAGCATCTCGAACAGGATGACACCGAGGCTGTAAAGATCGCTGCGCGCATCCAGCGTCAGGCCCTGCGCCTGCTCCGGACTCATGTAGTACGGCGAGCCGCGCAGCACGCCGGCCGCGGTCACGCGTCCGCCGCTCTCGATGCCCCGGGCCAGGCCAAAGTCGATCAGCACGATCGAGCCGTCCTCGCGCAACATCACATTGGGCGGCTTCAGATCGCGGTGGATGAGCCCGGCCGCATGAATTACCCCCAGCGCTGCACAGATGCGCCGGGCATATTCCAGGCTCTCCGCGACCGTGATCAGCTGCAGCAGCCGCGTCTTCAGATCGCCGCACGGGAAGTATTCCATCGCGATGAATTCGCGGCCGGCGTGATAGCCGTAATCGTAGATCTCCACCACCGAGGCATCCTGCACCGCCGAGATCGCGGCATATTCGCGCGCGAACTCGCGCGAGTCCTCGGCCCCACCGGTGGCGGCGGGCTTGCTCACCTTGAGGGCGACGTAGCGGCCCAGCACCGCGCTGTGCGCCAGGTACACCACGGCACGCGCCGATTCACCCAGCCGGCGCACCACCGAGTACTGCGGCAGTGCGAGCTGCAGCGCATCGAGCGAGCGGCGCGGCGCGGACGCCCCCAGTTGCGAGCGCTGGCGCGCCCGCAGCGCCAGGCGCAGCGAGGTGGCCAGGCGCTGTGCATTGAGCAGCCGCCGCGGCAGGTAATCGGCCGCTCCGAGCCGCATCGCCTGCACCGCCGAGAGCTCATTGCCGCCGGAGGCGATCAGCACGATCGGCGGAATCTCCTCCAGGCGCCGCAGCCGTCGTAGCGGCTCCAGTCCCGCGCTGGGAAATTCGCTCGATTCGCCACAATGCACGCCGAGCAGAATCAGGTCGAGGTTGCGTGTGGTGCCGTGGCGGGCATGAGCCTGCTCCAGCTCCCCCGGCTCCAGTTCAAGCACCGTGCCGTCCGGCCAGAGGATCTCTACGTGGTGGCGCAGCCAGAGGCGCAGCTCGCGCTCGGCATCGACGATCAGCAGCCGCGGGTTCATGGCAGCGGATGGCGATAGAGGGAGTAGTTGCTGGCGAGCCAGCCGACGGCGAGCGCGCCCAGGGCTGTGGCGGCCAGCAGCACCGGCCACAGCCATGCCGGCCGCGATGCGCGGCCGCTCCCGGAGGAGACTGCGGCCGCGACCGCGTGCCGCTGCTGCGGCGCCTCGCCGGCCGCCGGCGGCCGGGCGGAGGCGCGGCGCCTGTTCAGCGCCGCGCTGTTCAGGGCTGCGCTGACGAATAGCTTCAGGCGCTGCGCGGATGCGGGCTTGTGCGCGAAGCGAAACACCGTGCCGTCGGCAATCTGCGCACTCAGCTCGGTCTGCAGCTGCACCGAGCCGGCCAGCACCAGCAGCAGGTGCGGGAACTGCCGCCGTAGCGCGCGGAGGAAGTCGTCCAGCGGGGACGGTGCAGTGGCGGCATCGATCAGCGCGACTTCGGCGCCGTTGGCGACCAGCTGGTCGATGAAGCGATCGACGGACGGCGAGGTGACCACCGGCGAGTGCTCGATGACGGCGACCGTCAGCGCCTGCAGCAGCGCGTGATCCTCGGACAGGGCAACGATCGCCGGGCACGCGGCCGCTCCCGGCGCGCCGGACGCGGCCGGCTGTGCGAGGGCAGAATTCGGCAACGGCGCTCGCGGTTCCATGCGGCTGAAGTGATTCGACCAGCGGTTCTTGACCGACTGTAAGCCCTCCACCGGTCCGTACGATGCTCCGCGCGGGCCGCGGTGCCAGGAACTGTGATCCTCATCCCGGCGGCGGTGCGATAATGTGACGCGTCTCACTCGGGAGTCCTTCGATGCTGCGCCTGCGACCCGCGCAAGCAGCCGACGTCGCTGCGATCTTCGCGCTGATCGGCGAGCTGGCCGACTATGAGCGATTGCGTTACCAGATGGTCGGCAGCGCCGAGGATCTGCGGCGCCATCTGTTCGGCGAGCCGCGCTTCGCCTCGGCGATGGTGGCGCTGTGGGACGAGGCGGTGGTCGGCTTCGCGCTGTACTTTTTCAACTATTCGACCTTCCTGTGCCGCCCCGGCCTGTACCTGGAGGACCTGTTCGTGCGCGCCGACCACCGCGGCCGCGGCATCGGCCGCGCGCTGCTGGCCGCGCTGGAGCAGCGGGCACGCGAGCTCGGCTGCGGCCGGCTGGAATGGGCGGTGCTCGACTGGAACCGCGGCGCGATCGATTTCTACCGCCGCTTCGGCGCACGTCCCAACGAGGGCTGGACGCTGTTTCGCAAGGAGCTGGTCTGAACCCGCTGGCCGGCGACGAGCACCGAACGGTGCGCCTGCGAGGAGAGACGCGCCCTTACTTCAGCCCTCGACAGCCTCGCTGTAGCTGCACGCAGGCCGTCTCCAGCTGCAAAATGGCCGCGACGACCACGTTCCGGCCGGCGGGCAGTCTTATCCGAACTTCGGTCAAGGACTGCACCTGGGCCTCCGGGTTCAGGATGCTCAAGCCGCTGATCGGCAAATCCGACGGCTGCAACAGGCCGTCGGTGCCCGCTCCGGCGCGATTCGGGGGCGTGGTGTATTGCACGAAGCGGTCGCTCAGGTAGTTGAGCTGGTCGTCCGGATAGGGCTGCGCGTCGAAAGTCGAGTCCGGCAGCAGATGCTCCTGCCGGACCTGGGTGATGAATGCGCTGCCAAACACCGGAAAGAGCTGCGCGGCCACGATGGCGACGTGAAAGCGTCCCGAGGTTTCCCCGTCCGACGTCGTGACCGTGACAGCGGGGCCGGTGATCATCGGCAGCGGGAAGTAGGGTGGCTGAAGATGCTTGGGCGTCACGACCAGAACGCTGCCGCTCGATCCATACCAGGCTCGGCAGGCCCAACCCGCGGGGGCAAAGACTCCCGGACTGGGTCCGGCCTCGTAGTAGGCGAGCTGCTCGGCCGTGTGCTGCTCCACGGGGGCCGGCATCAATTGACCTGTCCGGATTCCCGCCGATCCGATCTGCTCGTTGGCGGGGCAGCCGATGACGCGCACCTGCGACTGGATCTGGGGACTTGCAGCCCAGGCGATCGGACAGCAAGCGAGCAGCAGGGCAACACCGGTGGCGAGGCGCAACGCGGCGCAGGTCATCGGATCGTCACCACAACGCATGCGTCCAACACCTACAGCCTCGGGCGGAAACGGCACAGCATACCCCTGGAGCCGGCCGTCCGGCAGGCGGCGGCGTCTGACGGGAGCGTCGCCCCGGGGGCGGGTGATCGTCAGGGGCTATTCTCCTGGAGGCAATCTCTCAGCCTTCGTGCCCAATCATCGAGCGTAGCGCGGTCGGGGCAGGGCGCCGGGGTGGGGTAGACCCGCAGCAGCTCATCGCCGATACGACGCGGGTGGATGTGGACGTGCAAATGCGGAACTTCCTGATTTGCGCCAGCACCTGCCGAATGCCAGCAGCTCAGGCCCTCTCCCGGAAATACGCTATCGACCGCTCGGGCGGCGCGGACGACCATTCGAATCAACGCCTCGGCAGTTCGATCGTCCAGGTTACGGATGTCGGGGATATGTCGGTGCGGCATGACCAGGACGTGGCCGGGATGAAACTGGCGCAGGTCGAGCACGGCCATGGTGTACTCATCAGCGGCGACGATGCTGCAGATTTCCCGGCCGGCCACCAGGTCGCAAAAGGTGCAGCTCTCGGGGCTTGGCGTATCAGGCATTTGCAGCACAGTATAAACAGCGCCCGCTCATCGGGCCGCGTCAGTGCCGCATCCAACGATTCTCTCAATACCGTCTCGGGGTTGCAGCGGAACGGTACGCGTGCTCCGCGGCGCCGATCACTACACGGCAATTACGCGCGTCATGCGCCGTTGACTGCAGAATGCATCTACTACACCATCCTCACGGGAGTCCGTGAGTGGCCGGGGGGGTCGAAGAATTATGAAGCCCAGTCGCCAGAGACGACCGCTTGCGCTCATTGCTATTGCGCTGCTTGCCACTGCCGCGGATTGGGTGGGGTCCGTGAGCGCGGCAAGTGGATTCGACCCGCGTGCCATCACCTTTGTAAATCTATTCCGCGACACGTGCATGAATCACTTTGCCCGACCTCAGGCCTTGCGCGCCGATCTCGACGAACAGGGATTCCAGGCAGTTCCGGCGGCAAACGCCTCGTTCTTTCTGGGTGGGATCGCCGGTCGCACTTGGGTAATTGCGAGAGCCGGCGGCCGCTTCGTTGTGGCATCGAGAGATGATGGAGTTTGCACCGTGTTTGCGCGACAAGCCACAGAAGCGGACGTGCAATTGTTCTTTAAGGCCCTGGTAAAATCAACGGCGAGCCCAGCGCTGCCGACCATGCAGAACCCGGACAAGATCCTGAAGACGCCGAGCGGATTCGTCAATTACATCAGCTATGCACTATACCTGATCCAGGGAGGTGAATCTGCGGACCAGTCCAGATCGGGCGGTCAGAGGCAATAGTAGTCGCGCTAGCGTTTGTGCCTCCGCGCCCGCTCTGAACGCCGAGGAGCTCTGGAACAAGGCCGAGCAGGCTGCGGCTTCGGCGCGCCTGCTGCTCGATGCCGGCGATCCCTCTGGCGCCCTTGCGGGCCACGCTGGTGCGCCGGGGAATTCACGAGCCGCCGCGCTACAGCGCGCCGGCTCGCTGATGACATCCGCGAGGCTCAGGATCTGAGCGGCAACGCGTTACGCGGCGATCCCCTGTGACTTGAGATACTCATCGTAGCTACCCTTGAAATCCGCGGCGCCGCCGTCCGCACGCAGCTCGATGATGCGGGTGGCGAGGCCGCCGACGAACTCGCGGTCGTGGGAGACGAAGATCAGCGTGCCGGGGTATTTCTCCAGCCCGATCTGCAGTGATTCGATGGTCTCCATGTCCATGTGGTTGGTGGGCTCGTCCAGCAGCAGCACATTGGGCTTCGAGAGTATCAATTTTCCGTAGATCATCCGCCCCTTCTCGCCGCCCGAGAGGACCCGGACGGATTTCTTCGTCTCATCACCGGAGAACAGCAGCCGGCCCAGCGTCGCGCGTACGAGCTGGTCATCGTCCGCCCGGCCGGTAAACTGGGACATCCATGCGAACAGGTCCATCTCTACGGAGAACTCCGCCTGCGGGTCCTGAGGCATGTAACCGGGTTGGGCGTTCTCGACCCAGCTGATGGCGCCCGCCGAGGGCGACAGATCTGCGGCCAGGCAGCGCATCAGCGTCGTCTTGCCCACCCCATGTGGACCAATGACGGCGATCCGCTCACCGGCCTCGACCGTAAAGCTGACGTTGCGCAGCACCTCGACCCGGGCATCCGGATAGCTGAAACACAGCTTGTCCACCGTTACCGCCGAGCGGTAGAGCTTCCTGGCCTGCTCGAAGCGGATGTACGGGTTCTGACGGGATGAGGGCTTGATCTCCTCGAGCCGGATCTTCTCGAGCTGCCTGCGGCGGGAGGTCGCCTGGCGTGCCTTCGAGGCGTTGGCCGAGAAGCGTCGCACGAACTCCTGCAGATCCGAGATCCGGTCCTGCGCCTTGGCGTTGGCGGCTTCGACCCGCTGACGCGCCTGGACGGACGCCAGCATGAAGTCATCGTAGTTACCGGGATAGACCCGCAGTTGCTGAAAATCCAGATCCGCGATGTGGGTGCACACCTGGTTCAGGAAGTGCCGATCATGGCTGATGATGACCATGGTGGCGTCGTAGGCGTTGAGCACCCGTTCGAGCCATCCGATCGAATGGATATCCAGATTGTTGGTCGGCTCATCCAGCAGCAGCACATCGGGCTTGGAGAACAGTGCCTGCGCCAGCAGCACACGCAGCTTCAAACCCGGTGCCACCTCGCGCATGGGGCCGTCGTGAAACGATTCGGCAATACCGGCCTCGACGAGCAGGCCGGCGGCGCGCGCCTCGGCATTGTAGCCGCCGTACTCGGCGAACTTTCCCTCCAACTCCGCTGCTCTGATGAAGTCGGCGTCCGTGGCCTGCGCATCGGCATAGATCCGATCGCGCTCCTGCATCGCCTGCCACATCTCTGCGTGTCCCTGCATCACGACATCGAGCACGCGTTCGTCCTCATAGGCGAACTGGTCCTGGTTCAGCTTCCCGAGCCGCAGGCCTACTTGGAGCATGACGTCGCCCACACTGGGCTCCAGCTCCCTTCCCAGGATCTTCATGAGCGTGGATTTGCCGCAGCCGTTCGCTCCGATCAACCCATAGCGATTGCCGTCACTGAACTTGACGGTGACCTGCTCGAACAGCGGCTTGGCACCAAATTGAAGCGCGACATTGGAAGTCGAGAGCATGAGTGTCCACGGAAGCAAGGTCGACGCGGTCCGCCCGAATGCAGGACAAGACAGGGTCGACATGGGTGAGAGCGCTGCGCGCCGGACCGCGACCGCGCGAATACCGACAGCAGGCGCTTCAAAACCCGGTCAATGAGGACAATCAGGGCTCCTCAATGATTCCGGGGGGCAACATTCTATCCGAGGCGGGCGCAAGTGGCATGGTTTTCCGGGGCGCCAGCGTACGCCCGGACGGCGTTCTTCCTCATCGGTCCCTGCTCATCGCGTCAGTCGGCGTGCCTGGAGCGCCCCTGAGAGCGTCACATCCGAGAAGGATACGTATAGATGGCGTTCGGAAACCGCCAGATCGAGATCCATCCGTCGCTCGAGGCGAGCCACCCACGCGGCCAGAAGGTCCCGGTCCATCTGATAGATTTCCAGGGCCTCGGCACGGTAGATGCGCTCACTGTGCAGGCGCTGCAACCAGGGCTCGGCGTCTCGATGTACGTAGATGACCACCCGCCGTGCCGCCTTGCCTGCCTTGTGCAGGCGATCGGCCGCGGGCGTGCCGATATCAATCCAGGTCTGCAGTGCGCCGGTCAGATCCCGCACCTCGATGGCAGGCTCTTCCGGATTAGCAAGACCTCGGGAAAACGCAATCCCTTCCGTGTATTCGAGGCAGTAGGCCAGCAGGCGGGTGAGCAGATAGTCGGGGCTCTCCGAAGGGTGCTGCGCCACACGCAACGTCAGCGTCTCGTATACGCCGCGATCCGCATCCGCCAGACGCACCGTGAAGACATAAACGGTCGAGCTCAGCGCCATGTCGCTCGTGCCCATGCATGACCTGGCGATCGCGCGTCAATCAAGATGAGGCGGTTGGCCGCCATCCGGCAATTCCTTACGGGCCCCGGGGTATGGCACGTCCGGCCCCGGGGCGGCTAACGGGCCGAACGTGCTATTTTCGCGAAAATATCGCCCGGTGGGTGCCGTGCGAGCGTCGGGGACGGTAACCTATAACGCCTTAGATCATTGAGCTCAGGTAGTTATGCCTTCATTCACTCTGGTGACCCGTGCCGCAAGTCACGTATATTGAGCCCGACGGGCGCGCGGTGACGCTCGAGGTAAAGAGCGGCCGCAGCGTGATGAGCGCCGCGATGCAGGCGGGCCTGGAGGGCATCGAGGCCCAGTGCGGCGGCAACATGGCGTGCGCGACCTGCCATTGCTACGTACAGGAACCCTGGTTGGAGCAGCTTGAACCGCCGTCGGACGACGAGCTGCTGATGCTCGGCAACGTTGCGGCCGAACGTCGCGACAACAGCCGGCTGTCCTGCCAATTGACCGTCCGGCCGGAGTTCGATGGCCTGACGGTGCAGTTCCCGGAGCGCCAGAGCTGAGCGGACCGCCGCAGCTGCGAAAGAGCTGGGCGTTGCCAACGGATTTTCGGTCGGGTGTTCGATTGGATACAGCAGGATCTATGAATTCACAGGCGCCAATCCTGATCGTGGGAGCCGGCCAGGCCGGCGTGCAGATTGCCGAATCGCTGCGTCAGGAGGGGTTCGGCGGGGGTTTGCTGCTGATCGGCGAGGAGTCGCATCCGCCCTATCAGCGCCCGCCGCTGTCGAAGAAGTGGCTGGCCGACGGCGGCGGTGGCAATCCCGTCTCGCTCGCGATCCGTGGGGCTGAGGCGCTCGCGCGGCGCCGCATCGAGCTCAAGCTCGAGGCGCGCGTGGCCGCAGTCGACCGGCGCGCCGGGGAGCTCACGCTCGGCAACGGCGAGCGGCTGCGCTACGGCAAGCTGGCATTTGCGACCGGCTCGCTGCCGCGCACGCTGCCGGTCCCGGGAGCGACGCTCCAGGGGGTGCTGTACCTGCGTGGCATCGCCGATTCGCAGGCGATCGCCGAGGCGATCCGCCGCTGCGCGGCCGAGAATCAGCGGGTGGTCGTCATCGGCGGCGGATTCATCGGGCTGGAGGTGGCCGCGGGGGCGCGCAAGCTCGGTGCCGAGGTGACGGTGCTGGAGGGATTGCCGCGGCTGATGTCGCGCGTGACGGCGCCGGTGATTTCCGGGGCATTCGAGCGGCTGCATCGCGCCCATGGAGTCGAATTCGTATTCGATGCGCAGGTGGTGGAGCTGCGCGGCAGCGGCGATCGCGTCGAGCGGGTGCATACCGCCGACGGCCGCGAATTTGCGGCCGGCTGCGTGGTCGTGGGCATCGGGGTGGCGCCGGACGACCGCATTGCCGCGGAAGCGGGCCTGGCCTGCGACCGCGGCATCATCGTCGATGAATGCTCGCGCACCACCGATCCGGTGATCGCCGCGGCGGGCGATTGCACTGCGCGGCGGCTGCCGGACGGGCGCCTGCAGCGGCTGGAGTCGGTACAGAACGCGGTCGAGCAGGGCAAGTCGGCGGCCGCGGCGCTGATGGGGCGCAAGCGCCCGTTCAGCGCCACGCCGTGGTTCTGGTCCGACCAATACGACGTCAAGCTGCAGATGGCGGGCCTGAGCCACGGCTACGACCAGGTGATCACCCGCGGCGACCTGCACAAGCCGGCGTTCTCGGCGTTTTATTTCTGCGCCGGGCGGCTGGTGGCGGTCGATTCGCTGAACCGGATCTCCGACCACATGCTGGCCAAGCGCCTGCTCGACCACGACGTGTCGCCGACTGCGCAGCAGGTGGCGGACGCGAGCTTCGACCTGCACGGGCTGGTGAAGCAGAGCGCCTGAGGTGGTTACTGCGCTGTGCCGCCCGGGCGCAGCAGGAAGTCCTGGCCGCGATAGTCCATTGCCACCCCGTTGGGGGTGATCGCCAGTACCCGCGCCCCGTCCGCCAGCACATCGCCCTCGCGCACCCGCTGCATGTTGATCAGCGCATAGCGCTCGCTGGAGAGCTCGGAGTAGTCGAGCAGGTCCAGCTGCATCGCCGGGACGTTGCCGCTGATCTGGCTGATGCTCGGCAGGTTCGAATAATCCACGGCGCCCCCCGGGGAAGCCGGTGCGGCTCTCGCCGGCTCGTAGTCGGCCGGATTGTGGCCCTGGGCCGTGTCGGCGAGGTCGGCAGGGCTGCTCGAGGCCTGCGCTGCCGATCCCTGCCCGGGCGATGCCTGTGCCGGCGCAGCGCTGCCCACCCCGGCCGGTGCGGTAATCAGCGCGCCGGCGCCGTGCGCCGGGGGGCTGCTGTCGCCCGGCTGCGCCGCCAGCGCCGGTACGCTCGTCGCCCCGGCGGCAGCGCGGACGGGGACCGCGGCGCTCGCCGCCGTCGCCGCCGTCGCAGGGAATTGGGCAGCGGGGGCCGCCGGGCCGGCGGCAGCGGGCGCGGGCGTGATCGCCGCACTCGGGGCGCTGTCGGGCGCAACCGCCGGCGGCCGGCGCAGCAGGAAGACCAACAGCACGGCAATGTTGACGGCCAGCAGCGCGCCCACGAGCAGCGACCACAGCGGGTAGCGCCGCCGCGGATGCGTGATCCGCAGCTCGAGCAGCGTGGGGCCGGCCTGGCGTTGACGCTCAGCCTCGGACTTCTTCAGCGCATCCAGAATGAAGGACATCAACTACCTCGCGTGGCGCGCGGCGCGGTCGTACGTGCCTCGAGCAGCGGCGATCCGGGTGCGGCCAGCGCGGCATCCAGGGCGACCTGCGTCTCGATCCCGGCGATGCCGTCGACCGTGAGACGGTTGGCATGCTGAAACTGCTCGACCAGCTGCGCCAGCCCCGCATCATAGACGTCGCTGCCGGTAGCGTCGCCGGGCAGCCCGCGCCAGCGCTGCAGCTGCCGGCGCAGCCGACGCACCGGCATGCCGTGCATGCCTGCGTGCAGTGCGCCGGCGTCCTTGCCGGAGGGGTGCCACAGCAGCAGGAAGTCGCCGAACCAATAGTGTGTCAGGTCGCCGACCCCGACGCTCGCAGCCTGCTCGCCCAGCTGCAGCTTTACCGTGTCCTCGCCGATGGCGCGTAACACCACCTGGTAAGCCGTGCCGTCGTCGTCCCTGAGCATCAGGATCGCCGGCCGATTCAGCAGCCGCAACTGCGCCAGCGACCCGCGCTGCATCAGGCACTGCAATCCCTGGAGAGCTGCCTGGCTGCAGCCGTCGGCCCTGCCCGGCACGTAGGGGGCCTTCCACAGCCTCAACAACGTGGCAAACGCGCCGTCGGCACTGGTGACGGCACGGTGCGCGGGCAGCAGCGTGGCAAGCCTCTGGGCTGCATCCGCATCTGCGGTGTCGGCAGGCGCTGCGCTGACAGCCGCGGCCGCGGGCGCAAGCGATGGACCGGGCGGATCGGATAGCTGAGCCGGCCGTGCCGATGCGCTCGGCCGTGTCGAGCCGGCCGGCTGGAGCGATCCAGCCGGCTGGGCCGGTGCAGCCGATTGGGCCGCCGCGGCGGGCTGGGCCGGGCTGCCATGTGGGGTCGCCGCCGGGGGCTGCCCCGGTTTCACCGAGGCGTCGACCAGCAGGCGCGCGTGGGCGGCGCCGGCGAGCGTTCCCCGCCCACCCGCAGGCCACAGCTGCGGCGCGTAACGCCGCACCGCCAGGGCACTGCCCGCCAGCAGCACGACCGCGACCGCCGCCAGCGCCAGCGGCATCCACGCGGGGGTGAGTTCGCGGCCGAAGACTTCGCCGCCGGCACGGCGCACCAGGTTGGCCGGCACCTGGTGCACGTCGAGGGTATAAGCGCCCAGCAGCGCGCGGTCACAGACGATGTTGATCACGCGAGGGATGCCGCCGCTGACGCGATAGATCTCACGCAGCGCGGCGCGCGAGAAGATCTCCGCGGTCGCCCCGGCCACCCGCAGGCGGTGGTGCACGTAGGCCGAGGTCTCCTCGCGCGACAGCGGGTCGAGGTGATAGCGCCCGGTGATGCGCTGGGCGAGCTGGCGCAGGTCCTCGCGCGCAAGCAGCGTGCGCAGCTCGGGCTGCCCGATCAGGATGATCTGCAGCAGCTTCTGCGTTTCGGTCTCCAGGTTGGTCAGCAGCCGGATCTGCTCGAGCACTTCCGGGGCCAGATCCTGTGCCTCGTCGACGATCAGCACGACGCGCCGTCCGTGTGCATGGGTGCGCAGCAGGTGGCGGTTGAGCAGATCGACCAGCTCCTTGGCGTTGCTCTCGGCGCTGTCGGTCACGCCCAGGCCCAGCTCCTCGCACAGCGAGCGCAGGAACTCGGTGGCCGACAGCCGCGGATTGAGGATCAGCGCGATTTCGGCATTCTTCGGCGCCCGCGCAAGCAGCGAGCGGATGGTGGTGGTCTTGCCGGTGCCGACCTCGCCGGTGAGCTGGATGAAGCCGCCGGCCTCGTTGATGCCGTAGATCAGGTGCGCGAGCGCATCGGCATGCCGCGCGCTCAGGTAGAGGTAGCGCGGATCCGGAGTGATCGCGAACGGCTTTTCTGCCAGACCGAAGAAGGTCAGGTACATCGCGGGCTCACCACTTCATCAGTCGTCCGTGCAGTTGTCCGTGACATCGATTATCCGTGACGGCAGGTACATGCTCACGCACCTTGGAGCAGTGGTCGAGTGATTTGTTCAGCCGCCGGAGGTTCCGAGCTCCTGCGCCAGGCCCGGCTGTTCCTGCTCCTGTTGCCGCTCCGGCCCCTGCGCCAGCCCCAATTCTTGCGCTGCAAAATCATCCACATTGATGATGTCCATGACGCGCCGGTCGTAATCGGCCAGCTGCTGCGCCTGCTGCTCGGACAGGATGCCGAGCGCGCGCGCCTGCTCGATCTGCGAGGGCAGATCGAGCGCGGTCACACGCCCGGTCTTGACCCCCTCCACGCGCAGCTTCTTTTCCAGCGGCTCGGCCTGCTCGGCCAGCTCCAGCGCCTGCTGCAATGCGCCCAGCGGGTTGCCGGGCTCGGCCGTGCGGTAGATGAAGCGGCTCAGCGCCGCCCGCGTCGCCGTGTCGGTCGTTTCCAGGTTGGCGACACGGCGGCCGAGCCGGTCCGACGGCGCAAAGTAGGTCAGCCCGCGCGGGAACACCAGCAACCGCGCCAGCGCCGCGATCCCGCGGTTGGGGAAATTGCGCAGCACGCTGTGCAGCTGCTCCTGTGCCTGGTAGAGCAGCTCCCGGCACGACCACTCCACGATCGGCAGCTCCTCGGCTGGCTGGCCGCGATTGGCGTGATGTTTCAGCACCATCGAGGCGAGGTACATCATCGACAGCACGTCCCCGAGCCGCGCCGAGATGGTTTCCTTTTTCTTCAGGTAACCGCCGAGAATCAGCATCGCGATGTCGGTCACCAGCGCGAACGAGGCGCTGAAGCGCACGATGTGCTGGTAGTAGCGACGCGTGGGACCGGACTGCGGCACCGCTTCGAAACGCGCGAACGTGAGCGCCATCAGCAGCGAGCGCACCGCGTTGGAGATCGCAAAGCCGACGTGGCCGAACAGCGCGCGGTCGAACGCGGCCACGCCGCGCGACCGGTCGGTATCGCGGGCTGCATTCATCTCGCGCAGCACGTACGGATGGCAGCGGATCGCGCCCTGCCCGAAGATGATCAGGTTGCGCGTGAGGATGTTGGCGCCCTCGACCGTGATCGCGATCGGAATCGATTGGTAGCTGCGTCCCAGATAGTTGTGCGGCCCGAGCATGATGCCCTTGCCGCCGTGCACGTCCATCGCGTCGTTGGCGACGCGCCGCCCCATCTCGGTCAGGTGATACTTCAGGATCGCGGCCGGCACGGCCGGCTTCTCGCCGCCGTCGATCGCCGCGGTGGTGACGCTGCGCGCGGCCTCCATGATGTAGCTCAGCCCCACCATGCGTGAGATGGTCTGCTCCACGCCCTCGAAGTGGCCCACCGGCGTATTGAACTGCCGGCGGATACGCGCGTAGGCACCGGTGGCGAAGGTACCCGCGAGCGCGCCGCCGGTGGCGTTGGCCGGCAGCGAGATGCAGCGGCCGACCGAGAGCTGCTCGACCAGCATGCGCCAGCCCGCACCGGCGCGCGCCAGGCCGCCGATGATGCATTCGAGCGGCACGAACACGTCGCGGCCGCGCACCGGGCCGTTCTGGAACGGGATGTTCAGCGGGAAGTGGCGCCGGCCGATGTCGATGCCGGGGGTGTCGCGCGGAATCAGCGCGCAGGTGATGCCGATGTCGACCTTGTCGCCGAGCAGGTGCTCGGGATCGAACATGCGAAAGGCCAGGCCGACCACGGTGGCGATCGGCGCGAGCGTGATGTAGCGCTTGGAGAAGTTGAGCTTCAGTCCCAGCACCTCGCGCCCCTGCCACACGCCGTGGCACACGACGCCGGTGTCCGGGATCGCCGCTGCATCCGAGCCGGCGCGCGGCCCGGTGAGCGCAAAGCAGGGCACTTCCTGCCCCCGCGCCAGTCGCGGCAGGTAGTAGTCCTTCTGCTCCTCGGTGCCGTAATGCACCAGCAGTTCCGCCGGTCCGAGCGAGTTCGGTACCGCCACGGTCGAGGCGCAGGTGACGCTGCGGCTGGCGAGCTTCACCAGTACACAGGAGTGCGCGAAGGTGGAGAATTCGCGCCCGCCGTAGCGCTTGGGGATGATCAGCGCGAAGAACCCCTGCGACTTGAGGAACTCCCACACCGCGGGCGGCAGATCACCGCGGCGGTGGGTGATGTCGAAGTCGTCGAGCATGGCGCACAGCGCCTCGCACGGGCCGTCGAGGAAGGCCTGCTCTTCGGCCGACAGCGCCGGCGGCGCGGCGGCCGCGAGCTTGCGCCAGTCGGGCCGCCCGGTGAACAACTCCCCGTCCCACCACACCGTGCCGGCCTCGAGCGCCTCGCGCTCGGTGTCGGACATGGTCGGCAGCAGCCGGCGATAGGTACGCATGAAGCGCCGGCTGATCAGCGCGATGCGCAGCCAGCGCACATTCAGCAGCCACAGCACCATCAGCGCCGCCCACAGGATGGCCTTCCATACCGGCGCCGGGCTGCCCAGCGCGGAGTAGGCCAGCAGCAGGACCGTGAAGCTGAGCGCGAACGTCGGCAGCGGTGCCCGCCGATGCGCCAGATACAGCACCGCGACGATGAACAACACGGTGATGATCGCGCCGACCACGCGTTCGCCTCGTTAGGTCAGCAGCGTCTTGACGCCGTCACGCTCCTCGCGCAGCTCGTTCTCGCTCACTTGCATGCGCTTGCGGCTGAACTCATCGATCGAGAGGTTCGGCACGATCTGATACTCGCCCTGTTTGCAGGTCACCGGGTGCGAGTAGATCACGCCCTCCGGGATGCCGTAGCTGCCGTCCGAGGGCACGGCCATGCTGGTCCAGTCGCCCTCGGCGGTACCGAGCATCCACAGGCGCACGTGATCGATCGCGGCCGAGGCGGCCGAAGCAGCCGAGGAGGAGCCGCGCGCCTTGATCACCGCCGCGCCGCGCTGCTGCACGGTGGGGATGAAGTGCTGCTCGAGCCATTGCTGCTCGACCAGCCCCTTGGCGGGACGGCCGTCGACCAGCGCGTGACTGATGTCCGGGTACTGGGTCGCGGAATGATTGCCCCAGATCGTCATGCGCTTGATCGCATTGACGTGCGTGCCGGTCTTTTCCGCCAGCTGCGAGAGCGCGCGGTTGTGATCCAGGCGGGTCATCGCGGTGAAGCGGCGCCGGTCGATGCGCGGCGCGTTGCGGCTGGCGATCAGCGCATTGGTATTGGCGGGGTTGCCGACCACCAGCACGTGCACGGACGGATCGGCGACCTCATTCAGTGCCCGGCCCTGGGCGGAGAAAATCTGGGCGTTGGCGAGCAGCAGGTCCTTGCGCTCCATGCCCGGCCCGCGCGGGCGTGCACCCACCAGCAGCGCCACCTGGCAGTCACGGAATGCGACCGTCGCGGTATCAGTGGCGGTCACCTTGTTGAGCGTCGGGAACGCGCAGTCATTGAGTTCCATCACCACGCCGCCGAGCGCCGGCAGCGCCGGCGTGATCTCCAGCAGGTGCAGATTGATGGGCTGATCGGCGCCCAGCATGCCGCCTGCTGCAACGCGGAAGGCCAGGGCATATCCGATTTGGCCGGCCGCGCCGGTGATCGCGACGTTCAGTGGCTGCTTCATGGAGGACTCCGGGGGAAAAGAGCGCTGATTTTAGTGAGATTGGCGCTCCCGGCAACCGCTTCTAAGCGGGGCTTGACTTTCGCTTAGTGTTGTAGTTAACTACAACACATGATCACTAGCACAGCGGAACACGAGACTGAAATCGACCGGAGAGCCACCATGAGCACAATCACTTACAACGTCAATAACGGCAGCCAGGTTCGGAACCACGGCCTCAGGGCCCTGATCTGCGCGAGCCTCGCAGTGGCCATCACCGCTCTGACGATGCAGGTCATCGGCAGCGCGGTCGACGTGAGCCAGCCGGCGCAGATGCAGCCTGCCACGTCGATCCAGGCCGCCGCGCCGCTGCCGACCGTCACGGTCGTCGCGTCGCGCTGACGCAGGCCGGCGGGAGGGGCCGCCTGCGCCCTGACGGCGCGGGCGGCGCAGGAGCGGTGCGGTCTGCTACAGTCGCGCGCCGATCACGCAGCAGATCGAAGAGCCGACGCACGAGCCGCACGGGGTGGATACGGAAGCGCAATGGGATGACAGCCAGCCGATCTACCGGCAGCTGCGTGATCGCGTGGTCGCCATGATCCTGGAAGGCCTGTTGAAGGAAGGCGATCCGCTGCCGTCGGTGCGCAGCGTGGCGGCGGAATTCCGCATCAATCCGCTGACGGTGCTCAAGAGCTACCAGCAGCTGGTCGACGAGCAGCTGGTCGAGAAGCGCCGCGGCCGCGGCATGTACGTCAACATCGGCGCCGCCGCGGCACTGCGCACCGATGAGCGCCGGCGGTTTCTCGACACCGAGTGGCCCAAGGTGCGCGCCACCATCGCGCGGCTGGGACTGTCCGCCGAGGAGCTGCTGAGCGTACCCCCGGGCGATTCGGCACCGGGCGATCCGGCCGCCGAGCCGCCGAACCTGGCAGGGGGAGGCGATGGCAAACATCATTGAAGTGCAGGACCTGACCAAGCGCTACGGGCGCGGTCCGCCGGTGCTCGATCGGATGAGTTTTCGCGTGCAGGCGGGGCGCATCGTCGGCCTCATCGGCCGCAACGGCGCCGGCAAGACCACGCTGCTCAAGGCGATGCTGGGCCTGACGCCCTATCGCGGCAGCGTGCGCGTCTTCGGACTGGAGGCCTCGCACGACCGCCACGCGCTGATGAGCGAGATCTGCTTCATCGCCGACACCGGCGTGCTGCCGCGCTGGCTGCGCGTGGAGCATGCGATCGCCTACGTCGAGGGCGTGCATCCGCGCTTCGATCGCAAGCGCGCCGAGGCGGTGCTGGCGCGCAGTACCATCCCACGTCGCGCCCGCATCGGCGAGCTTTCCAAGGGCATGATCACCCAACTGCACCTGGCGCTGATCCTGGCGATCGATGCCCGGCTGCTGGTGCTCGACGAGCCGACGCTGGGCCTCGACCTGATCTATCGGCGCGAGTTCTACGACACCTTGCTGAGTGACTACCTGGATAAGGAGCGCACCATTCTGCTCACCACCCACCAGGTGGAAGAGGTCGAGAACGTGCTCACCGACGTGCTGTTCCTCGACCGCGGCCGCGTTGCGCTGGACCTGCCGGTGGAGGAGGTGCCGCAGCGCTTCGTGCAGCTGAACGTCGCGGCCGGCAAGGGCGAGAGCGCGCGCGCCCTGGGGCCATTCTACGAGCGCGAGGTATTCGGCCGCTCGATGATGCTGTTCGAGCACCAGGCGCGCGAGGCGCTGGCCGGACTGGGCGAGGTGCGCACCCCCAGCATCGCCGATCTGTTCGTGGCCAAGCTCACCGCCTCGGCGGGCTTGTCCGAGCCGCAGCCGCCGGCGGCGGCCGGAGAAGCCGCGTGAGAGTGCTGCTGATGCAGATCCGGCGCGAATTCTGGGAGCACCGCTCGCTGTGGATCGCGCCGCTGCTGGTGGGCATCCTGCTGCTGGCCGCGGTGGCGACCTTCAGCCGGGTGCAATTCTTCTTCGGGGAGACGCGCGCCCCCTTGTCGCCGCTGGCGCTGATGCTGTTAGGGTGGGGTATTCCGTTCTACCTGGCCACGGGCATCGTCGTGGTCGTATACCTGCTCGACTGCCTGTAC